>DALZEF010000003.1:96992-189104 GCA_031979385.1 Timonella sp. | reverse complement strand
GTAGGGGCTTGCTTCGCGAAACCCCTACGCTCCGCTGCACTACCTTGTCCGTAACTGTGCTTGTTGAGTTACGAACTTTCGTCCGTTTCGCTGCGGTAGGGGCTTGCTTCGCGAAACCCCTACGCTCCGCTGCACTACCTTGTCCGTAACAAGTGCATTACACCTCGTTTATGTAGCGCCTTTCCACTGTGGGGAAGCGCTGTGCTGACATAGCCTTAACGTGATCGCAGCACACAAGGAGCGGACATGCACATAGGTGTACCCACCGAAGTAAAGAACAACGAGTATCGAGTCGCCCTGACCCCTGCGGGCGCTGCCGAACTCGTAACCGCTGGACACCGCGTGGTGATCCAACGCGGCGCAGGAGAGGGCAGCTCCTTTCCTGACGCACTGTATGAGTCAGTGGGGGCCCAGATCGTGCCAACCGCGGCAGAAGCGTGGGCTGCAGAGTTGGTTCTCAAGGTAAAGGAGCCGGTGCCAGGTGAGTACGGGTTCCTGCGCCCGGATCTTACGCTTTTCACCTACCTGCACCTAGCCGCCGTGCCGGACCTGGTCACTGCGCTGCGGGATGCTGGAACCACCGCAATCGCCTACGAGACGGTGCAACTCGACGACAACTCACTTCCGCTGCTGACACCCATGTCCGAGGTCGCTGGACGGCTCTCCGCACAGGTCAGCACGTATCATCTGCTACGAGCCAACGGCGGTTCGGGAATCTTGCTCGGTGGCGTCCCGGGAACGCCCCGCGGCAAGTGCGTGGTCATCGGTGGTGGTGCGGCGGGGGAGTCTGCCGCGAAGTCCGCTCTCGGCTTGGGCGCGGATGTGACCATCCTCGACATCTCGGTCAAACGCCTGCGCGAACTGGACTCCCGGTTCAATGGCCGGGTCACGACCCTGCGTTCCACGGCGCTTGTGGTTGCCGAGGCAGTCGCCGATGCTGATGTCGTGATCGGCGCTGCGCTGGTGCCCGGTGCCGCTGCACCCAAGATCGTCACCAACGAGATGGTTGCCCGCATGAAGCCTGGCTCCGTGCTGCTCGACATTGCGATTGACCAGGGAGGGTGCTTCGAGGACTCGCGGCCCACCACGCACGACGATCCCACCTACACGGTCCACAACTCCGTGTTCTACTGTGTCGCCAACATGCCTGGCGCGGTGCCGAACACCTCCACGATTGCACTCACGAACGCAACCCTTCCGTATGTGCTGCACCTCGCAGGTGGAGTGGACGAGGCGCTCGCGGCGGATGCCGCTCTCGCCCGCGGGGTGAACCTGCGTGATAGCGAGATTGTTAACGATGCGGTTGCCGCAGCTTACGCGGCTGCGCAGAAGTAACCTCACACGCAAGAGCGCACTGGCTCCCCCGAGTAGCCTCAGGGGAGCCAGTGCGCTCTAAGGATTTAGATCAGTGAGTGTCCTGCGCACTGACCTCGGAACGGTCACCGGACCACAGGGTGTGGAAGGTGCCTTCCTTGTCGATGCGCTTGTAGGTGTGTGCTCCGAAGAAGTCGCGCTGTCCCTGGACAAGGGCCGCTGGCAGACGCTCGGCACGCAGGCCGTCGTAGTAGGCGAGCGAGGAGGAGAACGCAGGCGAAGGAATGCCCGACTCGACAGCCTTCACGACCACGCGACGCCATGCCTGCTCGGCCTTGGTGACGGCGTCCGTGAAGTAAGGCGCAGCGAGCAGTACGACGAGGTCGTTGTCCTGTGCGTACGCCTCGGTGATGCGGTTGAGGAACTGAGCGCGGATGATGCAGCCGGCCCGCCAGATCTTGGCGATGTCGCCCTTCTTGATGTCCCAGCCGTATTCCTTCGCGCCCTCGATGATGGCGTCGAAGCCCTGGCTGTAGGCCACGATCTTGGAGGCGTACAGTGCCTGGCGGACGTCCTCGATGAACGCTGCCTTATCCTCAATCGCGGCTGCCTGTGCTGGGCCGGGAAGATTAGCGGCTGCTGCGCGTTGAGCAGGCTTGGACGATACGGCACGGGCGAAAACGGCCTCGGCGATACCGGACACGGGAACACCCAAACCGAGAGCGGTCTGAACGGTCCACACGCCGGTTCCCTTGGAACCAGCCGCATCGAGGATCACGTCAACGAGTGGCTTACCGGTCTCAGCGTCTTTCTGGCGGAGCACCTCGGCGGTGATCTCGATCAGGTACGACTCGAGTTCGCCCTTGTTCCACTGCGTGAACACGTCAGCGATCTCGTCAGTGGACAGGCCGGCAACGTTACGCAGCAGGTCGTATGCCTCGGCGATGAGCTGCATGTCCGCGTACTCGATGCCGTTGTGGATCATCTTGACGAAGTGGCCAGCGCCGTCGGTGCCCACGTGGGTCACGCATGGCTCGCCCTCGGCGACAGCGGCAATCGAGGAGAGGATCGGGCCAAGGGTCTCGTAGGACTCCGCAGGGCCACCGGGCATGATCGAAGGCCCGTTCAGTGCGCCCTCCTCACCACCGGAGATACCTGCTCCAACGAAGTGGATGCCGGTCTCGCTGACAGCCTTTTCGCGGCGGATCGTGTCGGTGAACAGAGCGTTTCCGCCATCAACGATGATGTCGCCCGGCTCGAACACCTCAACGAGTTGGTTGATCACGGCGTCGGTTGGGCCTCCAGCCTTGACCATGATGATTGCGGTGCGTGGCTTGGCCAGCTTGTCGGCGAAGTCCTGAACGGACTCACCAACAATGAAGTTCGCCTCTGGGTGTGCCTGCGCAACGGCGTGCGCCTTTTCCACGGATCGGTTGTAGATCGCGACGGTGTTGCCGTCACGGGATGCGAGGTTACGGGCCAGGTTGGAACCCATGACTGCCATACCAACAACGCCGATGTTTGCCTTAGCCTCGGACACAGATGCTCCTTGTTAGGTGGTGAATCCGCTAGATCATGCTCCGCTCGCCGGTTCAAACCGCGCGGAAAGCGCATGTGCGGAAGGGCTAAAACAAGTATAAGTCTGATTTATTCTGCTGCCTACCCCTGCCCACTACCCGGGCGAGAGGGCTAAGCAGGGCGGCAGGATCGTCGTCAAGCAGTTAGAAATCAGAAGAATGTGCGCGGCGAGTCCGCCCACACGGAGGAGAGTTCCTCGGTGGTGCGATCCATGATCTGTGCCATGGTCTCCCGCGCCAACTCGGGTTGATGCTGCGCAATCGCGCGTGCAACGCCCTCGTGGCGAGCCAGCGTCGCCTGCGACGGATGCTTCGGCATCATGCCGTGCTCGGTGCGGCCGCGTATGACCTCGGCGATCGCGGAGTCCAGACTTGCAAACATGTCGTTGCCGGAGCAACGCAGCACATGGCGGTGAAACTCGATATCTAACTCCGTGAACGTCACGCGATCCCCAGCGGTGGCGGCATTGCGCATCTGCGCAACTAGGTCAAGGAGCAAGACGGCGATCTCCTCAGGGGCGTGCGTCGCAGCCAGGCGCGCCGCAGACGGCTCAACCGAAGCGCGCAACTCCGTAAGCGAACGCAACTGCGCTCCCTGCTCCTGCGAGGCGAGGCGCCACCGGATCAACTGCGGGTCAAGCGCATTCCACCGCGATTTCGGCTGCACGCGTGTGCCAACGCGCTTGATCGAAGCAACTAGGCCAATCGACTCCAGCACTCGAATCGCCTCGCGGATGACACTGCGGGACACCCGGAAGCGGCTTTCCAGATCCTCTGCGATCATGACGGTGCCCGGCGGCACCGTGCCGTCAATGATTTCGCGGCCAAGGGTCTGAAGAACGCGATCGTGCAGCGAAGAAGACATGGCATTAGGGTACATGTCTGACTTTTTCCTTATCCGCAGGCTTCACGGCGTGCAGATATATTGGCGACGAGCACCCGTCTTCCAGCACCACCACCTTGGGTGCAGGGTGCGCTGGGAGGAGGGAATCGTCGCCAATCAGAACGCAAAAAGCCCATTCGGAACCACGCGGTTCCGAATGGGCCTCCACAGCACAGATTAGGACTGCTTGAGTGCGTCGCGCAGCTTGATCTTCGCACCCGAACGGCGCACGCCATTGCCGTAGATCTTCGCCGTCAACGCGAGCAGCAGCGGGATAGTTATCAAGCCGATAAGCGCAGCAATCCACACCTCTCCAGTGCCGGCAACGCCATAGGCGGAACGGATCGGCATGACGATGGGGGAGGTGAACGGAATGTACGACGCCACCGCAACCAGTGTGGAATCCGGATCATTCGGGGCGACAGTCACACCCAGCATGTAGGCGAAGATGATCAAGATCATCGGCAACATGATGACCGACCCCAAGTCCTCCTGGCGGGACACAAGCGCACCCAGACCAGCGAAGATCAGCGCGTACACGATGTAACCGATCAAGAACCACAAGAGCACCCAGCCACCGACAGCCAAGATGTCGAACGGCAGTTCCGTGGCCAACCCAAGCACGCGAGCCGTGATGACACCGGCCCCAACATACACGGCCACCTGTGCGAGTGAGGCAATGCCGATCCCCAGCACCTTGCCCGTCAGCAACTGCCACGGACGGACCGAGGCAAGCAGGATCTCAACCACACGTGAGGACTTCTCCTCGACCACACCCTGCGCAACAGACATGCCGCCGCCAAAGATACCCAGATAGAGCAGCAAACCGACAATGAAACCAACGGCGGCCTGCGAACCCTCAACTTCGGTTGGCGGGTTCAACACGTCCACTCGGACTGGCTCCGTGAGGTTCTTGAACAGCGGGTCGTTCACTCCGCCAGGCAGCGCCTCGCTGAGATCCAGGATGCTCTTGCCCTGCTGCGCCTTGGTCGCGGCATCGTAGATGGCGGAATCAGGATTCTCGTGTGCAACGACCTTGAGGCCCTGCTCATCCTCGATGAGACCGCCATCAACCTCGCCCTCCTCTACCGCTGTGTTCAGCGCCTCAAGGCTGGGATAGGTCTCGATGACAGGTTCCACGCCCGCATCGTCGAGAGCGGTTAGGAAGCCAGAGAAATAGGTGGCCTCAATCTGCTGATCCACGTAACCCACGGACACCTCATTGCGGTCCGCGAAGAACTTGAACGCCGTCAGACCACCGATGATCAGCACCGCGATGATCACGGTGGAGATGATGGTGGACTTCGCGCGCATGATCATGCCAATCTCACGCTTGGCGATCAACCAGATGGCCTTGAACGTTGAAAGTTGAGTAGTCATAGTCCGGTTCCTAGTTCTCATCAACGGCTGGGACGGTCACCGCATCGCGGAACAGATCCGCCAAGGGGATGCGGTGTCGGCCAAACGAACTCACTGCCCCCTGTGTCGCAGCAGCCTGCAGGACCTGTTGCTCCGCACCATCACGCTGCACAAGGAACTGGGCCGCATCACCGGTGGCTGAGGTGACCTCAATATCCGGGAGAGTCGTGAGCCAAGCGAAAGAACTCGGCTGTTCGAGCGTGACCTGCCACAGGTTCCCCGCTCGCGCCTGCAGTTCCGCGACTGTTCCGTTGGCGATCATCGCACCGGACTTGATGATGCCGACCCTGGTGCACAGACGCTCCACCAGATCGAGTTGGTGTGAAGAGAAGATGACCGGAGCGCCGGCCTGAGCGCGCTCGATGAGCACATTGCTCATGACATCGACCGCTACCGGGTCAAGCCCCGAGAATGGTTCGTCAAGGATCAACACGTCAGGTTCATGCACCAGCGCCGCCGCGAGTTGGACGCGCTGCTGGTTACCGAGCGACAGTGACTGCACGGTGTCCTTGCGCCGAGTGTCGATGCCAAGACGCTGCGTCCATTTTTCCATCGACTGTATGGCGTCGGTTTTGCTCATGCCGTGCAACTGCGCCAGGTACACGAGTTGGTCGCCAACCTTCATCTTCGGGTACAGGCCGCGTTCTTCTGGCATGTACCCGATGCGTTTGCGTGCCTCGAAGTCGAGTTTCCTGCCGTTGAGGTGGACCTCGCCCGAGGTTGCGTCGAGCACTCCGAGGGTGATGCGCATCGTGGTTGACTTGCCTGCACCGTTTGATCCGACAAACCCAAAGATTTCGCCGGATTCAACGGCGAACGACAGATCGTCGAGTGCGCGCAGGTCGCCGTAGTCCTTGGTTAGGTTCTTGATCTCGAGGCGTACCATGAGACTCCTTCATGTTAAGTTTCCTTGACACCTTAAGCAGGGTTCGGGGCGTTGTGCAAGAGAAATAAGAAGTTAAGCTTCTTTTACATTTTGTGATCTTCTGCGGGTGATGCGGTGTGCTGTGAGAGCGGCGTCCGATTTCGATGGGGCCACATTGGTCCGGATGTGCTCCCATTGCGTTGGCAGGTGGGACAAATCGACCCCACCGGTGAAACGGGACGGGAAGGTTCCCTGAAGGGTAGCCTAGTTGTCTGACCTCGAGTGATCGAGCGAAAGTTGCGGACGGCGTTCAAGCCCGGACAAGCCATTCCACGCCAGATTGACCAAGTGGGCCGCAACCTCGGCCTTCTTGGGCTGACGCTCATCCACCCAGTGCTGTCCGGTTAGCGCCACCATGCCAACGAGCATCTGTGCGTAGATTGGTGCGGTCTTGGGGTTGAGGCCCCGCTTCTTGAACTGATCCGCCAAGAGGTGCTCGACCTTCGTGGCGACATCCCCGATCAGGCTCGAAAAGGAGCCGGTGTTCTGGGTCATCGGTGAATCGCGGACAAGGACGCGGAAACCATCCTCATTCGATTCGATGTAATCGAGCAGCGCGAAGGCCATGCGCTCAACAATCATCTTCGGGTGACCGCCGATGTTGAGCGCGGTGGTCAACGCGCCGGTCAGGTTCTGAATCTCGCGGTCCACGACGACCGCATAGATACCTTCCTTGCCGCCAAAGTGTTCATACACGACAGGCTTGGAAACATTCGCGCGCGCAGCGATCTCCTCCACGCTCGTGCCTTCGAAACCCTTCTCCGCGAAGAGTTCCCGGCTGATCGAGATGAGTTGTTCCCGCCGCTCATGAGCGGTCATACGGGAGCGTGCGGTGCGTTTCGTTTCTGAGGCCACACAACCCATTCTGCCTGAAGGTTTCCCATACACCTAGTGGTTAACGGGCTGGAATGCCTCTTTGGCGCGCGGCCAGCCGGTTGTGAACGTTGAGCGCGGGAACCCGTCAGGCTGGGATTCTCTGTATCCTCACTGCTCGCGCAGATGTGACGTTATTCGCCCTGAATTGGTTGGGTATACGCTCAGCCATGGTCTAACATTGAAGGCGGTCAAGGGAACGGCGTTTACCGGACGCACACTCGTGTTCACCAAAGCGCGTGTAACCTGCGGTAGAGCAAAAGTCTTTCACCATGACTGATCCGCCTTGGTGTAATCGGCAGCACAGGGGTTTTTGGTGCCCTTAGTCTAGGTTCGAGTCCTGGGGGCGGAGCACAACCACATTCAGCCATTGTGTGGTTGCAATATGGCAAGCATCCTTCTTTAAGCATTGGGGAATCCCCTGTGACAACCGCTCAGCCCGCGGCCGTAATTGTTCTTGCAGCAGGAGAAGGAACGCGGATGAAATCCGCTACTCCTAAGGTCCTTCACACGCTGGCCGGGCGCTCGATGCTCGGCCACGCTCTCACCGCAGCAGCCGGAATCAATCCCGAACGAATCGCCGTTGTTGTTCGCTACGAACGCGATCAGGTTGCCGAGCACGTGCTCGAACTCAATGCACAAGCGATCATCGTCGATCAAGACGCGATCCCCGGAACCGGACGCGCTGTCCAGTGCGCACTCGGGGTCTTAGATGCAACCGTTCACGCGGCGCAGGTCATTGACGGCGTCCCACTCGGTGCAGAGGGGCAAGGCGTCAGCGGTGGACTTGAGGGACCGGTCGTCGTTGTATCGGGCGATGTCCCAATGCTCGATGCGGAAGCCCTCGCGGAGCTCCTTGAAGCACACGTCAGCGGAGGCAATGCCGTCACCGTTTTGACCACTGAACTTGAGGACGCCACCGGTTACGGACGCATCGTGCGTGAGGCAGATGGATCGGTCGCCGGAATCGTCGAGCACAAGGACGCAACCGAGGAACAACACCGTATCCGCGAGATCAACTCTGGAACCTACGTGTTCGATGCCGCGGTTCTACGTCGGGCACTCGGATCGGTCGACCGCAATAACTCCCAGGGTGAGGTCTACCTGACCGATGTTCTTGCCCTTGCCCGTGAAGAGGGCGGCGTTGTCCGTGCGATCCGCACCGATGATCCCTGGCTCGTTGAGGGTGCGAACGACCGCGCCCAGATGTCGGTTCTACGTGCCGAGTTCAACCGCCGCATCGTTGAGCACTGGATGCTTGAGGGAGTCACCATCGTGGATCCCGCGACCACGTGGATTGACGTTCAGGTGGAACTTGAACAGGACGTCACGATTCTTCCCGGCACCCAACTTCACGGTGAGACCACCGTCGCGACCGGAGCCACAATCGGCCCGGACACCACTTTGACGAACGTGGTCGTCGAGAAGGGCGCAACGATCACTCGCACGCACGGCTCAGACGCCCACATCGGTGAGCGCGCGACAGTCGGTCCGTTCGCCTACCTACGACCAGGAACGGTACTTGGCGTAAAGGGTAAGATCGGCACCTTCGTGGAGACCAAGAACGCCGTGATCGGCGACGGATCCAAGGTTCCGCACCTCTCCTATGCTGGGGACGTCGAGATCGGTGAGGGCACGAACATCGGAGCCGGCTCGATCTTCGTCAACTACGACGGCGTGAACAAGCACCGATCCACCGTTGGCGCCTTCTCCCGCACCGGCGCGAACAACCTGTTCGTGGCACCGGTCAATATCGGCGACGGAGTCTACACTGCGGCTGGAAGCGTCATCCGCCAAGATGTCCCGGCTGGAAGCCTCGCCGTGTCCGCCGGTACCCAACGCAACATCGAGGGCTGGGTGGAACGTCGTCGCCCAGGTACCGACTCCGCAGAGGCAGCGGCTCAGGCCCGCGCACATGGCGTACCCCCTGCAGCGGCTCTTGGTGCTCAGGCTCTTGCTGAACTTGCTCGCGCCGAGGCTCCGCACGGCAGTGAGGCTGTCCAGCCAGCGCGCAACGGAACCAACGTAAGTCCCCAGAGCTATACCGTTCCAGAAACCCAAACCCCCTTCGAAGGAACTGACAAGTAATGACCGGCATTCTGTCCGCTGACGGCACCAAGCGACTCGTACTCGTGTCCGGCCGTGCACACCCTGAACTCGCAGCTGCCGTTGCGGAGGAGTTGGGCACCGAGCTCCTTCCAACCTCGGCATACGACTTCGCGAACGGTGAGATCTACGTTCGATTCGGTGAATCCGTTCGAGGTGCCGACGTTTACGTTCTGCAGTCCCACACCGCTCCGATCAACCAGTGGATCATGGAGCAGCTCATCATGGTTGACGCTCTCAAGCGTGCGTCTGCCAAGAGCATCACCGTGGTCATGCCGTTCTACGGGTATGCGCGTCAAGACAAGAAGCACAAGGGTCGTGAACCAATCTCGGCACGCCTCCTCGCGGACATGTTCGAGGTTGCGGGCGCGGACCGCATGATGAGCGTGGACCTGCACACGGCGCAGCTTCAAGGATTCTTCAACGGTCCAGTGGATCACCTGTGGGCTATGCCGCTGCTCACCGAATACGTGAAGTCTCGCGTGGACCTGTCCAACGTGACTGTCGTGTCGCCTGATGCCGGTCGAATCAAGGTTGCTGAGAAGTGGGCTGCCAAGCTCGGAGGACACCCGCTCGCATTCGTGCACAAGACCCGTGACATCAACCAGCCTAACCAGGCGGTGGCCAACCGCGTTGTCGGTGATGTTTCCGGTCGCACCTGCGTCCTCGTGGATGACCTGATCGACACCGGGGGCACGATCGCAGAGGCGGTTCGTGTGTGTCTTGAATCCGGTGCGAGCGAAGTCATCGTGGCGGCAACGCACGGTGTACTGTCCGACCCAGCCGCAACCCGCCTCCAGGAGTGCGGTGCGTCCGAGGTCATCGTCACCGACACTCTGCCCATCAGCGCTGAGAAGCGCTTTGAAAAGCTCACCGTGCTCTCGATTGCCCCACTGATCGCACGCGCAATCGAAGAGGTCTTCGCCGATGGTTCGGTGACGTCACTGTTCGAGGGCAACTCCTAAACAGTCTGTTTTCTGCAGTTGGAACGCCCGGTCGCACTGTCTCGTACGGTGTGACCGGGCGTTCTTGTTGTCGCCTGCCGTGCTCGATGGGGCCAAAACCGTCCGGGTTCTCAGAAAAATTCAGGGTATGTGGACATAACGAGCCCCATCGACCACACAGGTGTGTGCAACACAGGGCCGCGTATTGCAGCGCACCATAGCCCAAGACGGCGCAACGCAACGGACGCCAAAATAATGACGGCTCGTCGGCAATGAAAACGGCAGTACAGAAGGCCGCCACCCAGAAAACCGTGCCCGAAAACTGTGACGTTGACCGCCAACTACTGCCGTGGCTGTATTCCAGCCGCACGTGTCCCTATACTTGAAACCGTGCCTTGGCGAGGGAGGGGCCTCCTTCACAAACATGGGCTCGCGGAAAGATGCCGCGACAACCCGAAGGTGGTCGGCTCCGTTATCGACTGGGCGGTTCGCTCCTTGCGTTCCGTTGTGTCGTGAGTCGAGGAACCGCACAGCAGGCATCTGTTCGTGCGCGCAGTAGTCCGCACATTTTTCGTGGCGTTCTGCCCGGCAACTCCGGTTGTGTTCCTTGGCCCTCGCGTGAACTGATCTTACGGGAAAGTTCATAAGGTCCATGTCCACCGCGCTTCGGCGCCACAACACAAAGATTAGGAGCGCAATTATGGCAAACGCAAAGCTTGTTGCTTCCGCTCGTTCGGCTTTCGGTAAGGGTGCTGCTCGTCAGGCTCGCCGTGACGGCCAGGTCCCATCGGTTCTTTACTCGGCTGGTTCCGAGGCTCAGCACATCGTTGTTGACGCACACGAGGCATTCCTCGTTGTGAAGAACAACCGCACCGAGACCATCGACCTTGAGGTTGACGGCAAGGTTGTTGCTGTATCGATCAAGGACGTTCAGCGCGACTCGGTTGGCCGCGTTATCGAGCACATCGACTTCTTCGTAGCCTGATACGGGTCGGCGCGTGATGCGCCGCGTTGAAGCAACGGTTGGGGCGCCTGGCATGCTGGGCGCCCTGACTTGTATCTTCGTGTTGTCGAGTCGGATTGTGCTTGGCGACGAGCCGGTTCGTTTCGTTGTGACGTTCGGTTTTATGGGTGGCGGGTTGGGAGTGGTAAGTGTTTCGTTGGTTTGGGCGTGTGTGGCGCCGTGCCGAGGGTGTACTTGTTGAGCCTAGTTACGTTAGGTCGAAGGAATATGAAATGGCTGATGACCTGTATTTGATCGTGGGACTGGGTAACCCTGGTCCGAAGTATGCGGGCAACCGCCACAACATTGGGCACATGGTGCTTGACGTGCTTGCGGGACGCGCAGGCGCGAAGTTTTCGGCGCACCGCGCCAACGCTCAGGTCGCTGAGGCACGTATGGGGATGATGCCCGGTGGCGCACCCGGCCCTCGCGTAATCCTTGCTAAGCCCAACACCTATATGAACACCTCGGGTGGACCTGTTGCAGGGTTGGCCAAGTACTTCAACGTGGATCCCGAGAACGTTGTCGTCGTGCATGACGAGTTGGACATTCCGTTTGGAGACATCAAGTGCAAGATCGGCGGTGGCGAGGGCGGACACAACGGTCTGCGCGACATCACCAAGGCGTTGGGCACCAAGAGCTATATCCGTGTGCGCGCAGGCATTGGGCGACCGCCGGGGCGTATGGACGTGGCCGACTACGTGCTCAAGAACTTCAGCGCATCCGAGGCCAAGGAACTACCGTTCCTGTTGGACGGCTCGGCCGACTGCGCCGAGATGATCGTGACGCACGGGTTGCTTGAAGCGCAGCAGAAGTTCCACACTAAGTAACTTCATAGCTGCTAGGGTACGGTTTTCTATGTTTTGCCTAATTATTTATTAGGCGAAACATAGAAAACCGTACCCTAGTTGTTATTGGGGGTTAGCCTAGGCGGCTGATGTCGCGTACTGCACCCTTGTCGGCGGAAAGTGCCATTGCGGCATAAGCGCGCAGTGCCGCGGAGACCTTACGCTCACGGTTCTTTGGCTGCCATGGGCGTTCGGAGGCCTCCATCTTGGCGCGGCGCTCAGCGATGACCTCGTCTGGCACGAGCAGCGTGATGGAGCGTGAGTTCACGTCGATCTCGATCTCGTCATCGTTCTCGATCAGACCGATCACACCACCGGCTGCCGCCTCGGGTGAGACGTGACCGATGGAGATACCGGAGGAACCACCGGAGAAGCGACCGTCGGTGATGAGTGCGCAGACCTTGCCAAGGCCACGTCCCTTGATGAACGAGGTGGGGTAGAGCATCTCCTGCATGCCCGGGCCACCGGCTGGTCCCTCGTAGCGGACAACCACGACGTGACCTGGAAGAACCTGCTTGGACAGAATCTTCTCCACGGCCTCTTCCTGAGACTCGCACACGAGTGCGCGGCCCTTGAAATGGAAGACGTCTGGGTCAACGCCGGCGGTCTTGAAGATCGCGCCATCTTCGGCGATGTTTCCGCGCAGTACTGCGAGACCACCCTCGGCGGTGTAGGCGTGTTCAACGGAGCGGATGCAGCCACCTTCGGAGTCGGTGTCGAGCGATTCCCAGCGGTTGTTCGTGGAGAATGCGAGGGTGGTGCGCACGCCACCTGGTGCGGCGTAGAACAACTCGGTTGCGACGGGGGTTGCCTTGCCGCCGCGGATGTCCCAGTCGTCGAGCCATTCCTGCAGAGTTGGCGTATGTACCGAGGTGACATCCGTTTCGAGTAGGCCGCCACGGTTCAACTCACCGAGCAGTGCGGGGACTCCACCTGCACGGTGGACGTCCTCCATGTGGTAGTTCGGGTGGTTTGGGGCCACCTTGGAGATGCATGGCACGCGGCGTGAGATGTCCTCGATGTCCGCGAGGGTGAAGTCGAGTTCCGCTTCCTGTGCGGCTGCGAGGATGTGCAGCACGGTGTTGGTGGAACCGCCCATTGCAACGTCGAGGGCCATTGCGTTGTTGAACGCTGCCTTGTTTGCGATGTTGCGGGGGAGGATCGAGTCGTCGTCCTCGAAGTAGTAGCGCTCTGCCAAGCGCACGATGGTGCGGCCCGCTTCCTCGAACAGGGCACGGCGCTTCTCGTGGGTTGCCAGGGTCGAACCGTTGCCCGGGAGAGAGAGTCCGAGGGCTTCGGTCAGGCAGTTCATCGAGTTTGCGGTGAACATACCGGAGCACGAACCACAGGTCGGGCAGGCGGCCTCTTCGACCTTGGCCAGTGCCTCATCCGACACGTTGTCGTCAGCGGAGTAGTTGATCGCGTTCACGAGGTTGAGGTGGGTCTTGGCCACACCGTCCGCAACGACGACCTTTCCAGCCTCCATGGGACCACCGGAGACGAAGATCACTGGAATGTTGAGACGCAGCGAGGCGTTGAGCATACCCGGGGTGATCTTGTCACAGTTCGAAATACACACGATTGCGTCCGCGCAGTGGGCTTCAACCATGTATTCGACCGAGTCAGCGATCAGATCGCGGGATGGCAGCGAGTACAGCATGCCGCCGTGTCCCATGGCGATTCCGTCGTCCACGGCGATGGTGTTGAACTCGCGGGGGATGCCGCCAGCGGCCTTGATGGCGTCGGAGACGATGCGTCCGACGGGCTGGAGGTGGGTGTGGCCTGGAACGAACTCGGTGAATGAGTTGGCAACTGCGATAATTGGCTTGCCAAAGTCATTACCGTCGACGCCGGCTGCGCGTAGTAGCGCACGTGCGCCGGCCATGTTCCTACCATGGGTAACTGTGCGGGATCGTAACTGTGGCATCGGAGCACTTCCAACTTCAACTAGGGCAAAAAACCGATTCAACTATCGTAGTACTGTCCATAGGTTGGGCGCCTGTTTGTTCACTCACTGAAACAAATGTCCGGTTGGCCCGCAGCACTATCCGAGTAACTGAAGACATAAGAAAAGGTCGCAATGAACCTCTCGGGAATTATCCCAGCACTCTTCGAGGACAACGCCGCGCGGGAGGTCATTCATTCCGTCCCGGCGCGTGGAGCACTAAACGTCGTGGTGAGTCCCGGTGTGCGCGCACCATTGCTGGCCGCAATGGCGGGGGCGCGGGCGAGTTCCGGACCGGTTCCGCAGATTTCCGACGAGCCCTCGCGTCCTGTGGTGATTGTCACCGCGACAGGTCGTGAGGCTGACGAGTTGACGAACGCTCTGCGCTGTTATCTGCCATACGAGTCTGTGGCCGCCCTACCGGCGTGGGAGACGCTGCCGCACGAGCGTCTATCACCGCGCGCGGACACCGTGGCACGCCGCTTGGCCGTGTTCCGTAGGCTTGCTCACCCAACTGACGAGGGAATGACCGGACGGATCCGGGCGCTTGTGATGCCGGTGCGTGCGTTATTACAGCCTGTCGTGGCAGGTTTGGGCGATCTTGCACCCGTACGCCTTCAGGCAGGGGATTCTGCTGATCTGTCCGAGGTGGCGGAAGCGCTAGCCAATGCGGCCTACGCTCGCGTGGACATGGTGGAGCGCCGCGGCGAGTTCGCGGTACGCGGTGGCATCCTCGATGTCTTTCCTCCGACCGAGGCGCACCCGTTGCGCGTGGAGTTCTGGGGCGACGAGGTCGAGGAGATCCGTAGCTTCGCGGTGGCCGACCAGCGCTCGCTTGAGATCGCCGAACAGGGTCTGTGGGCTCCGCCGTGCCGGGAGTTGCTGCTCACTGAGCAGGTGCGGGAACGGGCCGCCGAACTTGCGCAGACCTCAAGTGGCGGCGCCGCCGAGATGCTTGAGAAACTTGCGCACGGTGTTGCGGTTGAGGGCATGGAATCCCTTGCCCCGGCACTCGTGCAGAAGATGGTTCCCATTGCCGACCTGCTCGACCCGGAATCGCTCATCGTGCTCAGCGATCCTGAACGTATTCGACGCCGGGCACACGATCTGGTGGCAACCACCGAGGAGTTCTTGGCCGCGGCATGGACCGGTGCGGCAGCCGGGGGAAAGACCCCGATCGACCTGTCTGCTGCATCGTTCCTGACGCTCGAACAGGCCGAGTACATTGCCTCACAACGTTCGCTCGGTTGGTGGGGCTTCGCCTCGTTCGGTCTCGGTGCGACGCCACTTCCCGAAGGAATGAGTGCGGAGGAGGCCCGCGAGGCCGACCTTGAGAGGCAACTGTTCGAGTCCCTGCAACAGGACGGAATCGAGCCCGCGCGAGTGCTCAAGGTCAACGCGCGTGATGTAGAAACCTACCGCGGAGATCTCGACCGGGCACTCGATGACGTGAAATCACTGCAACGTGCAGGTTGGCGTCTGGTCATGGCGGCCGAGGGGCCGGGACCTGCCAAGCGACTCGTCGAAAATTTTGGAAAACTCGATGTTCCAGCACGCCTCGACACAGACCTGACCGGTGATATTGAAGCCGGTGTTGTCCATGTGATCCCGTTCCCGGCAGGGACGGGATTCGTGGCCACTGACCTGCAGTTCGCGCTGTTCTCCGAGGCGGATCTCACTGGGCGCGTCGGAACCTCAACACGCGACATGCGCAAGATGCCATCCAAACGACGCAATGTCGTGGACCCGCTGCAACTGCGCACCGGCGACTTCGTGGTGCACGAGCAGCACGGTGTCGGACGATTCATCGAACTGACGCAGCGCGCGCTTGGCGGTGCGAATGCGGCCATACGTGAGTACATGGTCATCGAATACGCGGCGTCTCGCAAGGGGCAGCCCGCCGACCGCCTGTTCGTGCCGATGGACCAACTCGACCAGATCACAAAGTACACGGGCGGCGAGGCACCAACTGTCAACAAGATGGGCGGCTCGGACTGGCAGAAAACCAAGTCCCGCGCCCGCAAGGCGATCCGGGAGATCGCGGGCGAACTGATCCGCCTGTACTCGGCGCGTCAGGCAACCCAAGGGCACGCGTTTGCACCGGACACCCCATGGCAGCGCGAACTCGAGGACGCTTTCGCGTACATCGAGACGCCCGACCAGTTGGCCACGATCGATGAGGTCAAAGCCGACATGGAGAAGGAACTCCCCATGGACCGCCTCATCTGTGGTGACGTTGGCTACGGTAAAACCGAGATTGCGGTGCGCGCCGCGTTCAAGGCCGTGCAGGATGGCAAGCAGGTTGCGGTTCTCGTGCCCACAACCCTGCTCGTGCAGCAGCACTACGACACGTTCTCCGAGCGCTACGCCGGATTCCCCGTGACCGTGAAGGCGCTCTCGCGCTTCCAATCCGACAAAGAAGCCAAGGCCGTACTCGATGACCTGTCCAAGGGCAAGGTCGATGTTGTGATCGGTACCCACCGCCTGCTCTCAGGATCGGTGCACTTCAAGGACTTGGGGCTTGTGGTCATTGATGAGGAACAGCGGTTCGGGGTTGAGCACAAGGAAACCCTCAAGCAACTGCGGACCAACGTGGACGTGCTCGCGATGAGCGCAACCCCGATTCCGCGCACCCTCGAAATGGCCGTGACCGGTATCCGCGAAATGTCCACACTGGCCACACCGCCAGAGGAACGGCACCCCGTGCTCACCTACGTGGGCGCGTACGAGGACAAGCAGATCGTTGCCGCAATCCGACGTGAACTGCTCCGCGAAGGCCAGGTGTTCTACGTCCACAACAAGGTCGACTCGATCAACCGCACTGCCTCGCACCTGATGGAACTCGTCCCCGAGGCCCGCGTGCGCGTGGCCCACGGAAAGATGAGCGAGCACGAACTGGAACAGGTCATCCTCGACTTCTGGGAGAAGAAGTTCGACGTGCTCGTCTCCACCACGATCATCGAGACCGGCCTCGACATCTCGAACGCCAACACCCTGATCGTGGAGCGTTCCGACCGGCTCGGCCTGTCCCAGTTACACCAGTTGCGTGGGCGAGTCGGCCGTGGCCGCGAACGCGCCTACGCCTACTTCCTGTACCCACCGGAAAAACCACTGACCGACACCGCGCACGACCGTCTCGCCACAATCGCTGCGAACACCGACCTTGGCGCCGGTATGGCCGTCGCGATGAAGGACCTGGAGATCCGTGGCGCCGGTAACCTACTCGGCGGCGAACAATCCGGTCACATCGCAGGGGTCGGGTTCGACCTGTACGTGCGCATGGTCGGTGAGGCAGTGAGCGCGTTCAAGGGCGAGTACACCCAAGAGGTTCCCGAGGTATCCATCGAGTTGCCAATCGACGCACACATCCCGCACGAGTACATCGGGGGAGAGCGACTGCGGCTTGAGGCGTACCGGAAGATCGCGGAGGCAACGACCGAGGAACAACTTGAGTTCATCCGCACCGAACTACTCGACCGCTATGGTCTGTTGCCGGAGCCGGTCAACAACCTGTTCTTGGTGGCTTCATTCCGCAACTTCGTGCGCGAGGTCGGAGTGCACGACGTGACCGTGCAGGGTAAGTACGTGCGGTTCGGTCCGGTCGAGTTGCCAGAGTCCGCCACCCTACGGCTCAAGCGGATCTACCCTGGTTCGATGATCAAGACTGCCGTGCGCACCGTGCTTGTGCCATACCCAACGACCTCCCGCATCGGCGGCAAGCCACTGCGGGGCGAGGAGATCATCGACTGGGCGCGCCAGTTCATCCGCATCATCGTGCAGGGCGATGTGGGCGCTGCAGCGGAGGCAGGCACCCGGCGCTAGTTCTGACGACCCTGCTATTCCCAGCGCAGCCACCGACCCAGCGCGGCTGGGTCGGGAGTGGCAGGGGCGGGTACCGTATCGTCGCTAATCTGCAACGGACCATGCGACGTGACCTTCCCAACACGTGGACGACTGTTAATCCATTTCCGAGTCGTGTAATACTTGAAGCATCATGTATGACAACAACGCATCCCAGTTCCACGCAATGCCACGCGTCGCCGGCATTGTGTGTTGTTGCTGTTGTTGATTCCTGTCTTGGGATAGGGATGGACGCCCCGCGAGCCTGAACGCATTCGGTCGCAGTAACGGGTGAAGCCTCCCGGCCAGTCACCGCCTAAACCTTGAGCACCTGGCGTGTTCACAGAGATCCACGGGCGTGACCCCACAGAACGTGGAACTCACAAAGACTTCTCCGACTTATCAGTCACGCGGCGCAATCCACAACTGCAGGTGCTTAGGCTTGCCGCCGTTCGCACCCCCAAGGCACCTGCAGAACGGAACACCGCAATGAAATCCAGGCTCACTCTGGTTGCCGCAGTCCTAGCGTCCTCGCTGGTTCTTGCCGCATGCGGCTCGGGAAACACAAACGAGCAGACCCCCTCACCGACGGACACGACCTCGGACGCGGCAGTTGAGACCACGGAAGAGATCGTCATCGGTTCGACCAACGAGCCAACCTCGCTTGAGCGCAACGTCGGTGGGTCATCTGGCATCTCCGAGACCACAACCCGTAACGTCTACGAGGGCTTGACCTCGGTCGACGAGAACGGTGACGTCGTCAACACCCTTGCCAAGGATATCGCAATCTCCGAAGACGGTCTGACCTACACCTTCACCCTGCAGGACGGCGTGAACTTCCACGATGGTACGCCGCTCACCTCGAAGGACGTGAAGTGGTCGATCTCCGAGGCAATCGGCCCGGACTCGAAGTCAGCCCGCAAGTCCGACCTCCTTGTGATCGAGGAGATTGAAACCCCAGATGACGCAACCGTGGTTCTGAACCTTGCGCACCGCAGTGCCTCGCTGCCGTTCTTCCTCGCATCGGTCACGATCGTCAAGGACGGCGACAAGGCCAACACCTCCGAGAACGGAACCGGCCCATACAAGCTCGTTGAGTGGGTCCAGGGCGACCACCTGACCTTGGAACGCAATGAGGACTACTGGGGCGAACCAGCCAAGAACCCTGGCGTGACCTTCCAGTTCTTCGCTGATGAAACCGCACTGAACAACGCTCTGCTCGCTGGACAGCTCGACCTCGTGCTCCAGCAGGACAACCCAGATCAACTCGCACAGTTCGAGGGCAACGATGAGTTCGTCGTGAGCGAGGGCAACTCGATCCGTAAGTGGCTGTGGACCTTCAACAACCAGGTTGAGCCATTCACCGACGTCAAGGTCCGCCAGGGTCTCTACACCGCAATCAACCGCGAAGCCATCAAGAACGCAGTGTGGGGCGACTACGGTGTTGTGATCGGTTCGATGCCTCCAGTAGGTGAGCCATGGTATGACGCATCCTATGCGGAGATCCACGCCTACAACCCAGACAAGGCAAGGGAACTCCTGGACGAGGCTGGCGTGAAGGACCTATCCTTCTCGATCAAGTACGTTGCAGGTTCCGCTGAGGAACTGATCGTGCAGCAACTCAAGTCCGATCTCGCGGCAGTCGGCGTGACTCTGGAGCTGAGCCCATTCGATGATGCGGCATGGTACGAGCAGGTCTACACCAACAAGGACTACGAGACCACGCTCATGAACCACAACAACCCACGCGACGTGCTGTGGTACGCAAACCCTGACTTCTACTGGCAGTACGACAACAGCGAGGTCCAGGACCTCAAGGTCAAGTCCGATGAGGCTGCATCAGAAGCCGAGCAGACGGAACTGATTCACCAGCTCTCCGGCATCATCGCTGAAGAGGCACCATCTGCATGGCTGTTCCAAGCCCCGCAGATCCGTGTGTCGAAGGCAAACATTACCGGATTCTCCGCTGACAAGAACGCCGAACCGTTCTACGTTGCGAACATCGTTCGCACAAACTGATCGATCAGTGATGTAGTGACTATGAGCCTGGGTGGGAACATCCAGGCTCATAGTTGCGTTAATTGTTGTTGTGTCTTTTAGAAAGAACTGAACGTCGCCATGGCTAGATTCATTGCGGTTCGGCTTGGCTCGCTGATCGTCTCGCTGGTGGTTGCCAGCATTTTGATCTTTGCGGTGCTGCGTCTGCTGCCGGGTGACCCGGGGAGTGCGCTGCTCGGTCCGGGTACGACTGTTGAGCAACTGGAGCAGTTGCGCAGTGAACTCGGCATGAACAAGTCGCTGGTCAGTCAGTATTTCGACTGGATCGGCTCGATCTTCTCGGGCAGCACGACTGCCTTCATCTCGAAGCTTCCGGTCTCCGAACTTATCGTGTCGAAGTTGAATGTGACGATTCCGCTGTCTGTGGGTGCGTTTATTCTTTCGGTTCTGGTGTCTGTTCCACTTGGCGTTATTGCGGGCGTGTACCGTAACTCGTTTGTGGGCGTTGCGGTTTCGGCGATTTCGCAGTTGGGGTTGGCTATCCCGGTGTTCTGGGTTGGTGTGATCCTGGTGTGGGTGTTCGCGTTGAATGCCGGGGTGCTGCCTGCCGGTGGGTTCCCGCGCCAGGGCTGGTCGAATCCGGGTGCCGCGATTGAGTCTTTGATCTTGCCGGTCATCACGGTCGCGGTGGCGATGTCGTCCGTGATGGTCCGTTATGTGCGTTCGGCCACGCTTGACGTGTTGGACGCCGATTACATTCGTACGGCGCGTTCGCTGGGGTATTCCCGGTGGGGTGCGTTGGCGCGGCACGGGTTGCGTAATGGTGCGGTTCCCGTGGTCGCGATTTTGGGTATCGAGTTGGCCACGTCCCTGTTGGGTGCGGTTGTGATTGAGAACGTGTTTGCCCTTCCGGGGCTGGGTTCGCTGTTGTTGCAGTCTGTCGTGTCGCGCGATTTCCCGGTCGTGCAGTCGCTGGTGCTCCTGCTGACCGCGGTTGTGTTGATCATGAACTTCCTGATTGATCTGCTGCAACGCGCGATTGACCCGCGCTTGCGGTTGTCGTCGGTATCCGGGGGAGGCCAGCGATGAGCGGTATCGAGAACGTACCTGTTTCTATTGCCGACGAGCCGGTTGGGCTTGGCCCCTCGGCTTCCGGTGACCCACACTCGGGTGGGGTCGTAAGGAAGACTCGCCGGGCGTTTCCACCGTCTTTGGTCGCTGGAGCGATCATGGCCACGGTGACCGTCCTGATGGGGCTGGTGTCGTTTGTGTGGACGCCGTACCCTGTGGACTCCGTCGGGGACGGTACACGGTTGGCTCCACCGTCGGGAGAGTTCTGGATTGGAACGGATCGGCTGGGGCGTGACCTGTTTACCCAGTTGATGGTGGGCGCTCAGTCGGCTCTGATCGTGGCCGTTTCGGCTGTTGTGATTGCCGGAGTGCTCGGTGTGCTGATCGGTATCGTGGCCGCGGCGACCACGAAGTGGCTCGACATCACGCTCGTGAACCTGGTGGACCTGCTTATCGCGTTCCCCACGCTGCTGCTCGCGATGCTCATCGTGACTGTTCGTGGGGCATCATTGAGTTCGGCCATCTTCGCAATCGGTATCTCCGGTTCCGCGGTGATTGCGCGAATCACTCGAATCAATGCGGCACGCGTGCTGCGCGAGGATTATGTGACCGCTGCAATCGCCTCGGGTACGCGCTGGGCGGGAATCGTCGTGCGGCACGTGATTCCAAATATTCTGCCGATGCTGCTCGTGCAGCTCATGATCCTTGGCGGAACTGCAATCCTCGCTGAAGCATCCCTGTCCTACCTGGGGTTGGGAGCCCCACCACCTGCTGCAAGTTGGGGTCGAATGCTGAAGGAAGCGCAGTCCACTCTTGCAGTCCAGCCGATCGCTGCCCTTGTACCCGGTATCGCAATCGCGTGGACCGTGCTTGGACTGAACCTGCTGGGCGACGGCCTGCGCGAACGCCTCGACCCAAGCTTAAGGGGAGATCGATGAGCCTCGTCATCAAGGACCTGACTGTCACCACCTCGGGCGATAAAACCCTGCTCGACAACATCTCGTGGTCGGTTGGCTCCGGTAAGCGCCTTGGCGTCATCGGGGAGTCCGGCTCCGGCAAATCCCTGACGGCTCAGGCGATCTTGGGACTACTGCCACACGGCATGAAGGCCACGGGATCAATCCAGTTCAATGGCAGGGAGCTTCTCGGCGCACCGGAATCTGAACTCCGGCACGTGCGCGGTGCCCAGATCGCGATGGTTTTCCAGGAACCGCTCACTGCGCTCGACCCACTCATGAAGGTGGGCAAGCAGATCGCCGGACCGCTCAAGCTGCACACCTCGCTGAACAAGAGCCAGATCGTGGCACGTTCGCGCGAGCTTCTCGAACTGGTCTCGCTGCGCGATGTGGATCGTATTCTCGCTTCCTACCCGTGGCAGCTCTCGGGCGGTCAACGCCAACGCATCTCAATCGCAATGGCACTGGCCTGCGAACCAGAACTACTCATTGCCGATGAACCCACGACGGCGCTCGACGTGACCGTGCAGGCCGAAATCCTCGACCTGCTCTCCGAGATCATCGACAAGACGGGCACGACCCTCGTGTTCGTCTCCCACGATCTTCCCGTGATCTCGAAGGTCGCCGAAGGCCTCGTGGTCATGCGCAACGGCCAAGTCGTCGAGGAGACCACCGTGGCACAGGCACTGCGCACACCGCAGCACCCTTACACCCGTACCCTGCTCGATGCCGCCCGAGCCGTTACACGACTTCCTTCTCATCACACGTCCCCTCACTCTGTTTCTCTCCAACATCCTCGTTCAGATACTCAGGTCCAGCCCGAAAACACTCGAAGGGCTGAAAACGGTCCGGGTGCGCATACTTTTTCTACCCACCCGGAACAAAAAGGACCCATCGAGGAAGGGGCGGAACGCTGGGATGCAGCCGACTCGTCGCCAAGCAGTACAGAGCGCGCCCCAAGGAACAACCCAGCGGACAGCACCGACAAGCCGGGAGGCACAGTATGACGCCATACCTACGGCTCGACAATGTGTCGCGCACATTTGGGCGTGGAAACGATACAACCCACGCGCTTAAAAACGTGTCGCTTGAGGTGGTCTCCGGACAAAGCATGGGAATCGTGGGCGAGTCCGGTGCTGGAAAGTCCACCATCCTCAAACTGCTCATGGCCCTGGACAGGCCATCGGCGGGGCGGGTGCTGTACCGAGGGGACGAACTTGCGCACCGCAACCGGGCCGTCATGCGCGACTTCAGATCCAACGTGCAGATCGTGTTCCAAGACCCACGATCCTCGCTCGACCCGCGGATGAACGTCGGCGCAATCATCGCCGAGCCGTTGCGCTCGCTGTCGATCCCCGGGGACCACACGGCCCGCGTGCACGAGGTACTGCGCTGGGTCGGACTTGACGAGGACGCAGCAAGCAAATATCCAGCGCAGTTCTCAGGTGGTCAACGCCAACGCATCGCGATAGCGCGTGCCCTTGCACCATCACCACAGGTGCTCGTAGCCGATGAACCGGTGAGCGCGCTCGATGTGTCCGTGCGCTCGCAGATCATCGAACTGCTGCAACGCCTCAAGCACGAACTCGGGATGACCTTGATCATGGTGTCACACGATATGGCGATCGTCGGGCAACTGTGCGAGCAGACCGTGGTGCTCCGTGATGGCGTGATCGAGGAGACCGGAGCGACACGTGATGTGCTCACGAACCCGCAGGCAGACTACACCAAGAAGCTTCTTGCCGCGGTGCCGCAACTTCCTACTGTATGACCCTTTCTCCGTAACATCCTTGCGTTGCCTGCGGGCAGAGGTATGCGCTGTCTCAAAACTCGTTGGGACCAAAAGGGTCCGGGTGCGCAACCTAAATGTATGCACCCGGACCCTTTTGGCCCCAACGAGTCGGGCGGGCGGGTAGCATTAGGAAAACCCGTCCGTGATCTCAAATATCGAGATGCGTGGGCGGTCGATTTCCCACGATTTCCTTTCAGTCGAACCGTGCCGTTGAAAAGAATCGGCCCGGAATCCGCATTACATCGCCGTCCTTGCGTATGTGGCGGAGGAGTTCTGCAAGCGAAACCCTGCCACTTTTCAACATGGGATGAATACGCTCGCTTGAGCGATTCTGCAAGTTGTTGCACCCATTGCAATCAATTTGCAGACCGTTTACATTCAACCTCATGCGCTTTCGAGGCGGCGTTACCTTGCCCCGAAACGCGCTTCCAAGCGTCTTCCACGCACCGCGTGGCGCATCGACGCAAACGCTGGAACTCAATGAGGAGAAAAACACCAGATGCGTGCAACACGTTCGGTGGCGCAGCCAGGATTGCGAACACGACTCAAGGCAATTGCAGTTACTGCTGTGCTTTCGCTCGCGTTCACATCTCAGACCGCCGCTGCGGTACCCACCCCACCCACAATCTCTGCAGCCAGTACGGCGGTACAGACACTCACAGGCGGAAAAGCCGGTCTCACGGCAGGTCGTATTGCCGCGCAGACCACGCCAAACGAGCAGGGTGACAACGCAATCCTGAACATGTTCCAGTGGACCTGGAACTCAATCGCAACCGAATGCACGAACGTGATCGGACCAGCGGGTTTCGCCTACGTACAGGTCTCTCCGCCACAGGAGCACATCATCGGTGAGCTCGGGCCGCAGGGCGCACCCTGGTGGACCTCCTACCAGCCCGTGAGTTACCAGGTTGAATCGAAACTTGGAACCCGCGCAGAGTTTGCAACCATGGTTCAGACCTGCCGAGATGCAGGCGTCGGCATCATCGCGGACGCGGTCATCAACCACATGACCGGGCAAACCGAACCGGGTGTTGGCTGGGCTGGAACGCCATACTCGGAAGAAAACTATCCTGGACCCGCGGGCGCATATAGTGGCGAGCACTTCAACGACTGCAAGAGCAACATCAGCGATTACAGCAACCGCGACGAGGTGCAGAACTGCCGACTTGTGGCGCTCCAAGATCTCGCAACCGGCACGGAATACGTGCAGCAGGAGATTGCGGACTATCTCGATGATCTGGCCAGCCTTGGCGTGGCCGGATATCGCATTGACGCGGCGAAGCACATGCCAGCGGTGGACCTAGAGGCAATCAAAGAAAAGACGTCTGCGGCCAAGAACCTGTACTGGGTCCACGAGGTCATCGGATCGGGCGGTGAGCCGATCCAGCCAGCGGAGTACCTGGGCTCAGGCGACTCGCACGAGTTCAACTACGGCCGGACCCTCCAGCGCGCGTTCAACGGCCGTATCTCCACGCTGCAGCGCCTGGCGACCAATCAGGATCTGCTGGAAGGCTATCGAGCAGGCGTCTTTGTGGACAACCACGACACCGAGCGCAACCGGGAAACCCTGAGCTATCACGCAGGCGACAAGTACCTGCTTGCGAACGTGTTCCTGTTCTCCTATCCCTACGGGTCTCCGAGCGCTTACACGGGATACGAGTTTGAGCATGCCAATGGTGGACACGATATCGGCGCGCCACAGGATGCAGCAGGAAAGGTGCTCGACGCCGAGTGTGCCGATGGTGCTTTCACCTGTATCCACCGCGAACCGGAAATCGCGAACATGGTCGGTTTCTACAACGACGTGCGGGCAACCGGACTCAACAACTGGCAGACCCTTGATGGTGGAAACGTTGTGGGATATGGGCGCGGTGAACAGGGCTTCGTGGTCCTCAACAACACGAATGCGCCGGTGACTCACACCTTCACAACTAATCTTCCTCAAGGGTCCTACTGCAACGTCGTCGGGTCCAGCGACCTGACCGGTTGCGCGGAAACCTTCACTGTCACTGCAGATGGAACAGCCGAGATCACCGCAGCCGCAGGAAAGTCCGTGGTGCTGTGGACCGAACACTCCACTCCCACGGGTGACCCCGTGTACGCGTACACCTCCACGACCGTGTACTTCCACAAGTACTCCGGGTGGGCTGACGCCTACCTGCACCACAATGCATCGGGTGGGTGGACCGAGGCCCCGGGAGACAAGATGACCGAGGTCTGCGATGGCTGGTACGCGGTCACCGTCCCAGCGACAGGACCATTCGTTGCAGTGGTCAACGACGGCGGCAGTTCGTGGAACAACCCGATGGGTGGCGGAGACTACAACATCTCGGGTGAGCATGTGACGCTCTCACACGGTGTTGCCGTGGACGCGAACCCCTGCGGTTCGACGGATAGCCAGAACATCGTGGTCTACTACCGAGTCAACCCAGACTGGACCACCCACAACATTCACTATGGACACGGCATCAAGGGATGGACTGCGGTCCCAGGCGAGCCCATGTCACCTGCGTGTGAGGGATGGGTCCGCAAGACCATTGCAACGGATGGCGATGAACTTGAGTTCGTGTTCAACAACGGTGGGGACACGTGGGATAACCCTGACGGTGGCGGTAACTACTCGACCTACGGGCCGGTGGTGGCAGTCGACAACAAGGTCATGACCGAGGGCAATCCGTGCGCTGGTCAGGAAGAACTTCCCGAAGAGGAGGAAGAGCCAGTCATCCCCGAAGCTCCTGAGTTCGACACGGTTCGCGTGTTCCTCGCAGCGCGCGATGGTTGGGCCGCACACAACCTGCACTACGGTGCTGGCTCCGAATGGACTGCGGTTCCAGGTATCGCCATGACCGAAACCTGCGAGGGTTGGTTTGGGCTTGAGGTGGATGCCCGCGCCGGCTTGAAGGGCGTGTTCAACTCCGGCGGTACCTCAGATGCTGATCGCCAGTGGCTCAATGCTGCGGGGGGCGGAGACTTCGATCTGAACGCACCGATTATCGCGGTTGCGGCTGATCTGTCGATCAGCCAGCAAGATCCGTGCATTGACGACGACCAGTCGGGTCCCGGCAACGGTGACGGTTCGGATGGCGGCGACTCTGGGACGGGCAACAACTCTGCAGGCGGGGGAGAGGACCCAGACGCAACCGAAAACGGAACGGGAGCGGCAGATGATGACGTAACCGACTCGTCGCAAAGCGATCAGAACAACGCCCAAACCGATGAGACTGACAGGGGCGTCGCGAGCGATGCCCTCACAACAGACGAGGATCAAAACGAGGCGGGCGAACTCAGCAAAACAGGCACCACGCTGACCGTCTTCGTGGTGATCCTTTCGGCGGTGCTACTTGCCGCCGGAATCGCAGCCATTGTGGCTGCACGAAGGATGCACACAACATCTCAATAAGGAGACACATGCGCAGGGTAATCTCTGCCGCACTCGCTACGGCGCTGACCCTGGTCGGCGCCGTAGCACTATCGGTCACAGGACCGACTGCGGCAACCGCGACAACGCCCAACGGGCAGGACCGCGGCAACGTCATCGTCAACATGTTCCAGTGGACCTGGAACTCAATCGCAACGGAATGCACCAACGTTCTGGGACCGGCTGGATACGCCTACGTACAGGTGTCGCCGCCCCAGGAACACATTCAAGGTTCCCAATGGTGGACCTCTTACCAGCCGGTTAGCTACAAGATCGAATCGAAGCTCGGAACCCGAGCAGAGTTTGCTGCAATGGTGCAGACCTGCAGCAACGCCGGCGTTGGCATCATTGCAGATGCGGTCATCAACCATATGACCGGCCAAACCGGAGGCGTCGGCTGGGCTGGAACGCAGTTCCAACTCGAGCAGTACCCCGGACCAGAGGGCGGATACGGGCCGCAGGACTTCAACAGTTGCAAGTCCAACATCTCCGACTACGGGGATCGATGGCAGGTCCAGAACTGCCGACTTGTGGCTCTCCAAGATCTCGCAACCGGCACGGACTACGTGCAACGTGAGATCGCGGCCTACCTCGACGATCTGGCAAGCCTTGGCGTGGCCGGATATCGCATCGACGCCGCCAAGCACATGCCAGCGGCGGATCTTGAAGCGATCAAGTCCAAGACCACGGTGGCAAAGAACCTGTACTGGGTGCACGAGGTCATCGGTGCGCAGGGGGAACCGATTCAACCTTCCGAATACCTCGGTTCTGGCGACTCGCACGAGTTCAACTATGCGCGTGGGCTGAAAGACAAATTCGATGGAAACATCTCCGAACTGCAGAACATCGGGACGGGATGGGGTCTGCTGAACAGCAATAACGCCGGAGTATTCGTGGACAACCACGACACCGAACGCAACGGCGAGACCATGAACTACAAGTGGGGAGCGAAGTACAAGCTCGCCAACATGTTCATGCTCAGCTACCCATATGGATCGCCAGCCGTCTACACCGGGTACACGTTCACCGACCATGACGCAGGAGCACCCCAGACCGGCTCCGGTGAGGTCATCGATGCCAACTGCGCCAACTCCGCATGGACCTGTGCCCACCGCTGGCCAGAGATTAAGAACATGGTCGGGTTCTACAACACCGTTGCGGGCACCGCACTCAACAACTGGCAGACCCAGGGCGGAAACGTTGTGGCATACGGTCGTGGTGACAAGGGCTTCGTGGTCCTCAACAACACCGGTAACTCCGTGACCACTGAGTTCCAGACCTCGCTGCCTGCTGACACGTACTGCGATGTTGTGGCAGGCGATGACTGCGACAAGACCTGGACCGTTGGCGCTAATGGCAAGGTGACGGTGACCGTACCCGCTTATGGCGGTTCGGCTCTGCACGTGAATGCCGTATCCGGTGGCGGAGACGACGGCTCGGGTGGTGACGGCGGCTCAGGAGAGTCCAGCACCACTACGGTGTTCTATTCCACGAACAAGAACTGGAATGCATACAACGTCCACTACCGGGTGGGATCTGGTGCGTGGACCGCTGTGCCAGGGGAGACAATGAGCCCTGCGTGTTCTGGTTGGGTGTCTCGCACTATTACGGCCAATGATTCTACTGTGACTGCGGCGTTCAACAATGGTTCCGGTACGTGGGACAACAACTCGGGCAGCGATTACTCGCTGTCAGGTGCGGCCGTGCAGGTCAAGGACGGCCAAGTCACTGCAGGCAACCCGTGTGATTCGGGTGGCTCCACCAACACCACTACGGTGTTCTATTCCACGAACAAGAACTGGAATGCATACAACGTCCACTACCGGGTGGGATCTGGTGCGTGGACCGCTGTGCCAGGTGAATCGTTGAGTGCTGCATGTTCCGGTTGGGTGTCTCGCACCATTGCGGCCAATGGTTCTACTGTGACTGCGGCATTCAACAATGGTTCGGGTACCTGGGACAACAACTCGGGTAGCGATTACACGCTGTCAGGTGCGGCCGTGCAGGTCAAGGATGGCCAAGTCACTGCAGGTAACCCGTGTAGTTAAGATCCACGCCTGTTCGTGATCGACCCATGCACGACAACTCGTTGCGATAGGAAGGGTCATCACGTCCCCCAAGCGGAGCTGGAGCGCCATCTCCCGGCGGCGCTCCCGCTCTCCAACCGCGAGTGGATTTCTCCACTCGCGGTTGGCTTTTATGCGGGTGAATTCGGGTTCGCACCGTGGGGAGGGCTGGCTGTAAAACCGATACATCTGACAGGGTGTCCTGTTAAACGGGTTTCTCGGCGTGAAAACTCGATGAGACACAATCAACGATGATGAAGAGGTACGGTTTTGAGGTCGCACAGCGCGGTAAAACGACGTGTCCGGAGGGCTCTTGCCGCAATCGGTGCAGCCACCATCGCCTGCACCGCCCTGTGCGTGCCGGCTCACGCCTCTGGAACACAGGTATCACTTTCAGTGGTCCCCCGACTATCCGGCATAACCGTTCACACAGTAGGTGCCACCCAGCGCACGACCTTCTCTGCTCGCACGAGCCCGGCAGTAGCCGCAAAGAAAGCGAAGAAAACCCGTAAGGTCCTCATAGTTCCGGTTCATTGGAAAGGAACCAAGAAACTCTCCGCGGACGTCAATTCCACGAAGAAAAACGTCAAAACCGCTGACGCTTACTTCAGCGAGGTTTCAGGCGGAAGAGTTCGGCTCAAGGTCAGCAGAACCCTGAAATGGCAGAAGATCAAGAAACCTAGCTCGGGTGCCTGCAACGCCAGCGTGAATGCCGTGCGCACTGAACTTGCCAAGGTTTTGAGGAAGAACAAAATCAAGACGACAACCTACGATCACGTCATCGTGCGGTTTCCCTCCAACACCTGCGGACCATACGGTTCAGCCGGTGAGGCGGAGCTCGGCGGCAGGGTTTCGGTGCTCGTCGGAGCCCCAGACGCCTATGTGCTCACCCATGAGTTGGGGCATAACCTTGGCCTTCCACACGGGAATTCCCTGTCCTGCTCCAAAGGCAAGGTGACGTTGGCCGCCTTGAAGTCGTGCAGCTTCCAGGAATACGGCGACTACAGCGACGTGATGGGTTTCGGCGACCTGTCATATCTCCCTGGGCCACAACTGGATCGTGTGGGCTGGTTGAAAGCAGCGCAGAAGCGTACCTACACAGCGCCGAAGAAGAAGGCGTCGAAAACCTATTCGCTGCGCGCCATCACCTCGAAGAAGAGCGGGGTCAAGGCAGTGCGCGTCAAAGTGAACGCGAAGCGCTCCTACTGGTTGGAGTACCGCGATGGCAAAAACGGTAAAACCGCTGGGAGTGGCATCTCCCCGGGCGTTCAGATTCGTCTGGTTGACAACAGCCTGAGAAGCTATGGGGCAGTTGCTGCGGCCATGCTGGACGCCCGTCCAGGTGGGCGCAACACGAATGATGCACTTGCGGCTGGTGAGTCGTGGCGCAGTCCCGAGGGCATCCGGTTCACGTTCTCGAAGGTCTCGGGCGGTAAGGCAACCGTTAAGGTGCAGACCAAAGCGCCCGTAGCGAAGAAACCCAAGGCGCCCACCAAACTGGGTATCACCAGCGCTGATAGGGCTCTTAAAGTAAAGTTCACGCGCCCATCCAGTGCCGGGGCGCCGGTGAACAAGTATCGAGTCGAATACCGCGAGGTCGGGCAAAAGTCGAAGTCGACGACCGTCGATGCGACCTCTGTGAAGAGCCCGACCGTGAACCTGACGGGCCTCAAAGAGAACACGGCATACGAGGTTCGGGTGCGGGCCTCCAACGAAAAGGGTTGGGGGAAGTGGACTGGCTGGAAGCGGGCTTCCACAATCAACCCGGTACCTCATGTAGAGATTGAGGCTCCATCTGGTCCTCTCATCCCCGATGCCAATGGCAATGTTGTTGTCTATATGAAGGCAACTCCGGATAGTCGCACTAATCGCCAGATCTCAGGCTGGGTTGTGCCTAGCAGTTTCAAAACCTCTACTCCGAATGTGCAGGTTTGGTTGGGGCGAGAGGGGGAATCGTTGCCCAAGAACAGGTGGAAACTGACACTATCGACCCGAACAAACCCGTATCAGCCAATATCGGGGCTAGTGGACGTCGAAGTCTCGATGGGGGCTTACCACAACTCAAACTTCCCACATATTGCGAAACGTACGATTCAGATCAAGTTCCCATAGTGTGGGGCATGCTGGGCTGGGCCCGCAGATGTACTGCGGCACCAGCCCACTCGTCGCCTCTCTGACGCATCCAAGCGCTCTGGCAAGGTGAGGGGACGCTGGAACCGAGCCGTATCGTCGGCAATTGATATGTATGTCAGTGGCATCTGATTGAATGAACGAGTGAACAAACCAGCGCACGAAGGTCTCGCCGACGCAATCAAAGTCATGGACACACTGCGTTCAGAGGGTGGCTGTCCGTGGGACGCGGAACAAACGCACGAGAGCCTCGTGAAGTACTTGCTTGAGGAAAGCCACGAACTCGCGGAGGCAATCGAGCAGCATGACCGAGCCAACATGCGCGAGGAACTCGGAGACGTGCTACTCCAAGTGCTCTTCCATGCGCGCATCGCTCAGGAACACCAGAGTGAGCCGTTCGGGATTGATGAGGTGGCTCAGGATCTCGCTGACAAGTTGCGCTTCCGCCACCCACATGTCTTCGCTGATGTGCAGGTTGCTGACGCCGTGGAGGTCACACAGAACTGGGAAGCGCTGAAGAAACAGGAGAAGCAGCGCGAGTCCGTCCTCGACGGAATCCCCCGCACCCTGGGCGCCCTCGCTCGCGCCCAGAAAATGGTGAGCCGCGTAAACCGCGATGAACGAATCGTGAACGCACTGGCATCTGTGTCAGAAAACGTAGACAATAGTAACGACGCAGTAAAAATCGGCAATGAACTCTTGGACCTCGTGCGGCGAGCCGCACGCCAAGGCGTTGACGCTGAAGGCGCATTACGACAAGCCCTCACGGAGTTTGAACGTGATGTGCGCAGCGCCGAATCGAGTTTGCTCGATCACCCCTAAAGCCCGCAGGCCCGTAGCCTGCACGGACAAGCACACCGGTGCCTATGAACGTAAGAAGCATAGGACGAATTGCCCTAGTCGCCTTATGTGACGCCGGTAGGCTTGGAATGTACGTTCAAGTCTCTTGAAGGAGCCCCACAGTGGCATTTATCGAATCCGTACGCGCGCTCGAGATCCTCGACTCCCGCGGTAACCCAACTCTCGAGGTTGAGGTTGTTCTTGAAGACGGTGCAATCGGACACGCAGGTGTCCCATCCGGTGCATCCACCGGTGCATTCGAAGCAGTTGAGCTCCGCGACGGTGACAAGTCCCGTTACCTCGGTAAGGGCGTTGAGAAGGCAGTTGCGGCCGTCAACGATGTCTTCGGCCCAGCGCTCGTAGAGGAAGGCTTCGACGCTGAGGACCAGCGCGCAATCGACGCTAAGCTCATCGAGATCGACGGAACCGCGAACAAGGGCCAGTACGGCGCAAACGCTATCCTCGGCATCTCGCTCGCAGTCGCACACGCTGCAGCAGAGTCCGCTGGCCTGCCACTGTACAAGTACGTTGGTGGACCAAACGCGCACACCCTCCCGGTCCCAATGATGAACATCCTCAACGGTGGATCGCACGCCGACTCCAACGTTGACATTCAGGAGTTCATGATCGCTCCAATCGGCGCACCAACCTTCAAGGAAGCCCTGCGCTGGGGTGCTGAGGTCTACCACTCCCTCAAGTCCGTTCTCAAGGCCAAGGGCCTCGCAACCGGTCTTGGTGACGAGGGTGGTTTCGCACCAAACCTCGAGTCCAACCGTGCAGCACTCGACCTCATCATCGAGGCAATCGAGAAGGCTGGCTACAAGCCAGGTGAAGAGGTCGCACTCGCACTCGACGTTGCGGCAACCGAGTTCTTCGACGAGGCCAAGGGCGTCTACAACTGGGAAGGTGGCGAGAAGACCGGCGACGAAATGATCGAGTTCTACGCTGGCCTCGTTGCTGACTACCCACTCGTCTCCATCGAAGACCCACTGTCCGAGGACGAGTGGGCATCGTGGGCAAAGCTCGTTGAGGCTGTCGGCGACAAGACCCAGATCGTTGGCGACGACCTGTTCGTAACCAACCCTGAGCGCCTCGCACGCGGAATCGAGGAGAAGGCCGCAAACGCGCTCCTCGTTAAGCTGAACCAGATCGGTTCGCTCACCGAGACCCTCGACGCCGTGACCCTGGCGCAGCGTGCCGGATTCTTCGCAATGACCTCCCACCGTTCCGGTGAGACCGAAGACACCACCATCGCTGACCTTTCGGTTGCAACCAACGCTGGCCAGATCAAGACCGGTGCACCAGCACGTGGCGAGCGCATCAACAAGTACAACCAGCTCCTCCGCATCGAAGCTCAGCTTGGTGACGCAGCAGTTTACGCAGGAAAGTCCGCTTTCCCACGTTACAAGGGCTGAGACTAAACCCACGGCAGTTACCTCACGGTAGCGCCGGGTCTAGTGAGCTTAGGTTTCCATCATCATCTGGATGGTGTGGCGCATAAGCGTTGACGGGGTCGATCCTTCTTTGAAGGGTCGGCCCCGTTTCGTATGTCTTGGCGGGTAGAGGAAGGAACGGCGCAAACCGGTGTTGCCCTTCTGTCGGCGATGTAACCCAACACTTTGGTTACGTCGGCGACAGAACCGTGACAGTGAGGTCTGGGGTTTCTGCTATAGGTGGGCGAGCCGATGATGCTGCATACGGTGTGGTGATTTTGTGCGGCTGGACTAGGACCCGGCGTGGCGGGCAACCGGCGTGCGCCACGACTGGGAAGATTACAGTTATGTCTCCCCAACGTCCCCACGCACCGCGCCCGTCCGGCGGCAGTTCGCCGCGCTCGGCGCGACGCAACACCAGGCCGTCCAGCGGCCAGGTGCCCTCTGCGGGGACGAACTCGCGGGGAACGGCCACGGGGGCGCCACGCCAACCACGAGCAGGCTCATCCACCGGAACCCCGCGCAATGCGCAAACGAAGGCGCCGCGTCGTGGGGAAGGCGACCGGATCGTCGGCAAGGAAAAAACGACTCCGCGCGCAAGTGGCGGGTCAGGTACTCCACGCCGCCCCCAGAAACCCGCGGCGGCTCGAGAAAACCGCAGCCCGGATACCGAAAGCGTTTCGGCATACGCGGTTGGAGCACCACTCAACCGAAACTTTGGGCTACTACAGACCACCACAGCACGTGTGGTTGTTCTTGCGCTGACATTGGCAATCTGCGCGGTCATCGTGACACCCGTGCTGCGTAACTATTTCAAGCAGTACAACGCCAACAACGCAATCCGTGCGGACATCGAACAGCAACAGGCCATCAACGAGGACCTGCGCAACGAGCTTGCTCGCTGGGAAGACGACAAATACGTCATCGCGCAGGCTCGGGAACGTCTCACGTTCGTGTTCCCCGGCGAAACCCCCTACCGGGTCATGGGCTGGAACGACGCCGACCTCGATGATGTTCCTGGCGCGACAACCGATACACCAGCGCTGTTCCCTGACCAAGACGTAGCCTGGTATGAGGACCTGTGGCAGTCTATCCAACGGACCGGAACCCTGCTGGAGAGCGGTGAGCCTACGGAGGATGAGGTCTCTGAGGACGATGCTGCGGGTAGTGGCGCCGAGGACGACGAGGAACCCGAGGGCGCCACAACGGGCAGTTCAGTCGACTGAGTATCAAGCTCGATCTGCGTGATTCCTCACGCCAGGGGATGTCACGATCCAAATGTGACGAACTGGGGTGATCTCGGCGGTGCCGGTAGCGGGCGTTTGTTGAGAGAATGGACGCTGGCGAAAACACCTACCGGCAAGGATGAACCGTGACTAAAACTGTGGGAACCGACGCGTTTGCGGTGACTGAAGCTGATCTCGTGGCACTGGAAGAGCAGCTTGGACGCGTGCCTCGCGGAGTCGTCGGCATCGCTGCACGCTGTTCGTGTGGTCGGCCGCTTGTGGTTCAGACTGCGCCGCGTCTGGAGGACGGCACGCCGTTCCCCACAACCTTCTACCTGACTCACCCAGGTGCCGTGCTCAACGCCAGCCGCCTTGAAGCTGCCGGTGTCATGAAGGAAATGTCGGACCGCCTCCTGGAGGATGAGGAACTCGCCGCCCGCTACCACACGGCACACGAACACTACCTCGCAGCCCGTGAAACGCTCGGACACGTTGAGGAGATCGCAGGCATCTCCGCTGGAGGAATGCCCGTGCGCGTCAAATGCCTGCACGTGCTGATCGGTCACGCACTTGCCGCTGGTCCGGGTATTCAACCACTCGGCGACGAGGCCCTTGAGATGATCAAGGATGAATGGCGTCCCGACGTCTGCAGTTGCTGAACCGAAGTCAGGAGCGGCTGCGGTCGCGTTGTCTGTGCGTCTGGCCCTGTCAGATGCTAGTGGAAAAGTAGAGCCCATGAGCGTTTCTGTTGATCTTCCCGAAACTGTGCCAGCGATTCCCGCTGGCCAGACTCGTGTCGCGGCCATCGACTGTGGCACCAACTCAATCCGCCTGCTCATCGCAGACGTCGATGGAGCCTCGGGCACGTTGAGTGACCATCTCCGGTTGATGGAGGTGGTTCGGCTTGGTCAGGGCGTTGACAAGACTGGCCGTCTCGCAGATGAGGCTCTTGCGCGCACGCTTGACGCGTGTGCCCGCTATGCCCAGTTGTGTGAGGCGTATGGCGTGCAGAAGATCCGCTTCGTGGCGACATCCGCAACCCGAGACGCCGAGAACCGAGGCGAGTTTGTCGCTGGAGTGAAGGCCGCGTTGGGCGTGGAACCAGAGGTTGTGACTGGCGACGAGGAGGCGGCTCTGTCGTTCCGCGGGGCTGTCAGCGTGCTTGGTGCCAAATATCCGGGGCCTTATCTCGTGGTCGATTTGGGTGGCGGTTCCACTGAACTTGTTTTGGGTGGCTCCGCACCTTTGGCCGCGTATTCGATGGATGTTGGTTGTGTCCGTATGACCGAACGACACCTGCAGTCGGACCCTCCAACTCAGGAGGAGATCGCTGCGGCTGCCCAGGACATCAACGCGGCAATTGACGAGGCGTCACGTGTTGTGCCGATTGAACGGACCGGAACCCTCGTTGGGTTGGCTGGTTCTGTGACCACTGTGACGGCACACGCGCTGAAACTGCGGGAGTATGACCGCGACCAGATCAACGGTGCGGTACTTCCGCTCAAGGACGTTCAAAAGGCGTGCGATGATCTGCTGGCCCGGAACTCAGGGGAGCGGGCTGCTCTCGGGTTCATGCACCCTGGCCGGGTCGATGTGATCGGTGCGGGTGCACTCGTATGGTCTACCGTTGTTGCGCGCGTGCAGGCAGCCGTTGCGCAGGCCGGTGGCAACTTGAAAACCACCGTGACATCCGAGCACGACATTCTCGACGGGATCGCCCTGTCGCTCGGCTAGATCTTTGCTTGGCTGAACTCTAATTACGCATATTCGTTACGTATAAGGCGTGGCTGGACCTGTTCCGGCCACGCCTTTTTGTGTGAGCTCTGGTTCGATCTGTGGGTTTTCTCGCCGATCTGTGCCAACGGTGGCGGCGGTTTCAGCCGCTGACGGTGTCGGCTATTGACGACGAATCGGCTAGCTCGTCCGACGAGTCACCTTCCAGCGTGGATGGGGACGCCGCTGAGGGCGGGTGAGGCCTCATCGTCAAGCAATAACCAAGGTAAGGGCAGCCTAACTAGTGAAAAGCAACTCAAAACCGCCAGAATAAGCGAAAAATTCATGGGATGTGCTGGTTATCACGCACCCATAATGATGCCGGACCAAAGTCCCAGTCATAAAATTGGAGCATGCCACAGACAAACGAGACCATCGAAGCTGCTGCGGAAACCGCGCAGGCTACCGTTACGCCACGCCCACGTAAGGTTCCACGAATCGTAGTGCTGGGTGGTGGATCTGTCGGACTGTACTCCGCGCGCCGTCTCCGCAAGCGCCTCGGCCGCCGTGAGGCGGCGATCGTTGTGGTTGACCCCCGCCCATACATGACCTACGCTCCGTTCCTGCCTGAGGTTTCCGCAGGCTCCATCTCGGACCGCGATGTGGTCGCACCGCACAACCGTGCGTTGAAGCACATCGACACTCTTCAGGGCCGTGTCACCGCGATCAAGCACGGCGCAAAGACCGTTGAGATTACCCCAGAGGTCGGCGACCCATACGAGATCACGTACGATCACCTCATCATCGGACTCGGTTCCGTATCCCGCCTGCTGCCAATCCCTGGTCTTGCCGAGGTTGGAATCGGTTTCAAGAATGTTGAAGAGGCAATCGCAGTGCGCAACCACGTGCTCGACCGCCTCATCGTCGCATCCTCGACCTGGGACAAGGAACTGCGCGAACGCCTCCTGACCTTCACATTCGTTGGAGGTGGATTTGCAGGTATTGAAGCGATCGCCGAGATCGAGGACATGGCGAAGTCCGCGGTCAAGCAATACCCAACCATTGACGCTAGCGAACTGCGCTTCGTCATGATCGAGGGTTCGGACCGTATCCTGCCAGAACTGACTCTCGAGATGGCGAACTATGCGCTCGAAGAGATGAAGAAGCGTGGCATTGAGTTCCACCTCTCCACCTTCCTGTCCTCGTGCGTGGACGGACACATCGTGACCTCGACCGGTGTTGAGTTCGAATCTGACACCGTTGTGTGGACGGCTGGTGTCAAAGCCCATCCAGTCATCGGTGAGTCTGATCTCCCATCCGACAAACTGGGGCGCGTCACCGTCAATACGAAACTCCAGGTCATCGACGAGGACGGCAACGTCATCCCAGACGCATACGCTGCCGGTGACTGTGCCGCCGTTCCGGACGTGCACGGTGGAATCAACGGCTTCTGCGTGCCAAACGCACAGCATGCAGTGCGCCAGGCGAAGCTCCTCGGTGACAACCTTGCATCCGCGCTGCGTTCCGGTGACCTCAAGGACTATGAGCACAAGAACCTCGGAACCGTGGCCTCACTTGGCCTGCACAAGGGTGTCGCCATCCTGTTCGGTGGACTGAAGCTGCGTGGCTTCCTCGCATGGTGCGCCCACCGCGGCTACCACCTCATGGCGATGCCAACGATCTCCCGCAAGATCCGCATCGCAACCGGCTGGACCGCTGCCTACCTCATGCGCCGCGAACTCGTGCCACTCGGCCCGCTGCACGACCCACGCGCGGAGTTCCGTCGCGCAGCAGTCCCGCCAAAGCCAAAGGCTGAGGCACCTGCCACGGAAACTGAGAAGGCCGAAGCCAAGTAAATCCTTGGTATGAGGTATCACCTGCTGATGGGGCGTTCGATTCGAGCGCCCCATCGCGGTATCCTCTTAAGGTCCGATTCTCACGACAGTGTGTTGGACGATAGCGGGCATACTGTCCGCGCGCCCCCATAGCCCAATGGCAGAGGCAACCGACTTAAAATCGGTCCAGTGTCGGTTCGAGTCCGACTGGGGGTACCAGTTCACTACAAGAACAGCTGCAACCCAACGTTGCAGCTGTTCTTGTATGCTCGCAGTGTTTTCCGGTGCCAGCATGACCGTTGCGGATCAGGTTGCTTTCACGTGACTCGCGGCTGGCAATACGTAGGAACTAAATGACAACCTGTTGCGTTATAACTGTCAGTACCGTCCGTCCCGCAGGTATTGTGGGGCGTGTACATCCCCCAAGACGGAGGAAGAATGGCAAACCCAGTCTTTAACAACAGTGCGGTGTTCGGCGAGAAGGCGAACCGCGACGTTCAGCGTACGCAACAGCGGCAGATGGATCCTCGCTTCTCAACCGAGGCCCACGGTGCTTACTCGCAGACGATGGACGCGGCATCAATGGAGCAGATGTACAACGCTCCAGCCGCCACCTCGGTAGACACCGACCGCATGACCTATGACGACATCATCATGAAGACCGGTGGCTTGCTGGCGCTTCTGATCGCTGTCGCGGCGGCCACGTGGGTATTGAACCCAAGCCTCTACATCGTTGGTGTGATCGGTGGCCTTGTTCTCGGTCTCGTCAACGCGTTCAAGAAGGAGCCAAGCCCGGCGCTCATCGTCGCGTACACGGTCTTCCAGGGAATGTTCCTTGGTGGAATCTCCTATATCTTCCAGAACATGACCGTGAGTGGTCAGCCGCTTGATGGTTTGGTCTTCCAGGCGGTTCTGGCCACGATGTCGGTGTTCGTAGGCGCGCTGTTCCTGTTCAAGTCCGGCAAGGTCCGCGTGACCCCGAAATTCAACCGCATCCTGCTCGTGGGAATCGTTGGCATTGCGCTATTCAGCTTGGTCAACCTGGTTCTCGTGGCGACCGGCGTGCTCGAAGGTTGGGGAATGCGTTCCGGCGGTCTCGGTATCGTGATCGGTCTGGTTGCTATCGGACTTGCCGCAATGGCCCTGATTCAGGACTTCGACATGGCTGCAACCGGTGTTCGCAACGGTATCCCGAAGAAGTACGCATGGTCCGCGGCGTTCGGCCTCATGGTCACACTGATCTGGCTGTACGTTGAAATCCTGCGCCTGCTCGCGATCCTGCGCGGAAGCGACTAATTCTTCGCTACAGGTTGGCCCGTTCGCCCACACGCTGGTTACCGGCGTGACTGTTGGCGGACGGGCCAACCTACGTGTCACACTAGTGTGACTGGCAGTTCCCGCCGTTGCGCAGCAACCGGGAAATCCATAACGAAAGGCTCCGACGCATGTCGACCCAACTTCCTTCCGCTACCGGCGGATTCGGCGAAAAGCCGGTTATTACCTTCCCAACCCCACAAGCTCCAGCAGGTCTCCAGGTTGAGGTTCTTGTTGAGGGTGACGGCCCTGAGATCGCTGCAGGCGACAACATCGTGGTCCACTACCTCGGTCAGTCTTGGGGTGGCTCCGTGTTCGACAACTCCTATGACCGCGGCGCAACGATCGATTTCCCAATCGGTATCGGCGCCGTTATCGGTGGCTGGGACCAAGGCCTTCCAGGTAAGAAGCTCGGCTCGCGTATCCTGCTGTCGATCCCACCAGAGCTTGGCTATGGCCAGCGTGGCATCCCGCAGGCTGGTATCGCCGGTGGCGCAACCCTCGTGTTCGTGATCGACCTGGTTGACGTAGCCTGAGCGACGTCTAATCGTAGACATAAAAGTGGGGCTGACCCGAACTGAGAGGTTCGGGTCAGCCCCACTTTCTGCTTGGTTCTTACTTGCCCTTGTGCGCGGTGCGGGCACGACGTGCGTCGCGTTCCGCTTTGATGCGGGCTTCCTTCGCGAGACGCTCCTCTTCGGCCTTGACCTCAGCGGCGATCTGTCGTTCGATGACGAGCCACTTGGGTTCCTCGGTGCGGATCTCGTTGATTTCCTCGGTTGTGAGCGGCTCGGAGTAGCCGTTTCGGTTCAAACCGGATATTGAAATCCCGAGGCGCTTTGCAACGATGGTGCGCGGGTGCGGCCCGTTGCGGCGCAGGTCAACGAGCCACTGGGGTGGGTTGGCCTGGAGCTCATTGAGCTCCTCGCGGGTGATGGTCGCCTCCTGAAATTCTTGGGGCGCTGCTGGCAAGTAAATACCAAGCTTCTTCGCAGCGGTTGCCGCCTTCATGTCCTGGGAGGTCCTACGAGTTGTCATACCTAAAGCGTACCGAATGCGGGTAGCCTTGAGTTGTGGAAAATGGCACCAATAACGGCAATCTTGACGAGACTCCCACCACTTTCCGGTTGGGTTACGTTCCCGGAGTCACTCCTGCCAAGTGGGTGAACCTGTGGAAGCAGCGCCGACCAGACACCCCCATCGAGTTGATCCAGCTTCCCGCGCTTGATGGCGCGCAGTCCGTGCGCGAGGGTTTGACGGATATGAGCCTTGTACGACTGCCTATCGACCGCGAGGGCTTACACGCGATTGAGTTGTACCGCGAAACGCCGGTTGTGGTATTCCCAAAGGAGCACCACTTCGCTGCGGCAGACAACCTCACGCTCGTGGATATTGCCGACGAGGTACTTCAGCATCCCCTCGACTGCCCGTTGGACTGGGATCACCTTCCGGGTATCCCTGCTGCTGAGCGGGTGGAGAACACCAAGATCGCGCTTGAGGTGGTTGCCGCAGGGGTCGGGGTGGTGATTGTGCCGCAGTCGCTGGCGCGACTGCACCACCGCAAGGACCTCGATTACCGTCCGATCGAGGGAGCCCCATTCTCACCAGTCGCTCTGGTGTGGCCTGCCTTTGACGAAAACCCTGAGGACGTCGAGGAGTTCATCGGGATTGTGCGCGGACGCAAGGCAAGTTCTTCCCGCGCCCAGCGGTCTAACCCCGACCAACAGAAGGCCGCCGACGCGAACGTTCAGGAAGCGCAGAAAGCCGAACGAGCAGCGCGAGTCGCTGAAAAGCAAAAGCGCCGTGCAACCCAAGGCAAGGCATCACGAACCGGCGGTACCCGCGCAGGATCCGGACGCGGCGTAACTAAAAGTGGGAAGAAACCCGCGGGAGGCAAGGGCGGAACGAGGGCCTCGTCGAAAAGCGGAAAAGGAACGGGCCGCAAACCCAAGCGCTAACCACTGACACCGGACAGGAGATCAGTCGCACGCAACCCCGGTCGAATGGACCGGGCAGTAACCGTTCGGGTTCTTGTACAGGTACTGCTGGTGGTAGGCCTCCGCGTAATAAAACGGGCCAGCACCCTGCGGGACCTCACCACCCGACTTAAGAATCTGAGTGGTAATCCGACCAAACCCCTTGGCCTCAAGCGCCTGTTGGAACGACTCAAGCGTCTCACGCGCAATCTGTTCCTGCTCCGGAGTGGTGAAATAGAGGGCCGAACGATACTGCGTACCCACGTCATTTCCCTGACGGAACCCCTGCGTTGGGTCGTGTGACTCCCAGAACTTCCGCAGAATCTCGCGGTCACTGATACGCGCCGGATCGTAGGTGACCTTCACAATCTCAGTGTGGCCGGTCAACCCAGAGCACACCTCCTCGTATGTGGGATTCGCGGTGTAGCCGCCCTGATATCCGACCGCAGTCGATACCACACCATCGGTACGCCAGAATTCCTTCTCCGCACCCCAGAAACATCCCAGTCCCAGATAAATCGTGCGCAGTGCGGGATCGTCCTCAAGGCCTACGAGAGGGGCATCCAGCACCTCGTGCCGAGAGGGAACCGGAACAGGCTCGCCCCGTCCAGACAGTGCTCGTTCACGCGAAACCATCGTTGTTTTCAGTGATGAACCAAAAAGAGCCTCAAACACAAATACCCCCTCGGAATGACGCGAAAACAGTCGCGTCGGTGGAAAAATAGGCAACAGGTTACAACCAGTTGGCGCGAGCAAATGTTCCCGACTGTTTGTTCCACCATAACGAAAGGTAAGTATGTCTCAGACTCCCGGTGCCGAGAATATGAGCGAACCCACGGTACGTGTGGCCTCGCCGGTACTCAAAGAAGCAGTATCCGCGAAAACCCGAGACGAAAAACCCTATGTCTCCCCGGTGCTTGTAGCCGCAGCATCGTGGGGATGGCGGATCCTGGTGGTCGTGGCAGTCGCCGCCCTCACCATCTGGGGTGTTGGAGCACTTAAAACCATCGTTATCCCGGTTGCGGTGGCACTGCTGCTCACCGTGCTCCTGCAACCGATGCACAGTTTCTTCGTGACGAAACTCAAGGTTCCTCGCGCACTCAGTGCGGTGACGTCAATCGTTGTGCTGATCGCGGCGCTTGCCGGGCTGTTGACCGCGGCTGGATCCCAGATCGCGGTGGGTATCTCGCAACTGTCCACCCAGGCGATGAAGGGTTTCAACGAACTGCTCACCTGGGCGCAAGGCGCCCCACTCAACCTGGACCTTCACTCGGTTGAGAGTTACTGGAGCGAACTGACCCGGAACTTCCAGCAGTATGTGGGCACGGTTCTCGACGGGGCGTTGTCGGTGACTAGCACCGTGACGCACATCCTTGCGGGAACACTCATCGCGTTCTTCTGCACGATCTTCTTCCTCATGGATGGACGACAGATCTGGACCTGGCTCGTGGGATTGTTGCCGCGCCACGTCCGAGAGCGCACGCATCAAGCGGGCCGGCGCGGACTCGTCACCCTTTCGTCGTACGTGCGCACCCAAATCCTCGTCGCGTTCATTGACGCCGTTGGTATCGGCCTTGGAGCCGCAGTTCTAGGTTTGCCGCTCGTGGTGCCCATGGCTGCGCTGGTATTCCTTGGCTCGTTCATCCCGTTCGTCGGTGCGATCCTCACCGGCGCTGTGGCCGTACTCGTTGCGCTGGTTGCCAAGGGATGGATCTATGCGCTCATCATGCTCGGTATCGTGCTGTTGGTCCAGCAGATCGAGGGACACATACTCCAACCACTGCTCATGGGACGCGCGGTTTCCGTGCACCCCGTGGCCGTACTGCTCTCCGTGACCGCAGGAACCGTGCTCGCCGGAATCGTCGGCGCGCTGTTCGCCGTGCCGCTGGTAGCGACTTTGAACACGATCATCCTGTACTACCGGGGACACGACAAGTTCCCCGAACTCGGCTTCGACGACCACATCGCCATCAAACCTTCCGGCCGTCCCGCCTACATGGTGGTCTCCGCAGCCAAATACGTCTCTGATGGGCGCTGGGACGAGGTGCCGCACAGCGAGGACAAAGGCACCGAAATCCTCGATAGAATTATGGCGCGCTTCCAGAACAAACCAGATGTTCCAGGCTCGGGCAGCGGCTCGTACGAAACCGGTGACGCTGGAACGCGAGGTGGAGCCGGGAGCGCCGCCGACTCGTCGTCAAGTTCATCCACAGATCGCGCCGACCCCAACGGCGAATCACGCGGCCAGTAAGTGTCCGCCCAGCACTCATTCAGGAAGTCTCCATGACGATTTCTCCGCACACCTCATCGGTCACGCTCGAGTCCATCCAGGAAGCCGCTAAACTTCTTGACGGGATCGCACGGGTGACACCGATCGAGTCATCGCGGGCGCTCGAAGCTTTCACCGGCACCAAAACCTACCTCAAGTGCGAGAACCTCCAACGCTCCGGATCGTTCAAAGTACGTGGCGCCTACGTGCGTATGGCGCGCCTCAGCGACGAGGAGAAATCACGCGGTGTGATCGCAGCATCCGCGGGTAACCATGCGCAGGGTGTGGCGCTCGCGGCTGCGGCGCTGGGAATCCCCGCGGTCGTGTACATGCCTGCCGGTGCAGCATTGCCGAAGATCGCGGCGACCCGAGAATATGGGGCCGAGGTGCGCCTGTACGGCACGAACGTGGATGAGACGCTCGCCGAAGCTCAAGCGGAGGCCGACCGCACGGGTGCGACGTTCATTCACCCATTCAACCACCCCGATGTCATCGTGGGCCAGGCGACCGTGGCACTGGAGATCCTTGAGCAGGTGCCTGACGTGCGTACGGTTCTCGCACCTGTTGGAGGTGGTGGCCTCGTGGCTGGACTTGTAGCCGCGTTCGCGGCCATTGCTCCGCAGGTGGAGGTCGTCGGCGTGCAGGCCACGCGGGCCTCGGCGTACACGTATTCGCTCCAAGCTGGACATCCTGTCACCTTCCCCGCTCAATCGACCATGGCGGATGGAATCGCTGTGAGCACCCCCGGCGACGTGCCGTTCGACATCATTGCGCGGCACAACACCCGTATCGTGAACGTGTCAGAGGAGGACATCTCGCGGGCGCTCGTGTTCATGGCGGAGCGCGCGAAGCTCGTGGTGGAGCCTGCCGGTGTGACAGGGGTGGCGGCATTGATCGCCAAGCCCGGCCAGTTCGATGGCCCCGTCGTGTCGCTGCTCTCAGGTGGCAACATCGACCCGAACATCTTGTTGCGTGTGGTGCGGCACGGTCTGGTCGCTGCCGGGCGCTTCCTCGTGATGAAGGTGCGGCTGATTGATAAGCCGGGTGCTCTTGCGCAGATGTTGTTTGATCTCGCGTCACAGCAGGCGAACATCATGCATGTTGATCACGTGCGCACGGGTGTTGATCTCGCAATCGACGAGGTTGAGGTCACCATGCAGGTCGAGACCAAGGGGCCTGAACACCGCCAAGAGTTACTCGAGTTCATGCGTTCAATGGGTTACAACCTGTCGTCTTGAGTTTAGGCAGGGTAACCGCGAGATAAAAGAACCCTCATCCACAGTACGTGGACGAGGGTTATTTACTCCCAAGCCTCAAGTCATCGTATGCGATGACCGAAGGGAGGATTCATCACGCAGCGATTGCGGAGATCTCGAGCTCTACCTTGACCTTGTCGGAGACAAGGACGCCACCGGCTTCGAGGGCAGCGTTCCAGGTCAGACCGAACTCCTTGCGGGAGAACTCGATCTTGCCCTCGAATGCTGCGCGCTTGTTGCCGAATGGGTCAACGGCGGTTCCGGTGAATTCGACCTCAAGTTCAACGGACTTGGTGACGCCGTTGATGGTGAGGTCGCCGGTCACGGTGAACTCCTCAGGGGTTCCAGCAACCGAGGTGGATGCGAAGGTCCAGGTTGGGTTGGCCTCGACGTTGAAGAAGTCTGCCGACTGGAGGTGTCCGTCGCGGTCTGCGTTTCCGGTGTTCACGCCGCGTGCGTCGAGTTCAGCGGTGACGGAGGAAGACTCAAGGGAGTCACCGATGGTGATGACTGCCGAGGTCACTGGAACGGTTCCACGAACCTTGGAGATTCCTGCGTGGCGTACGGTGAACGCCGCGGTCGTGTGGGTTGGGTCTGCGTTGTAGGTGCCTGCTTCGAGACCTGCTGGGAGAGTCATGTTGGTTCCTTTGCTCGGGGTGGCGCTCAATTGCTTGACGCTTCAAGTATTGCTCGTTACTAGCCTAAACCCTTCTGCGAAGTCGTGCAAGTGCTAGTTGAAGATTCAACTAAATTCGTGTGGTGGTCCCCATCACTCGGACCTGTGCCCCAACACCCCCGATTCTTTGACAGACTAGAGCCATGGCCCTTACTACTATCCACCTTATGCGTCATGGCGAAGTCTTCAACCCAGAAAAGATCCTGTACGGACGGCTGCCCGGATACCGACTCTCTGACCTCGGAAACGAGATGGCGCGCCGCGTTGCCGAACACCTTGTTGCGGAAAAGCGGGATATCGTCACCGTCATTGCCTCGCCGCTGCAGCGAGCACAGGAAACCGCAACGCCAAGTGCCAAGGCATTCAATCTTGAACTTGGAACGGATGAGCGCCTGATCGAGGCCGCCAACTACTTTGAGGGTAAGACCTTCGGCGTGGGTGACGGCTCGCTACGTCACCCGGAGCACTGGCCGCACCTCATCAACCCATTTCGTCCATCGTGGGGCGAACCATATAAGGAGCAGGTTGCCCGAGTACACGCAGCCGTGGACTCGGCTCGCGAACTGGCACGAGGACGCGAAGCACTTCTGGTCAGCCACCAACTACCCATCTGGATCGCTCGCTCCGCCTACGAGGGTAAGCGGCTGTGGCACGACCCACGTAAGCGTGAGTGCAACCTTGCATCCCTGACCTCTCTCACCTTCGACGGAGACACCCTTGTCGAGGTCAAGTACACCGAACCGGTTGCAGACCTGTACCCGAACGCCTCCAAAGTGGCCGGAGCCTGACATTTTTCAGGTTTTATCCAGTCGATTACGTCAAAGTTAGCGTTGTGAGTCGTTTGTCCTTATCCCTTCCCCGCTCCCGTCGCGCCCTCGCAGCCCTGTGTGCTGTGGGCGCTGTACTCGCGCTTGCCGCGTGCGGCCCACAGGACTCGGGAAACGGCGAGGTCGTAGTGGACCAGGGTTACCAGTCCGGTGACGGTTCGCTGCGCACATGGGATGTGGACGAACGCGGTGAATCGGTTGTGCTGACCGGGACGGACTACGACGGCAACGCCGTGGATACGTCCGTCTTTGCTGGCGACGTTGTCGTGCTCAACACCTGGTATGCGGCATGCCCGCCGTGCCGTGCTGAGGCGCAGGATCTTCTGGACGTGGCCACAGATCGAGCGGACGACGGTCTACACCTGATCGGCATCAACCGCACAGACGACGCGGGTGCAGCCCAGGCGTTCGAGCGTGAATTCGGGATCACCTGGCCGAGCATCGACGACCGCAACGGCAAGGCGATTGCGACCCTTGCTGGCGTTGTCCCCATCAAGGCGGTACCCACCACGGTTGTTCTGGATCAAGAGGGCCGGGTTGCCGCACGCGTACTGGGCCAGATCGAGAAGTCCACACTCAACGCTCTGATCGATGAAGTCCTCGCCGAAGGCGATGACTCGTGACTTCACTGCCCGTCCTCACGGCAGGGGCGCCGCTCGCCACCGGAATCGGTGACTCCTTTGCGCAGACGGCATTCTCTGGATCGATGGCGCTCGCAATTCCCGTTGCATTGATCGCAGGTCTCGTGTCCTTTGCCTCTCCCTGTGTTGTTCCACTTGTCCCCGGGTATGTTGGCTTCCTTGGCGGTCTGGCTGGCTCGCAGGCTGGCACCCCGCGGGCGCCTTCCACACAGATTGCCGACGATTCGGCGGCTTCCCGACGCACCTCACGTGTGCGTCGGGTCTGGTCTGCAGGGCGTGGCCGCATCTTTGTGGGGATCACCCTGTTTATTGCGGGGTTCACCTTCGTTTTCGTTGTGGCCGGTGTAGCGACAGGCGCGCTCGGTGTGGCACTCGCCCAGTGGAGTGACACGGTCACCCGGGTGTTGGGTGTGCTCGTCGCAGTGATGGGTCTGGCCTTCATTGGTGTGATTCCCGCACTGCGTAACGAGGCGAAACTGCACTATGTCCCCAACTCAGGGCTGCTCGGCGCACCGATCTTGGGGTTCGTGTTCGGACTTGGTTGGACGCCGTGCCTTGGCCCCACCCTCGTGGCAATCAACTCGCTGGCGCTCTCCGAAGGGTCGGCGGCGCGCGGTGCGATCCTCGCCGTTGCATACTCGCTGGGACTTGGACTGCCCTTCCTCATCATCGCCGTCGGACTCGAACGCTCAAAGAAAGCGCTCGGGTTCATGCGCAAGCACCGCCTCACCATCATGCGGATCGGCGGTGGAATGCTCCTCATCCTCGGAATCGCGATGGCAGCAGGCTGGTGGACGGCACTGTCCAACAAGATGTCCATCTGGATCGGCTACACGAGCACGGTGGTGTAAATGACAACACGCAACAACGCTGGGTCCAGAGGCGACAACGAATCGGATCGGCTCGTCGACAATCAGGACGCCGCTGGTTCCAGCTACCAACCGGAAGGCATCGAAGATGCCTTCGTGACTGGTGCAACCCAGCCAGAACACGACGCTAAACCGAAGCGGACCGTTGCCGGCCCGCAACTCGGATTCGTGGGGTGGATGCGTTTTCTGTGGCGGCAACTGACCTCGATGCGTGTGGCGCTCATGCTGCTCATGCTGCTGGCAGTTGCGGCGCTGCCGGGATCGCTGTTCCCACAGCGCGCCCACGACCTGGCCGGGGTGAACCAGTACATCGCGGACAACCCAACGCTCGGTCCGCTGTTGGACAAGTGGAGCTTCTTCAACGTGTACGCCTCGCCCTGGTTCGCGGCCATATACCTGCTGCTGTTCATCTCGCTGATCGGCTGCATCCTGCCGCGCACCAAGGTGCACTACAAGGCCCTGCGTTCAGCGCCGCCTAAGACTCCGCGTGTGTTCAACCGGTTCCCGGCCAAAGCCAATGTTGTTTTGGCACCTGAACAGGCCAACTCGGGTGCGTCGACCGGTGAAAATGGGGGAGCGGCGCACACTGCCGCTCTCACCGCACAACGACACCTGCGCGGACGCCTGAAATTCCTGCCACGGTTCCGTACCGCCGTCACACAAGAGAATGGCACCACCTGGACCGTCTCCGCCGAACGCGGCTACCTCAAGGAGACCGGTAACCTGCTGTTCCACCTCTCGCTCGTGGGTATCCTCATCTCGTTTGGAACCGGACAACTCCTCGAATATCGTGGTCAAGCAATCCTGATCGAAGGACGCGGATTCGCCAACGCGCAGGTCGCTTATAACACGTTCGAGCACGGAGCTTGGTTCTCCGAGGACTCGATGGAACCCTGGATCATCACACTCGACCGATTCGAGTCCAAGTTTCGCGCCTCCGATTCCGCTGCCGAGGACTTCACCGCCCACATGAGCGTGGAAACCGCAGATGGCGAGTCCTTCCAAGAGACGATCAAGGTCAACTATCCGCTCGATCTCGGTGGGGCAAAGGTGTACCTGATGGGCAATGGCCACGCACCAACCGTGACCGTACGCGACGCCGCAGGTGAAGTCGCCTTCTCCGGGGCCGTACCATTCCTCTCAGAAGACGCTCAATACACCTCCAAGGGCGTCATCAAGGTTCCCGACGTCTCGACCGGCGAACAACTCGGTTTCGTGGGCTACCTACTACCCACCGCAGACCTCACCGACGGAGGAATGCGGTCCATCTATCCCGAGGCGCTCAACCCGGTTCTCGTGCTCGACCTGTACCGCGGCGACCTCGGCCTCGACGACGGCATCCCACAAAACGTGTACCGGCTCGCCACCGAGAACATGACCAAGGTGACCGCGACGGAAGAAAACCCAGACCCCATCCTGCTCGCTCTGGGGCAGACCGTGGAGCTTCCGGATGGACTGGGCACCATCGAGTTCTCCGACATCCCACGCTTCGCCGCGTTTGACCTGCGCTACGACCCAACCTTGATCTGGCTCCTGATCTCGTCCGTTGCCGCACTTGTGGGCATCTCCCTTTCCCTGTTCACCCCACGCCGCCGTGTCTGGGTCCGTGCGGTCGAACAGCCAGACGGAACCACGCACGTGGCGCTCGCCGGTCTGGCCCGCGGAGACGACTCCGGACTACAGGGAGAAGTCGACGGTGTGGCGCAGGCTTTGGAACCCACTAAGCCCTTGTCCGATGAGGAACGCGAGGCCCTGAGACTGGCTCGACGCGAACTGTAAGATTTTGTTCAGACACCACCTGGCCGGGTAGCCGGCCGCCCGCACAGGCTGAACCTCCCTTGGGTTGGGGAAGTCAGCCGCCCACAAAGGAATGACATGACAAACGTTGCAGAACTGAGCGACTACTTCGTGTGGGCCACCGTCACGGCCTACACGATCGCTATGGTGTGCTTTGCGTTCGACCTCGCGAAGGTGTCGGATGCTGTGGGCTTGCGCCGACGCGAAAAGCTTGAAGCTGGGACTGCCGCTGCATCTGCCACCGTGCCCGCTCCTGCCGTAAACAAGACGACGGAGGCAGCCAACACGGGTGGGGTAGCCCTAGTCAGCGAAGCCGATTCATCCATCACCTACGTTGGTCGTAACACCAAGGCACTCGGCATTGCCATGGCAACCACCTGGGTTGGCCTGTTCCTGCACTTCGCGGCAGTGATCACCCGTGGCCTCGCGGCTGGCCGGGTTCCCTGGGCAAACATGTACGAGTTCACCATCACCGGTACGCTCGCAGCGGTTGTGGTGTTCCTTGGCGTTCAGCTGTTCAAGGAGATCCGTTACGTCGGTGTCTTCGTGACCTTCCTTGTCGTGACCTTCCTGATGGTTGCCCTGCAGGCGTTCCACCTTCAGGCGGATGCCGTACAGCCGGCCTTGCAGCGATACTGGCTGGTCATCCACGTGGGCGTTGCAGTGGGGGCCACCGGTGTGCTGACCGTGGCCTTCGTGGTGTCTATCCTGCAGTTGCTTCGAGGCGCCAAGAACGACGGCAAACTGAACTGGGGCTGGCTCGATGTGCTTCCCACGCCGGACAAACTCGAGGCGCTGTCCTTCCGTATCAACGCGTGGGGCTTCGTCATGTGGACCTTCACCATCATCGGCGGTGCGATCTGGGCTGACGAGGCGTGGGGTCGCGCGTGGGGATGGGACCCGAAGGAAACCTGGTCGTTCGTGATCTGGGTGGTCTACGCTGCCTACCTACACGCGCGGACAACCCGTGGCTGGGCTGGACGCCGTGCCGCCTGGTTTGTGCTCGTCGGCTACATCTGCGTGCTCATGAACTTCACGGTCGTGAACTACGTCTTCAGCGGCCTGCACTCCTACGCTGGGTAGTCCTACGCGTACGTTGACGGAAAATCGTTTAGTGTCTATATATGTTTACGCGGATTAGCGAGGCGAACGAAACGTGGTTTCGCGCGATGGCCGAGGATTACGACCGCGACATTCCGAGGGGCTTCTCTCGGGTTGTAGTCATCTTGCATCCGGGAACATACGTTGTTGACGATCCGGTTCTTCCATTTCGGGCGACCACCGCTAACGATGTCCCGCTCTCCGAAGAACAAACTGAGGTCCTCGAACAGATATTGCTGAAGGTTCTAGGGCCGAAAGACCAGTGTTGTGTCGCGTTCTACGCTGGGTACTTGAGCCCCGACCGTATTGAGCGGATAGACACTCCCGAAATGAGATGGGTTTCTGGACGCCTGGCTTACCTTCTACTCGAAGGCGAACTGAACGAATGTCTCTTTAGTGCGGTTGAGAAACACTGGGACCCGTTTCTTTTCCTCGAGGTCAGTTATTTGTGGGCGACAGATAGGTCATGGGTGATTGCATCGACTCCTGACACCGCGCACACAGTCATAGGCTGCGACGACGCGCTCGCAGAAGCACTCCTTCAAGAGTCGCAGTTGAAAGCCTTGGAATGGACTGGTCGAGGGCTGTAGAGAAGAGTTCTGCGTGCTATCGGTCTGTGGGTTTTCTCGTGGTCCTGTGGCAACTCATGACACAGGACCGCGAGAAAACCCACAGGTCGGCGGCATGCGCGACTAGCGCTTGGAGGAGTCCCCGTCGGATTCGTCTTCGGACTCCTCGTCCTTGGATGTGCCCTCTTCTGTGCGGGCCTTGCGCTCAGCTTCCTTGCGACGTTGTTCGGCTGCGAGCTTCCACAGGAAATCGGGGTCATCGTCGGGCGCGGTTGGGCCACCGTTCATGGGCTTGGCACGGCGAGAGTACTGTGCGGGTGGGATGGTTGACTGCGGTGTGACGTTGCGGGTCATGTTGGAGAACACGATCCAGATCAGCGGACCAACCACAGGAATGAACAGTGTGATGATGATCCACATGAACTTCGGCGTATTGTTCCGCCGCTGGTCAGTGGACGCGATCACATCCGAGACCGCGTACACTGCGAGCGCAAACACAAACAATCCGAGTAAGAATCTAACCATCTTCTAAGGTTAACGGTCTAACCTTAAGATGTGACATTCCTGAAGTACTCAGTTTTGAGAATCGCGTTCATCTTGGTCTGCGCATTCGGCCTGCAGTTGGCTGGCGCCCAGGGCGCACTGCTGTGGGTTCTTGCGATCCTGCTTGGCATGCTCCTGTCGTATCTGCTGCTTGGCAGGGAACGCGACGAACTGACCTCCCAGTTGGCTTCCCGTAAGGAGCGCAAGGACTCGGCGCTTGATCGTCTGGCGGCTGAGGACGCGGACTTCGAGGACAACCTCTAACTGATACGTGCGTCACGCATGCAAACAGGCACAACCCATATGGTGATTTTCCGGAATTAAGGTCAATTTAAATGGTGGTTGATCCCGCAAAATCACCATGTTGGTTCTGGTAACCATTCGCTACCGTCCATTGGGGGACCGGCGAAACTCAATCATCAAGCGAAAGAACGCTTTCAGGTTAGAGGGCCAACCCCGCACCGAGGAGCACCCCGAAGCCGAGTTCGTACATTCCTGTTCCGGCCAGAACCGGGACGAGGAGTTTCCCGCGAGCGCCGGCGAGCATGGGCAGGGAGAGCATGACGGCGGGAAAGAGCATGAGGAACGCCAGCAGTGCCCAAGGGTTGAAGAATCCGCAGATAAGCACCAGAGGGAACGGCAGCCAGATCATCGCGAGGTAGAGGCGGCGGGCTCGGAAGTCTCCCACTCTTACGGCGAGCGTGCGCTTGCCGGAGAGCTGATCGGTGGGTATGTCGCGGATGTTGTTCGCCATGAGGATCGCGCAGGCGATGAGGCCGATTGCGACGGCTCCCAGGAATGACGGCCAGGAGACCCGTCCGGCCTGAAGGTAGGTGGTTCCCATGGTGGCAACGAGTCCGAAGAACACGAACACGCCGACCTCGCCGAGGCCGGAGTATCCGTAGGGGTTTTTCCCTCCGGTGTAGTACCAGGCGGCCAGTAGGCAGGCGACGCCCACGGCGATGAGCCACCAGTGCCCGGTGAGGATCACGAGTGTGAGTCCGATGAGTGCGCCGATTCCGAGTGAGCCGAGTGCAGCAGTTTTGACCGCTTGCGGTGAGGCGAGTCGTGCGGCGGTGAGCCGTATAGGTCCCACACGATCCACGTCGGTTCCCTTGACCCCGTCAGAGTAGTCGTTCGCGTAGTTCACACCGATTTGCAGTGCGAGTGCGAGCAGCAGGCACAACAGCGCGGGAAGGAACGCGAAGCCGTCAATCTGTGCGGCGGCGCCGCTTCCCACAAGCACGGGTGCGGCGGCGGCGGGTAGGGTGCGCGGACGCGCACCGGCAATCCATTCGCGGGCGGTGGCCATGTTTCACTTCCTAAGACTGCGTGCGGGTTGGTTGGCGGTCATCGCTTGTGCGATGCGTTCTGCTTGGCGACGATCCGGTTTCCCCGAGTCTGTCAGCGGCAGTTGGTCCACGGTGAGAAAAGCACGCGGACCGTACCCCTTACCAAGGGTAGCGTTCAGCTCGGTCCTGATCTGGTCAACCGGTGCGAGACGTGCGCCGCTTTGGGTCACCACGGCAACTACCTTGTGCCCCCAGTGGGGGTCGGGTACACCGACCACACAGGCTTGGCCGATTCCATACTGGCCAGTGAGCGCGGACTCGATGCGGGATGGGACGATGTTGAGCCCACCGGACAGGATGACATCATCGGCGCGGCCAAGGATGTTCAACTGTCCGCTCTGGGGGTCGAGGTGTCCGAGGTCGTTGGTGCGATGCCAACGCATACCGGATTCATCGGTGACGAAGGCGGGGTCCTCGCGCAGGGCATGGGTGGTGGTGCAGGGTAAGCTCGAGGAGGGAAAAGCCGGCAGGTTCTCAAGCTCAGTATCCGAGATGTAGCCGTCAGCGAGCATCGGTCCGTTCAACCACACCCGATCAGAGGAATCGGTACGTACCTGGGCGATATCGAGTGGCTTCCCGTTATAGACGCATCCGCCCGCAGTCTCGCTCATGCCGTACGTGGTGACAATCTTGATCCCGGCATCACGCGCACGATCCAGTAGGGGAGCGGGAATTGCTGCCCCGCCCACTAACACGCCCGCATAGCCGCGCAGGGCATCAAGAACCTCATCCTGCAACGCACCCGAGGTACGAGAGTCATGGCCATAAGCATCAGGTGAGATCAACCTGTGCAACTGGGTGGGCACGAGCGAAACGTAACAGGTGGGGTGAACGAGTCGGCTCGTCGCCAATAAGAAACCCGACGCAGAAAACGGAACCGAACGGTCCAACGTGACCGGGTGCGTGCCAGCCAAGGCGGAACGTGCCAGTACGTTCACGCCTGCAATGTGATCCGTGGGTAGCGCGAGCAGCCACTGCCCAGGGCCATCCAGTGCGCGATCCGCAGAGGCAGCCGACGCCATCAGGGCGGAGGCCGACAACAACACGGCCTTGGGTGTGCCCGTGGACCCGGAGGTGTGGATGACCACATGCCCTGCACTCGCGAGAATCGACTTGACTGCCTCCAACGAATACGGTGTGGGCGTGGTCAGGCAATTGGCGGGAAACGGGGCGTCACTCACTCTGTAAGCCTACTGCGCGCAATAGGATTGATTGAAACTATGCTTTACCTCGTGCGCCAGAACGGCGCCGCGAAAGCCACACAAGGAGTTACCTCATGAGCCGCATCGAACGGTCGCGCTGGCGCCGAACCCGCACCGCAACGGCCAGCCTCGTTGCAGTGTCGCTGAGTGCATTGATGCTCGCTTCCTGCTCGTCAGAAGAACCTGCACCGCAAACGGCAACCGAGACCGTGACGCCAACCCCCACCGCGGACAAGGGCGCCGTTCCTGAACCTGAACTCCCAACCGTGTGGCCGCTGACCGGCGTTGCAGCCGAGAGCATCGAGGAACGGCCAGCCATTGCCGTCAAGATCGAGAACACCGCAGCCGCACGTCCCCAGTACGGCCTCGACAAAGCAGACGTGGTGTGGGAGACCATCGTCGAGTTCGACGTGTCTCGATTTATCGCGGTCTACCACTCCGAGTATCCAACCGAGGTCGGTCCAGTGCGTTCCGTGCGTCCAATGGACTACCGTGTTGTCTCACCTCTCAACGGATTGTTCGTGTACTCCGGTGGGCAAAAGGGAATCCTGCGAGAACTGCGCGCCGACAAGAACATCCAATCGCTCGACGAGACCAGTGGTCAAAGCGCCATGTGGCGGTCCTCCGGGCGTCGTGCGCCGCACAACCTCCACGCTGACCTGGCCAAGTTCCAACTCCTGGCAGACTCAAGCCACGACAAGACCCCCGTCGAGCAGTTCGCCTTCGCCGAAAACTACGAGGCAGCCAGTGCGGTGGCTGACGGAAGCGCCGCAACCGCGCTGCGCCTCAACATGTCATCCGCCGCGAAGCCATCCTGGCAGTGGGATTCCTCCAAGAAGGTATGGCTGCGATCCGAGGGCAGCAGCCCGGCGGTTGTCGCGTCTGGCGATCGAATCTCCGCAACCAACGTTGTCGTCATCACCGCAAAGCACTTCGACTCCGGGTTCAACGCTCAGAACAACGCCCCCGTGCCTGACTACGAGTTGACCGGAACCGGCGAGGCACTCGTTGCCACGGGTGGAAAGACCATCAAGGCAACGTGGTCCAAGAAGGACAACGCCAGCCCACTCACCCTGAGCAACGATGAGGGTGACTCAGTCACCCTGGCACCTGGCCAGACATGGGTAGAACTTCTCCCAGCAGGCTCCGGTTCTTACACGACGGACTAGTGGGAACGCCGCCGGTTGGCGTATGGCCGTGAGACGAACCTGCCTGAAAACCACAGGGAGGTAGTTTTCGCCGCCGAGGAGTTGAAACGGGTATATGTTGTGGGCCGAGGTGTTGTTACACCTCGGCCCACAAATCATTGCAAAGTCCACCTAGAGGATGACGTTCGGACCTGCCCGATGCTACTGAAGTCTAGTCTCACATCAGCATAATTCAGCCTCTCGCCGGTCGCGCTTAGCCCGCGACCTTGAAACAATTAAGAACATGGCGGCAGCGACAGGAATACCAGTGGGACAGCGAATCTCTTCGCATCCAGTGAACAGTTACCGGTTCGATAACCGGGATGCTGAACTGCCCTACGGGGACGACGATGTGGACATCTATGAGAAGCCCTTTAGTCAGGTGACTAAATCCTCGGTCGCCTCCGTGCTTCTCGCCTTTACGGTGGGAGTCGGACTGATCGCGGGTGGGGCTTTCGCTTTTGGGGTTGTCCTCGAGTGGGGCGCGAAACTGATCGCGGGTCTCTAACCCCCGCGTCTAAGAGCGGTATAGCCCGCAACACATACTTGGTGACGGAACGGTAGTCCAGGACCAGTCCCGTCACCACAGAACTACGGCCACTCGGGCCGGCTGGTAAGTCAATCCAGGGACTTACCAACCGATCTGAGTGGCCTTTCTGTTGTTGGCGTGCCGAACGCGAGTAAGGGGCGCGAGCCTCGGACGCAATGAGTGCGTAGGAGTTTGCTTGTGCGTGAAAGCCCTCGCCTTCGTGCACACGTGAGCTCCTACACGTTGACGCCCACCCGGCCCTAGAAGGCGTACGGGTAGTTCGTCCAGTCAGGATCACGCCGCTCAAGGAACGCATCGCGACCCTCGACAGCCTCATCGGTCAGATAGGCGAGACGGGTGGCCTCCCCAGCGAACACCTGCTGGCCCATCAGACCGTCATCGGTGAGGTTGAACGCGAACTTGAGCATGCGGATCGCCTGCGGGGACTTGGTCGCGATGATCCGGGCGTACTCGATCGCAAGGTCCTCGAGATTCTCATGGTCAGCCACCTCGTTGACCGCGCCCCAGTCGTAGGCGTCCTGCGCGGAGTACTCGCGGGCGAGGAAGAATATCTCGCGGGCACGCTTCTGCCCGATCTGCTTGGCCAGATAGGCCGAGCCATAGCCGCCGTCGAACGAACCCACGTTGGCGTCCGTCTGCTTGAACCGGGCGTGCTGACGTGAGGCGATAGACAGGTCCGAGACAACGTGCAGCGAGTGCCCACCACCTGCGGCCCAGCCGTTGACCACGGAGATGACGACCTTCGGCATGGTGCGGATCAGGCGCTGAACCTCAAGGATGTGCAGACGCCCAGCCTGTGCGGGATCGATTCCCTCAGCCGTTTCGACCGTGTTGTCGGTGACGTAGCGGTATCCCGAACGAGACCGGATGCGCTGGTCGCCACCTGAGCAGAAGGCCCAGCCGCCGTCTTTGGCGGAAGGTCCGTTTCCGGTCAGCAACACGGTGCCGACCGAGGAGGTCATACGTGCGTGATCGAGCGCCCGGTACAGTTCGTCTACGGTGTGCGGGCGGAACGCATTGCGTACCTCGGGGCGGTCGAACGCGATACGTACCACGTGCACATCACGCTCTGTGGCGCCGGTTCGGTCGACCCCACGGCGGTAGGTGATGTCCGTGTGGTCTTCGAAGCCCTCAATCGTGCGCCATTTAGTCGGGTCAAAGGTCTCGGATACTTTTTGTGGAATCGTCATCCGTTCACTTTAGGACAGTTTTGTTGCCCCGCGTAGGCTTGAGGGGTGCATGTTTACTCCGCCGCGTTGAAGTTGAGGTTCCGTGGGCTAACGGTCCGTCAGGGCGTCCTGTTCGAGGGACCCGCCGGATGGGCTGAGTTCGCTCCTTTCGTCGAATATGGCGACGACGAAGCTGCGAACTGGTTGCGGGCCGCCCACGAGGCCGCCTTCCTTGGCTTCCCACAGCCCGTGCGCACGCACGTTCCGGTGAACGTCACCATCCCCGCGACGGATGCCGAGCGCGCATTCGACCTCGTGCGCGCCTCTAATGGCTGCACCACGGCAAAGGTCAAGGTCGCGGAGAAGGGGCAGACGCTTTCCGACGAGGTGGCTCGGCTTGAGGCCGTCCGTGCGGCTCTCGGTCCGAGCGGGAAGATTCGCGTGGACGCGAATGGCGGCTGGGACGTGGAGACCGCACGCGCGCGGCTTGCCGTACTCGACCGCGCTGCGGGCGGGCTTGAATATGCGGAGCAGCCATGCGCTCAGGTCGAAGAGTTGGCACAGTTGCGCCGTACAGTCAACGTATTGATCGCTGCGGATGAGTCGATCCGCCGGGCCGAGGACCCGCTACGTGTGGCTGAACTTGAAGCCGCCGATGTCATGGTTGTGAAGGTCGCTCCGCTTGGGGGAGTGCGCCGCTGCCTGGAACTGGTTGAGCAGATCGGGCTCCCGGTCGTGGTGTCGAGTGCCCTTGACTCCTCGGTTGGACTGTCGGCGGGCCTCGCGCTCGCGGCGGCCCTCCCCGAACTGCCGTTCGCGTGCGGGTTGGCCACCTCGCAACTGATTGTCAGCGATGTCACCCCCGAGCCGCTGTTGCCCGTGGACGGTCAGATCGCGGTGCGCCCTGTGGTTCCAGAACCGGGGCTTCTGGCTGCGCTCGCCGCGCCGGAGGCAGACGCGCAGTGGTGGCGCGAACGTACCCGGCGCGTTGCCGCACGTGCTGGAATCGAACTGCCAGTTGTCTGAACGGCCTCGCAGATATGAAATGTCACAGGCTCATGCAAGGATATTCGAGTGAGTAAACCCGACCAACTGATCCCGCCCGCGCTGTCCTATGCTCAGGCGTTGCTCGCCCAGCTCATCGGGCAGGGCGTGCGTGAGATCGTGCTGTGCCCGGGTTCGCGCTCTGCGCCGCTTGCATATGCCGCTGTCGCGGCGGAACGTGCAGGGTTGGTCCGACTGCACGTGCTTGTCGACGAACGCTCGGCTGGCTTCCTCGCGCTCGGCATGGGCAAGGGAAGCGCTGGCACGGGTGACAGCGGTGCAGGTGAGGGTCTGACCAGCGGCGTCCCTGCGGCTGTGATCACGACCTCGGGAACCGCTGTCGCCAACCTGCATCCCGCAGTGCTCGAGGCGCACCACTCTGACATCCCATTAATCGTGTTGAGCGCTGACCGCCCACATGAACTGCGTGGAACGGGCGCCAATCAGACCACAACCCAAGCGGGAATCTTCGCCGACGCCCTGCGACTCGCGGTCGAGGTGGGGGTGCCGTTCGGTGCGCCCAGCGAGGCCGGAGACGCCCGAGCAATCGCTGCGCGTGCGTATGCCGCATCGGTCGGGATCATCGGTAGGCCAGGGCCGGTTCACCTCAACGTTGGTTTCCGGGAGCCGCTTGCTCCGAGTCCCGAGCAGTTGGTCGCTATCACCGAACGCTTCGCGGAGCCTGTCACACCCGTGTACGTTTCCGGGGACAGCGAACCTCCTGTCCTTGCCCTTGGGGCGGAGCGACCTGTCGAGACCGCTGCGCGAACCGTGATCGTCGCAGGCGACCGGGCACTGTCGCAGGCTGGTGCCGTCGCGGTGGCACAGGGCTGGCCCATCATTGCAGAGCCATCATCCGGGCTGGTCGCCCATCCCAATGCGTTTCCCGGTGCGGTCAACATCCTGGCACATCAGGTGGGCGATACGACACTCGCACAGTCCGTTGAGCAGGTGCTCGTGTTTGGGCGTCCCACCCTGACTCGCCCTGTGCAGCGCCTCATCGGACGAACGGACGTGCGCACCATCGTGTTCCCCACGTACGGAGACCAGTGGATAGACGCACCGCGCACTGCAGATGCCGTTCTCTACGGCGTGCCGGACTACCTGCTGGTGCCCTCCGGGAATGGTTCGCACCAGTGGTTGAGCCGCTGGCGGGAACACCACGCCGCCCTTGACCATCGTCTGACCACCGTGGTGGACACGAGCACAGAACTGACTGGACCGGTCGCTCCGATGCGTGCGGTCAGAGCACTGGCAGCCAGCGCACAGGCGGGGGACACGCTGGTATTTGGGGCATCGTCGGCAATCAGAGATGCGGACAGCTACGTGACCGCGTGGCCCACAGGCGTACGTATCCTCTCGAACCGCGGGCTTGCGGGGATCGACGGAACCATCTCCATGGCGCGTGGCGTCGCCTTCACTCACCCGGGGCGCACCCGCCTCATACTGGGAGACCTCACATTTCTGCACGACATCGGCGGACTGCTCCGGGGGCCGCGTGAACCGGTGGCGGACCTCGACATCATCGTGCTCAACGACTGCGGTGGAGCGATCTTCGGTGGGCTTGAACACGGCGTGGCGGGTGATACGGAACTCTATGAACGAGTCTTCGGGACCTCGCACGTATCCGATCTCGCGCAACTGTGCGCGGGGTATCGGGTGAACCACACTGCCGTGCGCACGGTGACGGAACTTGAGGAGTTCCTGAGCGGACCTCGCCACGGCATCCGTGTCGCAGAACTCAACTACCCACGGGCCCAACGCGCCGCGACCCACGCTGAGCTTGTAAAGGGCATGTTCTAGCCGCTTCGGGGGAAGATCTGTCGCTTGAGGGATCGGCTGGTCAAAGTCGTAAATTTCGATTCATAGCCTCTTCACAGTTTTTTCCAAGAGGCGGTTAAGACGACAGGTGTTACCTAGATATCAGTAACGGATCTAGGAGGAACCATGACCGACAACTTCAACAACAACCCAGCCAACGAGCACGCGCAGAAGCCAGCCGAGACTCAGCGTATCCCCTCGGTTCCACCAGTGCCGCGACCAGCGAACCACAGCGCTCCGACCACGCAGTTCGCGGCCGTGAACGCGGGAGACGCCACTGCGCACAACCACTCCGCCCAGCACGACGGTCACTACCAGCCGTACGCGAGTCTCCCTCCGCAGGGCAATCCGGTAACAGCTGGCACGGGCGGTGAACCCGTCGCACATGAGCGCAGGAAATCGCTGATGCTGCCGATCGTGTCAACGGCTGCGATCTCGGCGATCCTGGCCTCGGTTGGAACTGTGGCTGTGACCGGCGCATTCAACGACACGTCCACAAACACTCCTGCTGCGACCACGAGCCAGCAGGCCACTGAGAATGGTTCCGCGGGAACGGTCGCACCGATCGCGAACTCGACCAACCAGAACCCGGACTGGGAGGCCGTCACCGAAGCGGTTGCCAAGACCGTGGTGGCTATCGAAGTGACTTCCAACCAGGGTGGCTCGCAAGGCTCAGGTGTCATCATCGACACTGAAGGCCACATCATCACCAACAACCACGTGGTGGAGGACGCCCAGAACAACGAGGTCACGGTGACGTTGGACGACGGTCGCATCTACACGGCCGAGATCACTGGTCTCGATGCAGCGACTGATCTCGCAGTCATCAAGATCAAGAACCCGCCGAGTGACCTCTCTTCCGCGACGATCGCCGACTCCAACACAGTGACGGTGGGTGCCTCGGTGCTTGCGATGGGTAACCCGCTCGGGCTATCGCAGACTGCAACCACCGGAATCGTATCGGCGCTTGACCGCCCAGTGTCGACTGCACAGACCTCCGATGGGACTCTCGTGGTTACCAACGCGATTCAGATCGATGCGGCGATCAACCCCGGAAACTCGGGAGGTCCGCTGTTCAACTCGAAGGGCGAGGTCATTGGAATCACCTCATCCATCGCCACGATGTCCTCGGGCTACTCCTCAAGCCAAAGTGGTTCCATCGGCCTTGGCTTCGCGATCCCATCCAATCTAGCCAAGAACATCTCTGAGCAACTTATCGAGAACGGCAAGGCCGAGCATGCCTTTCTTGGCGTGACCATGACGGATGGCTCGGGCACCGCAAACGATGAGACACGTCAGGGGGCGCAGGTAGAGGAGGTGACGTCTGACTCCGCCGCTGCCAAGGCAGGACTGCAAAAAGGCGACGTGATCGTGTCTGTTGACGGACGCACCGTGACTGGATCAGAGTCGCTGACTGGATTCGTGCGCGAGCGTCGTGCAGGCGAGACCGTGGCTCTCGGCGTGATTCGGAACGGCGAGCTGATCGAGCTCACCGCAACCTTGACCGCGCGCACCGAGAACGCCACCACGATCCCCGAAGGCGAGCAGGGCGGCAGCGGCAACGACTCCGGCGGCACCCAGGAAGGTTCACAGGGTGACGGCCAGGATGATCAGGACAACGGTTTGGGCGGCGGTCGAGGAAGCTTCGATCCGTCGAACCCACCGAGCCTTGAGGACATTTGGGAGATGTTCGAGCAGTTCCAACGCTGATCGCAGCTGATCCCAACTCGTCAGGGTACGGTTTTCTATGTTTCGCCCAATAAATTATTGGGCGAAACATAGAAAACCGTACCCTGACGCGTAGTCGGCTTAAGGAAAGTCAGGAGAGCAGGGCCTGGGTCATCGGAGCGAACTTCGCATGCGTCTCCGCGAGTTCCGCCTCCGGGTCAGACGCCGCAACGATACCGCAGCCCGCAAACAGTCGAATCTGATTCGGATCGTGTGGATCGAGTTCGGCCGAACGCAGTGCAATACCCCATTCGCCGTCACCGTCAGCACCCATCCAACCCACAGGGCCGGCGTATCGGGAGCGGTCCATACCCTCGATTTCAAGAATGGTTTCGGCGGCAACCGACGTTGGCGTGCCACACACGGCGGCAGTCGGATGCAGCGCTGACGCAAGCGACAGGGAGGTCGCACCCTGAGCGGTGTCCACGACAGCCGCGATGTCGGTTGCCAGATGCAGGACGTTTGGCAGGTGCAGCACGAACGGCGTCTCCGGGACGTTCATCGAGGAGCAGTATGGGCGCAGGGCCTGTGCAACGGAACGTACGGCATATTCGTGCTCTTCGAGATCCTTGGACGAGTGCGCGAGAATCGCGGCATGTGCGGTGTCGGTCTCCTCGTCGCCGGAACGCTGAACGGTTCCCGCCAACACCCGGGAGGTGACGAGTCCCTTCTCGGTGCGAACAAGCAACTCGGGGGTCGCGCCGATCATGCCGTCCACACAGAACGTCCAACAGTTCTCGTACAGCGAGGCCAGATTTCCCAGAAGGTGGCGAACGTCAATGGGATGTTCCGTGTGCGCCACCACGTCGCGGGCAAGGACGATCTTCTCCAGCGTCTCGCCATGGATGAGTTCGATTGCGGTGGCAACAACATCGGTCCACTGCGATTCGCTCAGGGATCCTGTGCCAAATGTGACGTGCCCGGGTTCGTGGACCGGCTCGCGGTCTTCCGCAAGATCTGAGAGTTCGAGAGGATCCGTGAACGGAGCGTCAGCGGTCGTCATGACCGTGAGCCACGCCTGGCCATCACGACGACCAACCACAACCCTGGGTACCACCAGAACACTGGGTGCCGAGGTGGCCTGACTGAACCCGATCGTGCCAAACGCGACCGGCCCCGTGCCGGGACGTATCACCTCGTCGCGAATGATCGCCTGAGAACGCATCTCGTTCCATGCCGCTGCGAGTTGCGTGAACCGTTCGGAGCCGGTGGCTTCGAACCGGGCGATCTCACCCCAGCCAACGATGCCGTCACCGCGTCGAACCCATGCAAGTGGAGCTTGCGCGGGAAGTAGATCAATCAGGGCGGTGACCGAGGGGTTGAGAGGGTCAATAGGTATGGTTCGGGACACGATGCGGGGGACAGGAGCATCTGAACCGGCAATCGCGTCCGAATCGTTGGGCCTCATGGCGTGCGTACTCATTACCCTCAAGGATATGTCACGGACAAAGTAGTGAAGTGGAGTGTAGGGGTGTCGCGGAGCGGAGCCCTGCCGGAACATAACGGATGCAGTTCGTGACCAACCAACACACGTCCACAATCACCCTGGGTTTGCTGAGATAATGACTACATGTCTCGAGCCAGCCTTGATAAGAAGCCACACGAAGTCGCCTCCATGTTTGACGGCATCGCCGCCAAGTACGACATCACCAACGACGTCATATCTCTCGGTCAGGACCGAAGGTGGCGCCGTGCAACCGTCGCGGCGGTCAACCCTGTTCCCGGTGAGTTGATCCTGGATCTCGCCGCGGGCACCGGCACATCATCTGAGCCGTTTGCGACCGCTGGCGCACACGTTGTGCCATGTGACTTCTCGGTGGGGATGCTCACTGTGGGTAAGGAGCGTCGTCCAGATCTGCCGTTCGTTGCGGGGGACGCAACCCAGCTTCCGTTTGCCGACAACACATTTGACGCTGCCACGATCTCGTTCGGCCTGCGCAACGTTGTGGACACCGAGAAGGCACTGTCTGAGTTGCTGCGCGTTGTGCGTCCGGGCGGACGTGTGGTCATCGCGGAGTTCTCGACCCCGACCTGGAAGCCGTTTCGCACGCTGTACTCCGATGTGTTCATGAAGGGCCTGCCGGTCGTGGCCGGATGGGTGACACGTGATCCAGGGTCGTACGACTATCTTGTCGAGTCGATTGCCACGTGGCCGAATCAACAGGTGCTCGCTCAGTTGATGCAGGGTGCGGGGTGGCGTTCGGTGGGGTATCGCAATCTGTCCGGTGGCATCGTTGCCCTGCACCGAGGGACTAAGCCCTGAACCTAAATGAATGCGTCTACAGCCCCGTAGGCCCGGTTCGGGCCTGCGGGGCTGCGTCGTACCCGGGTACGGGTAGGCGATACGGGGCAGGGTGTCGGCTGGTACTTGTCGACACGCGCTGCGGTTCTGTCCTGCCTGGGTAGGAAAGGCAGCATAAATTGACGACGACTCGGCTGTTTCCCACACGTGGTTGGACGGGTGGAGAGGCCTTTCGGCGAGGAAACGACAAAGTGGTCGGGTCCTATTTACAAATCGCATTTCATTTGCTGGACAAGTCGATAATTACGTGACTATTTTGTTGCGTAACTCGGGATGAAATCTGATGTTCGACCGTTGAGATGATTCGTCTCGTGAACTCATTTTTACGGACGGTTGTCAGAAATCTGAAATGGTCAGAACCGGCTAAATCTAGCGGCCTAGGCGGTAATGTGATACCTCTGGTTAGGTGTGCCTAAGCGGACTTAATTTGCGTGGCTCGATAGAGTTGCCAGCAGGCTTGTGAATACTGTCACAAGCTGTGGTTTGCGGGTAAAAGAATCAGCGGAAAATGCAGTGCAGCAGTCCCAGACAATCCCCCTCCTGGGACGCAAGTCCCAGGCTTTCACCCGTGAACTGCACAAGGATGGACTGGACGATCAGCGTTACGGGCAGTGTTGCCTGCGCCGGCTTACACAGCGGTTCAGGAGACCACACCGGGCAACCGGTGAAATGCACGAGCCCCGAGCGCTCATCGCCCTTCCCATGTCGGGAGGGGCGCTAGGCAAGACTAACTCGTAGGACTCAAGGTGGCTTCGTAGATGAACAACCCATACGTTCCCTTGCTTGTGCTGATGGGCACTGCCCTTGTACTCGCAATCGGTGGCCTGGTGGCCTCCGCGCTACTCGGACCTAAGCGCTACAACAAAGCCAAACTCGAAGGATACGAGTGCGGAATCCAGCCCACCCCACACGCAGTAGGTGGCGGGCGATTCCCCATCAAGTTCTACCTATATGCAATGTCCTTCATCATCTTTGACCTAGAGGTCGTCTTCCTCTACCCGTGGGCTGTGGAGTTCCAGTACCTCGCGGCGTTCGGTCTGGTTGCCATGTTGTCGTTCCTCGCCCTCATCACCGTGCCATTCATCTATGAGTGGCGCCGTGGTGGATTCGACTGGGAATAGCAGGAAAGGGAAATCATGTCTCACGACGAAGCCACCCCGGGATTCTTCACCGCAAACCTCGAAGAGGTTGCCGGTCTGATCCAAAAGTCCTCCATGTGGCCCGTGACCTTCGGACTCGCATGTTGCGCCATCGAGATGATGGCCACCGCCTCCTCCCGATTCGACTTGTCGCGTTTCGGTATGGAGGTCTTCCGTGCGTCCCCACGCCAAGCAGACCTCATGATCGTTGCAGGGCGCGTTAGCCAGAAGATGGCGCCCGTCGTCCGCCAAGTCTACGACCAGATGGCAGAGCCAAAATGGGTTCTCTCCATGGGCGTATGCGCCTCATCCGGTGGAATGTTCAACAACTATGCGATCGTGCAGGGCGTCGACCACATCGTGCCCGTTGACATCTACCTGCCAGGCTGCCCGCCCCGCCCAGAGATGCTCATCAACGCACTCCTTGAACTACACAAACAAGTGCGCACGGAACCGCTGTTCCAGCACCGCCGCGACGTCATCGCTGCCGTTGAGCGCGCAGCACTCGAAGCCCCTCCGCTCTCGCACCAGAAGGGTCTGCTCAAGTGACTGAACTGAGTAACACCACGGCTCCCGACCCTGAGGGCCGGACCTCGCTGTTTGCCACACAGCCAGCCGAAACTGTAGCGGTGAAAACCGGTATGTTCGGAACCGACGATGGAGACACCTCCGGGTTCGGCGGTCTCACCAGAATCGTTCACATCGCCGAGGCAAGCCCTCGTCCGTATGGCGGATGGTTCGACGAGGTCGTCGACTTCCTCGCGGAAGACCTAGCGGAACAAGGCGTCGATCCAAACACTGTCATCGAGTCGGTCACCGTTGATCGCGATGAACTCACGCTGTTCATCGCAAAGGAACACCTTGTCACCGTGTGCCAACTGCTACGTGATGACCAAGACCTCCGGTTCGAGTTGAGCCTCGGAGTCTCGGGGGTCCACTACCCAGGCGACATCGGGCGCGAACTGCACGCCGTGTACCACTTGGTCTCCGTCACCCATAACCGCCGCCTGCGCCTCGACGTCGCGTGCTCGGATGAAGACCCAACGGTCCCATCCACCGTGAGCGTCTACCCGGCCAACGACTGGCACGAGCGTGAGACCTGGGACTTCTTCGGAATCATCTTCACCGGACGTGACGAACTCACGCGCGTTGAAATGCCCGACGACTGGCCCGGACATCCGCAGCGCAAGGACTATCCACTCGGCGGCATCCCGGTTGAATATCGCGGTGCCACCATCCCACCAGCAGACCAGAGGAGGAAGTACTCGTGAGTACCCAACCGCACGCAACGAGGGCTGACTTCATCGACAATGACGCTCCTCAGTTCGAGGCAACCGGTGGCGACTGGGACCGCATCACCGAAGAGATCCGCCAACTCGGTGAAGAGCGCATCATCGTCAACATGGGACCGCAGCACCCATCCACCCACGGCGTGCTCCGCCTCATGATCGAAATGGATGGCGAGCACGTCACCGAGGCACGTGCGGGCATTGGCTACCTGCACACCGGTATCGAGAAGAACATGGAGTACCGGACCTTCGTACAGGGCGTCACCTACTGCACCCGCATGGACTACCTGGCCTCCATCTTCCAGGAGACGGCCTACTGCCTTGCCGTTGAGAAACTGCTCGGCATCACGGGCGACATCCCAGAGCGTGCCAACATCTTGCGCGTCCTCATGATGGAACTCCAACGCGTGGGATCCCACCTCGTGTGCCTCGGAACCGGTGGTAACGAGCTCGGCGCCACCACGGTCATGACCGCGGCCTTCACCGGGCGTGAGGAAGTGCTGCGCCTGTTCGAGATGGCTTCCGGCCTGCGCATGAACAACGCCTACATCCGTCCCGGTGGCGTAGCTCAAGACGTACCAGAGGGTTTCGTCGCGGCGGCACGCGAGGGTCTGGTCAAGATGCTCAAGTACACCCGAGAGATCGAGAACCTTTCGCTCGGCAACCCCATCTTCAAAATGCGCACCATCGGCATCGGACACCTCAACCTCGCCGGTGCGATGGCCCTGGGAATCACAGGACCGATCCTGCGCTCAGCGGGACTGCCCTACGATGTTCGCAAGTCCAACCCGTACTGCGGTTACGAAACTTATGATTTCGACGTACCGGTTTCCGAGGGCGCTGACTCCTACGACCGCGTGGTCCTCCGCTTCGAGGAAATCCGCCAGTCCATCCGCATCTGCGAGCAGGCGCTCGACCGTCTCGAACAGACTGAGGGACAGCCGGTCATGGTCGAGGACAAGAAGATCGCCTGGCCGGCGCAACTCGCAATCGGTCAGGACGGTCAAGGTAACTCCCTCGAACATATCCGTCACATCATGGGATCCTCCATGGAAGCACTCATCCACCACTTCAAGTTGGTCACCGAGGGCTTCAAGGTTCCAGCCGGACAGGTCTTTCAGACCGTCGAACACCCACGCGGCGAACTCGGCGTACACCTCGTCTCCGACGGCGGCACCCGCCCATACCGCGTACACTTCCGCGACCCATCGTTCAACAACCTGCAGGCAACCTCAATCATGTGCGAGGGCGGACAGGTCGCAGACGTCGTTGTCGCGGTTGCCTCAATCGACCCAGTTATGGGAGGTGTGGACCGGTGACAACCCCCACTCAACAACCAGGAGCAGCGGTGCCACAATCGGGCGGATTCGACGCCGAGACCCTTGAGCAGCTCTCGCGCGACGCTGCGGAGATCATCAGCCGCTACCCGGTCAAGCGCTCCGCGCTCTTGCCGATGCTGCACCTCGTGCAATCCGTTGACGGCTACACCTCACGCCGCGGCATCGAGTTCTGTGCACAGCAACTTGAGTTGACCACCGCTGAGGTATCTGCCGTTGCCACCTTCTACACTCAGTACAAGCGCAAACCGAACGGCGACTACACGATCGGCGTGTGCACCAACACGCTCTGCGCGGTCATGGGCGGCGACGCGATCTTTGACGAACTGTCCGAACACCTCGGCATCGGCCACGATGAAACCACCCCGGACGGTAAGATCACCCTGGAACGCGTCGAGTGCAACGCCGGCTGCGACTTCGCACCCGTGGTAATGGCCAACTGGGAGTTCATGGACAACCAGACACCGCAGTCTGCGGTTGCGATGGTAAACGACCTGCGTGAGGGCAAGGACATCAAGCCATCGCGCGGACCAGACAAGGTCCACACCTTCAAAGAGGTCTCGCGGGTTCTTGCGGGCTTCAACGACGGTCACGCAGACGAGGGTGTGGGCGCAGGCCCAGCCTCGATTCGCGGAACCGTCATCGCACGGGAAAACGGATGGATCGGGACCGAAGCAGCCTCCCATCCAGCCCAGACCCCACAGAACGACGAGGTCGCCCCGGAAACCGGTGACGAGGGCTCGTCCGCGCAGCGACCAGCAGATGAGGGAGCAGACAAGTGACAACGCCACTCGCTCCGGTCCTCAGCGCATTCTGGGATCACCCAGAATCGTGGACCCTCAAGACCTACCTCGAACATGGCGGTTATGAGGGCCTGAAGAAGGCCCTCACGCAGAAACCAGAGGACCTGACCCAGGCGATCAAGGACTCGGGGCTGCGCGGACGTGGCGGCGCAGGCTTCCCCACCGGCATGAAGTGGGGCTTCCTGCCGCCAGCCGACGGCGGACCTCGCTACCTCGTCGTCAATGCTGACGAGTCCGAGCCGGGAACGTGCAAGGACATTCCGCTCATGATGGCCGCACCGCAGTTCCTCATTGAGGGCGTCATCATCACCTCCTACGCGATCGGATGTAACCACGCATTTATCTACCTGCGTGGCGAGGTCGTCCACGTCTACCGTCGACTGCTGCGGGCTGTCGAGGAGGCATACGCCGCAGGCTACCTGGGCAAGAACATCCAGGGCAGTGGATTCGACCTCGACGTCACCGTGCACGCAGGTGCCGGTGCCTATATCTGCGGTGAGGAAACCGCGCTGCTCGACTCGCTCGAGGGACGCCGTGGCCAGCCGCGCCTGAAGCCTCCATTCCCCGCCGTCGCGGGTCTTTACGCACGACCAACCGTCGTGAACAACGTCGAATCCGTGGCCTCGGTCCCCGAGATCATCAACCGCGGTGCCGACTGGTTCACCTCGATGGGAACCGAGCGCTCGGCAGGAAACGGAATCTTCTCGCTGTCCGGACACGTCAACAAGCCGGGACAGTACGAGGCTCCGCTCGGTATCACCCTGCGCGAACTGATCGACATGGCCGGTGGCATGCGCAACGGAAACGACATCAAGTTCTGGACCCCGGGTGGATCGTCAACCCCGATCTTCACCAAGGAACACCTCGACGTTCCGCTCGACTATGAGTCGGTGGGCGCGGCTGGTTCCATGCTCGGTACCCGAGCACTCCAGATTTTCGACGAGACCACCTCGGTTGTGCGCGCGGTGACGCGTTGGACGGAGTTCTACGCACACGAATCCTGCGGAAAGTGCACCCCGTGTCGTGAGGGCACCTACTGGCTCAAGCAGATCCTGCGCCGTCTCGAACAGGGCAAGGGCCGCGAAGGCGACATCGAAACCCTACTCGACACCTGTGACAACATCCTCGGGCGCTCCTTCTGCGCGCTTGGCGATGGTGCCACCTCATCGATCACCTCGGCTATCCAATACTTCCGTGAAGAGTTTGAAGCTGGGATGCACACTCCTGCGAGCGAGCTGTTCCCACCACAGCGCTCCGCACTGTTCGACTACACCCCGAAGCACGAAACGCTTGCAGGCGTGGGAGGCCACTGATGACCGAAACTTTGAAATTCGTTATCGACGGCGTCGAAACCGAGGTCCCAAAGGGCACCCTTGTGATTCGCGCCGCCGAGCAGATCGGCGTGGAGATCCCACGCTTCTGCGACCACCCGCTACTTGAGCCTGCCGGTGCATGCCGTCAGTGTCTCGTGGAGGTCGAAGTCCCAGACCGCGAAGGCGTGCTCCGCAAGATGCCGAAGCCACAGGCCTCCTGCACCCTCGAGGCATCGCCCGGCATGGTTGTGCACACCCAGAACACCTCTGCTGTCGCTGACAAGGCGCAGAAGGGCGTCTTGGAACTGCTACTCATCAACCACCCGCTCGACTGCCCGATCTGTGACAAGGGCGGTGAGTGCCCACTTCAGAACCAGGCGCTCAGCCACGGACACGCAGAATCACGTTTCATCGACGTCAAGCGCACCTTCGCCAAGCCGATCTCCATCTCCACCCAGATTCTGCTCGACCGCGAACGCTGCGTACTGTGCCAGCGGTGCACCCGATTCTCCAAGCAGATCGCCGGTGACGCCTTCATCGACCTGCAAAAACGTGGAGCACAGCAGCAGATCGGCCGCTTCGATGAGGACGTCCTCGGATTCGCCAAGGAATCCGTCGGCGGTTGCCAGGGATACGAGCCACGTGAACTTGACCGTGTCGATGCAGCAGATCTCGCTGGAGTGGACGAGGCCGACCTCAAGGCAGACGCGCTCGCAAACACCCCAGCAGGCGAAGCGCCTGTGGGCGCAGCCGAAGCAGACGAATCTGGACAGCTGTTCTCCTCGTACTTCTCAGGAAACACCGTCCAGATCTGCCCGGTCGGGGCGCTCACCTCAGCCGCATACCGCTTCCGTTCCCGCCCATTTGACTTGGTCTCCACCCCGGCGATCTCGGAACACGACTCCTCTGGCTCCGCAATCCGTATCGACCACCGCCGCGGCACAGTTATGCGCCGACTGTCCGGCAACGACCCGGTCGTCAACGAGGAGTGGATCACCGACAAGGACCGCTTCGCCTTCACCTGGCAGCAGGCGCCTGGCCGATTCACGACCCCGCAGATTCGCGAGCGCAACGCTGACGGCACCCGCGGACAGTTGCGCGATGCCTCCTGGAAGGAGGCAATCGCCTTCGCAGCCGCTGGCCTTAAAGACGCTGGAACCACCGGAGTACTCGCAGGCGGTCGCCTCACCATCGAAGATGCCTACGCGTATGGAAAGTTCGCTCGCGTAGCACTTCACACCAACAACGTTGACTACCGCGCCCGCGCCCACAGCGACGAGGAACTCCAGTTCCTCGGCGCCCAGGTGGCAGGCACGGGAATCGGCGTCACCTTCAACGACCTTGAGGCAGCACCAGCAGTACTGCTTGCGGGATTTGAAGCCGAGGAGGAGGGCGGTGTCGTCTTCCTGCGGTTGCGTAAGGCAGCACGCAAGAGCGGCCTCAAGGCATTCTCGATCGCCCCGTTTGCAACCCGTGGACTGCAGCGCATCGGGAACACCGGGGGCACGCTCATCAAGGCGGCCCCAGGTAGCGAGGCAGAGGTCATCGACGCGATCGCGAGGGGCAGCGGAACCGAAGAAATCTCGGCTGCCGCAGCAGCACTGCGCGAGGCAGGAGATAAGGCAGTCATCATCGTTGGCGAACGCCTCGCCTCCGCGCCGGGAGCGTACTCCGCAGCGTTGCGCCTTGCCGCTGACACGGGTGCCCGCATCGCGTGGATTCCGCGCCGTATCGGCGAACGCGCCGGTGTCGAGATGGGTGCACTTCCAACACTCCTACCAGGTGGACGACCTGTCGCAGACTCGGCGGCACGCGTCGACATCGCGGCAGCCTGGAACGTGGACAGTCTGCCAAGCGAAGCTGGTCTCGACACCGCCGGTATCGTTGCTGCCCTCGCAGACTCTCGTCTCGGGGGAGTGATCGTAGGCGGTCTCGAGCTTGCCGACCTACCCGACCCAGCGCACGCGAAAGCCGCGCTGGAAAACGCCCGGATCGTCGTGAGTCTGGAAGTACGCGAATCAGACGTCACCGAACTCGCCGATGTCATCCTGCCCGTCGCTCCACCATCGGAGCGTGCGGGCGCGTACTGGAACTGGGAAGGTCGCGTACGGCCGTTCGGCAAGGCACTCGACACGGCAGCCGAAGCCGACCACCGCATCCTGTCCATCCTCGCAGACGCGCTCGACACACCGATCTCGCTCGGCACACTCGAGGCAGTCCGCGGCGACATCGACGCACTCGACTCATGGGACGGAAACCGCGTGGACGCTCCAGCCACGCCAGGTGCGACACCACAGCCAATCGGGCCCGGTCAGGCGATTCTCGCGTCCTGGCATCAACTCATTGACTCCGGCGCGCTCCAGATCGCAGAACGCTACCTCGCCGGAACCGCGAAGACCCCGGTCGCTCGCATATCGGGTAAGACGGCAGCCGAAATCGGCGTCAGCGACGGAGACGTCCTCGAGGTCGCCACCGCGCACGGTGCAATCGCCCTGCCGGTCGCACTCACCGACATGAGCGACTCGGTTGTCTGGATTCCGCTCAAGTCCCACGGATCGTTCGTACACGCCACGCTCGGAGCCACCCCAGGCGACATCGTGACCGTCCGGCCCGCAGCTCCTAGCGCAGAAGGGAACGAGGCATAATGGCCGATTTCTCCAGTGACACGCTGATCACGTGGATCGTCAAATCCGTGCTGATCCTCGTGTTCTTGCTGCTCAGCGTCATCTTCGCGATCTGGTTTGAACGCAAGGTCGTGGGGCGTCTCCAAGTGCGCCCCGGACCAAACGTGCACGGCCCATTCGGCCTGCTCCAACCGGTCGCCGACGCAGGAAAGCTCCTGCTCAAGGAAGACATTATCGTCAAGGCCGCGGACAAGGTCGTCTACATCCTTGCCCCGATGATTTCCGTGTTCTGCTCGCTTCTGGTGTTCGCAGTCATTCCGATGGGCGGCGAGATACGCATCCCGTTCACGGACATCGTCACACCGCTACAACTGACCGACTTCCCCGTCGCGACGTTGTACATTCTCGCTTGCGCGTCCGTTGGCGTGTACGGAATTGTGCTCGGCGGCTGGTCCTCGGGATCCACCTACCCACTGCTCGGCTCCGTGCGTTCCACCGCGCAGGTTATCTCCTACGAGTTGTCGATGGGCCTCTCGCTCGTTTCGGTGTTCATCATGGCCGGAACCATGTCGACCTCCGAAATCGTGAGCACCCAGGAAAAGATCTGGTGGTTCCTGCCACTGTTCCCGGCATTCATCATCTATGTCGTATCCATGATGGGTGAAGTCAACAGGCTCCCATTCGACCTCCCCGAAGCCGAGGGCGAACTCGTCTCCGGATACATGACCGAATATTCCTCGATGAAGTTCGCGTGGTTCTTCCTCGCTGAGTACATCAACATGATCAACGTATCCGCTGTTGCAACCACCCTGTTCTTCGGCGGCTGGCATGCACCATTCGGGCTCGGAAACCTCTGGGACGGTGCCCTCAACGAAGGTTGGTGGGGATTCGTTTGGTTCCTGCTCAAGGTCTGGACGTTCATGTTCGTCTTCGTCTGGGTCCGTGGAACTGTGGTGCGCTTCCGCTACGACCAGTTCATGCAATTGGGCTGGAAGATCATGATCCCGATGGCACTTGGATGGCTCGTGATCCTCGCGGTCTTCCACGCCCTACAGACCTTCCTCGACATCAACGCACAGCCGGTCCTCATCGGGGCTGCGATCATCGCCGGAATCATTTTGATCGTGACCCTATATCTCGACGGCAAGGCTGCGGCCAAGGACAAGGACGCCGTCGCATCGGCCTCGGCAAACACTGGTGCCCGCACTGTGATCGATCCATTCGCAGCCGGCTACCCGGTCCCACCCAAACCGGGAGAGAAGCTACCGCCATCGCCACGCGCGGCACGCCGTGCGGCACAGGAGGCGCAGGGAGCCATCGCAACCATCGAGGCTCCCGCAGCGCAAGCAGAACAGGCCACCCAACAAGCTGAGAAGGAGGCAAACGATGACTGAGCAGCCACAGGGTATCACCCCTGACCAGTTGCCAGGCGCGCAGGAATACCAGCGTCTGATCCCACAGGACCGGGGCGTCAAGAAGGTGCTGTCCCCAGTCGCCGGATTTGGGGTCACGCTCAACTCGTTCTTCAGCCCGACGGTCACCGAGCAGTATCCCCGCACTCCAGCGCAGGTCAAACCCCGCTATCACGGCCGTCACCAACTCAACCGATACCCAGATGGACTCGAGAAGTGCATCGGGTGCGAGTTGTGCGCTTGGGCCTGCCCAGCAGACGCGATCTACGTTGAAGCCGCATCCAACGCTGACCTCCCCGAAGGCCAGCACATCTCGCCAGGCGAGCGCTATGGTGCGGTCTACCAGATCAACTATCTGCGGTGCATCTTCTGCGGACTGTGCATCGAGGCGTGCCCAACCCGCGCGCTCACAATGACCAACGAATTCGAACTCGCTGGTCCGACCCGCGAGGGACTGATCTTTGAGAAGGAAGACCTCCTCGCTCCACTGCGTGACGGTATGCTTGCCGGACCGCACCCAATGGTCGAGGGAACCAAGGACACGAACTATTACCGTGGCGAAGTCACCCGGCCAACCTCCGAACAGGTTGCTTGGGTCGAGGAACACCGTCCGGATGACCCGACGCTCGACTCCGCCCGCGCGGCAGTCGAAGCCGACAAGGTGGTGCAGTCATGACCTCAAGTGCTGAGGCAGTTCTCTTCTGGGGTCTTGCACCGCTCATGGTGCTCGCCGGACTGGGACTTATCTTCGCGCGCAAGGCAGTGCACGCGACCGTGTGTATGGTCTTCATCATGATCTCAATCGCGGTCATGTATATGGCCAACCAGGCACCATTCCTTGGCATGGTGCAGATAGTCGTCTACACCGGTGCGGTCATGATGCTGTTCGTCTTCGTGATCATGCTGGTTGGCGTGGACCGCGCCGACTCACTCGTGGAAACCCTCAAGGGACAGCGGATACTCGGCTGGACGTTCGGAATCGGCCTGGGAGTCACTCTCTTCACCTTCATCGCACGAATCGGTGTCGGTACGGGAGTGGGCCACGAGGCCGCCGAGGGCGCGACCATGCGCGATCTCGCGGACGCCCTGCTCGGAAACTTCATATTCCCCCTCGAACTCGTGGGTATTCTGCTCGTCACCTCCGCGGTTGCTGCCCTGTCCATGACCCACAAGCGCAACCTCACCAAGCGCGTTGGCCAGAAGGAACTCGCAGACGCTCGAGTCGCGTCCGGTGCTCGTCTGACACCGCTGCCAAACCCCGGCGTGTTTGCCCAACGCAACGCGATGGACGTGCCAGCCCTCGACCCACACGGCAACCCTGTTGAATCCTCCGTTTCTCGCGTCCTACGTGCCCGCGGCCAAGACCGCGACGCGATCAGCGACGACAAGATCGCCATGCTGGATGAGGCTGGCCGCCCTGAACCAAGCACCTGGGACAAACCGACCGAAACCGCTGAGCTGGATGCTGCACCATCCGACGCTGAGCAGGGCGGGGACGCGTCAACCGAAGGCAAGGAGAACTGACGTGGAATACATCAACTACCTGTATCTCGCAGTCGTCCTCTTTGCCCTCGGGGCGATCGTGGTGTTGCGCCGCCGCAACGTCATCATCATGTTCATGGGCATCGAACTCATGCTCAACGCCGCAAATCTCGCATTCGTGACGTTCTCCCGCATGTATGGCGACGTGACGGGCCAGGTGGCCGCGTTCTTCGTCATGACCGTTGCAGCAGCCGAGGTTGTTGTTGGTCTAGCGATCATCGTTTCGATCTACCGCTCACGCAGGACGGTGTCGGCCGACGACATCAACCTGCTCAAGAACTAGCCGGGAGTCACCGAAAATGATTCAAGCTTCATGGCTACTAATCGCCATCCCGCTTGCCAGCGCAGCCTTTTTGCTGCTCGCCGGCAAACGTTCGAACGCGTGGGGACACTGGCTCGGACTGCTCGCATCCACAGGTTCATTTGTCGTTGGAGCGCTGGCACTCATTGAACTGCTCGGACGCGATGCCGCCGATCGCGTCGTAGACGTTCACCTGTTCGACTGGATCTCAGTGGGTGCGCTCAACGTCGAGGCCGGACTGCGCATCGACCCGTTGTCGCTGACCTTCGTTATGCTCGTGACATTTGTGGGTACGCTCATCCACCTGTACTCCGTCGCATACATGGAACATGACAAGGACCGCCGCCGGTTCTTCGCGTACCTCAACCTGTTCGTTGCAGCGATGCTGATCCTGGTCCTCTCGAACTCCTACCTGATGCTGTTTGTCGGGTGGGAGGGCGTGGGCCTAGCCTCGTACCTGCTCATTGGCTTCTGGAACCACAACCCGAGCTATGCAACCGCCGCCAAGAAGGCGTTCGTCATGAACCGTATCGCCGATGTCGGCATGATCGTCGCGCTTGGTGCGATCTTCGCGGCATTCGGCTCGCTCGACTTCACGACCGTTCACGCGCAGGCGGGTGCCGTGGCAGCGGCAGGTCACGAGGGAACATTGACCCTGATCGGACTCATGTTGCTGGTCGCCGCATGCGGTAAGTCCGCGCAGTTCCCACTGCAGGCTTGGCTCGGCGATGCGATGGCTGGTCCGACACCGGTCTCCGCGCTCATTCACGCCGCCACCATGGTGACCGCGGGCGTGTACCTGATCGTCCGTTCCGGTGCGATCTACAACGAGACCCCGACCGCACTACTCGTGGTGACGATCATCGGTGCGATCACACTGGTGTTCGGAGCGATCGTAGGTTGCGCCAAGGACGACATCAAGAAGGCGCTGGCTGCCTCCACGATGTCCCAGATCGGCTACATGATGCTCGCTGCGGGCCTAGGCCCAATCGGCTACGCCTTCGCTATCTTCCACCTGCTGACTCACGGCTTCTTCAAGGCCGGAATGTTCCTCGGCGCAGGTTCCGTCATGCACGGCATGAACGATGACGTGAACATGCGCAACTTTGGCGGATTGTCCAAGCACATGAAGGTCACCTGGATGACGTTCGGGCTCGGCTGGCTGGCCATCATCGGCTTCCCGTTCCTGTCCGGCTTCTGGTCCAAGGACAAGATCATCGAGTCCGCGTTCGCGGCGAACCACGGCGAAGGCTGGCAACCATGGGTATTCGGTATGATCACGCTGATCGTTGCCGGTGTCACCGCGTTCTACATGTCGCGACTGTTCTTCATGACCTTCCACGGAAAGGCCCGCTGGTCTCACGACGAGGGGTCGACCTACGTGCAGCGTCACCCGCACGAGTCGCCAAAACTCATGACCATTCCAATGATCCTGCTCTCACTTGGCTCGGTGTTTCTTGGTGGTTTGCTCTCGATCAACAACTCGTTCGTGACCTTCCTCGAACCGGTGACCGGACATGCGGAACACCACGATCCGGTCATTCCGATCCCCGTGATTATGGCGTCGACACTGATCTTGGTCGCAGTCGGTGTGTTCCTCGCCTGGCGCCAGTATGGAGCCGCTCCGGTTCCAACCGTCGCCCCGAAGGGTTCACTGCTCACCCAGGCGGCCCGTGTGGATCTATACCAAGACGCCACGAACGAGGCAGTGTTCATGCGCCCAGGACAGTACGCGACCCGCGCCCTGGTCTTCGCGGACAAGAAGGCGGTGGACGGATCGTTCATGGGCGTCGCAACGCTCGTCGCCTCGCTTGGTATCGGAGTCAAGAAACTCCACAACGGTTTCGTCCGATCGTATGCAGCAATGATGCTCGGAGGACTGGTCCTTCTACTCATCATTATCCTGGCTATCTGGAACTGAGGAAGCTGACCAATGAACTTCGAAACATTGCCCTGGCTGACGATCCTCGCCGTCATCCCGACACTGGGTGCACTCGCACTGTGGGCGCTTCCGAAGCGTAGCGCCTCGCTCGCGCCAAAGCTCGCGCTCGGCGTTGCCGGGCTCGAACTCCTTGCACTCATCGGGGCGTTCATCGCGTTCGACGTAGCGCGCGCCGGTACATTCCAGTTGGTTGAACAACACGGATGGATCCCGCAGATCGGCGCGTCCTACGCGCTCGGTGCCAACGGAGTCTCGCTCCTGCTCATTGCACTGTCAATCATCCTCGTGCCACTCGTCATCCTCGCGGCCTTCAAGGAGCAGGGCGTTGGCGAAGCCGAGGGCGAAACCGCGGAACTTGCACACGTGCGACTGCGTAACTACCTTGCGCTCGTACTGGTTCTGACCACTTTCATGGTTTTGATCTTCGCGGCCCGCGACGTGTTCCTGTTCTATGTCGTCTTTGAAGCGATGCTGATTCCGGTCTACTTCATGATCGGTTCATTCGGAAACGGTGCGCGTCGTCGCTATGCAGCGATCAAGTTCCTGCTGTTCTCGCTCGTGGGTGGACTCGTCATGCTCGTGGCGGTCATCGTGCTCTACGTCAAGAGCGGTGGGGGCGAGACTGCATTCCTCGTGGACAACCTTGCCGCCGTCGCGCTCGACCCAACCACGGAGAAGTGGGTGTTCCTTGGATTCTTCATTGCGTTCGCGATCAAGGCTCCCATGTTCCCCGTGCACACGTGGCTGCCCGACACGACCCAGCATGCTCCTGCGGGAACTTCGGTTCTGCTCGTGGGCGTCCTGGACAAGATCGGCACGTTCGGAATGCTGACCCTGTGCCTGCCGCTGTTCCCGAACGCCTCGCAGTGGGCTGCACCGGTCATCGTGGTACTTGCGGTTGTCTCCATCATCTACGGTGGACTGCTCGCGATCGGACAGCGCGACCTCATGCGCCTCATCGCATACACCTCGGTCTCGCACTTCGGCTTCATCGTGCTGGGCATCTTCACCTTCACGGCGGAGGGCACCGCAGGTTCTGCGTTCTACATGGTGAACCACGGACTATCCACTGGACTGCTGTTCCTTGTGGCCGGATTCCTGTTCCTGCGCTCACGTGACGGCAGATCTCAGATCATTACCGACTTCGGCGGAATGCAGCGAATCACTCCGGTTCTCGCCGGTGTGTTCCTGGTAGCCGGTCTCTCTGCGCTCTCGATGCCAGGGCTGTCCACCTTCATCTCTGAAATCATGGTGTTGGTGGCTGCGTTCGGCGTGAACAAGTGGGCCGCCGTCCTCGCTGCAACCGGTGTGGTGCTGGCCGCACTGTATGTACTGCTCACCTACCAGAAGGTGTTCACTGGAGAGAAGAACCCCGAACTGGTCGACAAGCCAGACCTCTCTGGACGTGAAAAGTGGGTTGTCGCACCGCTCATCGCGCTCATGCTTCTGCTCGGTTTCGTTCCGGGTATTGCACTGCAGTACCTTGATGAGCCCGCCGCACAGAGCGCCTCGATCATTGAAGGAGAAGGCTGATGTTCTCTGGTCTCCTAACAGCCACGACGTTCAACGTTCCGGAGATCAACTGGGCGCTGCTCGCACCGGTTCTGATCGTGGCGGGAGCGGCCGTCGTATCGGTTCTCGTTGAGGCTTTCGTGCCAGATCGTGTACGCCGCCACACGCAGATCGGCCTGCTGCTCATCGCGCAGATCGGTGCGTTGCTCGCGGTTGTCTTCACGATGACGGCAAACAGGGATGCGCTGGCTGAGAGCTTCATGTTCCCGATCCGCCGCATGAGCGCGGACGGGCAGGTGTTGTCGAATCAGGGCATGATCATCGACAACCTGACGCTCTCAATCCAGATCGTCATCCTGATCGCGTCAATCCTTGCTGCGCTGGTGATGATTGACCGCACCTCAGCGAATCAGGATCCCTTCGCATCCACGGCGGCTTCTGTTCCCGGCTCGCAGTACGAGGAACTGGCAAGCTCCAGGGGCTTGCAACAGACGGAAGTGTTCCCGCTGTTCCTGTTCGCGTTGACCGGTATGCTCGTGTTCCCAGGCGCTGCTGATTTCATCACGATGTTCATCGCACTCGAGGTTCTGTCGCTGCCGCTTTACGCGCTCACTGCAATGGCGCGTCGCCGTCGTCTGCTTTCGCAGGAGGCAGCTTTCAAGTACTTCGTGCTTGGCTCGTTTGCCTCGGCCCTGTTCCTGTTCGGTGCAGCCCTCCTGTATGGCTACTCGGGTTCGATCGACCTGACCGTCATCACAAATGTTGCCTACATGCACCAGAACTCTGGCCAGGCACCGGAGTTTGCGGCCCTGTACCTGATTGGTGTGACCTTGGTCTTGGCAGGGGTGCTGTTCAAGGTCGGTGCCGTTCCGTTCCAGGCCTGGACGCCGGACGTCTATCAGGGTGCACCAACGCCTATCACCGGTTTCATGGCTGCGTGCACCAAGATCGCAGCAACGATCGTTCTAGTTCGCGTCGTGTACTTCTTCCTGCTTGTGCCGCACGGCGAGGTTGCGGAAGCAATCACGAAGGGTCTGTGGGTTGTCGCGATCGTCACGATGCTCGTGGGAACCGTCGCTGGTCTGACCCAGACGGACATGAAGCGTATGCTCGCGTATTCGTCCATCGGCCACACGGGTTTCATCATGGTGGCTCTGCTCGGTTACATGGGCGGATCGCCAACAACGGCGATCGTGTTTTACCTGTTGGTGTATGGTGTCTCGACCGTTGGGGCATTCGCCGTGGTCACCCTGGTCCGTGAGGTGGGTGCGAATGGCGAGGTGCTCGGCGAGGCGAACCACATTGGTCAGTGGGCTGGTTTGGCCAAGCGCAGCCCATTCCTTGCCGCGGCGTTCTCCATCTTCCTGCTGTCGTTCGCCGGTATTCCTGGAACCGCGGGCTTCATCGCGAAATTCACGGCATTCTCGGCAGGTGTCGGGGGCGATGCGACCCCGCTCGTCGTGGTCGGCGTATTGGCGTCGGCTATCTCGCTGTTCTTCTACGTGCGCATCATCGTGCTCATGTACTTCGTGGCTCCGGCTGAGGAACGCGAGACAGTTGTCCCGACGCCGAACGCCGCAGACCCCGCAGAAGATGGCGACGAGGCCTCTGAGCTTGAAGGAGCGCACGTTGCAGCACGCACCTCAGTTGTGACTCTCGAGTCGAATACCGGGGTGGGGGTTGTGCGTTCGAACGGCACGACTCTCGCAGCAATCGTGGTCGCTCTCGTCGCAGTGATCGGCCTGGGCCTGTTCCCGAGTCCGGTGCTCTCAGTACTGGGTGACCTGTTCGCCATGTGGGGCTGACTCCTCGCTAACCTGTGAACCCCGCGCAGGGACGTGACACAACACATCACGTCTTGGCGCGGGGTTCATCGTTGTACACCTTGTCGCTGCGGTACATTAGGTGATAAGTCCATGGGCGTTCGATGACTCAGCGCGAAGTTTGGGGTCGTACGCTCTCGTTTCAACAGCAAAGATCATTTCGTGACTACAGTTTCTCTGGCCCTGCCACTCGAAGACGAGCAGCTCGCACAAGCACTCGCACAGGAGATGGAACGGATCGAGTCAGACCTTTCGGCTGCGGTTGAAAATGCTGACGGTCTCGTGGACCAAGCTTCTCGTCATCTGATGGCCGCCGGTGGTAAGCGTCTGCGGCCGCTTTTGACGTTGCTGGTTTCGCAACTTGGCTCTGGAGTGAACGAAGACGTGCGCACGGCGGCGGTGGTTGTCGAGCTTACTCATCTTGCTTCGCTGTATCACGATGACGTCATGGACTCTGCGCCGATGCGCCGAGGTGCTCCGTCGGCCCATGAGGTGTGGGGCAATTCGGTGGCTATCCTCACCGGCGATCTGCTGTTTGCGCGTGCGTCGCTGTTGACGGCAGAACTTGGACCCGAAGCGGTCTTTATCCAGGCGAAGACTTTTGAACGTCTGTGCATGGGACAGTTGCACGAGACGATGGGGCCGGCTGCGCAGGCCGATCCGGTTGAGCACTATATCCAGGTGCTCGCGGACAAGACCGCCTCGCTGTTGGCCGCCTCGGCGCTTCTCGGTGCCAAGTACGCTGGTGCTCCCAAGGACGTGCAGGACACCGTCGCGCAGTACGGGGAATATGTCGGGGTTGCCTTCCAACTTGCGGATGACGTCATTGATCTGACGTCTGACGGTTCGGTGACCGGTAAGACCCAGGGAACCGATTTACGTGAGAAGGTTCCGACCATGCCGGTACTGCTGTTGCGTGAACTCGTTGCTTCCGAGGCCGCGACAGACGCCGACCGTGCCCTGCTGGCTCTCGTCGATTCGGATCTCTCGTCGGATGAGGCGCTCGCACGGACTATCGAGCGACTCCGTGTTCACCCGGTTGTGGATCTCACTCGTGAGCGTGCTCTGGAGTATGCGCACGCCGCGATCGACGCACTGCGCCCGATCGCTGATGGACCGGTGAAGGATGCCCTCGTGAAGTTCGCCCAGGCGTTGGTTGATCGGGTCGCGTAGTAGTAGTTGATTGTCAGGTGCACTTCGCGGCGATCAATGAGTGAGGGGCTTGATAGGCCCGAGGATGGGATGGTGAGCCATGGCGCATACGTATGGTCCAGGCGCTGGATATGTTGTTGCCAAAGGCGACTATCTGATCTTCCTGCCCGATGATGCGAAGCCAGACACTCTGCGTGAGTTGTGGCTGGCCCAGTCGCAGGTGAAGACCAAGGGATTCCTCGGTGCCTTGTCAGCGGTGGCGAAGTCGCTTGATCCAACATTGGAGCGCTTGCCGCGTTTCGCCGTTGTCGAGTTGGGGGATCAGACGCAGGTCAGCCAAGCCGCTCGAATCGCTGTGTGCGGTGAACTCAACGTGGTTGTTGAACACGCTTCGGGAGTGCCAGCTTCGGTGTTTCGTGGCAACGGCGCTGCGATGTGGCTTGAGGAGCAGGTAGCAGACGCCGTGTCGTTTCGGATCTCCTCCGGTTCCCCTGAGGCGACTCGGGATATTGATCCGGTTCCCTTTGCGCCATTGCGAGGGCTCCATGAGAATCTGCCGGAAGGGCTCGATCCCGAGAACGTCTCGTCGCACAAGGTTTTGCTTCCTCTCGCCGAGGGGATTGTGCGAGCGGATATGGTCGCTTGGTCGTTTGAGCCTGTCGCGGCTCGGGGGACTCCAACCCGTGCGGTTTTGGTGCAGTCAGCCCGCAGTCTTGATGACCTTGGGCAGACGCTTGCGGAGCTGCCCGAGGAATGGTTTGGACAGGGCGAAGATGACGTATATGAGGACTCGGAGGTCGACCCCACGCCGATCGGTCCCGTGCCGGTTCACGAAGCCGCAACCCAGGTCTTCGGCACCCCGCCACCCGATGTCATGCCCACAGAGGTGATTTCCACGGCCGCGGAGATTGCTGCCGCACACGTTGCTGCGGCGCAGACCACGGCTTTTGAGACCGCCAATGCCGCGGCGTATGCGGTGCACCAGGGCTATGTGCGGTTCTCGCATGGTGAGGTGATCGAGCTTGGCGTGCCACTTGTCATTGGGCGCAAACCAACGCATGAGGGGTCGGGAGCACAGCCGTTCGCGCGCATGGTGTCGGTGCCGAGTCCATCGAAGGACATTTCTCGTAATCACCTATTGATTAGTGTCGAGCAGGGGCACGTGCTGGCTCAGGATCTGGGGTCGGTGAACGGCACGCTCTTGCGACGATCAGGGCAGCCAGACCGGCAGCTTCAGTCCCAGCAGGCGACATTGATCCTCAGCGACGATGTACTCGACTTGGGCGACGGGGTCACGTTGACCTTCGAACAACTGCGTTAAGGCCTATTGCAACCTCAGCCTCGGGTGGGGAAGGCGTATCGACGGGTGAAATTCGCGGCAGTAGATTTCGCGTGCCGCCTGTTCAGGGCAGATTTGTCCCATTTTTTCCCTGAATCAGAGTGCAAAATACATGGGTACCACTTCCCAGAATGGGAACTAATCTTACCTGCGGCTATCATTCATGGCCTGAACTTAGGTACAGTCAAGGTTTGTACTGAGCGTACGCATGAAACTTGGGAGTTATTCATGTCAGCACCGCAAATGACACTGGAGTACTGTGGCGAATGGTTCACGCCTGACCCGGACGAACCATTCGACATCGGTCGCGAAGGTGACCTCACTATTGACGACAACCCTTACCTGCACCGTAGGTTTCTACGCATCGGGTATCAGGACGGAATCTGGTGGCTGTCCAATGTTGGATCGCTGCTTTCCGCAACGGTTTGTGACACAAGCGGGGGAGTCCAGTCATGGCTCTCGCCGGGAAACCGTATTCCGATTGTCTTCCAGTCCACCACAATCGTTTTCACGGCTGGACCGACTACGTACGAACTGCTTGCGCATCTACGAGGACAGCAGTTTGAGACCGCCACGGTTGACGCGCCGGAGACCGGCGAGCAGACCATTGGAATGATCAACTTTACGCTGAGTCAGAAGCAACTCATCGTCGCCCTGTGCGAGCCAATGCTGCGGCGTGAAGGCACCGGGTTCACTGAGATTCCTTCCACCGCTGATGCAGCCAAGCGCTTGGGCTGGGCTATCACCCGCTTCAACCGCAAGCTCGACAACGTGTGTGACAAGTTGGATCGTATGGGAGTCAAGGGCCTGCGAGGCGGACCGAAGCAGCTTGCCACGAACCGCCGTGCCCGTCTGGTCGAGTATGCGGTGACTACGCGTCTTGTCACTGCCGATGACTTGCCCATTCTCGATATTTCTGACGACGAGGACTGATAGTAAGAGATACTCAGGGGCTGGGCCGCCACCCGGTCACGACGTACAACACAGGCAGCGGAACCCCACAGGGGGTTTCCGCTGCCTTTGGTTTTGCTGGTGCAGTGCTGCTGCATGGTTGGGCTCGATGGGGCTAAACGGTTTCAGGTGCGTATACCAAAGTTGGGTATCTGGACCTAAGTCACACCCCATCGACGTCGTGCGCTCTAGTTGACAGAGTGTGCGAGGCGTGGGCAAAACACTTTATCGAAGTCGTGCGCTCGGCCCGGCTGTGTGTGGTAGAGCCGTCGGGCACAGGCTGATTTGAAAATGGCTGCGCAGTGCACCACAGTTAAGGGATGGCCAATACCCTTACGTTTCCGTCCGAGGCGTTCCCCGCGTATCCAACACTCAGTGCCCCGCAGCCGGAAGGCTGGGTTGCCTTGGCGGCGGTTGGTCTACCCCTCGCGCTTGCACGTGAGGTGGAGGGGAAGAAATTTCGTGCCAACGTGTTGACATCACTGACACGCGTTGGCGCGGAGCATAGTTTTGACGGGCAGGTCTCGGCCGTGACCGCAAAACTCAAGAAGTTACCTCGATACAAGGAGACCCTGCGCGAGCTGGGTGGGACGGAACAGATTCCAGAACTCTATATAGAGGGTCGCTTCGCGGGGGCCAAAGGTGAACTTCTTGGGCAGTTTGTGCGGGTTGTCGTCTTAAGCCGTGGATATGTGTACGACGTGGTAGAGATCACCGGCACGGTCTCGCTCCTTGCGGGGGACAATAGTGAGGAAGAGGTGCGCGAAATCGTGAAGGGCGTGGTTGTCTCGCTCGATGCCTGATCAGAGTGCTGATGCGGTCAACCACGGCGTTCGAGGTCCTGCTGCGTGCATTCACGGTACGTTACAACATCCCGCGCGATGGACAGCCTGTTCCATCCTTCGAGATTTCTTGTCACCCTAGAGTTACCTGACTCTGTTGTAGTCGCACTCGTGCGAACAACAGGGTCGCCGAGCCTGACCTCAGGCGCGAATCCATAGTGAACTTAACCGCGGGCAATCGGTCCGCCAAACACATCGGAAGGCACGATTTTCCGTGACTGAAAACCGTCAATTACGAGTGGCCGTCGTTGGTGCTGGTCCAGCAGGAATCTATGCATCGGACATCCTGTCCAAGACTGACCTCGATGTTTCGATCGACCTGTTCGACCGTTTGCCTGCGCCATTCGGTCTGGTGCGTTACGGCGTTGCCCCCGATCACCCACGTATCAAGCAGATCATCAACGCACTGCACAAGATCCTCGAACGCGGTGACATCCGTTTGATTTCCAACGTGGACTACGGCGTGGACCTGAAACTTGAGAACCTGCGTGAGTTCTACGATGCCGTGATCTTCTCGACCGGTGCAATCAAGGACGCGGAACTACCAATTCCTGGTGTTGACCTTGACGGTTCGTATGGTGCGGCTGACTTCGTCTCCTGGTACGACGGTCACCCAGACGTGCCAGACACATGGCCACTCGAGGCGGAATCAATCGCGGTTATCGGTGCTGGAAACGTCGCGCTGGACGTTGCCCGCGTGCTCGCGAAGCACCCGAAGGATCTGCTGAGCACCGAGATCCCAGACAACGTGTATCAGGGTCTTTCCAAGAGTCCAGTCAAGGATGTCCATGTCTTCGCCCGTCGTGGACCTGCCCAGGCCAAGTTCTCTCCGCTCGAACTGCGCGAACTCGGCCACGTCCCAGACGTTGACGTGATCGTTTACCCGGAGGACTTCGAGTTCGACGAGGGATCGCTGGCGGCAATCGAGGCAACCAACCAGACCAAGCAGGTTGTCAAGACGCTAACTGACTGGGCACTCAAGGACCCAACCAAGTTCACGGCATCCCGCCGTCTGCACCTGCACTTCCTGCACGCGCCGGCTGAAATAGTGGATGCCAACGGCGATGGCAAGGTCGACGGTTTCCGCACCGAGCGCACCAAGCTCAATGGCGATGGCACCGTCTCTGGTACCGGTGAGTTCCATGACTGGGACGTTCAAGCTGTGTACCGTGCGGTTGGATACTTCGGGTCGGAACTTCCAGAGATTCCTTACAACGACAAGCGCGGCGTCATCACGAACGATGAGGGCCGCGTACTCGACCTGGAGGGCAACCACATTCCTGGCCTGTACTGCACCGGCTGGATCAAGCGTGGACCTGTCGGTCTGATCGGTCACACCAAGTCCGATGCCTCTGAGACCATCCGTCACCTGACTGAGGATGCGGAGAACCTCTCGGCGTTCGCAACGGCGACCCAGCCGACACCGGAGGCGATCACCGAGTTCCTCGCGGAGCGGGGCGTCGACTACATCGAGTGGTCGGGTTGGAAACTGCTTGACGAATATGAGAAGGCACTCGGTGAGAAGGAAGGCCGTGAGCGCATCAAGGTCGTGCCCCGCCACGAGCAGATCAACATCTCCCTTGGTCGTAACAGCTAGCCTCAAATATTCGCCGCCCTGCGTGAGTCGGGGCTGGGAAAAACGGCTCGTCGCTAAGCGGCACAAAACCATAGAGCGCGTCAAACGCGCGCAACATACGCGGTAACCGGTGGGGCAAAGGGCTATATGACTCTTTGCCCCACCGACGTTTCGCCAAGCGCGATGGAACCAAGCCGCCAGCCCAGCCGTTCCTCTAGCAGCAGTAGAATTCTTTGCTGTAGAAAGGGTGAGACGTGGGACACCGGCACTTCAATGGACTGAAAACAGCATTCCTGTTTGGGCTTATGTGGGCTGTGCTCATTGGATTGTGGGCGCTTGTCGGCAATCAATCGGTTGGGCTGCTGGTCGTGTTCTCCGGCATCGGACTGGCAATGACCGCCTACACGTACTGGAACTCCGACAAACTCGCGATCAAGTCGATGCGGGCGCGCCCCGTGACCGAACTTGAGCAGCCGGTCATGTACCGGATCGTGCGGGAACTTTCCACCCAGGCGCGTAAGCCGATGCCTAAGTTGTATGTGTCGCCCACCAGTAACCCCAACGCATTCGCAACGGGACGCAACCCGCAGAATGCCGCCGTGTGCTGCACCGAGGGTATTTTGCAACTCCTCGACGAACGGGAACTGCGCGGGGTGCTCGGGCACGAACTGATGCACGTATACAACCGAGACATCCTGACGTCGTCTGTGGCGAGCGCATTAGCGGGAATGATCTCCGCGATCACAAACATCCTGTTCATCTTTGGTGGAGATCGGGAACGTGGTGGGAACCCGCTCGTCGTGATTGCCTCGATGATCCTCGCGCCGCTTGCAGCGACTCTCATTCAACTGAGTATCTCGCGTACGCGCGAGTACGACGCGGACGAGGACGGTGCCAGACTCACCGGGGACCCACTGGCCCTCGCAAGCGCGCTGCGCAAGCTCGAACTCGGTACCAACGCGGCTCCGCTGCCGCAGCGTCAGGAGTTCGCGGACGTGTCGCACATGATGATCGCCAACCCGTTCCGCGGTGGGGGACTAGGCAAACTGTTTGCGACGCACCCACCCATGGACCAGCGCGTTGCTCGCCTCGAGAAACTGGCTGGCCAGAGTCTGCCAGATGTAGGTGGTTTCAACACGATGCGGGGAAACTACGGCGAGTATGGTTCTGGATCGCAGAACAACTCGCAGGGGCGAGCCCACGGAAGTGGTCCATCTCAGCCCGGTCAGTATTCGCAACGTTGGCCGGATTACTCCCAGCCGGGCTCGCAGGGACAGGGACCACACGTCGGGCAGTCACAGCAGCGGGACCAGCAGCCGCCTCAAGGACAGCCGTATAACCCCTACAACAGGGACGACAAGAGGTTCAATCCGCCGCAGCGGTAGTGCCAAGGGATCACAGGTCGAGCAACGGCCCAAGCCCTCGCACGATCTCGTGGGCAAGTCCATCGTCGTCGTTGCTGCCCGTGATCGCATCGGCGGCGTTCAACACCTCTGGATGTGCGTTCCCGACGGCTATCCCACGACCTGCCCAGCGCAGCATCGGTATGTCGTTGGGCATATCCCCAAAGGCCCACACCTCATGTGCCTCAATCCCATGCGAGAGCGCGAACCGCTCAAGAGCGGCAGCCTTAGTAACACCGGGCGCAGTCATCTCCGCCAACCCGGACGCCCCCGAGTAGGCGAGGAGCGCGCGCTCCGCAACCACCTCGTCGACAATGTCGAAGAACTGGCTGTCGGGCATACCCGGCATGCGAGCCAGCAGTTTGCCCACCACGTCATCGTGCGCGGTTTCCACCGGCTGGATGAGGGTTTCGGGACCGACCGGGTGTGATGAGACAAACGACGGGTCGAAAACAGCGCCAGACGGACGCTCAGAGGCAAACGCGATGCCAGGCAACGCTGCACGCAGGTCCGTGACGAGAGCCGCCACCTGGTCGTGGGTGAAACCGAAGACGTGCGATGACTGCCCGGTCGCAAACTCGTACATGCACGCACCGTTCATGCAGATCGCACGACCATGCCCTCCCGCAGCCTCGGCGAGCGGGGCCATCCATCGTGGTGGACGCGCCGTCACGAAAACGACGTGTATCGCGCGGTCTTCTAGACCACGCAATACACGTCGGGTAAAAGGCGAGATCGAAAGGTCGCTACGCAGAAGCGTTCCGTCGAGGTCCGTGGCAATCAGCCGGGGCATGACCGTCGGTTCCATGCGGCGATCCTCTACAGACGCTGGAATCAGCGGTAGTTCGTGAACTGGACCGCGAAATCCAGGTCAGCGTTCTTGAGCAGCGCCTGAACCTCTTGAAGGTCGTCGCGGGACTTCGAGGTGGCACGAACCTCGTCACCGGTGATCTGGGTCTTGACCGACTTGGGGCCCTCCTCGCGGATGATCTTGGTGACCTTCTTCGCGTTCTCGCCAGCCAAGCCCTCCTTGAGCACGCCCTCAAGGCGGTATTCCTTACCGGACGCCTGCGGCTCGTTGTCTCCGGTGTCGACCGCCTTGAGCGATACGCCGCGCTTGATGAGCTTGGTCTGGAATACATCAAGGATTGCGAGCACGCGCTCGGCGGAGTTCGCCACCATCACGATCTTCTCGCCGCTCCATGAGATCGAAGCGCCGACATTCTTGAAGTCGTAGCGCTGCGAGATTTCCTTACCTGCCTGGTTCAGTGCGTTGTCGACTTCCTGACGGTCAACACGCGAGACGATGTCCATCGATGAATCTGCCATGAGTCCTCCTTGATGTGGGTAATGACGTGTCGGTGCCGCGACGATGCTGGCCCGCGTGGGTGGCTTCCCGGTGCGGGCGGTAGAGCAGCGCGGCTCGCTGTCATCCACCGTATCGGAAATTAGCGACGAATGGGGTGCCGCCACCCTACATCTCGCGCAGGTGAATGGCTGATTCTGGAGGTGGGCGAGTGCTGCTTATCGGTTGTTTACCATGCGGCTGTGCCGTGCCGCGCTGACCGCAGCCAGGACGACGGCTACCCACACGAGGACGAATCCGATCCAGCGTGCTGGTGGCATTGGTTCATTGAATACCGCGAGAGCGATGATGAACTGGATCGTCGGCCCGAGATATTGCAGCATGCCCAATGTGGAAAGGGGCAGGTGTTGGGCGGAGTATCCAAAGAACAGCAGCGGCAGCGCGGTGATGATGCCCGAACAGATGAGAAGTACGGTGTGGAGTGATCCGCTCGTGCCAAAGGTGGACTGCCCGATTGCGGTGAGCCAGATGAGGAAGCCCAGGGCGAAGGGGGCGGCGAGCAGGGTCTCCACGGACAGGGACGTGAGGGAGTCAACGCTGGTGCCGATCCGAGACTTCAAGAGGCCGTAAAACCCGAACGAGAATGCGAGCACCAGCGAGACCCAGGGCAGCGTGCCCATTCTAACCGTCAGCACGATGACCGCGCCAGCGCCAAAGCCGAGGGCAATCCAGGTCAGCGGTTGCACGCGTTCCTTTTGCACGAGAACAGCGAGGATCACGGTGACGAGCGGGTTGATGTAGTACCCGAGCGAGGCATCCAACACGTGACCCGACGTGACCGCGTACACGTACACGAGCCAGTTGCACAGGATGAGTACCGTCGCGACGGCGAGTGTGCGCAGGGCCCGTCCGTTGCGAAGCGTCGCAGTGAAGCGAGACCAGCGGCGGGACAACACGAGTATGATCACGCAGAATACGAGTGACCACACAACACGGTGCGCAAGGATTTCTACCGGTCCCGCACGGCCGATCGCGTTGAAGAAGATTGGAATGCAGCCCCAGATCGCATAGCAGCCTATGCCCGCGAGCAGGCCATTGCGCGCAGAGCGGCGGGCACGTTGGGTTGCGGAGGGTTCCGTACCCCGCGGCGTGGTCTGCGCTGATGCAGGCACTGACTGCTGATGAGGAGTATCCGGTGTGGAGGTCACATATTCATCATCGGTGTTTAATCGCTTGATGTGCAGTCGGCGCAGGGCGATATACGCCACCCTCCCCTTGGTGGCTGGCCCCCTGCGCGATGCCATCCGGCGGACTGATCACAGAGCGCAAAATAGCCAGAAACCGCATGATTTAGCGGTCAATGCAATAGATTTTTGTTTTGCTTTCAAATTGTGTAGAGTTGTTCCTGCTCACGGAGAACACCGTCAGGTTCGCCTGCTCGGTTCCGTCAGTTCGGCAGTTTGCCCGAGCGGCCAAAGGGAGCTGACTGTAAATCAGCCGCGTTATGCTTCGGGGGTTCGAATCCCTCAACTGCCACAATCAGGCCCCACGGTTTTTACCGTGGGGCCTTTTGTGTTGCCTGTTGTGTCTTCGTGTCGACTTGGTTGTGGCGCTAACAACTGCTGGCTACTAAACTGATGGGGTGTTCTTGTTCCGGATACACAGTTAAACACCGCGTATCCGGAACAAAAACACCCCATCGAGATTCTGGAGGGGGTCGACCGGTCGATGGGTCAGCTGGCCTGGCTTAGCACGGCTCAGATTGGCGACGAGTCGGCGGTCCCCGTAAAGCGCCTCCCGGCCCAGCCCAACTGGGTCGAGGAAGGGGGAGCGGAGTGGCCTACTCGTCGCAAATGGGACAGCAAAAGCGTGGGCTAGGACCAATACTGGGCGTGACCACTATCACCACCCAGATAATTTTGTACTCGGACCCCCGTATGTGTAATGTTTTCGGTGTTGCCCCCGTAGCTCAGTGGTAGAGCGCCATCTTGGTAAGATGGAGGTCACGGGTCCGATTCCCGTCGGGGGCTCTGCTGATGCCCGAACGCGCGATGCAGTCGCGGGTTGCAAGCGTCAGTGCGAGGCCCCTTTTGCGGGTTTCAAGCGGCGGGATAGCTCAGCTGGTCAGAGCGCACGGCTCATAATCGTGAGGTCGCGG
>DALZEF010000003.1:0-96892 GCA_031979385.1 Timonella sp. | reverse complement strand
AAGTTCTGCCCACGCTGTGTCAAGCACACGGCACACCGCGAAACCCGCTGATCTAACAGTTAGGTCTTATAGGCAATGACGCAATCCTCGGTGAATCTCGAGTTCATTGGTCGGGAATATCCGGCAACGGCACCCTATCAAGTGGGCCGCGAGAAGATTGCTGAGTTCGCGCGTGCAATAGGCTCCGATAACCCCGCCTGCTTCTCCCAGGAGGCAGCGCGGGGTTTGGGCTATCCAGACGTGGTCGCTCCAACCACCTTCGCGGCGGTTGTCGCACAGGCCGCGGAAGCTCAGTACATCCAGGATCCAGAAGCGCGTATCGACTTCAGCAGGGTGGTGCACGCCGACGAGCGGTTCACGTACACCCGTCCAATCTTTGCTGGCGATGAACTGGTCAGTGTCGTGCACGTGGACAAGATCGTTGAGCGCGCTGGACTCGCCATGATCACGACCCGCGTGGAAATCTCCGCTCTCGTAGCTGATGGTTCGGAGCATGTGGTCACTGTGACGTCGACTCTTGCGGTTCGTGGGGAGGACAAATGACGACTCCAGTTTTTGAAGACCTACAGGTTGGCGATGTGGTCGCCACCAAGACCTTCAACTTTGAGCGATCCACTTTGGTGAAGTACGCGGGAGCGAGCGGTGACTTCAACCCGATCCACTGGAACGATACCTTTGCCACCTCGGTTGGGCTCGATGGCGTGATCGCGCACGGGATGTTGACGATGGGATCATCGGTCACTGCCGTGGAGGAGTGGATCGGCGATCAACGCAAGGTCATCGACTATCAGACTCGTTTTGCACGCCCCATCCTGGTTCCAAACCCGGGTGTGGCAGTCGTTGAGGTGACCGCGACGGTCGGTGCTATCAACGTAGAGGCCCGCACGGTGCGCGTTGATCTACAGACAGTGTTCGAGGGCGCCAAGGTGCTCGCGAAGGCTCAGGCAGTCGTGCAGTTCTAGTGTGTCAATCCGGGCCAGCCTTCTCGTTTAGGTAGCCGCTAATCCACGCAACAAGGGGCCGAACAATCTGCGAAAGATCGTTCGGCCCCTTGTGCTTCACATTAAAGCGGCGGTGGCGGCGCGAGCGTATTGCCCTCAACGTAGTGCACGTCGAGGAAGACAGGTTCGACATCCTGTCCCTCCAGTAACCCGATGACTCCCTGAGCAAGCAACTCCCCCTTGTATCCGAGCGGTTGGCGGATGGTAGTGAGCCTATCGGCACCGAGCCAGGGGAGGTCTACTCCGTCGAAGCCGAGGACGGAGACTTCTTCTGGAACGCTCTTTCCCGCTTCACGGGCACCCTGGAGCGCTCCGGCAGCAAGCAGATCCGACTGCGCGATGATGAGCGTTGGGACATCTTCGGGGGAGCCGTAGTTGGCGGGGTCGAGTAGATAGGTGGAGCCGGCCACACCAGCCTCTACCAGGGAGGCATTCGCCTCCCAGACGGCCACGGGGCGTGCTCCGGCATCATAGACTCCCCGCAAGCGCCCGTGCGAGGGATGGCATAGATACTGTTCGAGATTGTCGATCGTATCGAGAGGGAGCGGTCCCGGAGCCATGCCGGTGTTGAGGGGCAGAGTGATGACACCGATTTTGGTGTGGCCGAGCGCCATCGCTCGTGCGGTGAGGTGTGCGATGCCCTCACGGTCGCGGAGTCCAACAAACGCCGTTCCGGGTACCTGCTGCCCCTCCGAGATGACGATGGGTATGCCCCGTTCGGTGAGCAACTGGTAGACGGGGTCTTTCTCCTGGCTTCCCCACAGGAGAATCGCGGCGTCGATGGCGGCGGTTTCCAGGAGTGGGTTGAGGCCGGAGGGCGTGTCGTAGTGGTTGCCACCGGGGACGAGCAGCACACCGAGCCCCTGTTCTCCAAGGGTTCGGGTAACTCCGTCGAGCACGGAGATTGAGACCGGGTCGCGGAAGGTTCGGCGCAGAGCGTCGGAGAAAACGACCCCGACCATGCCGGAACGTCCGCTGCGCAACTGTCGTCCAAGGGCGCTGGGGCCGCGGTATCCAAGTTCCTCTGCTGCTGTCAGCACTCGTTCTCGTGTTGCTTTCGCGATTGGACCGGAGTCCGAGAATGCGAGCGACGCAGTGGATATGGAGACTCCAGCGCGTGCTGCAACATGAGCGAGCGTTGGTTTAGTGGCTGACATCGCAGGTCTTTCGGGCGGGGTGCTGATTGACGATACACAAAGCGTACTCGACAATTATAAGAGCGCCTCGAATCGATTCGATTCCCGGGAGATCCTAGATCCCGCAGGTTGCTCAATCCCCATCTCCCTTCAAGCCTTGGAATTATGCCGACCAGCGACCCTCAACAAACAACCGCGGTAGCGCCGTACATCTATCGAGCGCGAAACGGTCTTCTTATGCTTTTTGCGCTTTTGGGCATGAGCTTTTCCACCTGGCTTGCACGCTTCCCAACCGTGCGCGAGCTGCTGGGGCTGACGACCGCCCAACTTGGATTCGTGTTGCTTGCAGGTGCGTTTGGCTCTCTCATCTTTGTCACCATTGCTGGTGCTCTGGTGGAGCGGTTTGGCGGGCGCTGCATCTTGACGGTGTCTGCGTTCGGTATCTCGCTCGCATTCTTCTTGGAAGGGCTTGGACCCGCAATCGGTTCCGTTCAGGTGCTTGCGGTTGGGGTGTTTCTCCAGGGGGTTTTCGTAGCGCTGACGAACGTCCCGCAGAATGTGGAGACGGCTGCTGTTGAACGACGCATGGGTAAGGCGATTCTGTCGCACTTCCATGCCGCATACTCGATCGGTGCGGTTATCGGTTCGTTGATCGGTGCAGCGTGTGCTGCACTCAACGTCCCACTCCTACTGCAGATGACCGTAATGGCAGGTATCACGCTTGCGGTGCGTCTCATGTTGATCCCACGGGTTGTGCTGGACACAGAACTCTCCGCCCAGACCCGGTTCGACCGGGCTCAGGCTGCACGGCGTCGACGTGTCGAGAGGGCCGAAGTCAAGGCGGGGGTTGTCGAAAGTCCTCACCCGCAGGGCATTGTCGGTGTTTTCCGTAACCGTAAGGCATCTCTCGGTAGCGCACTCGGGGCGTGGCGGGAACCTCGGACGCTCTTGATCGGCCTGGTTATCTTCGCGGCCGCATTGTCTGAGGGTTCGGCCAACAACTGGCTATCGATTGCGGTCGTGGACGGTTTTGGGCAAGAGGAGCAGATTGGCGCACTGGCGCTCGGGCTGTTCCTCGCCGCCATGACGATCATCCGCATCGCCGGGCCACAGTTGTTGGGCAGGTTTGGGCGGGTCGCGATTCTACGGGCATCCGCGATCGCATCGGTCGTGGGGCTGCTCTGCTTTGGGTTTGGCCCTCACTTCGGCTTCGCGCTGGTGGGCATCGTGCTGTGGGGCATGGGTGCGGCGCTCGCGGTGCCCATCGTGATCTCCGGTGCCTCAGATGATCCGATCCGTGCTGCTGCGCGCGTGTCAGTTGTCTCCGCGTTTGCGTCCACTGCGTCGCTTGCTGCACCGCCGATCTTGGGTCTGGTCGCCGACGGCATTGGTGCACGCCTCGCAATCACAACCATTGCGATCTTCATGCTTGTGAGCCTCGCGGTATCTAGGAACGTTGCACCGTTACGTCCGGATCAGATGACGGGCGCGGTGCTCCAAGATGCACGGCGGGATGAGACCTCCCACTAGCTACGTGGCAATACCAGCCGACAGCCCTACAACCCGACTGTCAAATAACGGTAATAAAGCGAACAAGAGTAGGCTTGAGCGGTGACCTCTACATCGCCTGACGCTCAACTCACTCAGTCCCTCGACAACGCCCAAGTACGCACGGACGTGTCACTCAAGGATCTGACCACACTGCGTATCGGGGGCAGGATCGCGCAATACGTTGAGACGCAGACGGAAGCGGACCTCATCGCGGCGGTCACCTACGCGGATGAACACGCTTTGCCGCTGCTGGTGATCGGTGGCGGGTCGAACATCATCGCGAGCGACACCCCATTCGAGGGCCTTGTCGTGCGCGATGGCCGCAATGGCGTCGTGGTGGATCAGGTGGACAGTTGCGGTGGTGGGTCCGTCACCGTCCCGGCCGGGCACAACTGGGATAGCTTCGTGGTCGAAGCGATCGCCCAGGGTTGGGTGGGCATCGAGTCCTTGATCGGTATTCCCGGAACCGTTGGCGCGGCGCCTGTCCAAAACATCGGAGCTTACGGCAACGAGGTCTCCTCGGTCATCTCATCCGTTCGCGTGTGGGACCGCGGCGAACAGCGCAAGCGCACATTCGCACTGTTCGAGTTGGAGTTCGCCTACCGCGATTCGCGTATTAAACGGACGATGACGACTGGCGACGAGAATGGCCGCGTGTGGGGGCCAACCCCCCGTTACGTTGTGCTTGAGGTGTCCTTCCAGTTCCGGCTCGGCACTCGGTCTGCGCCCGTCCAGTATGGCGAGTTGGCTCGGTTGCTCGGAGTCCAGGTGGGGGAGCGCGCGAACACGCGCGACATCGCTGAAGCCGTCCTGAAACTACGTGGCGGTAAGGGCATGCTCGAAGACTCGTTTGGTCGCCCGCAGGTGGCGGGGACTGCGGGCGCTCGCGGTGCGCTGCCGCAGGGACTCGTCGTCAATGACGCTGCCGAAGTTGCGGCGTGCGGCGATGGCGGGGTCTCAGCGCCAGCCGCCACGGCTACCACGCTGATTTCCGACGATTCGGCGCCTACCAGCCCACAGTACGACAGGTGGAGTGCTGGTTCGTTCTTCATGAACCCGATCGTGGATACGGCGGCTGCCGATGCCCTGCCGGAGGGTGCGCCCCGCTACCCGGTTGCGTCCAACAAGCCTGCTGTGACCACAGGTCCGAGCGTGAACGCCATTGATGAGTCGAAGGTGAAGACCTCGGCTGCGTGGTTGATTCAGAACGCTGGCTTTGACCGCGGGTTTGGCGTGCATGGCGATGACTCGGCTGCGACGCTGTCGAGTGTGCACACCCTCGCGCTCACCAACCGCGGGAACGCCACTTCCGATGACATCGTCGAACTCGCACGCACCGTCCGCGAGGGCGTCCGAGAAAAGTTTGGGATCACGCTCGAACCTGAGCCCGTCACGGTCGGGCTCACCATTTGACCCGAAAAACCTTCGCGTGCCTCTCAAACCTCAGGGTACGGTTTTCTAGGTTTAGCCTAAATATTTATTGGGCTAAACCTAGAAAACCGTACCCTGACATCGGTTCCGAGACGCACCACACGGCAGGCTGTCGTAGTAGGTTGTCCACAAAAGGTTGCGGGTAAATGCAGGAAAAAGCAGATATTCGTCCACAGTTTGAGGAATTGATGCCCTGGCGTGGCCTTTGTGCGACACAATGGCCCTTGTGACTAGTAACTCGATGGATAGCTTGCCCGCTGAGGCTGCACCCTCCGTAAAGAAGCGCACGATTGCAGCTTGGGCTCTGTGGGACTGGGGTTCCGCCGCGTGGAATGCCGTGGTGACCACGTTTGTGTTTGCCACTTTCTTAATGAGCAGCGTGTTTGTGGACCCGGTGCTGGTGGAACTCGCCAAGACCGATGCCGCCGCAGAAGAGCAGGTCAAGGCGGTTATCGCTACTCATAACACGTGGCTTGGTTGGGGAGTCGCTGCTGCGGGTGTGGCAATTGCTCTGATCGCGCCGCTGCTCGGTCAGCGTGCGGATGCTGCTGGTCGTCGCAAACTGTGGTTGGGCGTCAACTCCTTCATGGTGTTCATCGCCATTGCGGCGCTGTACTTCGTCACGCCTGATACCGGCGATCTGGATCGTATGGTCATCATCGGCTTGATCATCTTGGCGTTCGGAAACATCTTCTTCGAGCTAGCGTCAGTAAACTACAACGCGATGCTCAACCAGATTTCCACGCGTGAGAATCGGGGGCGTATCTCCGGAATCGGTTGGGGTGCGGGCTACCTTGGTGGAATCGTGCTGCTTGCGATCCTGCTCGTGGGCTTTGTGATGATCGAGGACACCGGCTGGTTCGGGGTGACCACCGAGAACGGCGAGAACATCAGGGTCGCCATGGTGTTTGCCGCCCTGTGGTGGTTGATCTTTGCGCTTCCCGTGTTCTTTGCCGTCCCTGAAAAGCGAAGCCACGAGAAGCACAAGACGCTGGGCGTTGTCGGGTCCTATAAGAAGGTGGGCCGCGACATTGCGAGATTGTGGCGCAGCGACCGTAATGTTTTGAAGTTCCTTATCGCCTCGGCGATTTTCCGCGATGGGCTCGCGGCTGTCTTCGCTTTCGGTGGTCTTATTGCCGCGGGAGTTTTTGGTTTCTCGCCGACTCTTGTAATTGTGTTCGCGATTGTCGCGAACGTGATTTCGGGTATCAGCACGATCGCGTTTGGCTTCCTCGAGGACAAGGTTGGCTCGAAGGCCGTCATCGTGTGGTCTCTGATTGGCATGTGCTTCGCGGCGATCATGGTGTTTGCTCTCCACGGCCAAGGTTCAGTTATCTTCTGGGTGTTCGGTTCGATACTGTGCATCTTCGTCGGGCCAGTCCAATCAGCAAGCCGCTCGACGGTCTCGCAACTCGCAAAGCCGGAGATGGAAGGTGAACTGTTTGGCCTGTATGCAATGACGGGCCGTGTGGTCTCGTTCCTCGCACCATTCCTCTATGGTGTCGCAATCTCGATCTTTAAGTCCCAGATCTACGGTATTTTGGGAATCATGGTGGTTCTGTTGCTGGGGCTGATCCTGGTGGCACCACTCAACCTGTCTCCAACACGGGAGCAGGAACCGGCATGACCTAAAGGGAGTTTGTTCGCTGGTGTGGCATAAAGACATTCTGGGCGACCCATGGGTTGCACTCACCGTTCCACTCGCCCCGATACGCGGGCATGAAACGGTTGCGACCGTCGTGAGCCAGCCGCGCTGGCTCACGCGTCCTGACGGTTCCTCCATTGCCGACGAACAGGCTGATTCCCACAGTTCGGTTCACCTTCCAGCGCGGAGTGTTCGTGCGGAATCCCGCGTTGACACCGCATCCGCCGAAACGGGGGCGGGCACATCCCGTCCGCGCCCGGAAACGACCGCCGTTTTGTACATCCACGGTCTGAACGACTATTTTTTCCACGAACATCTGGCCGAGTATCTTGCTGAGCAGGGTCTCGCTTTCTTCGCGCTTGACCTGCACGGGTTTGGCCGTTCGATCACGGACGAGATCACGCGCAATGATGCGTTCTCGCTGCGGGAGTACGGCAACGACTTGGCCGCTGCAACGACCCTCATCAAGGACGAGTGCGGGTATCAGAACCTCGTGATCCTTGCACATTCAACCGGCGGACTCATCGCCAGCCTGTGGGCCCATTCGCAAACAGGACGTGAGACGGTCGACGGCCTCATCCTGAACAGCCCGTGGTTTGACCTGAACCGGCCGTGGCTCGACCGAACCATCGGCACCGCGTTTGTTGACGCCGTGGGAGAGTACGTCACAGACTTCGTGCTCAACAACGACGAGTCCAACTACGTGCGGATGCTGCACAGGGACATCGCCGGAGACTGGGATTTCGACCTCAATCTCAAACGCGAAATCAACTCCCCGGTGCGCACCGGGTTCTTCAGGGCGGTCCGTGCGGGGCAGGCTCGCCTTGCCGAAGGCCTCGACCTCAACTGCCCTGTGCTCGTGTGCACCTCGGACAGATCAGGACACCCAGGCGACCCGCTGCCCCTCAAACGATCCTCTGATGTGGTGCTCAACGTCGAACAGATCATTCGCCGTGCACCGTTGCTCGGCCACGATGTCGAAATCGTACAGATTCCTGGCGGTATCCACGATCTTGCCTTGAGTGAGTACGGTCCACGGATCGACTACTTCAAAGCGCTCGGTCACTGGCTGCGCGCTCATCGATTCGCAGGGCCACCGCTTGTTGGTTACGAACTGCATTCGTGACCGTTCCGGTAGGGGTCTGCTGTGTGAAACCCCTACGTTCGACGTCACTCCTTTGTCCTTCACCGCCACTCACCTAACGCAACCAATCGACCAGCCGCACCGACGGCGAGCCTCGCCAGATCGTCGCCAATGAAAAAAGGACACCACAGCGCATGCCCATCGACTTCGCAATAGACGAATCCTCCACCACGCCGCCGTTCGAGCAGATCAAACAGAGGGTCATCGCGGCCATCACTGACAAAACCGCGCAGGTCGATGAAAAACTTCCCGCTATCCGAGCACTAGCCACTCAACTCGGTCTTGCGGTCAACACCGTCGCACGCAGCTACCGCGAACTTGAAGAAGAAGGCTACGTGATCACCCAGGGGCGCAGCGGAACCCGCGTGTCGACTCACGCCGTACCCGCCCAGATCGCATTGCGACAGATCACCAGCGAATACGCCCACAAAGTACGTTCCCTGGAGATCAGCGAGCAAGCGGTGCTTGACGCAGTCCGCGCGGCACTCGCGGAAGAGGCACGCTAGATACGGCCACCGGAAGGTTTCGTTTCGCATGCCGAACGCCGTAGAGTGAACGGGTGATCATTGCAACCCACAACGGTAAATTCCACGCAGACGACGTATTCGGCGTAGCCCTTCTCAAACAACTGTTCCCAGACGCGCAGATCGTGCGCAGTCGCGACCCAGAGGTGCTCGACGCAGCCGACCTGGTGCTCGATGTGGGCGGAGTATACGACGTTGAGAAGAAGCGATTCGATCACCACCAACTCTCATCGGGTGCACGCCAATCCGGCATCCTCTACTCCGCGTTCGGCCTACTCTGGCAGGAATACGGCAAAGAATTCTGTGGCAACGACGATGTCTGGCACAAGATGGACAGCCGTCTCGTCACCGTGATCGACGCAGTGGACAACGGTCAAGATCTCTACAACCTCAATGACTTCGGTACCCGCCCCATCGACATCTCCGAATACCTCGGGCTGTTCAACCCAATCGGCGAGGAAGAAGACTTCGACCAGCAGTTCGAGGTTGCCGTAGCGCTGGCGACCACCGTGCTCCAGCGCATGAAGGCAAAGTATCTCAACGTGATCGACGCAGAACAGCGTTTCCTCGACGCCTACGCCCGTACGAGCGACAAGCGATTCGTCGTACTCGACAAGTACATCCCGCACGCATCCATCGCCTCCAAGCAGCCAGACCTGCTTTACACCGTCTACCCTGGGGCCACTGGAAACTGGACTATCCAGGCCGTGCGCCCGGAGAACTCCCAGTTCGGCAACCGCAAAGACCTACCCAAGGCATGGCGGGGTCTGAACGGTAGCGAACTCGCAGAGGTCACCGGTGTCCACGACGCGGTGTTCTGCCACAAGGCAGCATTCATCGCAGCGGCGGAAACCCAGCAGGGCGCGCTCAAGATGGTCGAACTCGCACTGGCGAACTGATCGGTTGTACGCCTTACTCGGGGTCCGTGGCTAGCCAGTCGCGGACCCCGCTCAGTAACCGGTCCTTGACCTGCTGCGGTGCAGCCGATGCCTTGATCGAGTCCGCAGCCAGACGTGCAAGCTGCTCGTCGCTGAACCCGTGCACCTTCCGGGCCGTCTCATACTGATCCACCACCCGAGACCTGAACAGCAGCGGATCATCCGCACCCAGCGCAATCTTCAAACCTGTGTCATACAGTGCAGCCAGTGGCACGGACTGATCGTCAGCGTAGACGCCCAACGACACATTCGATCCCGGATTTACCTCAAGCGCGACATCCCTGCGTACCAACTCGTCGACAATCCGAGGGTTTTCCGTCACCCGAACACCATGTCCCAGCCGGGCGGGAACCAACTCGTTCGTCACAACCTCGATGTGATCAGGCCCCAGCAACTCTCCGCCGTGCGGCACGCACAGCAAACCAGCCTTGCGCGCAATACTGAACGCGGGCGCAAACTCCCGCGTTGCGCCGCGCCGCTCATCATTGGACAACCCGAAGCCGACAACCTCACCGTCGCCATCGCCCGCATAGCGTGCAGCCAAACGGGCAAGCGTCCGAGCATCGAGCGGATGCCGGGTGCGAGAGGCCGCCACGACAACGCCAACAGAGACGCCGAAACGGGTACTCGCGGCGCGTGCCTCATCCAACACGATCTCAAGCGCTGGCGTGATCCCACCGACAAAGGGGGCATACGACGTCGGGTCAACCTGAATCTCAAGGCGTCCTGAACCCTCACGCGCGTCGTCCTCAACTGCCTCACTCACGATTCTGCGCATATCCAGTTCGTCGCGCACGCACGCACGCGCGGCGTCGTAGAGCCGCTGGAATCTGAACCAGCCACGTTGAGTGGGCGGAAGCTGGATCGGCTCCGTGTCCAACAGCGCCTCAGGTAACCGGATACGATGCTTGGCCGCCAGGTCAGCGAGTGTGACAGGACGCATCGATCCGGTAAAGTGCAGGTGCAAATGAGCCTTGGGCAGGGTGGACAAAGGACGCATGCCACTAGTCTGACACGAAGCATTCCCGCTTGCCGGACATGTTTACCAGGTGAAAGAGGCCACAATACAGCGTTCGCGCATGGCCTCGAACAGCCACTTCATCTGCGTTTACATGCAACGGGGACCTCCGGCCCACGCACCCACGGCGAAAACGCGGAAAACTGGTAGGCAGGCCAGAAGCAAGGCTCACGGATTCAAAACAGGGGAGTGCAATATGAAGGTTCTCGTAACCGCGGCATCCAGGCACGGGTCAACCCGCGAGATCGTGGAATGGATCGCCGAAGAACTGCGTGCCGTGGGAATCGACAGCGATACCGCAGACATAAAAAACGTGACGGACGTTGCCGACTACGACGGGGTAGTTATCGGATCGGCCATCTACGTTGGACAGTGGCTCACAGAGGCACGCGATCTTATCGACCGCCTGAGCCCAGAACTCCAAGACAAGCACGTGTGGTTGTTCTCCTCAGGGCTGGCGGATGCTCCAGCTAAGGATGCAAACGGTACCCCATCGCTCAAGTCCCGAATGAAACAGACTGGAGCGCAGGGGCACCGGCACTTTCCCGGCAAACTGGATGTGCTTGACCTGAGCCTTGCAGAGCGTGCGGCGATCATGGCGGCCCGCGGCAAGTACGGCGATAACCGGGATCCCAAGGCAATCAGGGAATGGGCCCGCGAAATCGGACAGGCTCTCGTCGGAGCAAACGTGTAGTTTCGAGCGATGGGTACTCCTGGCTCTACTTGGAGTATCCACAAGGGTCCTTTGCCGCAGACTAAAGTAGGGGCTGATCGGTCGGTTAACACTTTCGAGAAAGTTTCGCGTAGTATTACCGAGGACCTCGGCGCGGGCTTCGCAGAACGGCAGCATGCCTATTGCAAGCACGTGGGGTTCAAAGGGTAGTGGCGCAATTGGTAGCGCAGCGGTCTCCAAAACCGCAGGTTGCAGGTTCGAGTCCTGTCTGCCCTGCAGATAACAGGCCGTCCAGGATACATATCTTGGACGGCCTGTTAGTTTTTCAGGTGACACGGCTGGTAAAGTTGTCCGGGCAGTCGCTTGAGTGGGCACCAATTAGGGCTTCCCACACACACCCAGTAGACTGACATCCGAGCACGACAAAGGGTAGTGGCGCAATTGGTAGCGCAGCGGTCTCCAAAACCGCAGGTTGCAGGTTCGAGTCCTGTCTGCCCTGCAAAGTTATCGCACCTTCTATGAACTTTGAACAACGTGGAGAACTCAAGTGAGTGAATCAGCTTCCGGCGCTGTTAACGGCGAAGCACAGGTAAGCAAGCAGAAGAACTCTGCGAAGAAGCCAAACATCTTTGCACGCATTGCCCTGTTTGTGCGCCAGGTCATCGCTGAACTCAAGAAGGTCGTGACACCTACCCGCAAGGAGTTCGCGAACTACTGGACCACCGTTGTGATTTTCGTGCTGATCATGATGGCATTCGTTCTGGCGGTCGACTGGATCCTGGGTAAGGGCGCAGGCTTCCTGTTCGGCTGATCCCGTGTAACCCCACCCAGTAGCGCTGAGTGGCTCACAACGCCCCAACTTTTTGATGTAGCGAGAACTGAACCTCACAAGGGGTTTGGTTCTCGTCACATTTGGGGCAAAGGATTCCCCGGAATCCGTTTTTAATGGAACAATAGTTTGTTGCAGGTTTTCGCAACCCCGAGGCGTCGGCGATAGTCGGTGGCTCGGTTACTAGTTACCCAAGAAAGCAGGTTGACACGTGTCTCAAGAGTCGTATGAACCGACAGAAGAGAACGTAGACTCACCCGAGGTCGAAGCTGTAGAGGCTCAGACCGAGGATGTTGCGTCCGCGGACTTTGCGTCGGACCTCGACGATGCTGGGCTCGAAGCTCCTGCGCAAGAGGTGACAGAAGAAGACGAGGACGAGGAGGAGGACCCATACGAGGCCTTCCGCCGCGAACTCGCCGGACTTGAGGGTGACTGGTATGTCATCCACTCGTATGCAGGCTACGAAAACCGCGTCAAGACCAACCTTGAAACCCGTATCCAGAGCCTCAACATGGAGGATTACATCTTCCAGATCGAGGTGCCCATGGAAGAGGTCGCGGAGATCAAGAACGCTCAGAAGAAGATCGTTCGCCGCGTCCGCATCCCTGGATACGTGCTCGTGCGCATGTACCTCACGGATGAGTCGTGGGGCGCAGTACGCCACACCCCGGGTGTGACCGGATTCGTGGGCAACACCCACCAGCCAGTCCCACTGAACAAAGATGAAGTCTTCTCAATGCTTTCGCCAATGCTGGACCTTCCAGCACCAACAAAGGCATCGAAGAAGGCAAAGGCAGCCCCAGTCGTCGCCGTCGACTTCGAGGTCGGCGAATCGGTTACCGTCACCGACGGACCGTTCGACACCCTGCCAGCCACGATTTCCGAGATCAACGCCGAGGCCCAAAAGCTTCAGGTACTGGTTTCGATCTTCGGCCGGGAGACTCCGGTCGAACTCGGCTTCAACCAGGTCGCCAAGATCTGAATGCATGCTTGCCGCGATGCTCGTGCCGATTTTGCTCGGTGCGAGTTTTCGTGTGTCAGCGGTTAAGTCGAGAGACAGGTTCCTCCATCTGGGAGGAACTCATTCCTAGTCAAGCAAGAAGGACCCGAAATGCCTCCAAAGAAAAAGGTTGCTGGGCTCATTAAGCTCCAGATCAACGCCGGTGCAGCTACTCCAGCTCCACCAATCGGCCCCGCGCTCGGTCAGCACGGTGTCAACATCATGGAATTCTGCAAGGCCTACAACGCGGCAACCGAGTCGCAGCGCGGCAACGTAGTTCCAGTTGAGATCACGGTGTACGAGGACCGCTCGTTCACCTTCATCACCAAGACCCCACCAGCAGCACAGCTCATCAAGAAGGCTGCAGGCGTGGACAAGGGCTCAGGAACCCCACACACCGTCAAGGTTGCAAACCTTTCGATGGACCAGGTTCGTGAGATCGCTCAGGTCAAGCTCGAAGACCTCAACGCAAACGACATCGACGCAGCAGCAAAGATCATCGCTGGTACTGCTCGTTCGATGGGTATCACCGTTTCCGAGTAAGGAACGTTACTGCTCCCCACTGCGGGCGCAGAACCCTCACCACGGCTGTTCCAGGACTTCTGGTAGGTCGTATCCCATTCATTTCCCGGGGGAACCCGGGGCAGTGGCAAGATCCGCGCGGATCTTATGACCACGACTGCTAAAAGGAGAAAAGCAGATGAGTACGCGCAGCAAGGCTTACCGCGCCGCGGCCGAGAAGATCGACCGTTCGCGCCTGTACACCCCTATGGAGGCTGTTCGCCTCGCAAAGGAAACGGCGTCCGCTAAGTACGACGCAACCGTTGAGGTTGCTTTCCGTCTTGGTGTGGACCCACGTAAAGCGGACCAGATGGTTCGCGGCACCGTCATCCTGCCTCACGGTACCGGTAAGACCGCTCGGGTCCTGGTCTTCGCAAACGGTGAGCGTGCAGAGCAGGCTCGTGCAGCAGGTGCTGACGTTGTTGGTGGCGACGAGCTCATCGAGCAGGTTGCCAACGGTTTCACCGACTTCGACGCAGCGGTAGCAACCCCTGACCTCATGGGTAAGGTCGGTCGCCTGGGTCGTGTGCTGGGTCCTCGTGGCCTCATGCCAAACCCAAAGACCGGTACGGTCACGATGGACGTTGCAAAGGCTGTGAACGACATCAAGGGCGGAAAGATCGAATTCCGCGTTGACAAGCACGCCAACCTGCACTTCATCATCGGTAAGGCTTCCTTCTCGGAAACCCAGCTCGTTGAGAACTACGCAGCCGCCATCGACGAGGTTCTTCGTTTGAAGCCTTCTTCGTCTAAGGGCCGCTACCTCCTCAAGGCAACCGTTTCGACCACCCAGGGCCCTGGTATCCCAGTGGACCAGAGCAAGGTCTCGAAGCTGACCGAAGAGGACGCTAACTGATTTCTTGCCGTTGGGCTTGAATCACCTTGTCTGTACGGTGGGCCGCACTGCTTTTGCAGTGCGGCCCACTGTTGTTTACGGGCGTGGGAGGATCAGCCAACCGGCATCGATCGATGGGGTGAAAAATGTTCTGATGCACACTTAAACACTATGCACCCGGAACAAAAGCAACCCACCGACATTGGCGACGACCCGGCTAGTTTGCGCAGCGTCATCCGACCCAGCCCGGCTGGGTCGGAAGATCCGGGGATGAGGTGCTCGGCTCGTCGACAACTGGTCTACCGACGCCGACCGCCAACTCCCGTTGAGAGTTGCCAAAAGTGCACTCTCACTGTGTGGGAGTACGGATATCCGTACTCTCAACTCATATGCTGCGGTGCGGGTGCGCATCGCAGCACCCAAAGTGTGACGCACAACTATCTGGCGTCGGTTGTGTCTGGTCTCGCTCGGCTGATACTGTTTTCAGGTACCCAAGACCGCAGGTTGTTTTGCTTGTTCCTTCAATGAAGGTTCTTGCAAAACCGAAGTCCAGTTCTGGAGCCGGCGCAGGTAACGAATCAAGCTCATGCTTTAAGTATGTGTAAGCCTCGTGCCTGTGCACGAGGCTTTTTGTTTTGCGTAAAGTGCTTGCACAAACGCTTGGTAAAAAGTGAAATCCAGACGGGGCGGGAGCTGGATCCCCTAGCGAGAACCAGCGGCATTCAATCGGAAGGATTGCCATGGCGAGGCCGGACAAGGCAGCCGCAGTAGAGGAACTGGCGGAACTCTTCCGCGGTGCCAACGCTGCAGTGTTGACCGAGTACCGCGGGCTTACTGTCGCGCAGCTTAAGACGCTGCGTCGGTCGCTCAGCGGAAACGCATCCTACGCCGTGGTAAAGAACACGCTGACCGCCATTGCGGCCAAGGAAGCCGGCATCGAAGGACTCGACGCTGACCTCAAGGGCCCATCGGCAATCGCATTCATCACTGGTGACCCAGTGGAGGCTGCAAAGGGTCTTCGTGACTTTGCCAAGGCTAACCCACAGCTGATCATTAAGTCTGGTGTTCTTGAAGGAAAGCCACTTTCAGCTGAGGAAATCACCAAGCTTGCGGACCTCGAGTCCCGCGAAGTACTGCTTGCAAAGACCGCTGGAGCCGTCAAGGCATCCATCGCAAAGGCAGCTTACGTATTTGCGGCGGCACCATCGAAGGCCGTTCGCACCATCGACGCCCTGCGCGAGAAGCAGGCATCGGCAGAGGCGGCTGCCTGATCCCTCACTGAGGAATCGGCAACCACCTCTTCTTAAACCCCTACTGCTTCACGCAGGATAAATCGGAAGGAAGGCCATCATGGCTAAGCTCAGCACCGAAGAGCTCATCGAAGCGTTCAAGGAACTCTCCCTCATCGAGCTCTCCGAGTTCGTTAAGGCATTCGAAGAGACCTTCGACGTCACCGCAGCAGCTCCAGCAGCAGTTGCAGTAGCAGCAGCTCCTGGCGCAGCAGCAGAGGACGCAGCAGAGAAGGACGAGTTCGAGGTTATCCTCGAAGCCGCTGGTGACAAGAAGATCCAGGTCATCAAGGAAATCCGCGCGCTCACCTCGCTCGGCCTCAAGGAAGCCAAGGAACTCGTTGACGGCGCTCCAAAGGCTGTCTTCGACGCTCCAGTCGACAAGGAAAAGGCTGAGGCTGCAAAGGCTGCTCTCGAGGGCGCTGGCGCAACCGTTACCCTCAAGTGATTCGCGCCTTCGGGCACTGACACTCGGGGCAACTGCCTAAATGCGCAGTTGTAGCGAAACTTTGTGGCGAAGCCCGCATCCGAAAACGGATGCGGGCTTCGCTGTATCCGAGTTAGAATGAAAAACTAGCCCGGTTTTCCACGGTTTTCACCACTGCCTCTTTCCAAACGACAGCCAAAATAGCGGGGCTCATACAAGAGGGCATGCGGTAGCTTCACGCAGACCGGTCTAGATGAATACCTTCGCGCAAGCGAAGGCCGAATTGTTGGCGTACATGGACGCACTTGCGTATTTTTGGTGACTTCATGTATGCTGACGCTTTGCGCTTACGTATGCCCTTGGTGCGCCTTTTCGGCAGTGCCATGGGTCCACCAGTCACCGAGCCATGAACTCGAAAACACGGTGCCATCACTGTGTTTATCGTTTGATGTTGTCTACTTGCCCGCAGGTAGCATTCGGTTCGGGCGCAACCTCTGCGAATAGCACCGGCAGGGGTTGATGCATGCGAAAGCGTATTAAGTGTGCACACGAACCGCAGGGAAGGACCCCTCTTGGCTGCCTCGCGCACCCCTTCTGCACCGTCCGCTGACGCAATTGCAAACCGCACTGCGTCCCGACGCGTATCCTTTGCAAAGATTTACGAGCCACTCGAGGTTCCAGACCTTCTCGGTCTGCAGACTGAGAGTTTTGACTGGCTCATGGGTAACGAACGCTGGCGCGCCCGCGTCGACGCTGCTAAGGCAGCGGGACGTAAGGACGTTCCAGAGACCTCTGGACTGGAAGAGATCTTCCAGGAGATCTCACCGATTGAAGACTTTGGCCAGACCATGTCTCTGTCGTTCTCGAACCACCGGTTTGAGCCGCCAAAATACACTGCCGACGAGTGCAAGGAAAAGGACTTCACCTATTCCGCACCGCTCTTCGTAACCGCAGAGTTCTACAACGACGCGACCGGTGAAATCAAGAGCCAGACCGTGTTCATGGGTGACTTCCCACTCATGACCGAGCGCGGTACCTTCATCATCAACGGAACCGAGCGTGTTGTCGTATCGCAGCTCGTGCGTTCCCCAGGTGTCTACTTCGAGCGCGTCGCCGACAAGACCTCAGACAAGGACATCTACTCGGCAAAGATCATCCCATCGCGTGGTGCCTGGCTTGAGTTCGAGATCGACAAGCGCGATGCAGTGGGTGTCCGTGTCGACCGCAAGCGCAAGCAGTCGGTCACCGTGCTGCTCAAGGCCCTCGGCATGTCCGAATCCGAGATCCGCGAGGAGTTCAAGGACTTCCCAGCCGTTCTCGACACTCTCGAGAAGGACTCAGTTCACACGGCAGAGGAAGCACTCGTTGACCTCTACCGTAAGATCCGCCCAGGCGAGCCACCGACGGTCGAAGCCGGACGCAACCTGCTGGAGAACTTCTACTTCCGTCCGAAGCGTTACGACCTCGCAAAGGTCGGTCGCTACAAGCTGAACAAGAAGATCGGCGTGGACGCTCCAATCGACCAGTCGGTTCTCTCGGTCGAGGACATCGTAGCCACCATCAAGTACCTCGCAGCACTGCACGCGGACGTATCGTCCCTGCAGGGCAACCGTAACGGCGAGGCTGTTGACGTACGCGTTGAGACCGACGACATCGACCACTTCGGTAACCGTCGTATCCGCGCTGTTGGCGAACTGATCCAAAACCAGATCCGTACGGGTCTCTCCCGTATGGAGCGCGTTGTTCGCGAGCGTATGACAACCCAGGAAGTTGAGGCCATTGCTCCTCAGACCCTGATCAACATCCGCCCGGTTGTCGCGTCCATCAAGGAGTTCTTCGGAACCTCCCAGTTGTCGCAGTTCATGGACCAGAACAATCCTCTGGCCGGACTGACCCACAAGCGCCGACTCTCGGCACTTGGTCCAGGTGGTCTGTCCCGTGACCGTGCAGGCATGGAAGTTCGTGACGTCCACCCGTCGCACTACGGACGTATGTGCCCAATCGAAACCCCAGAAGGACCAAACATCGGTCTGATTGGTTCGTTGGCATCATTCGGACGAATCAACCCGTTCGGTTTCATCGAGACCCCATACCGCAAGGTCGTCAACGGACGCGTCACCGAAGAGGTTGTCTTCCTGACCGCTGATGATGAGGACCGTTACGTCATCGCGCAGGCAAACACCCCTCTCAACGAGGATGGTTCATTCCAGCTCGACCGCGTTCTGGTCCGCACCAAGGGTGGCGAGACCGACGACGTTCCAGGTGTTGACGTTGACTACATGGACGTCTCCCCGCGCCAGATGGTGTCGGTCGCAACCGCGCTGATTCCATTCCTCGAGCACGACGACGCAAACCGCGCGCTCATGGGTGCGAACATGCAGCGCCAGGCTGTGCCACTGGTCCGTTCCGAGGCTCCATACGTTGGAACCGGTATGGAATGGCGTGCCGCAGTCGACGCCGGTGATGTCATCGTTGCGAAGAAGGCCGGTGTGGTCACCGAGGTATCGGCAGACCTGATCGTTGTCGCAAACGACGACGGCACCACCACCTCGTACCGTGTGCAGAAGTTCCGCCGTTCGAACCAGGGAACCTCCTACAACCAGCGCGTCGTGGCCCACGAGGGTGAGCGCGTTGAAATCGGTTCTGTGCTCGCGGACGGTCCAGCGACCGACGGTGGAGAGCTTGCTCTCGGACGCAACCTGCTCGTTGCGTTCATGTCGTGGGAAGGCCACAACTACGAGGACGCGATCATCCTGTCGCAGCGCCTCGTCCAGGACGACGTTCTCTCCTCGATCCACATCGAAGAACACGAAATCGACGCACGCGACACCAAGCTCGGCCCAGAAGAGATCACCCGCGACATCCCGAATGTTTCGGAAGATGTCCTTGCCGACCTCGACGAGCGCGGCATCATCCGCATCGGTGCCGAGGTAACCTCCGGCGACATCCTGGTGGGTAAGGTCACTCCAAAGGGTGAGACCGAACTAACCCCAGAAGAGCGCCTGCTCCGTGCAATCTTCGGTGAGAAGGCTCGCGAGGTTCGCGACACCTCGCTCAAGGTGCCACACGGTGAGTCCGGAACGGTCATCGCGATCCGTACCTTCAAGCGTGAAGACGGCGACGAACTGCCAGCGGGTGTCAACGAACTCGTGCGTGTCTACATCGCACAGCGTCGTAAGATCACCGCCGGTGACAAGCTCGCAGGACGCCACGGTAACAAGGGTGTCATCTCGACCATCCTTCCTGTCGAGGACATGCCATTCCTTGAGGATGGAACCGCAGTTGACATCATCCTGAACCCAATGGGTGTGCCAGGACGTATGAACGTCGGTCAGGTACTCGAGGTGCACCTCGGATGGATCGCCTCCCAGGGCTGGGACGTCGAACTCGCGACTGAGAGCAACGTTGAGTGGAAGAACAAGCTTCCTGAGGTTGCACACAAGTCCGAGCCAGGCAAGCCAGTCGCAACGCCAGTGTTCGACGGTCTTGAGGAAGAGGCCCTCCAGGGCCTTCTCACCACGACCCTGCCGAACCGCGACGGCGCCCGCATGGTCGGTCCAAACGGTAAGGCCCGTCTGTTCGACGGTCGTTCCGGTGAACCATTCCCAGAGCCAATCTCGGTTGGTTACATGTACATCTTGAAACTCCACCACCTGGTGGACGACAAGATCCACGCACGCTCGACCGGTCCATACTCGATGATCACCCAGCAGCCACTTGGTGGTAAGGCGCAGTTCGGTGGACAGCGCTTCGGTGAGATGGAGGTGTGGGCACTCGAGGCATACGGTGCGGCGTACACCCTGCAGGAACTCCTGACCATCAAGTCCGACGACGTCCCAGGACGTGTCAAGGTCTACGAGGCAATCGTTAAGGGCGAGAACATTCCAGACTCCGGTATCCCAGAGTCGTTCAAGGTGCTCCTCAAGGAAATGCAGTCCCTCTGCCTGAACGTTGAGGTTCTGTCCTCCGACGGCGTCTCGATCGAGATGCGCGAGAACGACGATGACGCATACCGCGTAACTGAAGAACTCGGTATCGACCTGTCGCGTCGTCCAAACGCTGCCACGACTATCGACGAGATCTAATCTCGCCTCTTACGTGGTTGGGCGCCTTGGGTAGGCGCCCAACCACACAGGAATCCTTTTAGTATCACCTCCACCGCGCCGGTCGTTTCACCCAACGGGCCGGCGGACGAAGGAAGTAGGACACCTTGCTCGACGTCACTGAATTCGACGAGCTTCGTATTGGACTCGCGAATGCTGAAGACATTCGCGTATGGTCACACGGCGAAGTCAAGAAGCCTGAGACCATCAACTACCGCACACTCAAGCCTGAGAAGGACGGACTCTTCTGCGAGAAGATCTTCGGTCCTACTCGCGACTGGGAATGCTACTGCGGTAAGTACAAGCGCGTGCGCTTCAAGGGCATCATCTGTGAGCGCTGTGGTGTTGAAGTCACCCGCTCCAAGGTGCGCCGTGAGCGCATGGGCCACATTGAGCTTGCAGCTCCCGTCACGCACATCTGGTTCTTCAAGGGCGTTCCATCGCGCCTTGGATACCTGCTCGATCTCGCGCCAAAAGACCTCGAAAAGGTCATCTACTTTGCTGCGTACATGATCACCTCGGTTGACGAGGACGCACGCCAGGAAGACCTGCCAAACCTGCAGAACGAAGTCGACCTCGAAAAGAAGGAAATCGAGGACCGTTTCGAGTCTGAACTCAACGACCGCCAGATCCGTCTCGAGCGCGACCTTGCCGCGCTCGAAGAGGAAGGCGCTCGCGCAGACGCAAAGAACAAGGTTCGTAACTCGGCAGAGCGCGAACTCACTCAACTGCGTAAGCGCAAGGACGCAGAACTCGACCGCATTAACGCCGTGTGGGAGAAGTTCAAGAGCCTCAAGGTCGCTGACCTTGAAGGCGACGAACTCCTCTACCGCGAACTCGTAGACCGCTACGGCACCTACTTCGAAGGCTCGATGGGTGCAGCCGCTATTCAGAAGCGTCTGCAGAACTTCGACCTCGAGGCAGAGGCTGAGTCGCTACGTGAGATCATCCGTACCGGTAAGGGCCAGAAGAAGACCCGTGCGCTCAAGCGCCTCAAGGTCGTCAACGCGTTCCTGACCACGGACAACAAGCCGGAGTCGATGGTTCTGGACGCTGTTCCGGTTATTCCACCAGACCTGCGTCCCATGGTTCAGCTCGATGGTGGCCGTTTCGCCACCTCCGACCTGAACGACCTGTACCGTCGCGTGATCAACCGCAACAACCGTCTGAAGCGCCTTCTCGACCTCGGTGCCCCCGAGATCATCGTGAACAACGAGAAGCGTATGCTCCAGGAAGCAGTTGACTCGCTGTTCGACAACGGTCGTCGTGGACGTCCGGTCACCGGTCCGGGTAACCGCCCGCTGAAGTCGATCTCCGACATGCTCAAGGGTAAGCAGGGACGTTTCCGTCAGAACCTGCTCGGTAAGCGCGTTGACTACTCTGGTCGTTCGGTTATCGTTGTCGGTCCTCAGCTCAAACTGCACCAGTGTGGTCTGCCAAAGCAGATGGCTCTCGAACTGTTCAAGCCGTTTGTGATGAAGCGTCTGGTTGACCTCAACCACGCGCAGAACATCAAGTCGGCCAAGCGTATGGTCGAGCGTGGCCGCTCGGTTGTGTGGGATGTCCTCGAAGAGGTCATCACCGAGCACCCAGTGCTGCTCAACCGTGCACCGACCCTGCACCGCCTTGGTATTCAGGCGTTCGAACCGCAGCTCGTTGAGGGTAAGGCAATCCACCTGCACCCACTCGTGTGTGCTGCGTTCAACGCTGACTTCGACGGCGACCAGATGGCAGTTCACTTGCCGCTGTCGGTTGAGGCCCAGGCTGAGGCTCGCATCCTCATGCTTTCAAGCAACAACATCCTGAAGCCATCCGATGGACGCCCAGTGACCATGCCTTCGCAGGACATGATCATCGGTCTGTTCCACCTGACCTCCGACCGTGAAGACCCAGTGGGTCAGGGTCGTGCGTTCTCCTCGGTTTCGGAGGCCATCATGGCATTCGACGCCGGTGAGCTCGACCTGAACGCGGTCATCAAGGTCCGTATGGATGACCTCGTGCCACCACGTGGGTTCGAGGCGCCTGAGGGCTGGGAACTCGGGCAGCCGATCGTCTTCGAGACCACCCTCGGCCGCGCACTCTTCAACGAGTTGCTGCCAGTTGACTACCCGTACGTCAACGAGGTCGTGGACAAGAAGAAACTGTCGATCATCGTGAACGAACTCGCTGAAACCTACCCGAAGGTAGAGGTCGCCGAGTCGCTCGACGCACTGAAGTCGGCAGGTTTCAAGTGGGCGACCCGTTCCGGTGTCTCGATTGCTATCTCCGATGTCGCAACCCCAGCAGCGAAGGCCGAGATTCTTGCGGAGCACGAGGCTCGGGCACTCAAGATCCAGCAGCAGTTCGACCGTGGTCTCATCACCGATGACGAACGTCGTCAGGAACTCATCGAGATCTGGACCCAGGCCACCGACAAGGTCGCGAAGTCGATGCAGGAGAACTTCCCTGCACGCAACACGGTCTTCCGCATGGTTGGTTCCGGTGCTCGTGGTAACTGGATGCAGGTTCGTCAGATCGCGGGTATGCGTGGTCTGGTGGCAAACCCCAAGGGTGACATTATTCCGCGTCCGATCAAGTCGAACTACCGTGAAGGCCTCTCGGTTCTCGAGTACTTCATCGCAACCCACGGTGCACGTAAGGGTTTGGCTGACACCGCACTGCGTACCGCGGACTCGGGTTACCTGACCCGTCGTCTCGTGGACGTGTCCCAGGACGTCATCGTTCGCGAGGACGACTGCGGTACTGAGCGCGGTCTGCTCCTGCCTGTCGGTGAGGACATCGGTGACGGTACCCTCGTACGCCACGAGAAGGTTGAGCAGTCGATCTACACCCGTACCCTCGCGCAGGACGTTGAGGTTGACGGTGAGATCATCGGTCGCGCCGGTGAGGACGTCGGTGACGTGCTTATCGACAAGCTCGTTGCGTCTGGCGTGGAGAACCTCAAGGTTCGTTCCGTGCTGACCTGTGAGTCACGTGTTGGTACCTGCGCCAAGTGCTACGGACGTTCGCTGGCAACCGGTAAGCTCGTCGACATCGGTGAGGCAGTCGGTATCATCGCTGCTCAGTCGATTGGTGAGCCCGGTACTCAGTTGACGATGCGTACGTTCCACACCGGTGGTGTCGCATCTGCTGATGACATCACGCAGGGTCTGCCACGTATCACGGAACTCTTCGAGGCTCGTACCCCGAAGGGTGAGGCTCCGATCGCCGAGTACACCGGCCGCGTCTCGATCGATGACTCGGAGCGTAGCCGCCGTATCGTGCTCACCCCGAACGACGGTTCGGAGGAGATCACCTATCAGGTATCCAAGCGTGCGCGTCTGCTCGTTGAGGACGGTCAGGAAGTTGCCGTGGGTACTCAGTTCGTTCAGGGTGCGGTTGACCCGAAGAAGGTCCTGCGTATCCTCGGTCCACGCGCGACCCAGAAGCACCTGGTGGACGAGGTTCAGCACGTGTACCGTTCGCAGGGTGTGGACATCCACGACAAGCACATCGAGGTTATCGTGCGCCAGATGCTGCGCCGCGTGACCGTGCTTGACTCGGGCGACACGGAACTGCTTCCTGGTGAACTCGCTGAGCGTGCTCGCTTCGAAGACGCGAACCGTGGTGCGGTTGCAACCGGTGCGACCCCAGCTTCTGGCCGTCCAGAGCTCATGGGTATCACCAAGGCATCGCTTGCTACTGAGTCATGGTTGTCGGCTGCATCGTTCCAGGAGACCACTCGCGTTCTCACCGAGGCTGCGATGTCGGGTCGCCGTGACCCGCTGCTCGGCCTCAAGGAGAACGTCATCCTCGGTAAGCTCATCCCAGCCGGTACGGGTCTACCCCGTTACCGTGAGGTTGAGGTTGAGCCAACTGAAGAGGCGAAGACCGAGTTGTACCCGAACTTCGGTTACGACGAGATCGACTTCGCCGGCATCGGAATGGGCTCGGGCGAGTCGATTCCGCTGGATGACCTGGAGTTTCCGGACTTCCGCTGATGTTTCGGCATAGTCTCTAGGGGAGTGGGCGGCACCGTGCAACGGTGCCGCCCACTCCTTTTTGGTGCAGCCTTGGCACCGCGAAAATTCGGCCCATTGACGACGAGCCGTGCGGTGCGCAGGTGAGGCTCCGTCTCGTCGGCAATCAGATGGCGTCAAAATACACGCAGGCTGGGGCGGAACTGGCGGTGAAAAACACTGCGCGCAGAAGTTTGCAGAGAAGTGGCTTGTGAATCTGGTTGGTGTACGGGGATGGTTTCTGACCTCCTATGGGACACAGATCACGGGCTATTGTGGGACAAACTACTTTGCGTGGGCCATTTGCGCCCTGTAAAGTTAGTGATTGTGCGCGTTTTGACGCGACGGATCTACTGGCATGAACCAAGGTTCTTTAGAACCGGCCGATCTTGCCAGACATGCAGTCTCTCTTGGCTATGTCGTCAGTGCTGAACCACAAGATACTGCAGACCAGATGTGGAAGAACCGTCAAGTCATCGGAGCGCATCCCGCACGGAGGACTGGCAACTCCTGGCGGGCCATCGAGCCGGTGGAACGTGGCGTATTGGTAGCTCCCCGCTACGAGTATCTAGCCGTGTCTACTCAAAGCTTGACGGAACCAATACAGACCAATTTAGGCCCGATCTTCCGACTTTTGAATCGGCGGGCTCAAAATGACACGGAGTTGTAGTGCCAACTATTCAGCAGCTCGTCCGTAAGGGGCGGACGTCCAAGGCCGGGAAGTCGAAGACTCCTGCCCTCAAGGGATCCCCTCAGCGACGCGGCGTATGCACACGCGTTTACACAACCACCCCGAAGAAGCCAAACTCGGCGCTCCGTAAGGTAGCCCGTGTCAAGCTCTCAAGTGGTGTTGAAGTTACCGCTTACATCCCAGGTGTAGGTCACAACCTCCAAGAGCACTCGATCGTGCTCGTTCGTGGTGGTCGTGTTAAGGACCTTCCAGGTGTTCGTTACAAGGTCATCCGCGGTGCTCTTGACACCCAGGGTGTAAAGAACCGTAAGCAGGCTCGTTCCCGCTACGGCGCAAAGAAGGAGAAGAGCTGAAATGCCTCGTAAGGGTCCAGCACCTAAGCGCCCACTCGTTGTAGACCCAGTCTACGGTTCGCCAGTGGTTACGCAGCTTATCAACAAGGTTCTTCTCGACGGTAAGAAGTCCACTGCAGAAGCGATCGTCTACGGTGCCCTCGAGGGTGTCCGCGAGAAGACCGACCAAGACCCAGTGATCGCACTGAAGCGCGCGTTGGAGAACATCCGCCCAGCGCTTGAGGTTCGCTCCCGCCGCGTCGGTGGTGCAACCTACCAGGTTCCAGTCGAGGTTCGTGCAGCACGTGCGACCACTCTGGCGCTTCGCTGGTTGACCGACTACTCGCGCGCACGCCGCGAAAAGACGATGACCGAGCGTCTCATGAACGAGATCCTCGACGCATCCAACGGTCTCGGGGCAGCTGTGAAGCGCCGCGAGGACATGCACAAGATGGCCGAATCGAACAAGGCGTTTGCACACTACCGCTGGTAATACTCTCGGTCCCGCTCAACCGGGACACCGTGAGTACCCGCGGTCAGTGAACAAATCTTGTTCCTACCCCTGAAGAGGTAACTCGTGGCACTTGACGTGCAGACGGACCTACGCAAGGTCCGCAACATCGGCATCATGGCCCACATTGATGCTGGAAAGACCACCACCACAGAGCGCATCCTGTTCTACACGGGTGTGAACTACAAGATCGGTGAAACCCACGACGGTGCATCGACCATGGACTGGATGGAACAGGAGCAGGAGCGCGGTATCACCATTACCTCCGCTGCAACCACTTGCTACTGGCACGAAAACCAGATCAACATCATTGACACCCCAGGACACGTTGACTTCACGGTTGAGGTGGAGCGTTCGCTTCGCGTTCTTGACGGTGCAGTTGCGGTGTTCGACGGTAAGGAAGGTGTTGAACCACAGTCCGAGACCGTTTGGCGTCAGGCTGACAAGTACAACGTTCCACGTATCTGCTTTGTCAACAAGATGGACAAGCTCGGTGCGGACTTCTACTTCACCGTAAAGACCATCGTGGACCGCCTCAAGGCCAAGCCACTCGTTATCCAGCTTCCAATCGGTGCGGAAAACGACTTCATCGGAATGGTCGACCTCATCGAGGAAAAGGCATACGTCTGGCACGGTGAAACCAAGCTCGGCGAAGCCTACGATGTCGAAGAGATCCCAGCAGACCTCGTCGAGAAGGCGGCGGAGTACCGTGCGCAGCTCATCGAAGACGTTGCTGAGGCTGACGACGAACTGATGGAGAAGTACCTCGGTGGCGAGGAACTGACCGTCGCGGAAATCAAGTCCGGTATCCGCAAACTCGTCATTGCCGGTGAAGCATTCCCAGTTCTGTGTGGTTCCGCATTCAAGAACAAGGGTGTCCAGCCGATGCTTGACGCCGTGATCGACTACCTCCCATCGCCACTTGACGTGCCAGCCGTTGAAGGTCACGCAGTCAACGACGAGGAAAAGGTCATCACGCGTTCCCCTAGTTCGGAAGAGCCATTCTCCGCACTCGCGTTCAAGGTCGCAGCTCACCCATTCTTCGGTAAGCTCACCTATGTTCGCGTGTACTCCGGTAAGGTCTCGTCCGGTGCGCAGGTTGTCAACGCGACAAAGGGTAAGAAGGAACGTATCGGTAAGCTCTTCCAGATGCACTCCAACAAGGAAAACCCTGTTGAAGAGGCAACTGCAGGGCACATCTACGCGTTCATCGGCCTGAAGGACACCACCACGGGCGACACCCTGTGTGACCCGCAGAACCAGGTTGTTCTCGAGTCGATGACCTTCCCTGAGCCAGTTATCGACGTGGCCATCGAGCCAAAGACGAAGGCTGACCAGGAGAAGCTCTCGACCGCTATCCAGAAGCTTGCTGAGGAAGACCCAACCTTCCGCGTCAAGCTCGATGAGGAGACCGGCCAGACCGTTATCGGTGGTATGGGTGAGCTCCACCTCGACATCCTCGTTGACCGTATGCGTCGTGAGTTCAAGGTTGAGGCAAACGTTGGTAAGCCACAGGTGGCATACCGCGAGACCATCCGCCGTGTGGCAGAGAAGATCGACTACACCCACAAGAAGCAGACCGGTGGTTCCGGTCAGTTCGCTAAGGTGCAGGTGACCTTCGAGCCACTCGAGACCACCGAGGGTGCACTCTACGAGTTCTCCAACGAGGTCACCGGTGGTCGTATCCCACGTGAGTACATCCCATCGGTTGACGCTGGTATCCAGTCGGCAATGCAGCAGGGTGTCCTTGCAGGGTTCCCACTCGTCGGCGTGAAGGCCCGTCTGCTCGATGGCGCCTACCACGACGTTGACTCGTCAGAAATGGCGTTCAAGATCGCCGGTACGATGGTGCTCCGTGAAGGTGCAAAGCGTGCCGACCCAGTTATCCTCGAGCCAGTGATGGCCGTCGAGGTGCGTACTCCTGAGGAGTACATGGGTGATGTTATCGGTGACATTAACTCCCGCCGTGGAATGATTCAATCCATGGAAGACGCCACTGGTGTCAAGGTAGTGCGTGCGCAGGTACCATTGTCAGAAATGTTCGGGTACATCGGTGACTTGCGTTCCAAGACGCAGGGACGCGCAGTGTACTCGATGTCCTTTGACAGCTACGCCGAGGTTCCTCGCGCAGTTGCCGAAGAGATCATCAAGAAGACCCGGGGCGAGTAAGTTCCCCACAGGTCGTACTGTAAACTAAAAACACATCAACCTGTAGCGACAGCCGCCCCGCATGCACGCCGTTTTAACGGACGGGTGTGTGCATGAACGGCAAGACTACCCAAGTCCCAGGAGGACCCCAGTGGCGAAGGCCATTTTCGAGCGTACCAAGCCGCACGTAAACATCGGTACCATTGGTCACGTTGACCACGGTAAGACCACTCTTACCGCCGCAATCTCCAAGGTTCTTCACGACCGTTTCCCGGACGTGAACCCTGAGTTCAAGTTCGATGAGATCGACAAGGCTCCGGAAGAAAAGCAGCGTGGTATCACGATCAACATCTCGCACATCGAGTACGAGACTGACAAGCGCCACTACGCGCACGTCGACGCGCCTGGTCACGCTGACTACATCAAGAACATGATCACCGGTGCTGCACAGATGGATGGCGCAATCCTCGTTGTAGCTGCAACCGACGGTCCAATGGCACAGACCCGTGAGCACGTTCTGCTTGCTCGTCAGGTTGGCGTTCCTTACCTCCTCGTTGCACTCAACAAGTGCGACATGGTGGATGACGAGGAAATCCTCGAGCTCGTGGAGATGGAAGTTCGTGAACTTCTTTCCTCGCAGGGCTTCGACGGCGACGAGGCACCAGTTGTCCGCGTTTCCGGTTTCCAGGCACTTGAGGGCGACCAGAAGTGGATGGACTCTGTTGCAGAGCTCATGGAAGCTGTCGACAACAACGTTCCAGACCCAGTTCGTGACCTTGACAAGCCATTCCTCATGCCAATTGAGGATGTCTTCACCATCACCGGTCGTGGAACCGTTGTCACCGGTAAGGTAGACCGCGGTATCCTCGACGTGAACTCCGAAGTTGAGATCGTCGGTATCCGTGAGGCTCAGAAGACCACCGTTACCGGTATCGAGACCTTCCACAAGCAGATGACTCAGGCACAGGCTGGTGACAACACCGGTCTGCTCCTCCGTGGTATCAAGCGTGAAGACGTTGAACGTGGTCAGGTTGTTGTCAAGCCTGGTTCGATCACCCCTCACACCCAGTTCGAGGCTCAGGTCTACATCCTTGCCAAGGATGAGGGTGGACGCCACAACCCGTTCTACTCGAACTACCGTCCACAGTTCTACTTCCGTACCACGGACGTAACCGGTGTTATCACCCTTCCTGAGGGCACCGAAATGGTTATGCCTGGCGACAACACTGAGATGTCCGTAGAGCTCATCCAGCCAATCGCTATGGAAGAGGGCCTCGGCTTCGCTATCCGTGAGGGTGGCCGCACCGTTGGTTCCGGTCGTGTGACCAAGATCGTTAAGTGATCTAGTTTCACACCCGGCTAAACGCTGACCGAAAGGGTCCCTGCCTCGGCAGGGGCCCTTTCGGCGTATCTCTGGACAGTCGTGGAGGACGCGATACTTTGGTTACACGGTCTGTATGGATGCTGTCTTGAACATGCATCCTGTGACGTTAGTCGTTCCACGCGATCGCGGCTAGGAGCGATGCTGCTTTTCCGATATACTTTCTAAGACGTAACCCCAACTGCCAAGGGCGCATGCAAGAACCCCTTGTGATCTTGGTTAAAGCGGTTGGCTTTTTGCTGTCAAGCATGGCAGTATTGAGTAGTTGCCTGTTTCAGGGCGCGATCGTTAAAAATATCGAACAGTGTGCATAGCCGAGGCGCCAAGCGCCTTTATTTGTGTTGAGCTCTCTGTAGATATGTCAGATCGAAGCCCGCAGCCTACGGCTAGCACAGGCAAGCAGACGTTGTGAAGGAACGCGTTGGGCTTGTTTGATTGAGTTCGATGGTTTCTTCTTGAAAAACGACCCGCACACAAATGTGTAGCGTCGCGAATCGCCCGAAAGGGCGACACGCGCGAGCGCGGGGGTCGGACAGATAGCGGTTCAAGAGAAGAGAGTCAGACGACGCCATGGCGGGACAGAAGATCCGCATCCGGCTCAAGTCCTACGACCACGAGGTAATCGACAGTTCGGCGCGCAAGATCGTCGACACGGTTACTCGCGCTGGTGCGACGGTCGTGGGCCCGGTGCCGTTGCCAACGGAGAAGAACGTGTTCGTTGTTATCCGTTCGCCTCACAAGTACAAGGACAGCCGCGAGCACTTTGAAATGCGCACGCACAAGCGGCTTATCGACATCATCGATCCAACGCCAAAGGCAGTAGATTCGCTCATGCGTCTCGACCTTCCAGCGGACGTTAACATCGAGATTAAGCTTTGAGACTGGGGGAAGAACTTAAATGACTACCCAGCAGAACGAGAAGCCGGTAAAGGCAGTTCTCGGTAAGAAGCTCGGCATGACCCAGGTTTGGGATGAGAACGGCCGTCTGGTTCCTGTGACTGTTGTTGCAGTGGAGCCAAACGTTGTCACTCAGGTCCGCACCGCCGAGGTTGATGGCTATGCATCCGTTCAGGTTGCTACCGGCCAGATCGACCCGCGCAAGGTAACCAAGCCACTCAAGGGACACTTCGAGAAGGCAGGCGTGACCCCACGCCGCCACGTTACCGAGATTCGTACCTCTGACGCTTCTGAATACAGCCTTGGTCAAGAGATCAACGTTGACGTATTCGAAGCAGGTATCAAGGTAGACGTAATTGGTACCACCAAGGGTAAGGGTTTCGCCGGTGTTATGAAGCGTCACGGCTTCGCCGGTGTATCCGCATCCCACGGTGCACACCGTAACCACCGCAAGCCTGGTTCGATCGGTGGAGCCTCGACTCCGTCGCGCGTATTCAAGGGCCTGCGCATGGCCGGCCGCATGGGCGGCGAGCGCCAGACCACACAGAACCTGACCGTACACGCAGTAGACGCTGCCAAGGGCTACGTACTCGTAAAGGGTGCTGTTCCAGGTCCCAAGGGTGGCGTGGTACTCGTACGTAGCGCAGTTAAGGGAGCGTGAACAATATGGCTAACCTGACTGTTGACGTAATCGACGCAACCGGCAAGAAGAGCGGCTCCGCCGAACTCCCTGCTGAGATCTTCGATGTAGAGCTCAACGTTCCACTCATCCACCAGGTAGTTGTCGCGCAGCGCGCGGCAGCGCGCCAGGGAACGCACGCGACGAAGACTCGCGCTGATGTTTCCGGTGGTGGACGTAAGCCTTACAAGCAGAAGGGCACCGGTCGCGCTCGCCAGGGTTCGACCCGTGCGCCTCAGTTCGCGGGTGGTGGAATCGTTCACGGTCCACAGCCACGCGACTACTCGCAGCGCACCCCTAAGAAGATGAAGGCAGCAGCCCTCCGTGGTGCACTTTCGGACCGCGCACGCGCAAACCGCGTTCACGTGATCTCCGGATTCGGCATTGGTGAGACTCCTTCGACCAAGCAGGCACTTGCAGCGCTGAAGGGCCTGACCCTCAGCAAGGCGAACTTCGACGACGTGAAGCACGTCCTCGTGGTTCACGAGCGCGGTGACGAGGTTACCGTTAAGTCCCTGCGTAACGTTGAGTCCGTTCACCTGCTTGCTGCAGACCAGCTCAACACCTACGACGTGCTTATCTCTGACGACGTTGTGTTCACCGAAGGTGCACTCGCTGCATACATCGCTGGTCCAACCAAGTCGGCTGAGCTCGACAAGGAGACTGCAAAGTGACTCACGTACAGAAGGACCCTCGCGACATCCTGGTCGCTCCCGTCCTCACGGAGAAGAGCTACGTTGGTTTCGAACAGGGTAAGTACACCTTCCTTGTAGACCCACGCTCGAACAAGACCGAGATCAAGATTGCCGTAGAAAAGGTATTCGGCGTCAAGGTCGCCTCCGTCAACACGATTAACCGTACGGGCAAGACCCGTCGTACCCGTTTCGGCATCGGTAAGCGCAAGGACACCAAGCGCGCGATCGTGACCCTCGTTGAGGGTCAACAGATCGACGTGTTCGGTGGAACTGCCAACTGAAGCCGTTCGAGAGCAGATTAGGATAGATCCCCATGGGAATCCGTAAGTACAAGCCGACTACGCCGGGCCGCCGTGGTTCGAGTGTTGCCGACTTCGTCGAGATCACGCGCTCGGAGCCGGAGAAGTCCCTCGTTCGTCCGCTGACCAAGACTGGTGGACGCAACAACTCCGGTCGTATCACCACCCGCCACAAGGGTGGTGGCCACAAGCGCGCTTACCGCGTCATTGACTTCCGTCGCCACGACAAGGACGGCGTACCGGCAAAGGTCGCTCACATCGAGTACGACCCAAACCGTACCGCCCGCATTGCCCTTCTGCACTACGCAGACGGCGAGAAGCGCTACATCATCGCTCCTGAGAAGTTGAAGCAGGGAGACGTTGTCGAGAACGGTCCTAAGGCCGACATCAAGCCAGGCAACAACCTCCCGCTGCGCAACATCCCAACCGGTACCGTGATTCACGCTATCGAGCTTCGCCCAGGTGGCGGCGCTAAGATCGCACGTTCCGCTGGTGTCTCCGTACAGTTGGTTGCAAAGGACGGCCCATACGCTCAGCTGCGTATGCCATCCGGCGAAATCCGCAACGTTGACGCTCGCTGCCGTGCAACCGTTGGTGAGGTTGGCAACGCAGAGCAGTCCAACATCAACTGGGGTAAGGCCGGCCGTATGCGGTGGAAGGGCGTTCGCCCAACCGTCCGCGGTGTTGCCATGAACCCAATCGACCACCCACACGGTGGTGGTGAAGGTAAGACCTCCGGTGGTCGCCACCCAGTCTCACCTTGGGGTCAGCCAGAAGGTCGTACCCGTCGCCCGAACAAGCCAAGCGACAAGCTTATTGTTCGTCGTCGCCGCACCGGCAAGAAGCGCTGATAGGAGCCTGGAACAATGCCACGTAGCTTGAAGAAGGGTCCTTTCGTTGACGGCCACCTTCAGAAGAAGGTTGATGCCCAGAACGAAGCTGGCACCCAGAACGTAATTAAGACCTGGTCCCGTCGGTCGGTTATCACCCCCGACTTCCTAGGTCACACCTTTGCCGTGCACGACGGTCGCAAGCACGTTCCCGTGTTTGTAACCGAGTCTATGGTTGGACACAAGCTCGGTGAGTTTGCCCCAACGCGGACTTTCCGCGGCCACGTGAAAGACGACAAGAAGGGTCGTCGCCGCTGACCCGCGGGTCAGTAGCGAGGACTACTTCTGGTCATGACGAACCAAGAAGGCAGGACAGCAATGGAAGCCATGGCGAAGGCTCGGTTTATCCGTGTCACGCCCCAGAAGGCCCGTCGCGTCGTGGATCTTATCCGTGGCAAGCAGGCCACTGAGGCCGTAGCCGTACTGAAGTTTGCACCACAGGCTGCAAGCGAGCCAGTACTCAAGGTCGTGCAGAGCGCGATCGCAAACGCACGGGTAATCGCCGACCGCGACAACGCAGCCTTTGACGAGAACAACCTCGTCATCAAGACTGCGCTCGTAGACGAGGGACCAACGCTCAAGCGTTTCCGCCCCCGTGCTCAGGGTCGTGCAAGCCAGATCCTCAAGCGGACCAGCCACATCACCGTGGTTGTAGCTCCGGTTGACGACAAGGAAGGGGCCCGATAGTGGGACAGAAGGTTCACCCGCACGGGTACCGCCTCGGCATTACCACCGACCACCGGTCGCGTTGGTTTGCTGACAGCACAAAGCCTGGTCAGCGTTACCGCGACTACGTTCGTGAGGACGTAGCTATCCGCAAGCTCATGAGCGAAGGCCTTGAGCGCGCAGGTATCGCAAAGGTAGAGATCGAGCGTACGCGTGACCGCGTTCGCGTTGACATCCACACCGCACGTCCAGGTATCGTAATCGGCCGTCGTGGAGCCGAAGCAGACCGTATTCGCGGAGAGCTTGAAAAGCTCACCGGCAAGCAGGTTCAGCTCAACATCCTCGAGGTCAAGAACGCAGAGATCGAAGCACAGCTTGTTGCTCAGGGTATTGCTGAGCAGCTTGCATCGCGTGTTTCCTTCCGTCGCGCAATGCGCAAGGGCATGCAGTCCGCGCTCCGCGCAGGCGCCAAGGGAATTCGTGTTCAGTGCTCCGGTCGTCTCGGCGGCGCAGAGATGAGCCGTTCCGAGTTCTACCGCGAGGGACGCGTTCCACTTCACACTCTTCGTGCGAACATCGACTACGGCTTCTATGAGGCACGTACGACCTTTGGTCGCATCGGTGTGAAGGTATGGATCTACAAGGGTGACATCACCGAGAAGGAATTCAACGCTCAGCAGGCAGCGCAGGCACCACGTGCCGGTCGCGGGCGCTCTGACCGTCCTTCGCGTGGTGGTCGCCGTAACAACGACCGCAACAAGGCTGCGCAGGAAACTGCAACTGCTGAGTCGGCTCCAGCCGAGGCAGCAACTCCAGCCGCTGAAACCGGAACGGAGGCCTGAGCGAATGCTTATCCCGCGCAGGCTTAAGCACCGCAAGCAGCACCACCCATCGCGCTCCGGCGCATCCAAGGGTGGCAACGTTGTCGCGTTTGGTGAGTACGGTATCCAGGCTTTGACCCCTGCATACGTCACCAACCGTCAGATTGAAGCTGCACGTATTGCGATGACCCGTCACATCAAGCGTGGCGGTAAGGTCTGGATCAACATCTATCCAGACCGCCCCCTCACCAAGAAGCCAGCCGAAACTCGTATGGGTTCCGGTAAGGGTTCGCCTGAATGGTGGGTTGCAAACGTCAAGCCAGGACGAATCGTATTCGAACTGGCAGGAGTTCCGGAGCCGCTCGCACGCGAGGCAATGCGTCGCGCGATGCACAAGCTCCCAATGAAGTGCCGTTTCGTGGTACGCGAAGGAGGTGCTAACTGATGGCTGTAGGAACTAAGGGTCTCGAAGCCAAGGAGTTGGACCTGCTCGATGACGCAGCTCTCGTAGCTGAACTCGAGAAGGCAAAGAAGGAACTCTTCAACCTGCGTTTCCAGGCTGCCTCTGGTCAGCTTGAGACGCACGGTCGACTCAAGGCCGTTCGTCGCGACATCGCACGAATCTACACGATTCTGCGTGAGCGTGAGCTCGGCATTCGTACTGCACCCAGCGTTAGCGAGTGAGGCTTAAATGAGCGAGAAGGTAATCGCAGAACGCCCTCAGCGCAAGACGCGTCGTGGGTACGTAGTTAGTGACAAGATGGACAAAACCATCGTTGTTGAAGTTGAGGATCGCGTAAAGCACCCACTTTACGGTAAGGTTATCCGCAGGACTAGCAAGGTGAAGGCTCACGATGAGCTGAGCACCGCTGGAATCGGCGACCTGGTCCTCATCATGGAAACCCGCCCGCTCTCCGCTACTAAGCGTTGGCGTCTGGTGGAGATCCTCGAGAAGGCTAAGTAAGTTCTTTCGCTCTGCGGGGCGGATCGTATTTACGGTCCGCCCCATCAGGGTGTCTTGACCAAACTTTCCTTGAAAAATATCCGTTCGGCAAGGCTCGTTTAGACGAGAACCAGCTCGACGACAGGAGTTCATTACATGATCCAGCAGGAGTCGCGACTTCGCGTTGCTGACAACACCGGTGCAAAGGAAATCCTCTGCATCCGTGTTCTCGGTGGCTCGGGCCGTCGCTACGCCGGAATCGGCGACACCATTGTCGCAACCGTCAAGGACGCAATCCCTGGCGGAAACGTTAAGAAGGGTGACGTCGTTAAGGCGGTCGTCGTCCGCACTGCCAAGGAACGTCGTCGTCCAGACGGCTCTTACATCAAGTTTGACGAGAACGCAGCTGTGATTCTCAAGAACGACGGTGAGCCTCGTGGAACCCGTATCTTCGGCCCAGTCGGCCGTGAGCTGCGTGACAAGCGTTTCATGAAGATCATCTCGCTTGCTCCGGAGGTGCTCTGACATGGCGAACATCAAGAAGGGTGACACCGTAGTTGTCATCGCAGGTAAGGACAAGGGTAAGACCGGTCGCGTTCTTGAGGTAATCAAGGACAGGGACCGCGTCATCGTCGAGGGCATTGGCCGTGTTACCAAGCACACCAAGCCTGGACAGACCGCCCGTGGTTCCCGTACCGGTGGCATTGAGGTTGTTGAAGCCCCAATTCACATTTCGAACGTTCAGTTCTTCGATGCTGAAGCGAAGCGCGGCAAGCGCCTCGGCTCGCGTCTTGAGGAAGTAGAACGCGATGGTCGCACCCGCGTTACCCGCGTCCGCGTTGCTCGCGGACACGGTGAGGCAGAGAGGGACGTCTGATGGCACAGCCACGTCTTAAGGCACGCTACAACGAAGAGATCCGCAAGGCTCTCCTCGAAGAGTTCAACCACGAAAACGTCAACCAGGTTGGTGGCCTCGTCAAGGTCGTCGTCAACATGGGTGTCGGTGACGCGGCTAAGGACTCGAAGCTTATCGAAGGCGCAATTCGTGACCTCACTCTGATCACTGGTCAGAAGCCACAGGTAACCAAGGCACGCAAGTCTATCGCTCAGTTCAAGCTCCGTGAGGGTATGCCGATTGGCGCGCACGTAACGCTCCGTGGCGACCGCATGTGGGAGTTCACCGACCGTCTCGTGTCGATCGCTCTGCCACGTATCCGTGACTTCCGTGGACTTTCTCCAAAGCAGTTCGACGGTAACGGAAACTACACGTTCGGTTTGAACGAGCAGTCGATGTTCCACGAGATCGACCCAGACTCGATCGACCGCGTACGCGGTATGGACATCACCGTTGTGACCACCGCGAAGACCGATGAAGAGGGCCGTGCCCTCCTCAAGCACCTCGGCTTCCCTTTTAAGGAGAACTGATATGGCGAAGAAGGCCCTTATCAACAAGGCAGCCGCAAAGCCTAAGTTCGCGGTTCGCGCCTACACCCGGTGCCAGAAGTGCGGTCGTCCGCACTCGGTGTACCGCAAGTTCGGGCTCTGCCGTGTATGCCTTCGCGAGATGGCACACCGCGGTGAGCTTCCCGGCGTCACGAAGAGCAGCTGGTAACAACTACGTCGTAGGTCCAGTGGGAGCGTTAAGCAAACTAGCTGGATACCCCGACGAGGAAGGGCAAGAAGCCCAATGACAATGACCGACCCGATCGCAGACATGCTTACTCGTCTGCGCAACGCGAACTCGGCTTACCACGAGACGGTGACCATGCCGTCCTCGAAGCTGAAGTCGAACATTGCAGACATTCTCAAGGCAGAGGGTTACATCAAGGGTTGGAAGGTCGAGGACGCTACCGTCGGTAAGAGCCTCGTTCTAGAACTCAAGTTTGGCCCAAACCGTGAGCGCGCCCTCGCAGGCGTAACTCGCGTCTCGAAGCCTGGTCTGCGTGTATACGCAAAGTCGACCAACCTGCCAAAGGTACGCGGCGGCCTTGGCGTGGCAATTCTGTCCACGTCTTCCGGCCTCCTCACCGACAAGCAGGCAGCACAGAAGGGCGTGGGTGGGGAAGTCCTCGCCTACGTCTGGTAATCGGAAAGGAGAAAGATACTCATGTCACGTATCGGTAAGCTTCCTATTCCGGTTCCTGCTGGTGTAGACGTATCTATTAGCGGTGCGCTCGTGACCATCAAGGGCCCCAAGGGAACCCTTGAGCACGTAGTTCCCGCTCCAATTGAAGTGGCTCGTGGCGAGGACGGCACCATCGTTGTGTCGCGTCCAAACGACGAGCGCGAGTCCCGTGCACTGCACGGACTCACCCGTACCCTCGTCGCTAACATCATCACCGGTGTTACCCAGGGTTACGAGAAGAAGCTGGAAATCGTTGGTACCGGTTACCGTGTAGCCGCTAAGGGCAACTCCCTTGAGTTCGCACTCGGCTTCTCGCACCCAGTCGTCATCGAAGCCCCTGAAGGCATCACCTTCGCTGTTGAAGCTCCAACCAAGTTTTCGGTCTCGGGCATCGACAAGCAACAGGTCGGCGAGGTAGCTGCGAACATTCGCAAGCTGCGTAAGCCTGAGCCATACAAGGGCAAGGGTGTTCGTTACGCCGGCGAGAACGTTCGCCGCAAGGCTGGAAAGGCTGGTAAGTAACGATGGCTCTCAAGGTTTTGGGCAAGGGCAAGGCAGTCGCACGTACGCGCCGTCACGTTCGTCTTCGCAAGAAGATCCGTGGCACCGCAGCACGTCCACGCCTCGTTGTAACGCGTTCCACGCGTCACATGGTCGCTCAGATTGTCGACGACACCGTTGGCAAGACGCTGGTATCCGCATCGACCCTCGAAGCCGATCTTCGTGCATTCGATGGCGACAAGACTGCAAAGTCCCGCAAGGTTGGCGAGTTGATCGCTGAGCGCGCGAAGGCAGCAGGAATTGAAGCGGTTGTTTTCGACCGCGGCGGAAACAAGTACCACGGCCGAGTGGCAGCAGTTGCAGATGGCGCCCGCGAAGGCGGTTTGTCCCTGTGATGACCACTTCCGTTTCGAAGCAAAGGACTCTGTGATGGCTGCAGGACAGCGCAACACTGGCGCACCTCAGGGTGGCGCTAACGAGCAGAATGACCGCCGTAACGGCCGCGGCCGTGGTGAAGGTGGTCGTCGTGGTGACGCAGCTGAGAAGAGCGCTTTCGTAGAGCGCGTCGTCACCATCAACCGCGTATCCAAGGTTGTCAAGGGTGGACGTCGTTTCTCCTTCACCGCACTCGTTGTGGTTGGAGACGGCGACGGCACCGTTGGCGTTGGCTACGGTAAGGCAAAGGAAGTTCCTGCGGCTATTGCTAAGGGTGTTGAGGAAGCGAAGAAGAACTTCTTCCGCGTACCACGCATCCAAGGAACTATCACCCACCCAGTCCAGGGTGAAGCAGCAGCGGGCGTAGTGTTCCTCCGCCCAGCAGCTCCTGGTACTGGTGTTATCGCTGGTGGTCCAGTGCGCGCAGTTCTTGAGTGCGCTGGTGTCCACGATGTTCTCTCCAAGTCGCTCGGATCCTCGAACGCAATCAACATCGTTCACGCGACCGTTGAAGCACTGCGTAACCTCGAAGAGCCAGCTGAGGTAGCGGCGCGCCGTGGCCTTCCGCTTGAGCAGGTAGCACCTGCTGCGCTGCTTCGTGCACAGGCAGCAGGCGTTGCGGCTAAAGCAGCAGAGGCAGGTGCATGATGGCCAATCTCAAGGTAACTCAGGTTAAGTCCGAAATTGGCGGCAAGCAGAACCAGCGTGACACGCTGCGTACCCTCGGTCTCAAGCGCATCGGTGCGTCCGTTGTGCGTGAAGACCGTCCAGAGGTCCGCGGCATGATCGCAACCGTGGCGCACCTTGTCACGGTTGAGGAGGTTGACTGATCATGGCCGAAAAGAAGGCTGAAGAGGTAGTCGAGGCTGAGGCCAAGACCACCGAAAAGAAGGCTCCTGCGAAGAAGCCTGCGGCTAAGAAGGCTCCAGCGAAGAAGGCAGCAGAGGTTAAGGAAGAGACCGTAGGTCAGGCCCTTAAGCTCCACCACCTTCGGCCAGCCCCAGGTGCCAAGACCGCTAAGACCCGTGTTGGTCGTGGTGAGGCATCCAAGGGTAAGACCGCTGGTCGTGGTACCAAGGGTACGAAGGCTCGTTACCAGGTTCCACAGCGCTTTGAGGGTGGCCAGATGCCACTTCACATGCGTTTGCCAAAGTTGCGTGGTTTCAAGAACCCGTTCCGTGTTGAGTTCCAGGTTGTAAACCTGGACAAGCTCGGTGAACTCTACCCAGAGGGTGGCGCGGTTACCGTTGCCGATCTCGTGGCAAAGGGTGCGGTTCGTAAGAACCAGCCAGTGAAGGTTCTCGGAACCGGTGAGATCTCCGTCAAGCTTGAGGTTGCAGTTGATGCAGTTTCTGGCTCTGCAAAGGAAAAGATCCTTGCAGCGGGTGGATCCATCTCCGAAGACTGATCTACGTGTGAGTGGGCCGGTGTCATATGACACCGGCCCACTTGCCGTATCCGGCCCCTTTCACATGCTGGTGTGCGGATTTCGTGAACCTGCGTAGAGCGTATAAAGTAGGTTCGATATTGGTTTCATGAGTTTCAGGCGAGTTTGCGTGAAGTCCACTGCAAACGCCACATGCTCAGTGTCTGAACTGTGGATCACGGTTGTGTGGTTCGAAACCAACCTCACATACTTGTACGGTCTGTTCTCAGACATCATTACTAACAACCTCATGTTGTTAAAAGCTTAAGTATCCCGCGAGAGCGGAGATCGACACCGCTACGGCGGTTTCCAGGAGGACTAGGTGCTAAGCGGACTCGCACGGGCGTTCAGGACGCCAGACCTACGACGCAAACTGCTGTTCACCCTCGGTATTATCGTGCTGTACCGCGTGGGTTCGGTTATTCCAGCGCCAGGCGTGTCATACGAGACGATTCAGCGATGCATCGCTAGCGCGGACACGTCGGGTCTGATGGGCGTTATGAACCTCTTCAGTGGTGGAGCGCTACTTCAGTTGTCGGTCTTCGCGCTGGGTATCATGCCGTACATTACTGCGAGCATCATTGTTCAGTTGCTGCGCGTTGTGATCCCACACTTCGAGGCGCTGCACAAGGAAGGCCAGACGGGTACTGCCAAGTTGACGCAGTACACCCGTTACCTGACGATTGCATTGGGTCTGCTGCAGGCGACGACCTATGTGACCATGGCTCGCACTCAGATGCTGATCCCCGGCTGTGACCCGCTCGTAGACGACCGGATCATGACCTCGTTGTTCGTGATTCTGTCTATGACCGCAGGTACCGCGCTGTTGATGTGGATGGGTGAGCAGATCACGGAGCAGGGTATCGGTAACGGTATGTCGATGCTGATCTTCATCTCGATTGCGGCTTCGTTCCCTCCAGCTCTGTGGTCGATCGCCTCCGGTTCCGGTGGTTTCGGCAAGTTCGCGATCGTTGTTCTGATCTCGTTGATTGTTATAGCCGCGGTTGTTTACGTTGAGCAGTCGCAGCGTCGGATTCCGGTGCAGTACGCGAAGCGCATGGTCGGTCGTAAGATGTACGGTGGCTCGACCACGTATATTCCAATCAAGATCAACATGTCGGGTGTTATCCCGGTTATCTTTGCTTCGTCACTGTTGGCGATTCCGATGTTGGTCGTTCAGTTCGCTAATGTCCAGGGCGGCTGGGTCGACTGGGTTCAGCGCAATCTTGTGAACAATGAAGCTCCTCTGCACATCGTGTTCTACGTTGCTCTGATTCTGTTCTTCGCGTTCTTCTACACGGCAATCACCTTTAACCCTGAGGAGGTCGCCGACAACATGAAGAAGTACGGTGGGTTCATTCCGGGTATCCGTGCCGGGCGCCCGACCGCCGACTATCTGACCTACGTCATTACTCGTGTCACGACGGCTGGTGCGATCTATCTCGCGCTCGTTGCGCTTATCCCTACGATTGCGTTCATCGCGCTCGGTGTGGGTGGCAACGTGCCGTTTGGTGGTACGTCAATTTTGATCATCGTTGGTGTTGGCCTCGAGACTGTCAAGCAGATCGACGCTCAGCTCCAGCAACGTCACTATGAAGGGTTGCTCAAGTGAGCGCACGTATTGTTTTGTTGGGCCCTCCCGGGGCAGGTAAGGGCACCCAGGCTGCCCGTCTCGCGGAGAAGTTGGGTGTTGAGGCAATCTCGACGGGCGACATCTTCCGCGCCAACATCAAGGGTGAGACTGAACTCGGCAAGCTCGTGCAGGAGTACACCTCCCGCGGCGAACTGGTGCCGGATGAGGTCACCAACGCTATGGTCCGCGACAAGTTGGCGTCAAAGATTGTTGATGGCAAAGCGGAGGAACTCGGCTTTATCCTCGACGGTTACCCACGTAACGTCGCACAGGTCGCTGAACTCGACACGATTCTCGCTGATTTCGGGGTGACGCTTGATGGTGCTCTTGAGATCACCGCTGACAACGATGTTGTCACCGAGCGTCTTTTGAAGCGAGCTGAGATCGAAGGCCGCGCAGATGACACTGAACCTGTCATTCGGCACCGACTGGCCGTTTACGCTGAACAGACTGCACCGATCTCCGCGGTTTACTCGGAGCGGGGTAAGTTGGTTCAGGTGGATGGTATCGGCGAGGTCGAAGAGGTTACCTCACGCCTTCTGAAGGCGCTTGAGGCACTCGACGACTGAGCACATCGGCTACACATTTTACAGGTGGTGGGTGGCCGCTCCCGCAGGGGAGTGGCCACCCACCATTTTCATATCCATCGCAGGGGCGCCTGATCCTGCGTGGTTACAGCGGTAGTGATGGGGATTGGCGACGAATCCCCACCAAGCGGTGTCTGGCCGCTCTCAGTCACGCTGGGTTGTGGGCCGAGGGAGCTGCCGCGAGTTCGTCGGCAATGGGGCGCGTGAAGCACGCGCCAATCAGATGTGGCGTGAGATTAGGCCGTGGTAACCACCTATCGGCAGGACAGCCGTGAGATCAGCAGGTTCAAAGTAACCGGCATCACGGTGTATCTGTCAGTTCTATGCCGTAAGATGGTGTGTTGGTATGTGCTAATCACATATCAGCCAATCCAAATTACAGGAGTTAGCGGAGTTTATGGCAAAGAAGGACGGTGTCATCGAGATCGAAGGCAGCGTGGTCGAGGCTCTCCCGAACGCAATGTTCCGGGTAGAACTGACCAACGGGCACAAGGTGCTCGCGCACATCTCGGGCAAAATGCGCCAACACTACATTCGAATCCTCCCTGAGGACCGGGTGGTCGTTGAGTTGAGCCCATACGACTTGTCCCGTGGCCGGATTGTCTACCGCTACAAGTAATCAACATTCGATCACTGTCATCGATGCGCTCACGCGCTGAATATGGCAGAGGAGACACGATGAAGGTCAACCCTAGCGTTAAGAAGATCTGCGACAAGTGCAAGGTTATCCGCCGCCACGGTCGCGTCATGGTCATCTGCGAGAACCTGCGTCACAAGCAGCGCCAGGGCTGATACGAGACTAATCGTCACGTACAGCGGCAACGCGGACGTCGGGTTGTAGAAACGCCCACCTGCACAAGCAGGACGTAATAACAGCATTACCGCCAACCTCTTGGAGTACTTCCGATGTTGGCAAACCCTTGGCTCGGAGGCCATGGCTCGCAAGAACGCGAGAGGTAATGCTCCAGACCTCCGAAAGACATACAGGAGCCATCAGTAATGGCACGTTTGATTGGAGTGGACCTCCCTCGCGATAAGCGCGTAGTGGTAGCTCTCACTTACATCTACGGTGTAGGCCGTACCCGTTCCGAGCAGGCACTTGCTGCTACGGGCATCTCCCCAGACGTTCGCGTGAAGGACCTCGGCGACACCGAGCTCGTTGCGCTTCGTGACTTCCTCGAAGGCAACTTCAAGCTTGAGGGTGACCTTCGCCGTGAGGTTGCTGCAGACATCCGCCGCAAGGTTGAGATCGGCTGCTACGAAGGTCTTCGCCACCGTCGCGGACTTCCAGTTCGCGGTCAGCGCACCAAGACCAACGCACGTACCCGTAAGGGTCCAAAGAAGACAGTGGCCGGTAAGAAGAAGGCTCGCTGATCTAGCAGCAGTAGTTCGAGTGGCCCGAGTCTGTTACAGCATTTGATGGTGTTGCATCGGACTTGCACGGCTTTCGATCCGAAGATCTTAACCCAGGAGAATAAGAGCACATGCCTCCAAAGACTCGCGGCGCCCAGGGCGCCCGCAAGCCTCGCCGCAAAGACAAAAAGAATGTCGCAGTTGGCCAGGCTCACATCAAGAGCACGTTTAACAACACGATCGTCTCGATCACGGACCCTTCGGGCGCTGTGATTTCGTGGGCATCGTCAGGTCAGGTTGGCTTCAAGGGTTCGCGTAAGTCGACCCCTTACGCAGCACAGCTTGCTGCTGAGTCGGCTGCACGCCGCGCTCAGGAACACGGAATGAAGAAGGTCGACGTCTTCGTCAAGGGTCCAGGCTCCGGCCGCGAGACCGCGATCCGCTCCCTCCAGGCTGCTGGCCTTGAGGTTGGTTCGATCCAGGACGTTACGCCTCAGGCACACAACGGCTGCCGCCAGCCTAAGCGTCGCCGCGTCTGATTTCGTAACAATCGTTCGCCTTTGTCTTTACTTTCGAATCGGGTGCGCTGGGTAGTTAGTTCTAGCCCCCAGCCGCCGGTTCGCTCGTAAAGCGAGTGAACCAGTCAGGTTGACATAGGCGGTGCCACCGCCAACTTGGTATGCGTCATATAGCGGACGCATTTCGAAAGGAAACCACGAAGTGCTCATTGCACAGCGCCCAGCCCTCTCTGAAGAGGTAATCTCCGAGAACCGCTCCAGGTTCACCATCGAGCCACTCGAGCCAGGCTTCGGCTACACGCTCGGTAACTCGCTGCGTCGTACCCTGCTGTCCTCGATCCCAGGTGCAGCCGTCACCTCAATCCGTATCGATGGAGTGCTCCACGAGTTCACCACCGTTCCGGGTGTCAAGGAAGACGTCACCGAGATCATCCTGAACATCAAGAACCTTGTCCTCTCCTCGGAGAACGACGAGCCAGTAGTGATGTACCTGCGTAAGCAGGGAGCGGGCGTCGTTACCGCGGCGGACATCGTTCCACCAGCGGGTGTAGAGGTTCACAACACTGACCTTCACATTGCGACCCTTAATGAAAAGGGCAAGCTGGAAATCGAACTCACTGTTGAGCGTGGACGTGGATACGTCTCCGCTCACCAGAACAAGTCCTTCGAAGCAGAGATCGGCCGTATTCCGGTTGACTCGATCTACTCGCCAGTCCTCAAGGTTACCTACAAGGTCGAGGCAACGCGTGTCGAGCAGCGCACCGACTTTGACAAGCTCATCGTCGACGTTGAGACCAAGCCAGCCATTGCACCACGTGACGCTCTCGCGTCCGCCGGTAAGACTCTGGTTGAGCTCTTCGGTCTTGCACGCGAGCTCAACGTAGAAGCAGAGGGTATTGAGATCGGTCCTTCGCCAACGGACGCTGCTCTTGCGGCGGACCTGGCACTCCCAATCGAGGACCTCCAGCTGACGATCCGTTCGTACAACTGCCTTAAGCGTGAGGGCATTCACCAGGTCGGTGAACTTGTCGCTCGCTCGGAGGCAGACCTGCTCGATATTCGTAACTTCGGTGCGAAGTCCATCAACGAGGTCAAGGACAAGCTCGCTGAGCTCGGCCTGTCCCTTAAGGACTCCCCACTCGACTTCGATCCAACTCAGTCGGCGAACTACTTCGACGACGAAGACGAGCAGTACTGACAGAACTTCTTCGGCTGATCGGGCTTAGGCTCGGTCGTCGTAACAATCTCAAGGAGCAACTACAATGCCTACCCCTACCAAGGGCGCACGGCTCGGTGGAAGCCCGGCTCACGAGCGTCTGATCCTCGCGAACCTTGCTTCGAGCCTGTTCGAGCACGGCCGCATCACCACCACCGTGACCAAGGCGAAGCGCCTTCAGCCACTCGCTGAAAGCCTCATCACCAAGGCGAAGCGTGGAGACATCCACAACCGCCGTCAGGTTTCGAAGGTTATTCGTAACAAGACCGTTCACGTTCGTGACGCTGAGGGTGACGCGAAGACCATCGTGCACCGTCTGTTCACCGAGATCGCTCCAGCCATGGCTGAGCGTAACGGTGGCTACACCCGCATCACCAAGGTTGGTAACCGCAAGGGCGACAACGCTCCTCTCGCAGTTATCGAGCTCGTGATGGAACCAGTTTCGCCAAAGCAGGCAGTGGTCAAGGAAGCAACCAAGGCTGCTGAGAAGGCTGCCAAGGCAGAGGAAGCTGCTGTTGAGGCTCCAGTTGAGGAGACCCCAGCAGTTGAGGCTGAGGAGACCAAGGAAGACTGAGTCCAGTCTTGCTGTTCTTCACTGAAGGCCCCGAACCGTATGGTTCGGGGCCTTCAGTCTTGTGGCGCAGCTTCAGGGTTTGGCAAGGCCTGGGGCAGGGCCTCTGCGGCTTCGATGGGGCTAGAAGTGTCCGGTACGTTGTTTGTTTAGGGGTGTTCTGACACTTTTGACCCCATCGACTTATGAAGCTGACGTTGGCGTACCTGATGGGGCGAGAAAGGTCAGTCCCACAGCTTGGCAGCGCCTGAGAGCGCGACCCGGTTGGCTACGACCCGCACGGAGGGGCCGAACTGAGTGAGGGTCTCTAGAGCATGCGGCGTGAGGTTATGGGCATTGCCGCCGCCGACAAACACGGCATCCCAACGGAAAACGGGGTACAGGGCACGGACCACCTCAACCACTCGGGAACTCCACGCGTCGTCGCCGATCTGAAGCCGGACGTGTTCGCCGATGTACTGGTCGTAGGTCGTGCCTTCGATGAACTGTGCGTGTGAGAGTTCGAGGTGCGCCTGCAGTTGCCCGTTAAGGAAGTGGGAACTGCCGAGGCCGGTGCCGAAGGTCAGTGTTACCTCGAGTCCACTCCCGGTGATGAGTGCGGCTCCGTGCATTTCGGAGTCGTTGACCACGATGGCGGGCACTCCGAAGCGTTCTTTGAGCCGTGGGGCGGCACGCAGGCCGTTCCACTGGCCGGCGATACTGGGATCAACGGGCGTGTGAGGCCCTGCGGAACGAATGTAATGCGGTGTGTATACAACGACGCCACCTCGGATCATCCCTGGCAGTCCGACTGACAGGCGAGCAATGGCGAATCCCGCAGCATTCGCTTGATCGAGGAGTGAACCCACTACATCTAGCCACTGGATGACCGGGAACGGATAGGTGACCGGTACCCGATGCACGGCGCTGACGAGCGTTCCATCGACCGCGCATACGGCTGATTTGATGGAGCCTCCGCCGCAGTCAACGGCGAGTGTGAGCGGTCCTAGGGGAGCCGTCTCTGCTGCTCTGTTTCTGGCGAAGGGGGTGGAGGCGGTATTCGACATTACTCCATTCTAGGAACAGGTTGTGGGTCACCTGCCATGATGCGAGAGAATGTTTGGGTGATTCGGATCCGCATTGACCTCGCATACAACGGAACAGACTTTGTTGGTTGGGCCACGCAGCCCGGGCTACGCAGCGTTCAAGGACTGCTTGAGGAAGCACTCGAACGGCTTGCGCGCGTGCCGTGCCGGGTGACGGTTGCGGGGCGTACCGATGCTGGAGTTCATGCCCGGGGTCAGGTGGTCCACGTGGATGTACCGAAGGAGCGGTGGGCTGGATTCCCTGGGCGTTCAGATCGAACACCGGGGGAGGCGCTGATCCACAAACTGAATGCGATTTTGCCCCGCGACATCGTGGTCTATACGGCTGTAGCTGCACCGGAGGGCTTCGACGCCCGGTTCAGTGCGCTCTATCGCCGGTACACCTACCGGATTGCTGATTCAATTTCGTTGCGCGACCCATTGACCGCGGATTACGTGTACTGGCAGCGGTATCCGCTTGATGTGGAGCGGATGCAGGAGGCTGTAGCTCCACTGGTGGGGTTACGTGATTTTGCGGCGTTCTGTAAGCCTCGTCCTGGTGCCTCGACGATCAGGGAACTGAAGGAGTTCACGTGGACTCGGGTGGCTGAGGGCCCAGATGCGGGGCTGGTGTGTGCACGGATAACCGCGGATGCTTTTTGCCACAACATGGTGCGGGCTCTCGTCGGCGCGAGTATCGACGTGGGGCAAGGTTTGAAGGGGGTTGACTGGCCTGCGCGGGCTTTGGCCTCGAAGTCGCGAGTGAACTCCTCGGCGGTTGTCGCACCGAACGGACTGACTCTTGAGCACGTTGAGTATCCGCCGGATGATGAACTTGCGGCTCGCGCCGATGCGATTCGAGCACGGCGTATGGATGAAGAGGCTCAGGAGGTGCGGCTGCCGCAGCCTCCTTGGGCCACTTAGCAACACCCGTCCTCGTTGAGAGTGACCGATTCTGTACTCTCAGTCACTGAGAGTACAGAATCGGTCACTCTCAAACTGTTGGATTGTTTGCGCGTGTGTCTGCAGCTTCCTAGTCCTGCTTGGTGGAGTGCCCGGCGCGGGACGAACTTGGGTTGGGACGTCTAGGTGGGTTGCGTTGGTGTGTTGCCTGCTTGACGACGATTCAGTACGTAGACATGTTCTGGTTGCCTTGAGCGGGAAGTCGCTGGGCCATTTTTCGTCCGATGCCCCAGAAAATTTCTGGGACATCGGACGAAAAACAACCCATCGGCTTGTTGGCTGGAGTGAGTAGATGAGCCAGTTTGAACTGGAGGGTGTGTGGCGCAGGCAGCCGCCGTCTCGTCGGCAATGGCCTGTCGCAGCGGACTTGTACCGCAGACTCCCACGTGAGAGTAGATGGATCTTCGCTCGCACATAGTGAGAGTGTTGTTTTGAGGACTCTCACATGAGGCGGGGTAGGAGTAAGCGCGAGCGGAACTTTCCCCACTCGCGGTGGCAGGGGAGAAGATCACAGCCGTGATGTGATGAAAGCCGGGTTTCAAAGCCCGGTGCACCTCTTATCCTAGAGATATGGCCGTTAACAAGATCATTCTTTTCTATGCCTTCGCCCCGGTTGCCGACCCGACTGCGGTGAAGTTGTGGCAGCGCGCGCTCGGTGAGCAGTGGAACCTGAAGGGCCGCGTCATCGTGTCCCCCCATGGAATCAACGCGACGCTCGGCGGAACCGTTGAGGACCTCAAGCGCTACGTGAAGGCGACCAAGCAGTACCCGGGCTTCGGCAAGATGGATGTGAAGTGGTCAGACGGCATGGGTGAGGACTTCCCGCGCCTATCGGTTAAGGAACGCCCTGAGCTCGTGGCGTTTGGCGCACCGGATGAGCTTAAGGTGGATAAGCACGGTGTGGTCGGAGGTGGCACGCACCTTAAGCCAGAGGAAGTTAACAAACTCGTTGAGGAATACGGCGACGATGTCGTGTTCTTCGATGGACGTAACGCGTTTGAGGCTCAGATTGGGCGCTTCAAAGATGCGATCGTGCCGGACGTGCAGACCACGCACGGGTTCATCCAGGACCTTGAATCAGGTAAGTACGACGACATTAAGAACAAGAAGATCATCTCGTACTGCACCGGTGGAATCCGCTGCGAGATCTTGTCGGTCTTGATGAAGAACCGTGGATTCGAGGACGTCTACCAGATTGAGGGCGGAATCGTGCGCTATGGCGAGCAGTTCGGTTCCAAGGGACTGTGGGATGGGCCGCTGTATGTCTTTGACAAGCGCATGGTCGTGAACTTTGACGAGGAAACCACCACACTTGGCGAATGTTCGCAGTGCCAGGCAGCAACCTCCGACTTCCACAACTGCGCCGACCCTGGTTGCAAGGTACTGCGCCTGTACTGCGAGAACTGCGTGGAAGTGGCTCGTACCCAGGTGTGCCCAGACTGTGTGGAGCGTCTTGCAACGGTCTGAAATCCGTATCTTGGGGTTCTTTGATGGCTTGTGTACGGGCGCTGATAGCACCGTCACATGGAAAGTGACCCATATCTAACTCGGAAACTTAAAAACCTGCGATACACTAGACGCTGATTGTTGTATGCCGTAGTGATAACTCACGGAACAGTGCGTGCAGCGACGACCGCTCTGAGAGCGAGTTGCCCAGCAGGGCGCAGGCGGTGCGAGAGCACCACGAGCCCGCGTCAGGTACTGCGGGAAACTCCCCAGAGACACGGAATCGCTAGCCGCCGCTCACGTGGGTACCGCAAGGATCGACAGTAGATTTTCAGGTAAGCGCAGCAGGTAACATGCCGCGCACCTCAGATCCTGTCGTGCTTCAACCTGTGGATTACTCAGGAGCGTTAAACATGTGTGGAACCGCGTTGGTTCCATGCAGCTTCGACGACACACAAACACTCAAGATGCTCGTACTTAGCCGGTGCGCCCACTCGCCTGGTTCAAGAAGAGCTCGCTGACCTTTCTGCGTGCTGACAAAGCACCAGAGACGAATCGAATACGAAAAGGCTACGAACGTGCGTACGTACACCCCGAAGCCAGGCGACATCCAACAGGACTGGTACGTCATTGACGCAACCGATGTTGTTCTTGGACGCCTCGCAAGCCACGTTGCTCAGTTGCTCCGTGGTAAGCACAAGGCCACCTTTGCTCCTCACGTGGACGGTGGCGACTTCGTCATCGTCATTAACGCTGAGAAGGTTGCACTCAGTGGGAACAAGCTGGAGCAGAAGAAGGCATACCGCCACTCTGGCTACCCAGGCGGTCTGACTGCGACTCCATACTCTGAACTTCTTGAGAAGAACCCAGAGCGTGCAGTCCTGAAGGCTGTTAAGGGCATGCTCCCTAAGACCAAACTCGGCGCAGCACAGCTGGGCAAGCTCAAGGTTTACCGTGGCTCTGAGCACCCACACGCTGCACAGCAGCCGAAGACGTTCGAGATCACCCAGATTGCTCAGTAAGTCTTCGGACTACTGAGATACAACAGGACGCGAGGACACACCAGTGGCCGAGACCACCGTCGACATTGACGTGCTGGAAGAAGAAATCCCCAGCAACTACACCTCTGAAACCGCAGCCCAGACCGGCCGTGGACAGAGCATCACCGCTCCAGGTCAAGGACTTGGACGCCGCAAGGAAGCAATCGCGCGAGTACGCCTCGTCCCTGGCACCGGCCAGTGGAAGATCAACGGTCGTACCCTCGAGAACTACTTCCCAAACAAGGTTCACCAGCAGCTCGTGAACTCCCCGTTCAAGACCGTTGACGTTGAAGGTCGCTTCGACGTCGTCGCTCGTATCAACGGTGGAGGCTCGTCCGGTCAGGCAGGTGCGCTCCGTCTCGGAATCGCACGTGCACTGAACGAGATCGACCGCGATGCAAACCGTGCAGCTCTCAAGAAGGCTGGCTTCCTTACCCGCGACCCACGTGTCGTTGAGCGTAAGAAGGCTGGTCTGAAGAAGGCACGCAAGGCTTCGCAGTTCTCGAAGCGCTGATATACAGCCCTTCACGAAAGGCTCCGATGGCAATCGCCATCGGAGCCTTTCGCTGTCCAAGACAGTTAGGCAACTAACCTTACTAATAGGAGTCTCATGACCCGTCTCTTCGGCACCGATGGTGTGCGCGGCCTTGCAAACCGCGATGTCACCGCTGAGCTTGCGCTTGATCTCGCGGTTGGTGCAGCACACGTGCTGGCACTTCGCGGGGAGTTCAGTGGTGCACGTCCGCGCGCGATCGTTGGGCGTGACCCGCGAGCTTCGGGTGAATTCCTATCTGCTGCTGTTAGTGCTGGACTTGCTTCCGCTGGAGTGGATGTCATCGACGTGGGGGTTCTGCCAACGCCAGCCGTTGCATACCTGACTGGTGAGCTGGGCGCAGATTTGGGTGTCATGCTCTCCGCATCGCACAATCCCATGCAGGACAACGGCATCAAGTTCTTTGACCGGCATGGGTACAAGCTTGAGGATGACGTTGAGGATCAAATCGCCGCGCACATGGGCGAGGACTGGGCACGACCGATCGGTCCTGAGGTTGGCCGTATCTCCACAGACCTAGACGCCGTCAACAAGTATGTTGACCACCTTGTGAACTCAGTGCAGTATTCGCTTGAGGGGCTACGCGTGGTCGTGGACTGTGCTCACGGTGCTGCCTCGACTGTTGGTCCCGAGGCGCTACGCCGAGCTGGCGCTGAGGTCATCGTGATCGGTGCACAGCCGGATGGCCTCAACATCAATGACGAATATGGCGCCACGGCACCGCGCCGTATGGCCGCTGCGACGGTCGGCCACATGGCTCACGCAGGAGTCTCGTTTGATGGGGATGCCGACCGGTGCATCGCCTCGGACGAGGAAGGCATCGTTGTCGACGGCGACAAGATCATGGGCGTGCTCGCCATTGCACAGGCCGAGTATGGGAAACTGCGCAACAACACGCTCGTGACCACGGTCATGTCTAACTTGGGCCTCAAACTTGCGATGAATGCCCGCCGCATCAATACCGTGGAGACGGCAGTGGGCGATCGCTATGTGCTCGAGGAGATGCGTCGTGGCGGTTTCTCCGTCGGTGGCGAGCAGTCCGGCCATGTGCTGTTGACCGATTACTCGACCACAGGCGACGGTGTGCTCACGGCGCTCCAGTTGCTCTCGCGGTTGGCGGAACGTCGAGTCAAGATGTCGGAACTCGTTTCAGACATCGAATCACTGCCGCAGACCATGATCAACGTGAGGAACGTGGACAAGACCAAGGCTCCCACCAACGAAGTCGTCCAGGACGCTGTACGCCAAGCGGAAACATACTTAGGCGAGACCGGACGAGTGCTACTGCGCGCATCGGGCACAGAGCCGCTCGTGCGTGTGATGGTAGAGGCGGCAACGCAGGAACAGGCCGACGAGGTGTGCCAGAAATTGGCTGCTGTCGTGCAGGAGGAACTAGCGCTCTAGTTACTATCGGGTGATCATCCATCACTCGCGCGAGTCATGGCACCCTGGCCGCGTCGTGCAAGGCTACGGGCCTGCCCCACGTGCTCAACTGAGCATCCGAACCGTGGGGCAGGCCCGTTTCTGCGTTGCGGTGCACGGGTAAGACATGGCGGACCTGTAGAGAGTTCGCGTGAATGCTTCCGCGTGGGGATGAATCTGGGTCGAAGTTTTGTTCACTGTGGGAACATTGATGTGTGGAAAACACGGAACTTCGCGCGCACGTCCAGACTCTGCTCGACCAGAATCCCGAGGGGGTTCTCCCGCTTATCCAAGCTGGCGATCCGGTGCTTCGAGTCGGAACACAGCAGTATGACGGACAACTCGGTGATCTGTTGCCAGACTTGCTGCACGCGATGCACCTGACCATGTTGGACGCACCCGGAGTGGGTGTTGCGGCCCCGCAGGTGAACGTTCCACTCGCCATCGCCGTGATGTGGGACCCTGGAACCGACGACCCCGAAGACACTCGTGAGCGAGTTCCGTTCGAGTATCGTGTGGTCATCAACCCCCGTTATGAGCCTGTTGGAGATGAGAAGGTCAGCTACTTTGAGGGCTGTCTCAGCGTCAATGGATACCAGGCTGTGGTTGCCCGATATCGAACTGTCCGATTCACCGGAATTGATGAGCACGGCGAGCCGTTCGACGAGGTTTTGACCGGTTGGCCCGCCCGTATCGCGCAGCATGAGACTGATCACCTGAACGGCACACTGTACATCGACAAGGCCGACATCCGCTCGCTCACAAGCACCGAGAACTTGATCGCCTACTGGGCGTTTGACTGCGAGCCACACACTGCCGGGGGAATCCTTGGTTTTGAGGTTGCTCAGAAACCGCAGGTGTAGCACGTGTGGGAATGGTTGTCAGCGGCGAATGACGCCCTGTTGAGTTTTGCCACCTCGTTTGAGGGCACCCCGTGGCTCTTCGTGGTCATGTGGCTGTTCATCGCTCTCGATGGGATCTGCCCGATCTTTCCGAGCGAGAGCTTGGTGATCGGGGTTGTCGCGCTGTCGGTGAGCGTGGGGCAACCAAACATCTGGATCGTGTTCGCCGTGGCGATAGCCGGTGCGATCTGCGGCGATCTGACCTCCTATTCGATTGGTCGGGCACTGGGGCGTCGTCATTATGCGGTGTTCGAACGCCCGAGGGTTGCCAAGGTCATCGAGTGGGCACAGCGCATGGTTGCGCGGCGTCCGGCCCCCGTGATCATTTCGGCGCGCTATATTCCGGTTGGTCGCGTGGTCGTGAACTTCACTGCCGGCAAGATGCGGTTTCCGCGGCGCGCTTTTGGGATTCTCGTGACTATCGCTGCGGTGACGTGGTCCGCCTATTCGAGCATGATTGGCATTGGTGCCGGTCATTGGCTGGAGGGCCACCCGTTGATCGCGGTTGTCGCGGGTGTGGCAGGTGGTGTGCTGCTCGGCATGATCGTGGATCGTGTGATTCGCTGGTACCTTGACTTCAACCAGAAGAAGGGTCGGGAACTGTCTGAAGGCCTCGAACAACTTGACGCAGTCACGGGCAAGCAGCCAGCGATCCGGACCGAGATCCGCGAGCAGTATCACCGCTCCGAGTAGCCTGCTGACTCCCATATGCGGGCGTCACCCGTGTGTTGTGCCCTGTAGGGCACCAGATTTCCGACGAGCCCTCATCTTCCCAGCGCGACCTTGCGCTGGGAAGATGAGGGCTCGTCGATAATCGGGCTGCGGCTGGTGGGATAAGTCCTATTCGCGGCGGAGTAAGGAGCCGTGGGGGTGAGGTTCGCTGTGCGCTCAGGGTCACAAGAGTGCGTGATTGATCATTACCTAGCCAAGACTTCTGTAACCAGCCACAAAAATGGCTAGTTACAAAAGTTCTTGGCTAGGGAGCAGGTCCCAGACCACCTCGGGCGAGAGTAAGCGCTAGATCTTGCGGAGGCGAACGTGCTGCACGGAGTGGTCCGCCGCCTTAGACATGACGAGCGTTGCCCGTGAGCGTGTCGGAAGCACGTTCTCATGGAGGTTGGGTTCGTTGATCTCGGTCCAGATCCGCTCCGCGGTCGCAACCGCTTCCGCATCGTCGAGGTCTGCAAAGCGGCGGAAGTATGACTCGGGCTTGGCGAACGCCGAGTCACGCAGCGACAGGAATCGTTCGATGTACCAGGACTTCACATCCGCTGTTTTGGCGTCCACGTAGATCGAGAAGTCGAAGAAATCAGAGACAGCTAGGTTTGAATGTCCACCGGGAAGTGGACGCGCGGGCTGAAGCACGTTCAGACCCTCAACGATCAGTACGTCCGGGCGATTCACGGTCTGATACTCGCCGGGCACAATGTCATAAGTCAGGTGCGAGTACACCGGAGCTTGAACGGTCGACCGCCCGGCCTTGACCTTTGCCAGGAAACGGGTGAGCGCACGCCGGTCATACGATTCAGGGAAGCCCTTACGGTTCATGATGCCGCGTCGCTCCAGCTCAGCGTTTGGGTAGAGGAAACCGTCGGTCGTGATCAGATCAACGTGGGGAGTGTCTGGCCAGCGGGCAAGCATCTCGCGCAGCACACGCGCTGTTGTCGACTTCCCTACGGCCACCGAACCGGCAACACCGATCACATAGGGGGTTCCCCCGGATTCCTCACGGAGGAACGTGGATGTCGCCTCGTGCAACTGACGCGAAGCACCCACATACAGGTTCAGCAGGCGGGATAGCGGCCGGTAGATTGCATCGACCTCAGCGAGGTCGATGGGGTCTCCAAGTCCCGCTAGTCGCTCAACGTCAGCGTCGGTCAGCGGAAGCGGTGTCGACTCTGAGAGTTTGCGCCATGTGGCGCGGTCTAGATCGACATATGGAGAAGCGGGGGCAAGTGAATTAGCCATCAACTACTCATAATGCCGTATGTGGTTATTTGCGCGCGAATTAGGTTCACGTAACTTGTCGAAACACTGGCTTACGCCCCAAGGAGCAGACCGGCCTGAACCGGGCATCCACCAACGTGGGCAACGCTGGAACGGTACCAACTCGTCGTCAAGCAGCGTACCCAGACTGCCGGAACGGATGTCATCGGCTCCGGAGATGGGGACCGCAAGCCAATCTATCAGATACTACCTGCTCACAAAGTGGGCAGGTTGAACCCGTGAGGCGGTAAAATCAAACGTTGTCCGCATCGCACACGGGCACTCCCGAACGCGGCACCCAGTCGCAAAAATACACGCGAAACCCGGGCAACCGCCCAGAAAGGACTTCGCAAAATATGTGTGGAATCGTTGGGTATGTCGGCGCTGGCGCGCCATCGACGCGGCCCCAGGACGTAGCGCTTGAAGGACTCGGTCGCCTCGAATACCGCGGCTATGACTCCGCTGGAATCGCGCTCGCGTCCCCGGACCAGCCACTGATCTCCTCGGCCAAAAAAGCCGGAAAACTCGTTAACCTGCGCGAAGAACTCGACGCACGCCCCCTGCCAAACGCCACCGCAGCCATTGGGCACACCCGCTGGGCCACGCACGGCGGACCAAGCGACCTCAACGCGCACCCGCACCTCGCGCTTGACGGAAAACTCGCGGTCATTCACAACGGCATCATCGAGAACTACTACCTCCTCAAAACTGAGCTGGTAGAAAAGGGCATCGAGTTCACGTCTGAAACCGACACGGAAGTAGCCGCGCACCTGCTCGGACAGGAATACCTCGTCACGGGCAACCTGACGAAGGCCATGGCTAATGTCGCGCAGCGCCTCGAAGGAACGTTCACCCTACTCGCACTGCACGCGGACCAGCCCGACACCGTAGTCGGTGCACGCCACGACTCGCCGCTCGTGGTTGGCCTCGGCGACGGCGAGAACTTCATGGGCTCCGACGTCGCCGCATTCATCGCGCAGACCAACGAAGCCCTCGAACTCGGCCAAGACGAAATCGTGACCATCACGCCACATTCCGTCACCGTCACCGCGTTCGACGGACGCGCAGTCGAAGGCAACCGCTACACCGTGGACTGGGACGCATCGGCAGCCGAAAAGGGCGGATACTCCTCGTTCATGACCAAGGAAATCGACGACCAGCCACAGGCAGTCGGAGACACCCTGCTTGGCCGCACCAACGAAAAGGGCGACCTCATCCTCGACGACCTGCGCATCGACGAGGCCACCCTACGCACAATCGACAAAATCATCGTGATCGCCTGCGGAACAGCCGCATACGCCGGACACGTAGCCAAGTACGCGATCGAACACTGGTGCCGCATTCCCGTCGAGGTCGAACTCGCACACGAGTTCCGCTACCGAGACCCAATCGTCACGTCCAAAACCCTGGTCGTTGCGATCTCCCAGTCCGGTGAAACCATGGACACCCTCATGGCCGTGCGCCACGCACAGGAACAGGGCGCCAAGGTCATCTCGATCGTCAACACCCACGGATCGACCATCCCACGCGAATCCGATGCCGTGCTCTATACGCACGCGGGACCAGAAATCGCGGTGGCCTCGACCAAGGCGTTCGTCTCGCAGATCACCGCAACCTACCTGCTCGGCCTCTACCTGGCCCAACTGCGCGGCAACATGTTCCGCGACGAGATCCAAGCGATCCTGACCGAACTGCGCGCAATGCCAGCGAAGCTCAAGGAAGTCTTGGACCGCTCCGAACACGTACGCGAAGTGGCTCGTTCCATGGCGGATGCAAACTCCGTTCTCTTCCTTGGCCGCCACGTGGGTTACCCCATCGCTTTGGAGGGTGCGCTCAAGCTGAAGGAGCTCGCCTACATCCACGCGGAAGGCTTCGCAGCAGGCGAACTCAAGCACGGTCCCATCGCACTGATCGAGGAGGGACAGCCGGTCATCATCATCGTGCCGTCCCCACGTGGGCGGGACTCTCTGCACGCCAAGGTCATCTCCAATATCCAGGAAGTGCGCGCTCGTGGTGCCCACACCCTCGTGATCGCAGAGGACGGAGACAGTGACGTGACGGCATTCGCCGACGAGGTGTTCTGGGTGCCCCAAGCGCCAACCCTCATGTCCCCACTGCTCACGGTGCTGCCGCTCCAGGTGTTCGCTGCAGAGCTTGCGGGTGCTAAGGGTCTCGACATCGACCAGCCACGCAACCTCGCGAAGTCCGTGACGGTTGAGTGACGTGAGTTAGTTCCAGCGTTGGTCGTTGGATAGAGCAAGGGCTGGCCCCATCCACAGGATGGTGGCCAGCCCTTTTGCCGCTTGGCGACGATACGGCTGGGTCGGCTCGTAGGGTTCGGTTTACGGGAGAGTCACCCTGTGTCCAACGCGTTCACCGTCACCGAGCCACAGGTAATCCGGGTCGTTGTCTAGGCCAATATAGGGCTGAGCAGAGATCGGCAGGTAGTAGCCAGTCTCCGAGGCGAGGTCGTAGATGAAGTACATCTCGTCTACACCACTCATTCCGTTAAAGCCGATCGTCCACGCGACCGTGTCGCCGTCCACAGCGATGTCGTCGACGAGTACTCGACGCGGGAAATCGGGGTCTGTGTCCTCAGGTACACCTGGGCGGTCCAGTACGTTGGTGGCGTCAAACGCTAGAGCAGACTGGTCTGGACCACGGTCCACGATCAATGTCTGGCTGTATCCGAACGCAGTGTAGAGTCCGTCCGCTACGACAGGCTCAGGATAGTTTTCGAGTCCGTTGTCCTCCGGTGACACGAGTAGCGCTTGAGCGATAGGAACGTCGAGGTTAGCCGAGTGAATCTCATAGGTTTCAGTATCACCGGAACCAGTTGTCTTGGCAGTCACGAATGTGTCTCCGTGGAATCCCACCAGCCGCTCGTTACGGGTTTCGATCTTGACCTCACCACCGGCCAGAGGGACAGAAACAAGTACTGCGTCCCACTGATCTTCGTCGTATCCGTCTACGTTGTCTCCCGTGACGGTGCCGTCCTCAATGAGTGTGCGTAGTTCAGCGTTCGGGGCGTTGGTATGGAAGTAGAGCCGCCCGTCATGTAGGTGCAGATCCCCAGACCAAGCAACAGGTGGGAAGATTCCTGGCCCCGATAGGTCAGCGTAGGAAGCGAGCAACTCGGTCTTACCGTCTGAAAGAGTAGCGGAGAACAAATACCAGTCATCGTAATAAGCGCCGTTACCCTGCGTTTCCAACCAGTAGACGCGGTTGCCCTCCTCCACGATTGTGTAGAGGATCTGCCGAGAGAACTCGTCCTTGGCAATCTTCTCGGTGTCATCAAACGCGACGAAACCTTCATTGCTGAGTACGCCAATTCGTGAGGCTGATTTAGCAGGTACGGAATCTTGAATACACCAGGTGGTATTCGTCCGTTCTGCGATAGCGCGCCCATCGGATAGACGCGCGAATGGGATTTCATACTGAGTGCAGGTCGCGTTGAGATCACCGGTGCGCTCGTCTGGGGCTTCCGGGAACACGAACCCGGTTGCGGTGAGAGCGCTCGCGGGCAGTTCCGCGAAGGACGACACATCGATCACGGTGACGTTGTCACCGGTGGCTGGCTCGCCATTTAAGGTGAGGACATCAAAGTAGGGTAGCGAGGACACGTTGTCGCCCGGGGAATCCACGGGCACGGTATCAGAGGTGTCTGATGCAGTTGGGTGTGCAGTCGAGCTAGGTGGAGCTTGGGTTGAGCATGAGGCAAACGAAACAGCTAGGATGACGCTCACTGCGATGGTATATGTGGTTTTCACTGCAGTTCTTTGCAATCTCTTGAGTATTTTATTGCAGGACGATCTAAAGATAATCCTGAGATGGTGCGCGAGGCTTCCACCTCTGGGATGATCTTTTCATGTCATGGCGTGCAGAAACGTTACAGTAGGAACCCTTCGAGCAGTGGTGTGGTCATGCCGTGAGGGAAATGGATGTTCTTTACGTGGAACTACTTAGTACTTTTGGACAGTTTTTCCGTCCCTGGTGTCATACTTTCGAATATTCTGGACGGAACGCAGCACGGAGGAAACTGAAATGATTGTTGGCATCGGGATCGACGTTGTGGATATTGCGCGGTTTGCGCGCACGTTGGAAGCGACGCCGCGGATGCTTGAGAAGTTGTTCCACGAACGGGAACGAGACATGCCGATAGAGTCTCTGGCGGCACGTTTCGCGGCGAAGGAAGCGATTGCGAAGGCGTTGGGTTCTCCGGGCGGCATGCTCTTCCACGATGCTGTGATCGAACGCCGCACGGGTCACCCGCCGCAGGTTGAGGTGCACGGGACGGTCGCAGCGGTTGCTGCGGAAAAGGGTGTGCGCAACTTTTACCTGTCGCTCTCTCACGACGGTGGTGTCGCGACAGCGATGGTGATCGCGGAAGGCTAGCCCCGCACCTCCCTTGAGCACTAAGCAAGCAGGGTGCGTTTCCGTGCACTTTCGCTCAACGAAAGTGCACGGAAACGCACCCTTGTTGTAGATGCTGGTAGGCGAGGCTGACGGAGAAACTGCAGGCTCGTCGCCAATAGTGGATCGCGCAAGTGGGCACAAGCCCACTCGCGGCAGCTTAGAAGTTAGACGCGACCTGCTGCTCGAACAACTCGATTGAACCCGTGTCGTACGCGGCATCCGCGAAGAACGTCACCGCATACGTCATGCCAAGCTTCTCAAGTTCCACGAGCTTCTCGGTGATCTGCTCAGGGGTGCCCACGAGCGGACCGTTCGCAAAATCGGCGCGCTCCTTGTCCGCGAATGACGGAACAGTCTTCGCGTAGTGCGCGCGAATCCAATCGAGCTTGTCGGTGACATCCTTCTCGGACTCACCGATCACAACGTTGAAGTTCGAGGAACGCGTGATCGCAGAGAAGTCACGGCCAAGATCCTCGCAGTGCCCGCGCAGCACGTTCGACTTGTGCACGAACTGCTCGGGACGCCCGTCAAAGTTGGTGTAATGAGCGTACTTGGCGGCGATACGCAGGGTCTTCTTCTCGCCACCACCCGCAATCCAGAACGGGATGCCGCCCTCCTGTAGGGGGAGCGGGAAGTTCAGTGCGCCGTCCACCTGGTAGTAGCGGCCATTGAGAGTTGAGGTGCCTGTGGTGAATGCCTGACGCATGATCTCGACGCCCTCCTCGAGAGCACGCAGGCGGTCACCGGCGCTCGGGAAGCCATAACCGTAGGCACGCCATTCGTGCTCATACCAGCCTGCGCCGATCCCCATCTGCACGCGACCACCTGAGATGATGTCAGCGGTGGTTGCAATCTTCGCAAGATAAGCAGGGTTGCGGTACGCCATGCATGTGCACATCTGGCCAAGCTTGACCCGCTCGGTCACGGCGGCGTAGGCGTTGATGAGGCTCCACGCCTCGTGGGTTGCCTCATGTGTCGGTTCGGGGACCGTGTGGAAGTGGTCGTACACCCAGATCGAGTCAAACACGTCGCCCTGGTCCGCCCGCTGGGCGAGCGATTTCATCACGTTCCAGTGTTCGCGAGGGTCGATTCCGGTCAGAGATTGACGCCAACCTTGGGGCACAAAGATTCCAAATTTCATGTTTCTACCCTACGCGTTTCGTGTACTGATGCGATATCAATGGGGTTGAGTCTCATGCTCCTAGCATCGGGTGTGGGTTGCGTTCGCGGGCAATTGGCCCGGTGAGGGATGATTGATCCATGAGGTTCGCGTATACGCCGCAGCAGATCAGGGACGCCGAGCAGCCGCTCTTGGAGGCCGGTGAGCCACTGATGGCGCGCGCGGCGTTCGCGCTGTACCAGCATGCCGTGCGGGCACTGCGTTCAAGGGCCGGACGCGGCGGTCATGTTGTGGTGCTGGTTGGTCCGGGTAACAACGGCGGCGATGCGCTGTTTGCCGCAGCGCTGCTGGCCAAACGGCCTATCGAGGTGACGGTCGTGCTCCTCGGGGAACGCGTCCACGAGGCTGGTTTGTCCGCAGTACGGTCCTCACAGGCTCGTATTGTCTCGTGCAGTAGCACCGAGATTACCGACGATCTGGTTGCGTTCATCCGTTCAGCGGACGTCATCGTGGATGGCCTGCTGGGCATCGGGGCTGTTGGCGCGCCGCGCGGAAACGCCGGGGAACTGCTACGCAAGCTCGCGTTGAACATTCCACACACACCTAGCGGTGACCGGCCCACCGTCATCGCCGTAGATGTGCCCTCCGGGGTTAACTGCGCGACCGGACAGGTAGAGGACCGCCACGCGATCTTGGCCGCAGACCTCACCGTAACGTTCGGGGCGCTCAAAGTTGGACTCGTCGCGGCACCGGGCTGTTTCTATGCGGGAACAATCGAAACTATAGACATCGGCCTCGAACTGCTAGGCCCCACAAGCAACGCTGGAATGGGAGACGGGGCTGGGACTGACCGGCTCGTCGGCAATGAGGGCTCCACCCGTGAACTGGAAGCCAGCGATTTCCGCAGCGACCCGCTGCTGCGGGCCCTCGTAGAGCGGCCTGCGCCCGACGCGCACAAATACACACGCGGAGTGGCCGCAGTGCTGTCGGGGACCGCACGGTTCCCTGGGGCGGGAGTGCTCGCCACAAGCGCGGCACTGCATTCAGGGCTTGGAATGATCCGATACCTCGGAGCGGCTGCGGTCGCGGAACGCGTGACCGCAGCGATGCCGGAAATCGTGACGGTTCCGGGGCGCGTGCAGGCGTGGACCGTGGGGTCTGGGTACGAACCAGGCGACGCAACGCGGCGCGCAGTGCTCCAAGTGCTCGGACAACCCGAAGCCGCAGTCATCGACGCAGGAGCCATCGCAAGCCTCACCTACGAGGACCCCACCTCACTGCACGCGCGTCACATTCTGACCCCGCACGCGGGCGAACTCGCTGTGTTGCTCACCCGGCTCGGCTCGCCCACCAGCCGCGCCGACGTCGAAGACAACCTGCTGTCTGCCGCCCGCACAGCGCACGAACTGACCGGCGCAACCATCGTGGCCAAAGGGCCAGCAACCGTCATCGTGGGCAGGGACGGAACCTACATCCAAAACGACGGGACCCCGCGACTCGCAACAGCCGGCTCGGGTGACGTGCTCGCGGGAATCCTCGTGGCCGCCGCCGCGCGGGTCGTGGCGGAAGAGGAACACACCTCGGGCGATGACGTGTCCATGAACGATCACCTCGACTGGGCGAAGATCGCCGCCGCAGGCGTCATGCTGCACGGACTCGCCGGCCGCTTGGCGGCGGGGGAACTGTTGGGCGACTCGGGTTCCCGTCCGCTCACCGCAAGCCAGGTTGCGCTTGCGGTCCCGGGAGTACACGCATATCTGGCGGGCGACCGATGACCGCTCACACGGACCGTGCGCAGCACGTAGAACTGCGCGAGGACCACGCCGCGCAGTTCCTTGCCTCACGCATCGTGGAACGCATTGACGGGCAAAACACGACGACACGGTTGGACTTTGGCGCGGCCATAGCAGGGTTGGTCAGCCGCAGCTCTGACAGTGCGGGGGAGGCGCGTGGCGACGATACGGCTGGGCAATCGAGAACCGAACGATTGCTTATCGGGATTGTCGGCGCCCCTGGCGCCGGGAAATCGACCATAACTGCAGCAGTTGCCGAACTCCTCAGCGCTCGCGGGATCGATACCGCGATCCTGCCGATGGACGGATTCCACCTGTCCAATGTGCAACTTGGGAGGCTCGGGCTCAGTCAGGTGAAAGGTGCTCCGCAGACCTTTGACTCTGCAGGATTCGTGGGGTTGCTACGGCGGATTGTGCAGGGGCATCAGGACGTGTATGTGCCCGTGTTTCACCGTGAGATCGAAGAATCCTATGCAGCGGACGGGGTTGTGAGCGTTGCGGCGCGGGTGGTCCTGATCGAGGGAAACTACCTGCTGCTTGATGACTGGGGTTTTGAGCCGGTGCGGTCGCTGCTCAGCGAAAGTTGGTATCTCGCACCAGATGAACAAATGCGTATCGATCGTCTCGTGCTGCGACACGTGCACCATGGGCGCAATCCACAGGACGCGATCGAGTGGGCGCTTGGAACAGATCAACGTAACGCCGAACTCATAGCGGCCTCGCGCGATCGCGCTGATCTCATCGTGCACCTGACCTAATGGGTGAACCTGTACGAGAAAACGGGGTGTCTGTCCACGCATCACGTGAACAGACACCCCGATGAACTCTTGGGTCAAGCAGAGTTCTAGGCTGTTCGGGCCCCTCGACGGTTTGGCGGTTCTACTTCCGCCGCATCTAGGAATGCCCGAGCCAAGACCGTACCCGAATCATCCGAGAGCCAGAGCAGCAAACGCCCTGCAGTACTTTGGGGAGGCACGGTCACTGTAGTCGCTTCGGAAAGGACGTATGGCTCAGCCGACACCGTCTCGGACGCTGTTTCTCCCGTGGGAGGAAGTTGCGTGATTGGATGTCCTGCTCGTACCCACGCAGCGTTGACTTGTCCCGTGATGGGTTCCTTCCCATGATGCGAGACCTGCACGGATAATTCCAGTCCCGCTACGGGTGGTTCGATATCAGCACCGGCCGCACGCGGTACAAGATCCAGTACGAGCACCGTGTCCGCGTTGACATCCGAGGGGATCACGCCACCCCATTCCTTTGGTTGACGCCACGCATCCAACAGGCCAGCAGCCTCGTGCTCGACATCGGCGAACTCCGTATACACGTAGCCGGCGAACCGATCATGGCGGCGCAACTCCTGAGTCTCCCACCGCAGGTGCCAGGCACGTTCGAGGCTGGTGAATCCTTCGCCGTACTCGCTGTTGACGATGGGCAGGCCTGTGCGAGGGACCTCATCAGACCCGTAAAGTGACTTGTCAACCACGAAATCTGGGCCCAGCCGAACGGGGAAGTCGGCTCGTACGCCTGAAGCCAGGTCCGACATCATCTTGCGCCAGGTGCCCAAGTCCGGCTCGTAGTAGTGCCAATCAACGAGATCTGTACGAACATGCGCCCAGCCCGAGTTCTCAACGATCGGACGAGTGGAATCTAGTTGTTTCATCAGGTCGTAGGCACGACGTGCTGCCTCAGCACGCTGCTCGCTCCCCGGGATATCCCAGTCCAGTCCCCACTCCTCGTTGTACAGTCCCCAGATGACGATGCTTGGGTGATTGCCATCCCGTTCAACCATCGGGGCGAGTTGAGCCTCGAAAGCTCGGGCGGCCTCATCCGAGAATCGGCTCGGGCAGGCAGGCTCAGCCCACACCAACATGCCCGTCCGATCTGCCTCATGCAGCCATAGCGGCTCCTCAAACTTCAAGTGCTTGCGCACCAGCGTGTAACCCAACTGCCTGGCAAGTGCAATATCGTTGAGGAGCGAACCAGCATCAGGGGCCGTCAACCCGGTCTCTGGCCAGTAACCCTGATCGAGCACTCCGCGCATGTAGTAGCGCTCACCATTGAGGAACAGGTGCTCACCGCGTGTTTCAAAACGCCGCAGCCCCGTCGTCACGATCACCAGGTCGGCGGTTCCCGAAACCTCGGTACGCACCTCAATCTGGTAAAGGTGCGGGTTTTCAGGCTCCCATAACTGAGGGGAAACGATGTCAATACGGCCCGTGGCAATACCGCTCTCGTCGGCCGTCAGAACAATCGACTCGCCCGTCCCGCGCACAGTCAACGCAACGTGAGCGCCAGAGACTCGGTCTCCGGCGAGCCTTATCTGAACGTCAATCCCAGTGAGGCTATCTCCCCGCAAGATGACCTGCTGTGCATAGGTGCGCCCTCGAGCCTCGAGCCACACAGGCTGCCAAATGCCGGAGGTCGGCGTGAAGGAGACCCCGTCGTAGTCATCGCGAGGAATCGAACGCTGCTTTCCATGCGGGATCGAACGCTTATCGGCTGGAGCAGTGACCTCGACGGTGATTACCGCGGAGGTACCGGCGGTCAAGTGCTCAGTGACGTCGAACTCGAATGACTCGTAACCTCCCACATGCTCCCCGACGAGTGCGCCGTCAACGCGAACCACTGCGTGGTGATGGACTGCGCCGAAGCACAAAACAACGCGTTGGTCCGTCCACTCCGCGGGAACCGTTACCTGACGGCTATACGTGCCGCGTTCGAGCCAAGCTAAACCAACCCCCGATGCCGGGGTCTCCCAGGCGAAGGGCACCGTAATCTCACTGGGCGTGCCGTCCGCCTCGAAAGACCACTGCCCATTGAGGGTCAGCCAACGTTCAGATCTGTCCCGATCCGGACGCGGATACTCGGGGCGAGGCACGAAACCCGTGGCAGGTACGGTGGTTGAGTGTTGAAGAAGAGTCATGAGTAGATCAGCCCTTTACGCTGCCGGCAAGGATGCCGTTGATGAAGTGTCGCTGGAACACCATGAAGAGCACCAGCAGGGGAATGAGAGCGACTGAAGCCGCCGCCAGAAGTTCGCCGGTCACGGTCGCATAGTCCGCACCGATCCGGTTTCCGGTGATGTTTTGGGCGAGGGTGGAAAGCACAACCTGAAGCGTTGCCATCCGGTCTGAGCTGGCGACGATCACCGGCCACACGAAGTCGTTGTAGATGTTCATGATCGTCAGTACCGCAAGCCCTGCGAGCCCCGGTCTGATCACAGGCACCACGATTCGTGCGAATATGCCCAGTTCTCCGCAACCATCCACGCGGGCTGCATCGAGGAGTTCATCCGGGACAGCCGCAATGACCTGACGCATCCAGAAGATGGCGAACGCGTCAATCGAGCCGGGCAGGATAAGTGCCTGATAGGTGTTCACCCAGCCCAGAGCCTTCATCTCAAGAAGAAGGGGAATGATCAATACGATTGTGGGCAGCATGAGGGTGATCAGCACCGCGCCAAAGACGATGTTTTTGGCCACGAAGTTGTATTTCGCGAAGGCATACGCGGCGAGGGGTGCAAACACCATCGTCAAGGTGCCCTTGAACAGCAAGACGATCCCAGTGTTCAGGAAGCCCCGACCGATGGGGATGTCCTGGAACATCGCCCTGTAGTTGTCGAGAGTGAACTTGGCAGGGTTGAAGGCCAAAGGAGCACTGATGATGTCGTTCGCTGGTTTGAACGTCGAGAGGACAGCCCATACCACCGGAGCCAGGAACAGTGCGAGCATCAACATCAAGAACACGTGCGAACCGAAATTTCGGTACCGCTCGGACGTGCTGGACCTGGCCGAGAAAACAGAGTGTGTAGTCATGGTTCAGTCCTTTGGCCGCATGAGTCGAACGAACATGAGCGAGAGCGCCAGAACGATCACAACGAGAAGCAGCGAGTTGGCGGCACCGGTTCCCAGGTCACCTTGGTTGATGTACTTGTAGAGGTTGTAGCCTGCGGTCGTTGTTGAACCGTAGGGTCCGCCCTGCGTCAGCACGAACGGTTCCGCGAACATCTGGAACACTGCGAGGGTCTGCAACACGACCGCGAACATGATGGTGCGCATCAGAAGTGGAACCGTGATGCTCCACAATTGGCGACTGCGCGATGCACCGTCAATCGACGCGGCTTCATAGAGCGTTGAGTCAATGGACTGCAAGCCTGACAGCACGATAATGATGATGAATCCGGTGGTCTTCCAGAGGAACAACAGTGCAATGCTGGGTTTCGCCCACGTACTGGTCGTGAGCCAGCCGATGTCGGGTAGTCCGAGAGACGAAAGGACCGAGTTCACCGCCCCGTAGTTTTGATCGAAGAGAACCACCCAGATCTGGGCGACCGCCACGAGCGGCGTGACGAATGGGACGATGAACGCAACCCGGTACAGTCCACGGAGCCGTAAAGTCGCGGAGTTGAGCAGCACAGCGATTCCAACTGAGAGAACCATCTGCACCGGCACAATCAACAGCCACAGGACCAGGGAATTGGTGAGAGAACCCCAGAACGCTGAATTACCCAGCAGATAGGAATAGTTGTCCCATCCAACCCACTGTGCGGCACCGGCTCCGCGCCAACTCGTCATAGAGAGCCGAGCCGTGAAGAACATGGGGTAGACCGAGAATGCCAAGAAGACAACGACGAACGGACTTACAAACAGGTACGGTGCGATTCGTCGACCGCGGCCCCGCCCCCAACGAGTCTTGGGGGCGGGAACGGTTGAGGTATATGAAGTCACTGTCGGTCACTCAGATTCGTTTGAATGTCTGCGGTGGAGGCACTGATGACCTCCTCCACAGTCATATCTCCATCGAGCATGCGCTGGAGGTTGACGCCTAGGTAGTCAACGGCTCCTGCCCACCAGGTGGGGATGGGATCGGAACCTGGGATCTGAGCTCCTGCCTCGGTGGCAACTGCCCAGAGATCCTGTCCGCCAAGCGCCTCGACGGGCTCAAAGAGAGGGCTGTTGGGGTTCGAGGCTGGCAGATACGAGGGAATTGATGTGTTCAACCCGGTTGGATAGATCTCGCTTGGACCCCATACTGCCGTGTAGCCTGCCTCGTCGAACATGAGGAACTCATAGAAGAGCCAGGCGAGTTCGGAGTTTTCGCCCTGTTTGGGAAGTACGAACGATGATCCTCCCATCGCTCCGCTGCGGGGACCACCGGCTTCCCAGGCGGGGAGTTCCATGGCACGCCAATCCCCGGACGTGTCTTTGAGGAGTTGCTGTGGCGCGAAACTAAACCAGATGGCCCACGGATAGAAAACCTGATTTCCGTTCTCGAGTTCGGCGAGATCCGTTGGATCTAAGTATTCAGCACGAGTGCCGAGACCTTCTTTTTGGACGGTGTCGAGGAATCCAAGGATCTGCCTGTACTCAGGCGAGTCGAGACGTAGGGTGCCCTCAGCGTCGGCGATGGTCGTGCCGAGTTGGCTCGCGTACATCTCGAGTTGTAGCTGGCCGAGGAATTCTGATCTTTCCACGTGGATTGGGCCAGATGCAGGTTTGAATTCCTTGTAGGCTCGCGCAGCCTCGAGGAGGTCGTCATAGGTTTCGATGCTCTCGGCATCGATTCCGGCTTCTTCAAGCGCAGTCGCGTTGTAGAACAGAAGGCCTGGGTCCAAGTCGAAAGGGACGCCGTAGATACTGTTTCCGATTGTGTTGACATCCAGTTTCTGAGGCGCGATATCGCTGGAATATGGTGCGAGAACGTCTGTGAGATCCCAGAGGTGCTCGGTGAAACTTGAGACTTTCGCATCGTCAAGGAAGACGCCGTCGGGAACGTCCGCACCCGTGATGAGGGTGTTTTGGAGTTTCGCATCAATGTCCACTGCTTCATGGTGGACGGTGATGTTTGGGTACTTGTCGTTGAATGCTGCGATTGCATCGTCGAAGACCTGATAGAGGTCTCCGGACCGATCCCAGATGGTTATCTCTCCTGTGGGATTTTCGTCGCCGGGGGCTTGTAGTCGGTTGGGGTTGGCGGTTTCCGTGGCACCAGTCGTTCCAGTGTCACCGGTTGGTTGCGGGTCTGTCGTGACCTCAGGACCGCATGCTGCAAGTGTGAGGCTTGCCGCCGTGACCACGGATATTACGAGCGCGGGCCGGGAGGACCGCTTATCGTGATGACGCTTCATGAGACACTCCCTTGTGTGTTTGCCATCGTGTGCAAAAACCGTAACACGACATTGCGCACGTTGCAAAGGGTAAGATTTCTTTATGGCTGCAACACTTCGTGACGTCGCTGAACATGCTCAGGTGTCTGTGCGCACCGTATCCAATGTCGTGAGCGGATACACGCACGTCAGTGCCCAGATGCGTGAGCGCGTGATGGCTTCGATCAGGGAGCTGGATTATCGTCCAAACCCTGTCGCACGAACCCTTCGCACGGGTCGGACGGGATTGCTGGCGCTGGTCGTTCCCGAGATTGCAGTCCCGTACTTCAGCGAGCTTGCGCGCGATGCCATCCATGCCGCCTCGGAACTTGGTTACCGTGTGCTGATCGAGCAGACGGGCGATGATCATGAACGCGAGCGCAGGCTCCTGCAGGGAGGGGAGCGAGGGGTGCTCTTTGACGGGGTGCTTTTCAGTCCGCTCGTTCCGCAGCAGTACCTGCATGAAACCAGTGCCATGTCGTCTGTGCCGCTGGTACTACTGGGTGAACATGAGTTCGATGGCAAATATGATCACGTTGCGATTGACAACGAGCGGGCCGCTTTCGACGCGGTGACGCACTTGGTGGAGATCGGTCGAAAGCGCATTGCCGCAATCGGAGTTCAGCCCAGCGAGCCCTACACAACTCCGCGTTTGCGACAGGCCGGGTATGAGGCCGCGCTGACGAAAGCCGGGTTTGAGGTGGATGCTCGATGGGTGGTCACTGCGGCTCACTACAGTCGTCAGGACGGATACGATGCTGCACGTGAATTGCTGCGACTGGACTCGCGTCCAGATGCGATCTTCTGCTTTTCCGACCTTCTCGCGATTGGTGCGATGCGTGCCGTGTTCGATGCTGGGCTAAGCGTCCCCGAGGATGTCGCGATCATCGGTGTTGACGACATCGAGGAAGGGCGTTTTGCCCGTCCGGCGTTAAGTTCGGTTGCATTGGATACGTCCTTTATCGCGCGTGAGGCGATTCAGAGATTGGTGCACAGGATCGACAACCCGAACTCTCCGGTCGAGGAGATTATCGCGCCACACTCTTTGGTCGTGCGGCAGAGCACTGCGGTCTAGAACATTCACCGCCTTCGGCTGGAGAGGGTTAAACCCTCCCTATTGCAACGTATGCAAATTATTGCCATAGTGTTTGCAACGTCTGCAAAGAAGCAGGCGTCACAAACGCAAAGGAGTTCTCATGGAAGGACAATACGTTCCTCCGAACTGGCTGCGAGTAGCCAGTGCACTTGCAGCGACAGTGCTCATGCTTGTGGGTGCCATTGCTGTCACCACAACGCCCGCAAGAGCCGCGGCAGGTAACACCCTGTATTCGCCCGACCAGAATACTTATCCCAACGGAACCGCTGGGTATCCGCGGGCGATACGCCTCGATCACGATGGTTCACCGAACCAGACAATGCTCGCGACCTTCGCCAAGGGGGGACATAACGCTCCCACATCGCTCCCCATATACCGGAGCCTCGACGGTGGGGCTAGTTGGACACAGATATCCACCGTTGTGTCGAACACCCCGGGATGGGACCTGGAGGCACCAACACTTTTCGAGGTGCCCCGGACCATTTCAGGACTCAACCAAGGTGACCTTCTGGCTGCCGGAACAGCATGGAAGGTGGGCGATTACACCACCCAGAGGATCGAGGTGTTCCACAGTTCCGATGGCGGCCTTACCTGGCAGTACCGTTCAAACTGCACTCAGACGGCCGGTGAGCCAAACTCGTGGGGCCATGGAATCTGGGAACCGACGTTCCTGGTCGCGGATGATGGCACGTTGGCCTGCTTCATCTCGGACGAGCGCCCGTCAGGTACCCCTACGAACAACCAGGTGATCGGCCATTACACCTCCGCCGACGGGGGAGTCACCTGGAGTTCCTCGTTCACGCTCGATGTCTCGTTCCCCGCCGACAACTTGCTGCGTCCCGGCATGCAGACCTTCGCAGAACTGCCGGATGGGCGATACGTCATGAGCTACGAGATGTGCCGTGACGCGACCGATCCCGACCATGCATGTGAGGTCTACATCAAGTTCAGCGACGATGGCCTGAACTGGGGTGTTCCAGGCGATGCAGGCACGCTCGTGCGCACGAGCGATGATCGCGAACTCCTACACACGCCGTACATCGCATGGCTCCCAAGCGGTGGACCGGACGGAACCCTGATCATCTCGGGACAGCGCGTCGTGGCGGGTCCAACGGGCAACAAGACCGTTCTGGAGGAGTCAGGTTCGGTGCTCTTTGCGAATACCAATCTTGGGGTCGGAGAGTGGGTGGAGATCACGGCCCCGGTAACAGTCAACCCCACCGGTGGGTATGGGACAGGGGTGGCATCGTGTCCTGGATACTCCACCCCAATGATCCCGCGTGAGGATGGGACGAGTTTCGTCTACTTCGCGGCAACGTGGCTGGGAACGGGCAATCAGTGCGAGCTGCGCTTTGGCCTCGGCTCACTGCCTGTTGTCTCTGGTCAGATTGGCGGTCCAGGTGGCAAGTGCCTCGATGTGGACACCAACACAGCGGCAAACGGCAACAGGGCACAACTGTGGGATTGCGGCAACGCCACGGGACAGCGTTGGTCAGTGTATGCGGATGGCTCGATTCGAGCATTCGGTCGGTGCCTTGACGTTGACGCCCAGGGCACAGCCAACCACACACCGGTGCAGTTGTGGGAGTGCAACGGTTCGGGAGCTCAGCAGTGGGTTCACCAGTCCGACGGTTCCCTGTTGAACCCACAGTCGGGTAGATGCCTGGACGTGCCGATGGGCAATACCGCGAATGGAACGAAGTTGGAGATCTATGACTGCAATGGCCTGTGGCCCCAAGTCTGGTTGATGCCGTAGCTCTTCAGCGCTGAGACTGCTGCTACCGATATGGTGATTTTCCGGGATCAACAACCAAGGAAAAGGACCTTAATTCCGGAAAATCACCATACGGGTTTCCGAAAGTCTGGTGAAAGTTCTGTGGGAGGTGCACTGCGGCGAGGTCTCCGAAACAACCTCGGTGAGAGAATGGGACGGTGACGACACCAGACCCCGCACAAAAACCCCGTCCGTACTTTGACTACTACACCGGTCGAGCCGTTGTGAACCTCGCCGCGATCAGGCACAACGTCGCACTCATGCGGGAGAAGGTGCGCAGCCATTCGCCGCACACCCAGATCATGGCGGTGGTGAAGGCCGGCGCGTACGGCCACGGGTTGATCGAGTCGGCACGGGCGAGCGCACAGGGTGGTGCAACCTGGTTCGGAACCGCTCAGGCAAGCGAAGCCCTCGAACTACGAAAAGCTGGATTCGATCAGCGGATTTTGACCTGGCTGCACACGCCAGGGATTGATTTTGCAGAACTCATCAGGCATGACATTGACATTTCTGTAGCCGGACCCTGGGCTGTGTCCGCCGTGCGTGACGCTGCCCGCGAGGTAGGGAAGCCCGCGCGTGTGCATCTCAAGGTTGATACGGGACTGGGGCGGAACGGTGTGACCCTCGCAGACCTGGACCAGATGCTCGTTCCGCTTATTGCGGCGCAGGACGAGGGGACACTTGAGTTCGTTGGAATCTGGTCGCACTTTGCGTTCGCGGACGAGCCCGAAAACCCCACGGTGTTGGCGCAGGCGGAAACGTTTAGGCAGGCGATAGCCCAGGCAGAGGCGGCTGGTGCTCATCTCGAGGTTCGCCACCTCGCAAACTCTGCGGCAACCCTGCTCAACCCGAGCGTCTACTACGACCTGGTACGTCCGGGACTCGCCGTGTATGGACTGTCTCCCGCGCCCCAGATCGGGGATGCCGCGCACTTCGGTCTCATCCCAGCGATGACCCTGGAAGCCGACATCGCCACCGTCAAGAAACTGCCTGCAGGGCACGGAGTCTCCTACGGTCACCAGTACCACACCGACGAGGACACACGAATCGGTGTTGTGCCGTTGGGGTATGCGGACGGGATCTTCCGTCACGCGTCGGGCACCGCTGATCGCGGCGGACTGGGAGCTCCGGTTCAGGTTGGTGACCAGCGAGTTTCCATTGCCGGACGGGTATGCATGGATCAGTTCGTGGTCGATCTTGGACCCGATACGAGAACGGTCCCCGGGGATACCGCCATCCTCTTTGGCGATCCCGCCACCGGCGTTCCAAGCGCCGAAGACTGGGCCGTTGCCGCCGGAACGATTTCCTATGAGATTGTCACCCGCGTGGGTGAGCGTGTCCCGCGGGTCTACATTGACGACGAACCGGTCTAGTTAGCTCTTTGGCGGACGGGTGGATCGGGATTGGCGAGACCCCGGAAAACCGATGGGTCGAAATTGGTCCGGGTGTACAGAAAAAATGTGTGCACCCGGACCAAAAACGACCCACCGACTTCTAGTTGGGTGCTGGGCGGCGGGGTATGGGACGACGCGCCGGACTCGTCGGCAATCTAACACTGCCGTGTCAGCCGCCACCGGAAAAATAAGAGGATAATGGACCCGTGGTAAACGTTTTGACTTTCTCCGCGCAACTGACGCAGGCGGAACAGACTCGCGCATTCGGTGAGGCGCTCGCAACCATGCTGCGGGCAGGCGACCTGGTCATGCTGACCGGTGACCTGGGCGCCGGCAAAACCACCCTCACACAGGGCCTCGGTAAGGGGCTTGGCGTGCGCGGGCAAGTGGCATCGCCAACCTTCATCATTGCGCGTGAACACCCGCCACTTGCGGACGGACCTGCACTGGTGCATGTGGACGCGTACCGGCTTGGGTCGCTCGACGAGGTTGACGCACTCGACTTGGACTCCTCGCTCGATGAAGCCGTCACAGTGGTGGAGTGGGGCACCGGCCTAGTTGAAGGTATCGCCGATGACCGCCTTGAGATCACCCTGAACCGCCCGCACGGCGGCCTGGACACGACCGACCTCGAAACCGCCGAAGCTGAGACCGGGGTGCGCGAACTGACCTTGACCGCGCACGGTGCACGGTGGGCTGATGCCGACTTCGGCGCGCTCCCGGGCCTCATCCGTGCCTAGTGGCCTAGCAGTAGATTAACGTTCGCATCCCTTTGCCCCAAGCATCATCCCAACCACGACAGGAACTCGAGTAATGACCGTTCTGATCGTAGACACCTCTGCCGCAGTGTCGGCAGCGCTTCTGAGCGATGACGGCACCGAACGTGCCAGCCGCACCATCCGCGAGCAGCGTCGCCATGCCGAACTGCTGACCCCGCTCGTGGCGGAACTACTGGCGGAGGCAGGGCTGGACTCGTCGGACGTGACAGAAGTTGTGGGTGGCACCGGTCCGGCTCCGTTCACTGGTCTACGCGTGGGACTCGTGACCGCCCGGACGTTCGCGTTCGGTGTGGGTACGCAGGCGTTGGGCGTGTGCTCGTTGGATGCGCTCGCGGCGCAGGCTGCTGCGCGCTATTCGTTGGATGAGGGTGCCGAGGTGCTTGTGGTGACGGATGCCCGCCGGCGCGAGGTCTACTACGCCCGTTACCAAGTTGGCCGGTTGGGTGCGTTTGGCGCGGTTGAAGTTACCGCTGTCGCTGGTCCGGAGGTTGCGTCCGCTGCCGATGTGGTTGCGCAAGGCCTTGCCGAGGGAGCGGTTGTGGTCGGTGAAGGCGCGTCGTTGTATCCCACGGCATTCGAGGGTACCGATGTCCGTACGGACATCGAAGTGCCGTCCCCTGTCACGCTTGGCCGCTTGGCGCTCGCTCGCGCCGCGCGCGGCGAAGACCAGCCAACCACTCCACTCTACCTGCGCCGCCCAGACGCCCAAGTGCCCACGAGCCGCAAGCGAGCCCTCGGATGACAGTTGCCTCCCGCGACCAGGTCACGCTACGTGCAATGCGTAGCGGCGATCTTCCGCGCGTGGCCGCGCTTGAGGTTGAACTCTTCGGTGTCGGCGCGTGGAGTCTGGCGATGCTGGAAGGCGAATGGGCGGGGCCGGGCTGGTATATCGTCGCCACTGTGCCGGGAACTATTCCGGGTGCCGAGCGGGTGGTTGGCTATGCGGGCCTGCAGTGCGACGGTGAGGCCGCCGACATCACCACGATTGGCGTTGCACCACACGCGCAACGCCTTGGGATTGGTTCGATGCTTATGGATGCGCTTCATGAACGTGCTCGTCTGCTGGGTGCTGGAGCGGTTTTCCTTGAGGTTGCCGTCACTAACTCCGCTGCCATCTCGCTTTACGAACGTTACGGATATGAGCGGCTTGGCGTGCGTAAACGCTATTATCAGCCGGAAAACCTCGACGCATACACGATGCGCCTGACCCTGGAAAGCTAGGTATGTCAGAAACTTACAGTCGCATTTTTATCACTGCGAGCGAGCTCGCCGAGTTGATCTTTGATGAGCCTGCCGGGCTGGGTTCTGCTGGTTCATCGGGGGTGGCTGCGACGCAGCCGCTCATTGCCGACGATACCCAGCTTCGGGTACTCGACGTGCGCTGGCAGTTGGGGCGCTCCGATGGACGTGCGCAGTACATGGAAGCGCATATTCCTGGGGCCGTGTATGTGGATCTTGAAACGGAACTTGCTGTAGCGCATGGTGACGGACACGCTGGCGTTCCTGTCTCCGAGGGCGGGCGGCATCCACTTCCCGCACGTGAAGACTTCACCCGTGCGGTGCGGAGCTGGGGGATCAGCGATTCCTCGACTGTGGTCGTATACGACGCCGTCGGTGGTACCTCTGCGGCCAGAGCTTGGTGGATGCTACGCAACGCAGGGCTTGCCGATGTGCGCATCCTAGATGGTGGGCTGCCTGCCTGGACAGCCGCGGGGTATCCGGTCGAAGCCGGGGACGTGCAGATTGCCACCTCCGATATCGTGCTTGACGAGGGACACATGCCCACCATCACGATCGACCAGGCCGCAGCTTGGCCCGAAGAGGGAATCCTGATCGACGCGCGCGCCGCCGAACGTTACCGAGGTGAGGTCGAACCCGTTGACCCGCGAGCTGGCCACATTCCAGGTGCTATTAGCGTCCCTACGTTTTCGCACCTGGGCGAGGGTGGGATGCTGCGTTCCACCACGGAACTGATCGAGGCTTTCGAAGACGCCGGCGTGATTGACCCGCAGGTTCAAGATGGGCTGGATGGAGCGGTTTCGATTGATGTTCCAGTTGCCGTGTACTGCGGTTCGGGTGTGACAGCCGCACATGAGGTTGCGGTTCTCGCGTCGCTTGGAATTGAGGCTGCGCTCTTCCCAGGGTCGTGGTCGCAGTGGTCAAACAACTTTGACCGACCAGTTGAAACCGACGCGGGCGAGATCAATGAATCTTGAACGGTACCTATTCCAACGACGCGACACGTGTGCTGATAGCACGGCATGTCCTGCGCGCAGTTAAACACTTCATACATACAGATCTATAAGGAGAAGCCCATACGGGCTAAGGGCACATGTCTGAACCACTCATTCTTGGAATTGAAAGCTCATGCGATGAGACCGGTGTTGCACTGGTCCGCGGAAATGAACTGCTGTTCGATGCGGTTGCCTCATCAATGGATGAGCACTCGCGCTTCGGTGGGATCATTCCCGAAATCGCGTCGCGGGCACACCTTGAATCCATGGTGCCAACGTTGCAGCGTGCGCTGAGCGAGGCAGACGTTGACCTGAGCGATGTGGACGCGGTTGCCGTAACCGCCGGTCCAGGTCTGGTCGGGCCTTTGACCATCGGTGCCTCGGCGGCCAAAGCTTTGTCACTCGCGATCAACAAGCCACTCTACGGCGTGAACCACGTGGTGGGACACGCGGCTGTGGACAAACTCGTACACGGAGATTTCCCGCAGCGTTTCATGGCTCTGGTGGTTTCCGGTGGGCACTCCTCACTGCTGCTCGTGGATGACATCGCCACGGCGGTGAACGAACTCGGCTCAACCTTGGACGATGCCGCTGGTGAGGCCTTTGACAAGGTGGGGCGCTTGCTCGATCTGCCGTACCCGGGTGGTCCGCACATTGACCGTCTGGCTCGCGAAGGCAACCGCGACGCAATCCGCTTCCCACGTGCCCTGACCTCGAAGAAGGATCAGGAAAAGCACATGTACGATTTCTCGTTCTCAGGTTTAAAAACCTCGGTCGCACGCTGGGTTGAAACCCGACAGGACCAAGGGCTCGATATCCCGCTCAACGATGTGGCCGCATCCTTCGCCTACGCTGTTGCCGATGTCTTGACCGCAAAGACCATCGCAGCCTGCGAACTCCACGGCGTGGACACCCTCGTTGTTGGCGGCGGTTTCTCGGCCAACTCGCAACTTCGCGACCTAGCGGCGCAGCGTTGTGCCGAGCACGGTATCACTCTGCGTATTCCACCGATCCGCTACTGCACGGACAACGGCGCAATGATTGCGGCGCTCGGCTCCTCGCTGGTGGCTGCCGGTGTTGAGCCATCGAACTACGACATTCCAGTGGACTCATCAATGCCGCTGACGGTCACGCACGTATAAGGCGATCTAGCCTCCTGCTGAGAACGGGGTCCAACCTGATAGGTTGGACCCCGTTTCGTTGTTGGTTGAGATGATTCGCTGTTCTTTGTGGGACCGACGAGGTAACTACCAGCTTGATTTTGTGATGCCGGGAAGTTCGCCTCGGTGCGCTAGATCGCGGAAGTTGATTCGCGAGAGTCCGAACTTGCGCAGATGAGCGCGAGGCCGACCATCAATCTGATCCCGGTTTCGCAGACGCGTTGGGCTGGCATCTCGGGGGAGTGCTGCGAGCATTGCGTGCGCCTGCTGGCGTTCCTGTGGCGTTGATGCGGTACGAGCTTTTTCCTTGAGCTCAGCTCGCAGTGGTGCGTACCGGGCAACGGTTTCCTCGCGGCGTTTTTGTGCTGCGATCTTTGATTTCTTTGCCATCAGCGGCTCTCCTTAAACTCCACGTGACGTTGCACAACCGGATCGTATTTGCGCAGTACGAGGCGATCCGGGGTATTACGCCGATTCTTGCGGGTGACGTACGTGTACCCGGTCCCTGCGGTCGATTGCAGTTTGATGATCGGGCGAACGTCTTGGCTCTTAGCCATCAGAGCTTCCTTCCGCGCTGTTGGATTTCGGCAACGACAGCATCGATTCCCCGTTTGTCGATGACCTTGATTCCGCGCGCGCTGACATTGAGCGTGACGTGCCGGGTCAAACTCGGCACCCAATACCGTTTGCGCTGGACATTGACGTTGAAGCGGCGTTTAGTACGCCGGTGTGAGTGGGAGATGCTGTGCCCAAAACCTGGTTGGGCACCTGTGACATCGCAGTTGCGTGACATGTTCACCTTTCTGTATATAATGGGAATCGTTATCAATAACATTAACAGAGGAAGCGATGAAAAAGAACATCCATCCCGACTATCACCATGTGGTCTTTCGCGACAAAGCCGGTGGGCTCTTGCTGCTCACTCGTTCAACGGCAACCTCGCAGGAAACGATCGAGTACGAAGGGAAAATCTACCCGCTCATCGACGTCAACATCTCCAGTGCAAGCCATCCATTCTGGACTGGGAACGCACGCGTTGTTGATGCTGAAGGACGGATTGAGAAGTTCAAACGCCGCTATGGTGCGTCCAGCCGCACCACATCACCCGCGACACGGAACAGTGAAGCAGAGACACAGGACGGTGTTGCAGATTGAGCGCCCGGGTCTCGCTCATTCTGGTGACCGGTGTGCGACCAGAGCCCATGGCTGCAGCGACCGTCTCCATGCAGTGGGACATCCCAAGGGTTGTTGCACTCACCCATCACATCGACGTTGACGCGGCTCGGCTGACGCGTACCGTCAGTGACGCATCCGGACTCCTAGAGAACGTCATAGTGGATCTGGAGCATGCCTGTGTAAGTTGCGCGATCAGGGAAGACATCATCCCGACCGTTCAACGCCTCGCGCAAAGCGGTCGATGGGACACGATCATTGTGAATCTGCCCGTGGGCGCCGAGGCCGTGCAGATCTGTCGGGTGATCGCATGGGACAAATACCTTGTACAACAGGTCAAGGTGTCCTGCGTCATCGCTGCGATCAGCGCAGAGCACTCGCTTGAGGACCTACGCGGAGAGGAACTGCTCATTGAACGCGGTCAGCACAGCGCCTCAGATGATTATCGTGGCGTCGCAGAAGTTCAGTGTGCGCTCGTGGAACACGCAGACCTTATCGTTGCAGACGGATCGCTGGCCCTGCTCCAGCCTGCCACGCAACTCATCACGAGCCTTGCGCGACCAAAGATCCCACTCGTCGAGGGAGCGGAGAGCATGCCGATCCGCCTACTCGCGCAAGGCCTACACGACCATGAGGCCTCTGAACGGTGGATCGCCGAGGTCCGCCGTGAGCGATCCTTCGAAGTGGACAACGGTGACGTGTGGGTACTGGACTTCTCCTCACCATTTCCATTCCATCCGGGTCGGCTACTCGAACGTGTCGAAGAACTGGGATCGCACCGGGCTCGAGCACGCGGTTGTTTCTGGGTGCCCACCCGCCCAGATCTTGTATGCCGTTGGGAGGGCGCCGGTGGACAACTCTCCATCGGGACGTGCGCACACTGGGGCAGCGGCGAGAAACTGTCCCGGATCGTAGTTACAGGAGTTGGGGACGGTCGTGACGAACTGCGTCAGGCCTTCGAGTCAGTGCTCATCACAGAGTACGAGGCCGTCACTCGTGGAATGCGTTGGAACGATCCATACGATGGCCTTGAACCCTGGCTTGGCGACATTCCAGAAGACTCCCACTGGTAAGAACCGAATGAACAGGAAGAACACCCATGAAGGTACGAAACTCACTTAAGTCACTCAAGAATCAGCCCGGCTCACAAATCGTGCGGCGCCGAGGACGAGTGTTCGTGATCAACAAGAAGACCCCGAAACTCAAGGCACGGCAGGGGTGATACTGGACGTAAGAAACCGAATGGTGTGGTGAGCCTGGCGCTAGGGCAACGGGATAAAAAACCTCTGCAACTCATTAGACGTGCCAGGTACATCATCCGTACTTCTAATCAGTTCTACGCACTTACTGTCCTCGCTGAGGCGCGCTTCGGTGTCCTCTGCAACGGTCATAAGACCCTTGTGGGTTGTCAGATTCAAAACGTAGATACCCATCGTGCTGGTGTATTCGGTCGCATACGCATCAAAACGGCTGTGCACCCACATGACGTGATCGCCTAACACATGGACAGGCAGGTAGTAGTTACCTTCACTGTTGCCGGGGCTCGCTGCGTCACTCACAACCGTGAGCGTATCGGACCCTTTCCGGGCGATGACAAGGTTTGGGCCCGCTGAAATCGTGAGCGTTGATCCTTGTAAGTGTGGCGACCCGATGAGAGCTTCATAGTGCGGCATGTAGTCGCTCTGCCACTCCACGGAGAATACTTCCTCAAATTTCCTATCCGCTTTCGGTGCCACAGCGGTGTACCGGGTCGTGTCTGCTGTGAGTAAGAGAGTTCCTGCGTTGTTACTTATGTCGATCACGGGATCTATGTCTTTGCGCAGCTCGGTTCCATCCAGCTTGATGGAGAACAAGACATCCACAAGACTGCCTTCTTCAGTTGCTAAGGAGTCGTTTTGCCAGTTCAAATCGTCGGCTGAGTACTGTGTGGATGTAACGAAGTACACTCGCTCGCCTGACATAAAGATCCTGTATGGTTCGTAGCTTGGCCCGGTGTTCCCACCCTCGGGTAACGGATCGGTGCTCTTGAGTAAAACAGTGGTCTCGCGCGTTGCGAGGTTCCCTGCGAACAAAAGCCATTCAGTTAATTGCTCGGTGTCGTAGTGGGAGGTAACCCATACCGCTAGTTCATCGGTTACTGCGATGGGATCAACCCTGTGGGTGTCAGTGTCATTGAGAGCCGCATTGTAGCCGATGAACTCTTTGAATACATCGTCAACTAGGACTCCGGGCGTGTCCGTTCCACCGATGGAGCCAGTGCAGGCGGCTTCGTTTTGCTGGACTGCAAACACGGCGTTTCGGAACGGCCGATACTGGCGCCCACCCGTGCAGTCGTTTCCTACTTGACTCCAAAAGCTCTCTCCGTGGAGTTCTTGCCAAGAGATGAACTCGTTGGGGAACCTGTCAAGGTTGCGTACCTTTTCAAATCCTCTGGTTGATACTTCGGTGACTTTATAGTCGGCCGCGGGCTTGCCAAAAAATGTGTACCCGAGCAGATCCTTGGGTAAGTGGTCGCCGACTACAGCGTCTTCTGGGGGAGTGCCGTGCGGTGAGGAAACGGAGCTTTGCGTAGGAGATTGCGTGAGCGGAGCCACTGGTGGGTTTGCCACGCAAGAACCAAGCACGCCGATCAATAGCGCACTGAACACCACGGGTGTTAGTGTGCGTACTTGCTTCATTGGTGACTTCCTCGGTGAATGGTGGTGCTGGACTAGGGGAGAGGTATGTAGCCCTGGCGATATAACGGGTTCCCGTTTTGGTCCTCGTCGGTGGGGAACTGGATGCGAAGTGAGCCGTTTTCTAGTGCTGAAGAGCCCGGTATGTCGTTGACGAGGGTCATGACGCCTCGGTAGTTGGTGCGGTTGAGTGCGTAAATGCCGGTCACCTCGTTATCCCAGTGGTAGTACGCCCACACGAGATGGTCTCCCAAGACTAACGGCTCGTGGTGGTAACCGGTGATTCCGTTGCTGACATTGATACCACTGTCGACGATAGTTAGGGTCCGGTCGGCTTCTTGCGCCACAACGATGTATTTTCCGGTGAGGAGCACGATCCTTCCGTTATCGTATTCGCTCCAGTAGGCGATTTCGGTAGGGTATGGCCGATGTTCGGTGTTCCATCCGAATGAGCAGATCTCTGTGAATGCGCCGGTGCCTGTTCGTTGGAGTAGGGCATAGGTATCTTTCCCCGCAGCGACGATGAGGGGTTTCTGCGGGTTGTTGTAGGGGTCGAAGAAGAGGATCGGGTCGAGTTCCTTGCGTGCATCAGTTCCGTCGAGCCGGATCGAGACGAGTGCTTCGGTGATAGCGTCACCGGCTTCGGCATATCCGCCAGATGTACCCATGTACGCCCAGCGCAGATCCGTGTCTTGCGGCATGGTGAACAACGTGAACACGAATCGCCCGTCAGCGATAGTCCCAGAATATGGTGGGAAGACATAAGCAGGATCGGAACTCTGTTCAAATATGGGGTCGCTGTTGTTGCCAAGGTAGCTAGTTGTGAGGGTCTGCAGGTCGGTTGAGAACAGGAACCAAACCGCATCGGCGCTCTCATCGATGGGAGTCAGGTACCAAACAACTGTGTGTTCCTCGGCAGTAACCGTAACTACGTCCCAGTCTTTTGAAGTGTCGATGTACTCCTCGTATCCGGTCAACGGGGTGAACAGGTTGTTTCGTAGTATCCCGGGAATCGTTGTTCCGCTGCCCGCTCCCGCGCAGTTGGGGCCTTCGACTGCCACCGCGAAGTCGAGTTCCCTCACGAGGCGGTATACGGATCCGCCTTGGCATTCGCTCGGGTACTCGACATGTTCAGACTCGTACGCGGATTCTTCGCGGTATGGTTCTGGTGCGCTCAGAGTGGAATCGAAGGAAACGAAGCGTTCGAATCGCCGCGGTGTAACCATGGTGACGGTGTAGTTGGACGTAGGTTCTCCAAAGAACGTGAAGTCCTGCAACTCGCGGGGCAGTTCATTTCCGTAGATGGCGTTCTCAGGTGAACGGGTTGGTACCGGTGTGGAACTGGGGACAGCGGGGTTGGGCTGGTTGGGTGAGGCAGCGGGCGGAGCGCAACCGGCGGCCAGGAAGACAGATGCAAGGACTACTGCACATACGACCGTTTGCTTCATCGCATATCTCCCTTACGCATCCCTCCGTTATGGGAGGGGGATGTGGGTTTCGAGGTACTTCTCGCCAACCTCATACACGAATCTATACAGGTCAACAGTGAAATTGTCGGAAGCCACTCTGAGATCGCCTGGCTGTCCATCAACAAGTGTCATGACGCCAGCTAAAGTTTCATGGTTGAGCGCATAAACCCCGGAATACTGCGAGTTGTATGGGACGTAGAGCCACAGCAGGTGCGTATCGGTGAACTGAGGGTCAGGGAGGTAATGTCCTGATTCGGTCCCCGGAACGGGATTCATCTCGATGATGGTGATTGTCTGCGCTTGCTCGTCAGCGAGAATGAGCCCGGCATCGACCGCGATGAGGAGTTGTCCGTTCATCATGCCTGCCCAGTTGTTGTCGACCCGCTGGGGCAGGTATGAGGAGGATTCAGTAGTGTTGGTGTAGACAGGCTCGTATCGGCCGCCGTTGGTTCGGCGTAGGAGAGCCATGTGACCGTCTTCTAGCGTGCTAAACAGCGGTTCATCGTGTTGAGTCCAGCGTTGAGTTGTTGCGTTGAAGAGTTCGACCCGTGGATTACTTCCGTTGAGGTCGATTGAGATGATTCCCAGGCCGTACTGGGTATTCTCGGTGCGAGTAGTCATGAACATGGAGAGGAACAGCGTGTCAGCGTTCACCCATGCGCCAAAGCTCATGGTGGGGTGAATGTAGTAGTTTTCGGAGTCGATGTCCTCAAGATCAGCGAGGCTCACTACCTTGTGCATCGTCATGGTGTCTGCACGCGCGTACACGACATCGGTGTGGAGCAGTCGGTCCTTGGAAACCTCGGAATAGACCAGGACGACACCATCGTCGGTGTAGCTCAGAGGAGTCAGACCGATCGAATACTGTGACGTTTCTATCGGATCGGGACGGTACCCGGCGAACGGAGTGAATACGTTACCGTTGAGTATCCCGGCTACAGGCGTATGCGGTGTATCGAAGTTGCAGGTGCCTCCATGGGTGTGCAGGGCAAAGTGTGTGTCTTGGCCGATCGGTTCTACGTCCGAGTTGCTGCACCAAGGATAGCGGTCGATGTGGCGTTCCGTGCTTGTTATTCGTGGGTCGCTTGGCCGGATTTTCTCGAAGGTGGCTGATGGAACGACGGTGATGTCGAAGTCACTTATGGGACGGTCGAAGAACTGTGCGTTGCGTAGGGCGGTAGGAACATCGTGGATGATTGACGCGTTGGACACCGGCGGCAATGTGGACGGCGTGATGCTTGGGGCTGGTAGGGGTGGAGGGGTGCTGGCCGTACACGCAGCGGGTGTAAGCAGCAGAGTTGCAACAGTTGCCGCGATGACTAGTTTCCTCATAGCCGCCCTTGAAAGCGAGGTTGAAAGCTAGGGAAGTGGGAGCTTGATATCAACACCAACAAAGGTGTCGAAGCCATACGTGATTTGGTTGAATGACAGTGTGTCGCCTTCGATCGTCACCATGTTAACTTCTTCCTCCAAAACGGTCATATTGCCCGTCAACGTTTCGCGGTTGAGTGCGTATATCCCCGATAACCCCTGGGCGTACAACCGGTACTGCCAAGCAATGTGCGAATCCGAGATAGCAACGTTCACGACGCCGGAGATTTCTCCACGAGGTGGCGTGCCAAGGTCAACTATCGTGACCGTTGATTGCTGTCCCTGTGCGATAAGAAGGTAGTCGCCGACGGCAACGATAAGTTGGTTATCGAGTATGCCAGCCCATCTCGACGTAATGTCTTGAGGTGGCGCTTGGGGTGAGTCCATCGGGATGGAAAACACCTCCGTGAACTCACCAATACCGGTACGTTCTAAGAGAACCCGTTTGCCATCTTCCACACGGTCAACAAGTAGCTGGGAGTGTGGGGTGCTGCGGACCCAGGATTGCGGTGATACCCGCGTTATCTCAACCTGCTGGTCGTTGCCGTCTATGTTTATAGATACCAGCCCGTAGGGAAGAAACGATCCTTCGGGATTGCGTTCGGAGTGATCTGTCAGGAACATTTCAAGAATTACGCGTTCACCGTGGATCTGTGCCCCGAGCACGCCGTCTGAGCGAAGAAGGTAGGTGCCTTGCAAGCTATCGCGGAGCGTTTTGTAGTCGATCACCTGCGAGGCTTCAAGCGTTTGTAGATCTCCGTACATGAGTTCTACTCCGCGCCAGTCGTCCCGATTTAGCGTAGTCCACAACACGCCATCAGCGGAGTGGGTTATCGCGTGTGCGGTGAGCAGGTTGCCGTGTGCGTCGATACCGGGATCGCCGCCGGTAAACGGGGTGAATTCGCCGTTCCGCTGAACGCCGGGGACACCGGGAGCCTCGGAGCATTCGCCTCCGTTATAGAACAGGGCGAACTCGGAAGCATCATCGAAAGGACGGAACACCGACTCGCAGTTGTTCCAGTAATCCTCTGGGATGGGTTCGCTAATGATGCGTGGGTCATCGGGCTGGACCTTCTTGAAGCCCGATACCGGCACGACTGTCGTGTTGAATTCGCTGAGTGCACGCCCAAACAGTTGTACGTCCTCTAGCGTCGTCGGTACCTCGTGACTGATGGACGTGTTGATGACCGGTAGGTCCGAGGCGGCGTTTGATGCAGCAGGAGTGGGCAGGCTCGCAGGTGGTGACGTGCAGGCAGACACGGCGAGCAGGGTGCACAAAACTATTGCTGCTGCTTTCCGACGATTCCTCATGTCCTGCGGCCTTCCTTACGTCAGTGGGCGGGCACCTTTGCCGGGGTAAGCCTGCGGCATACCTCCTTACGCGCCGCTGAGGCGATTCGCTAGAGCGGCTTACCTTCGCGGAACTCCTTGACCAGGTGGGAGACAACTTGACCTAGATCGCCACCGTTGCGCCGAGCGACGGCGCGTTGGCGCTGGTAAGAGGCGCCCTTACGCAGGATCACCCTCACGTAGTCGAGTTCCGTTTCACAGCCCAACCGCGCAGCGGTGGGCTCCAACTCCCGAAGCAACCGAAGCAGATCGTCACTGACTAGGTCTTCGCGACCAGACTCGTCGAGAATCAAAATTGCGTCCATGCCGTAACGCGCGGACCGCCACTTGTTCTCTTGAACGAACCACGGCTGCATACGCGGGAGTGGCTTGCCCTCATCGAGCAGCGTGGAGAAGTGTTCGACGAGGCACTGTGTGAGTGCTGCGAGCGCGAGCACCTCGGTCAGGTTGGATGCCCCGTCTGCGATGCGCGCCTCAATTGTGCCGTAGTGCGGTGATGGGCGGACATCCCAGCGGATCTCATTGAACTCATCAATCACGCCGACCTTGACCATGTCATCGACATACTGTTCGAGCTGCGACCACTCATCAAAATTGGTGGGGAGACCTGCCGTCGGAAGTTGCTGGAACATGAGTGCACGGTTTGAGGCGTAGGCGGTGTCCTTGCCGCCCCAGAACGGGGAGGACGCTGACAGCGATTGGATGTGTCCGAGATAACTGAGCAGCGCACGTGAAATGGGTAGAACCTTGTTCCGGTCCTCAACGCCAACGTGCACGTGGATGCCGTAGATCAGCATCTGCCGGCCCCACCACTGGGTCCGGTCGATGAGGGTCGCGTAGCGTTCCTTGTCCGTGACCTTCTGGTTGTTCCAGCGTGCAAACGGGTGGGTGCCCGCACACATCAATTCAACTCGTAGGGGATCGGCAAGGGTGTGCAGAAGTTCAATTGATCGTTGCAGGTCTTCGCCCGCCTCGGCCACGGTGTTGCACACTCCTGTCACGATCTCGACGGTGTTGAGCAGCAGTTCTTGCCGCACGTGTGGGTGTTGCGAGCCGTCTGGGGACAACGCATCCAGGATCGTCTGAGCAACCTGCCGTAGGTCGCCTGAGTCCTTGTCAACGAGGGCGAGTTCCCACTCCACACCGAGGGTGGAGCGCTGAGATGATGAGAACGGGATGGGGGTGGCCATGTCCTCGCCTTCCTGTGGTTGGTGCGTGTGAACTGCGATTGCGCGGGCCGCGTGGGGTTCAGGCTGGTCCGGGAGGAACTGAACCCCGAGCGTGGAATTCTCCTGTCATGGCTGGAGCGGGTCCACGATGATTGCCGTTTTCTTGTCGTTGACACGTGTCAAGATGATCGTGGCTTCGTTCTCACCCTTGAGCGCGAGTTGCGGACGCAGTTGCTCGGGGGTGACGCTAATGCCGCGTTTCTTGATCGTGACTCTGCCAACTTTACGGTCTTTGAGGTAAGCACGAAGGGTTTTGACGTTATATGGAATGGCCTCAACTATCCGGTAGGCCTGGCTGAGGGAGCTTCCATCCGCGTACACGGGTGTGTCGCTGGTGAAGTACGCGATGCTCGGGTCAATCAGTGCGCCGTCCAACTCGTTGGCGAGATGAGCCACGAGCCCTGCCCGGATAACCGCGCCGTCGGGTTCGTGTAGGTATTCGAGCAGTTCCGACGCTGCGTCGATGGCGTGTACCGTGCCGTCGAGCCCATCTCCTGTGAACTCTGAGGCCCGAAGTCCGCTGGGGGTCGTCGTCAATACGAGAGCGCCGAAGCCTTCCCTTCGGGCCACGCTACCGAACCATAACCCTGCCTCAACGACATCTCCGTCAATCGAAACCCATTGGGTCTCGCATCCATTTGGGATGTCCGCGTGCGCAATGCCGGGGCCGAGTTTGAGGCCAACACCCGCCACACGTGAACGTAGGCTCCACACCGCGTCGAGCGGCGGTAGGAAACTCTCAGGGGTCCACACCCTGCGTCCGGTTCCATCTCTACGCGCAGGGTCAGCGTAGATGCCGTCGATACCCTCGGCCTCAAAATCTGTTGCGAGTCCGTCCGCGGTCCGTACGGATGCGTTAGGAAAGGGGCGTAGGTTTTCCGCTGCCATAGCCGCGGTGAGAGGATCGATGTCCGTTGCGAGCACATCGAGGCCGAGCGCGGCGAACGCCATGGAGTCGGCGCCAATACCACTGGTCAGGTCCGCAACCTTGGTGATTCCCGCGCCGAGGAAACGTTGGGCATGATGTGCGGCGACGCTCAACCGTGTCGCCTGCTCGACTCCGTTGGCGGTGAAGAACATGCGTTCGGCGAAGTCACCAAGCTTCGCATGCGCCTTGGTCCGCAATCGGGTCTGGGTCAGTGCCGCTGCGATCAGCTCTGGTTCATAGCCTGCCTTGCGTAGCCCGGCGCTGATGCGGAGGGGGTCCTCGCCCTGCCGGGTGGCGATGTCCGCGAAGAGTGTGCGACCGGTGTCAGAGGTGAGTTGTTCGAGTAGTGCGAGGTCCATCCTGCCATTGTTTCACGCTGGTGTGGGTAGCGATGGATTGGTTTCTTTCGGTGCCACTCCTACTCAGATGTGCTCATCCTGCCCTTTGAGAGTGACCGATCCCGTACTCGCTGTGTGTGAGAGTGCGCTTGTGGTCACTCTCAAGTTATTGGCGGGCTTGCGAGTGCGGTCGCTGCTGCTTGGCGCGTTTTTTGCTTGCCGACGAGTACTCACCTTCCAGCCCTGCCTCGCCTGCGTGGCAGGCTCGGCGCAGGCCGATGCTGGTCCGTCACCAACTCGTCGCCAACTCGTCGCCAATATGGAGAGGGGAGTGGCCCGTGCGTACTCACAGGTCGAACTGGAACAAGGATCTGTGCGCTGTCAGCGGAATGGCAGGCAGTTTCCCGAAACAATTGGCACTCGCCTTGACCGAGTGCTAATGCCGGTTCTACATTAGTGATGGAACATTTGATCGCCTGGTCGACACCGCGACGACGGCCTGGACAGATCAGATGGACACCTTGAACTCATACCAACTCATCGCGAAAGGGTGGTCCGCGTGTCGGTTTCCATCAAGCCGCTTGAAGACCGCATCGTTGTCAAGGCGATCGTGGCTGAAACCACTACTCCTTCGGGTCTGGTCCTTCCAGACACCGCCAAGGAAAAGCCTCAGGAAGGTGAAGTAATCGCTGTGGGTCCGGGTCGTGTTGACGACAACGGTAACCGCGTGCCAGTCGATGTTGCTGTCGGCGACAAGGTCATCTACTCCAAGTACGGTGGCACCGAGGTTAAGTACGCAGGCGAGGAATACCTAATTCTCTCGGCTCGCGACGTTCTCGCAATCGTCGGCTGATCGCTTACGCGAACGGCTCAAGGGGTGGTCCCAACCGGTTTGGTTGGGGCTACCCCTTTTTATTGTGTCTGGGGAGAGGCCACGTCTCGATGGGGTCAATTTGACCCAAAGGTATACACAAAAACCATGCACTGGGATCAAAACCAGCCCATCGACGTATCCGAACTGTCCACACGTTCTGACTACGCCTCATGGCGTACAGATATAGCGAAGGGCGGGCCAGCGCCTGGAAGCTTGGCCCGCCCGTGAAGCGGAGATGGTGCAGGGAGACGGCTATGCGGTCGTGCGGAACTTTCCGTGGGTTGCCTTGCGGTCGCGCTCTGCAAGGATGGCGTTACGTTCGTCTTCGCTGAGCCCACCCCATACGCCGTATGGTTCACGAACTCGCAGAGACTGTTCACGGCACTGCTGTAGTACAGGGCAGGTCGCGCAGATGGCCTTGGCCTTTTCGGCACGGCGGCGGCGGGTGGAACCCCGCTCACCTTCAGGGTGGAAGAAGAGTGTTTCGTCAGCGTCTCGGCAATTACCTTGATACTGCCATTCCCATAGTTCAATGACGGGTCCTGGCAGGCGTGATACGTCAGTCATGTTGCCCTCCTGTTACTCTCGTTGCCCAGCAGATGTGATGTGAACATCAGACCCACTGCTGTCGTGGTGTGTTGTTCGGCGAAGAACAAACCGTGTCGGGCGAGTCTCGCGGCGACATGGACACACACTCTGACCGATTCAAGAAGCGGTCATGAATCGTTTCTAGCGGCTGTGAAGCGATTCGCTATGACGAACTTATATCGTTTCAACATTTATTCACAGTGGATGCTGGGGGTGAAAACTCCCCATTGCGGGACTTGGGTCCCTTCTGAAGTGCCGTGGGCATAGCGTGGGCATATGTGTTCACGCCGTCCCGACCATGACGGACTGAGCCGCGGCGGGGATCGCCTCGTGACTCTGTGGCAGGCTTCTTTCGAAAAGCCCACATTTCGGCCTTAATTCGCGGTTCTGAGTTGCGGAGAGAGCCGCTAGCGCATAGTTTCAAAGTCAGGGATCGGCAGGACTCCGTGACACAAGATGTGTTTGGAGTTGAAGGAGCGGGTGAAACGATGTTGAATCGTTTTGGCGAGTTATCTGTAACGAGTCATTTCGACGTCATCATCCTCTAGCACTCGATGTAGTGAGCAAGGAAGCGCATAGTTCATATGAATCGCGAGAACCTCATCAATTCGCGCCAGACCTATTCGGTCTCCGCGACGGCGGAACGCTTAGGCGTTGCACCGGCGACCTTGCGAACCTGGGCTAGGCGACACGGAATGGGCCCAAGCCAGCATTCGAGTGGTTCTCACCGCCGTTATACCGATACCGACCTTGCAAAGCTTATGACTCTGCGCACCTATCTGTTGCGCGGAGCGACCGCCGTTGAGGCGGTCCACGCTGCCCAGCAAGCCGCTGAGGATGGGGTCACGTTGGAAGCGGCGGAAGGACTCTTGCAGGAAGTCCTGCGCGAGAAGGGTATGGTCACCCCGAATATCCGCTCAGTCGAACTCGTTGAAGGCGGAGTTTCGTCGAGTACCACGTCTCTCGCCCGTGCCCGGCGCGAGCGAGGTTCGGGTCGAAACTCAGTGCTCCGCATCGCACCGAGCGCACCGCACGCGGTTGAATACAACGACTACAAGGCTCGCTGCACCGAGTTGGTATCAGCAGCGTTGCGGGACGATGAAGAACGTTGCACCGAGCTGTTGACCGTCGCTTCCGATGAATCGCTGATCGACTGGTGGAAACTTCTTGTGCGCCCGGCGCTTGACCGCATATCCACCCACACGGTGCTCTCCTCACCCGGCAAGGCGCCACGGCTACTCTTGGGGTTTCTCGCGCAACGAGCGCTTGCAGACTACGTTGGCGAAGTACGTCCCGATCTGGCGACAGCGGACCGGCCCCATCCCTCACGCCTCAAGAACATCACGCTCGTCTTTTCCTCGGCTCTGGACGAGTTGTCGCTGCCCGCACATGTCCTTGTAGCGGCACTTCTGCAAAACAAGTGCAATGCTCACGTGATCCTTGGGCCGGGCAACACACAACGAGTCTCCGAACTCATCAAAATTGTGCGCCCATCCGTGATTGCCTTCGTCTCGGATCATGCGACCCCGTCGCTTGAGATCCTGCACAGCCTGACGCAGGAGTTTCCGGAACTGCCAATCTACGTTGGCGTGCGCGAGGGAGTCGATACTCGCGCAGTGCGCCACCTCGGTCAGGTTAGCGCCATCAACTCCTTCCGAGCGCTCTACCACGAGGTGTACGCGGCGGTGCGTGCCGCGGCTCCCGGCGCAGAATACTGGTCAGACGACGACTCAACGTTCTGACTCTGAGCAGACTGGTGGCTCCGAGGCCTGTGTTCCATCTCGCAGGCGCCCCCGCCGTGGTGCTCGTCTCATTGACGGTCCGGAGCAAAAACTCCCGTGCGTTTCGGCGTAATATTTGGTCATGACCGACATGTCTTCCACCCAGTCGAATGACCCTTTCGGATTTCTAGGATTGACCTACGATGATGTCCTGCTGCTCCCTAACGAGACAGACGTCATCCCAAGTGAGGTCGACACGACCACCCGTCTGACGCGCGACATCAACATCAAGGTTCCGCTCATCTCCGCAGCGATGGACACCGTGACCGAGGCCCGCATGGCAATCGCTATGGCCCGACAAGGTGGCATTGGTATCATCCACCGCAACCTCTCCATCGATGACCAGGCCGCGCACGTAGACACCGTGAAGCGCTCCGAGTCCGGCATGATCACGGACCCGGTCACGGTTGGTCCAGATGCCACAATCGAGGAACTCGACCTCCTGTGCGGCCAGTACCGCGTATCCGGCCTTCCGGTGGTGGAGGAAGACAACAAACTCATCGGTATCATCACCAACCGCGACCTACGCTTCGTGCCCCCAGCTAACTGGGCCACCACGCGCGTCCGCGAGGTTATGACCGCGATGCCACTCATCACCGGACCAGTGGGCATCTCCCGTGAGGACGCAGCCCACCTCCTGGGTAAGAACCGGATTGAGAAGCTCCCACTCGTCGACAATGAGGGCCGGCTGCAGGGTCTCATCACCGTCAAGGACTTCGTCAAGACCGAGCAGTACCCAGATGCAACCAAGGACGGCGAAGGCCGTCTGCGCGTTGGTGCGGCAATCGGTTTCTACGGCGACGCGGTTGACCGCGCGCGGGCACTCGCGGAGGCGGGCGTTGACGTGCTCGTGGCGGACACCGCCAACGGACATGCGCGCCTCCTACTGGAGATGATCTCGAACCTCAAGAAGGACCCGTTCTTCAAAGAGGTCTCGATCATCGGTGGAAACGTTGCGACTTACGCGGGTGCCCGGGCACTCGCGGAGGCTGGTGCGGACGCCGTCAAAGTTGGCGTTGGCCCAGGTTCGATCTGCACGACCCGCGTTGTCGCAGGTGTTGGCGTTCCTCAGGTGACCGCCGTGTATGAGGCCTCGCGCGCCGTGCGCGACTTCGGGATCCCGGTGATCGCGGACGGTGGTCTGCAGTATTCGGGTGACATCGCCAAGGCTCTCGTGGCCGGTGCGGAGTCGGTCATGCTCGGTTCGCTGCTCGCTGGCTGTGACGAGTCCCCCGGTGACCTCGTGTTTGTTAACGGCAAGCAGTTCAAGCACTACCGCGGTATGGGCTCGCTCGGTGCGATGGCCTCGCGCGGTAAGAAGTCATACTCGAAGGACCGTTACTTCCAGGCCGACGTGGCCTCGGATGACAAGATCGTGCCCGAGGGCATCGAAGGACAGGTACCTTATCGTGGTCCTCTGTCCGCCGTCGCTTACCAACTCGCGGGTGGTTTGCACCAGTCGATGTTCTACGTTGGGGCCCGCACCATCCCTGAACTCAAGGAACGCGGCAAGTTCGTGCGCATCACCTCGGCAGGTTTGAAGGAGTCACACCCACACGACATCCAGATGACCGTCGAGGCACCAAACTACGGAAGCCGCTGACAGTGGGGCGCGTTAAGCGTCCCGCTCCGCTTCCTGTGCGCGACGGGCTCAACCCCGTTCGTATGCAACTTCCGCACCCCGGGGCAGTCCTGCCCCGGGGTGCGCGTGTGCGCACAGAGGCCGAGGCGAGCGAGTTGGGCTCAGAAGAGCCGGTGCGTGAGAGGGTCTATGCGCCGTCGTTCGGCACGCTTGAGGAGTATGTGCGGTGGCGGTTCGCTCCGGACCCGAGCGAGATGTTGGGCAAACTTGACCGCGGCGAGATTGTCGACGAGTTGGGTCGCCCGTGGCCCTTCGGCTCGCCGTATCGCGCCGGTGCGTTGATCTTCTTCTATCGTGATCCGGCCCCTGAGAAGCCGGTTCCATTCGAGGTGGACATCCTTTTCGAGGATGACGATCTACTCGTGGTGGACAAGCCGCACTTCTTGGCGTCCACACCCAAGGGCGCTTACGTGGTTGAGTCGGTCTTGGTGCGGATGCGCAGGCAGTTGGGTTTACCGGAGTTGAGTCCGGCGCACCGACTCGATCGGATTACCGCTGGCGTTCTGGTGATGACGAAACGTCAGGAGTTGCGTCACCCGTACCATGACCTGTTTGCGCAGCGGACAATAGATAAAACCTATGAGGCGGTAGCGCCTGTCCGGGCTGATCTTGAACTACCCACCACTGTGCGTTCACGGATCAAGAAGGAACCAGGCATCATGTGGGCGCAGACGATTGAGGGCGAGCCAAACACTGAGAGCCTAGTGGAACTGCTCGATACCAAGAGTTGTGATCCGCAAACTCACGCTGGGCACGCCGCAGTGGGGTTGTATCGGCTCACTCCGCACACCGGGAAGACTCACCAGTTGCGCATCCATATGGCATCGCTCGGGTTGGGCATCCTGAATGACAACTACTACCCAACCTTTTATTCGGTGGAGAGCGATGACTACAGCAACCCGTTGCAGTTGCTCTCACGGTCCATTGAGTTCAATGATCCTGTGACAGGGGAGCGGCGAAGGTTTGAGTCACGCCGAGTGCTTGAACTGTGGCAGAACTGACCGGAATAAGGACGACTGGGGCAGGGCTTACCAGTGGAACACGCATGCGCGGCGGGGCATCTGTGGCAGGGATGCCGCTGGCAGAACCAGTGCCCGCTTAACTCACTTCCACAGGGCTGCCGGGAAGCCAGTGCTCGTCGACGTCCGCTGTGCGCCCCTTGCTTGCCAAGTAGGAGTTGAAGTTCTTGGCCCAACGGGAGTGGGCGCCCTCCTGATAGGTGTGCAGTTCCTTGAGGGTCATGGTGCTGACATTGCTGTAGCGTTCGAGCAACTTGGCCAGTACGTCAAGCGTTGCGATGACGTCTGCATCGGCGGTGTGGAACGTTCCGGTCTCCTGGACCTCGTAGAATGCACACAGATCCCCAAGCTTGCGTGAGCCCTTACGGTAACGGTCGAGCGCCCGGTCAAGCACGAGTGGGTCGATGACGGGCGAGAAAGCCCGACCAATGCGCTCCTCGATGGTTGGCAGGCCGTGGCGAGCGAGTTCGGTGTTCAGGATGGCGATGTCAAAGGATGCATTGAACGCGACGAGCGGATGGTCCACCGCAAGGTGTTCCGCAATGACTTGAGCGATCTCTTCAAGCCCTTGCTGGGGGGAGACACCGTAGGCCTGCGCGTGTTCTGTGGTCACCCCGTGAATTGCCGCAGCCTCAGCAGGAATGGGAACGCCCGGATCAATCAGCCAAGTACGCACGAGTGTCTCCTGCGGTGTGCGAAGCACGATCGCCGCCGTCACGATGCGGTCCGCAGCAGTGTTAACGCCCGTGGTTTCGGTGTCAAACCCGAGAAACGTGCCGTTGACCCAGTCCTGTTGTGCCACGTTGATGGTCCTTTCGCGTTGGGTGCTTCGATCATGACAGCACCCTCCGACATTACTAGAGCCTTTCGTCTCATGGGTGCACCTGCGCCGCAGCCGAGATGCATCACACTTGGCTACTAGTTCGCCGAGGAGCGGGCACTCAGCGGCAAAAACACGGTAATCTGAACCAGTGACTAATGAGATTGAGATTGGCCGAGGCAAGCGCGGACGCCGGGCGTTTACGTTCGATGACATCGCGGTAGTGCCATCGCGCCGTACCCGTGACCCCCAGGACGTCTCCACTGCTTGGCAGATCGACGCCTATCACTTCGACCTTCCCGTCATGGCAGCGCCGATGGACTCGGTGATGAGTCCGGCAACCGCCATCGCGTTGGGTAAGCTCGGCGGTTTGGGCGTGCTGGACCTTGAGGGCCTGTGGACCCGATACGAGGACCCGACAGCGCTGCTCGAGGAGATCTCGCAACTAGACCCAGTTGCGTCAACCGCTCGGATGCAGGAGATCTACGCCGAGCCGATCAAGGCCGAACTCATCACCCAGCGTTTGAAGGAAATCCGCGATTCCGGCGTAACCGTAGCCGGTGCCCTGTCTCCGGCGCGCACGCAGGAATTCTATAAGACCGTCGTTGACGCGGGCGTTGACCTGTTCGTCATTCGCGGCACCACGGTGTCGGCTGAGCACGTGTCCTCTCAGGCCGAGCCGCTGAACCTCAAGCGCTTCATCTACGAACTCGACGTTCCAGTCATCGTTGGTGGCGCTGCTTCATACACCGCAGCTTTGCACCTGATGCGTACCGGCGCGGCAGGCGTTCTGGTTGGTTTTGGTGGCGGCGCCGCCCAAACCACCCGCACCACTCTCGGTATTCACGCCCCGATGGCTACCGCGCTCGCCGACGTTGCCGCTGCACGCCGCGACTACCTTGACGAGTCGGGTGGACGTTACGTTCACGTCATCGCTGATGGTGGCATCGGTCGTTCCGGTGACCTTGTCAAGGCCTTCGCATGCGGTGCGGACGCAGTCATGATCGGTGCGGCTCTTGCTCGTTCCGAGGAAGCACCGGGTAAGGGCTTCCACTGGGGCTCCGAGGCGCACCACCCGCAACTGCCACGTGGCGAGCGGGTCGAGGTGGGGACCAAGGGCAGCCTTGAGGAAATCCTGTTTGGCCCTGGCCGTCAAGCAGACGGCACCTTGAACCTGATCGGCGCTCTCAAGCGTGCGATGGCAACGACCGGGTACTCGGACCTCAAGGAGTTCCAGCGCATCGAGGTTGTCGTGTCCCCGTACCAGGGTTCAACCGACTGATCTTTGTATTCGTGGGGCCGTCCAGCACATGCTGGGCGGCCCCACTGTCGTACCGGCAGCCAGGGGATAGTCTCCGGGGATAAGAACTGTCCGCAAGAGTGAACAGCTATAGGGTTGAAGAGAATCTGATCGGGCTTTAGGAGAACTGCCATATGACTGTCAAAGCACCACGACCAATCATCCTGATCAGCGTGATTGCTGCTTTCGCTCTGCTGAGTGCATGTAGCGATAGCAATCCGTCGACGACTGCGGTATCAGGTCCAGCGATTCCAGTTCTGGAAGAACCGCTCAATGCGGCGGACCCAACTCCACAATTTATCGACGTTGAGAACCCCGCTGAAGTTGAGGCCTTGAGGTTTATCGGTGAGGCGGCGCTTGCTCGTTATTGGGCTGCCGCGGAGGAGGAAAGTGGGTTCTGCCTTCTCGCCGAAGTTTCCAATTCAGAGTTGGGTGGCGCCTCATGCTCAAGCGAAGAAGTCTTCCGGCAGCGCGGCCTTGCATTGCACCTAGGCGGTCAGGACGTAGCGAGTGTGCAAGCCTATCTATTCCCAACGGACATTACGAGCGATGCAGTCATCCAGGCGTTACCGGCTGAGCTGGAACCGGATTCAGGCAGCGGGATCGAACTGATCGAGAAGGAAGGAAACGTACTGCTTGTCCTCGATGCGAAGGCAGCCAACTTGCTAAACAGACTAGAAGTGCAGCGCGTAGGCGGGGAAACACTGCTAGTAAACCTCTTCTAGATGGAATTGAGGTTGTGTGTACGTACAATCAGCACACAATTAAGTTCTAGTTACCCCACTAGATGACCTCGCTGATCAGCGAGTTTTCTGGGTTGCGGACCTCGCATGGAATGATTTCAATGCGCTGCTTGAAAAGCCTGCGCAACGTATTCCTGAGTTGGTAGAGCTCCTTAATGAACCTGCTGTTTGGGTATGCCTTCGGCAGATAAACTCTGCGTTCCATTAGCGTGCTGGAAGGTGCGATGACGGCGCGACCTAGCCGGATCGTCGCCAAGCAGAAAAACTAGTATCGCACGCGCACAACAAAAAGTGCCGGTGTCCGTCATACGACGGGCACCGGCACTTTCATGTGAGACTACTCGGCGATCTTCGCGACCGTCTGACGCGCGATCTCTAGTTCCTCATTCGTAGGAACGACCAGAATCTTGACCGTCGAATCTGGGGTTGAGATGACGCGTGGTTCACCGGAGCGAACCTCATTCAAGGCAGGGTCAAGGGCGATACCGAAGCCTGCAAGACGGTCGGCCACCATCTGGCGGACCAGAGCGTTGTTCTCCCCGACACCAGCGGTGAAGGTGATGGCATTGGGCAAGCCGCCCAGCACGGCCATGTACGAACCGATGTACTTGACCAGGCGGTGCACGAACACGTCAAGTGCTAGCTTCGCGTCTGCGGAACCCTCGTCGATCAGGCGCAGCAGTTCGCGGAAGTCATTCTGACCGGCCATGCCCTTGAGACCCGACTGCTTGTTGAACATGGTGTCGATCTCGTCAATCGACAGGCCCTCAGTGCGGTACAGGTGGAAGATCACGGCGGGGTCGATGTCACCGGTACGGGTACCCATGACAAGGCCCTCAAGCGGGGTCAGACCCATTGAGGTCTCGACTGCCCTGCCGTTTTGT
>DALZEF010000002.1:118196-209185 GCA_031979385.1 Timonella sp. | reverse complement strand
CCACACCAGGCAACAACACCACCCAGTGAAAGCGACCTGACCAACACTACACACCCCACCCAACACCCGCCACCACCACACACGTGACACCCAACACCCAAAAGTCGAGCGTAAGGCGCCTACTCTGCAGCAGCTGCCTCTGGCAGCTCACCACCAACTTCAACATCAGAGCCAACATCCGCAACCGCCTCGGGACCACCAGCCAAAAGCGCAACGAAACCAGACTCGTCGAGAATCCGTAGCCCGAGTTCCCGCGCCTTAGTCTCCTTTGAGCCAGCGTTCTCCCCGACAACCACAAAGTCGGTCTTTTTGGATACTGAACCGGACGCCTTGCCGCCACGCGAGATGATCGCCTCCTTGGCCCCGTCTCGGCTGAATCCGGTCAGACCTCCAGTGACGACAACCGTGAGGCCTTCCAACGTCAACGGCACAGACTCGTCTCGGACGTCCTCCATCGTTACGCCAGCAGCGGCCCAGGCGTCAACGATTGCGCGACGCCACGGTGACTCGAACCATTCCTTGACCGACAGTGCAATGGTGTTGCCGACTCCTTCAACCGCCGCGAGTTCCTCGACGGATGCGGAGCGGATCGCATCAAGTGAACCGAACTCCGTTGCGAGTGCACGGGAGGCCGTCGGCCCGACGTGTCGGATGGACAGGCCGACAAGCACACGCCATAGCGGCTGGGTCTTGGCTTTCGCAATTTCCTTGAACAATGTCAGCGTGGTCGCGCTCGGTGCGGCCGGTTTGCTGGCGGTTGCCTTCGAGTAGAAGTAGGGAACGAGTTCCCACTTGTTGCCGGACTTGAGTTTGCGCTCGCGCCACACTTTGACGTCTGCGAGCGCACGTGCCAGGTCGGAGGTCGGGTCGGCCAGTTCGAAGAGTTGGGCTTCGCCCTTGAGTACTGGCACGAGCGGTTGTAGGTCACGGTAGCGATATTCGAGGCGGGTTCGCGTGATTGTGCCTGCTGCAACACCTGCGGCTCGTACGGTCTGTGAAAGTGCGGCACCCACCGCCTCGGAGGACACGTCACCAGTGTCCGAGACACCAGCACCTGAGTCCTGTGTGACCTCTGCGCCACCAGCCACATCAGAACCTGTGACATCGGCATCCGCATCGGGAGCAGAATCTTGCAACACGTGCACGGTCTCGTCTTGTAGGAGTTGCGGGTTGGCCGCGATCTCGGCGAGGACTCGTTCACGATCCTCGCGCCATTCGGCGGGGAAGGAGGAATCCGGATCAGTGAGTGCGACAGCAGCCTCCCACCCCAGCGCCTCAATGTCGAAGCCGGAGCGGGCGCCGATAGCGAAAATGCGCTCACGCAACTGCGATGGGCAGGATTCGGCGTTGGGACAGCGCAGGTCTTTGTCGCCTTCCTTTGCCTCCCCGATGGGTGTGCCACAGGACGGGCAGTGCGTGGGCGGCTCCCACGGCACGGAGTCTGCGGGACGTAGGTGTGGGACGGATCCGAGGATCTCGGGGATGACGTCTCCTGCTTTACGCAGGATCACGGTATCCCCTGGACGCACGTCCTTGCGGACCACCTCGTGGAAGTTGTGCAGGGTTGCCATGGACACGGTTGATCCTGCCACCACGACGGGTTCCATCTGACCGAATGGGGTCACTCGACCGGTGCGCCCAACGTTGACGAGGATGTCGATGAGTTTGGTGGTGACCTCTTCGGGTGGGTATTTGAAGGCGATCGCCCAGCGTGGTGCGCGCGATGTGGTTCCAAGTTGTGCCTGTTGCGCCAGCCTGTTGACCTTGATGACGAACCCGTCGAGTTCGTGTTCGATGTCGTGGCGGTGTTCGCCAAAGTAGTCGATCTTCGCTCGTACGGCATCAAGCCCGTGTTCCACGGAGTTGTGCGGGGAGACGGGGATGCCCCACTCGCGGTACAACTCGTACACGTCCGATTGCTTGGCGAGTTCCACCGGTGCGGGTCCGTTCCACTGCATGGCGCCGAACCCGTGCGCGTACATGGAGAGTTTGCGCGAGGCGGTGATACGTGGATCCTTTTGGCGTAGTGATCCTGCGGCGGCATTGCGGGGGTTGGCGAACGTTTTGCCGCCGGCTTCTCGTTGCACCTCGTTCAGTGCGTTGAAATCGGCGACGTTCATGAAGACCTCGCCGCGGATCTCCACGAGCGCCGGGTGGCGCGCTGGATCGCCGCCAAGGTGAGTTGGGATGCTGCGAATCGTGCGTACGTTCAGTGTGACGTCGTCACCGGTGGTGCCGTTGCCTCGGGTGACCGCGCGGGCGAGCACGCCGTTCTCGTAGACGAGAGAGATCGCAAGACCGTCAATCTTGACCTCGCACAGGTATTCAACGTCGTCCACCTCGAGTCCTGACGCGATGCGCCGAGCCCATGCAGCAACCTCGTCGAAACTAAACGCGTTATCAAGCGACAGCATGCGCGCAACGTGGTCCACTGCCGTGAACTCAGTGGCGAATCCGCCGCCGACCTTGGTGGTCGGCGAGCCCTCAGGCACGTATCCCAGTTTGTCTTCGAGGTCGGTCAGTTGCCGCAGCAGCGCGTCAAAGTCGGCATCGGGAATCGAGGATTCCCCCGCTATGTAGTACTCGAACTGGTACTGCGTGACCGCGCGGGCGAGTTCGTCCCACTGTCTGCGCAACGGCGCATTATCGGGGCTGCTTTCCGACGAGTCTGCAGGTGGCATGGAATCTGTCGCCTCCGGTGTGGAGTCGGGGTGGGCAATGGCTGCGGGAAACTCTTGCTCGTTGGTCACGGTTCTATTTTCCACGATTTTGAGAGTCTGGAGTCACCGAACTTTTCGGCATGGAGTTATGTGTGAATGCTGGGGAGAAGTACCGCGAGGGGTAGTAGGTCCGCGTTGGAATGTCGGTCAGTGGGGTTAAGTTAATGTCCATGGCATCCATGAAGCATGAGTTCCTCACTCAGGAAGAAGCAGTCGCTCAGGACCCTCATTTCTGGCTTGAACACATTACGTCAGACCAGGCGCTCGAGTGGGTCGAAGAACAAAACGCGAAGTCACGGGAGCGTTTCGCCGCAACCGACGAGTTTGCGGCAGTCGAGAGGAGCATCCGTGAGGTGCTGGACTCCGACGACAAGATTCCCATGGTCTCGTATGCTGGCGGGTTCCTCTACAACTTCTGGCGCGACGCCAATCACCCGCGTGGACTGTGGCGCCGCACCACCGAGGAGTCATATGAGAGCGAGCAACCCCAGTGGGACGTCCTGCTTGACGTTGACGCTCTGTGTGAGGCCGAGGATGAGCAGTGGGTGTTCCACGGTGCTCGTTTGCTGCGGCCTGACTATGATCGAGCACTTGTCAGCTTGTCTCGCGGCGGCACCGACGCTGACGAAACCCGCGAGTTCGATCTGACCACCCGTTCCTTCATCGCTCCTGAGAATGGAGGTTTCTTCCGCCCCGAGTCCAAGGGTGGACTGCGCTGGATCAACCGTGATGAGGTCTTCGTTTACACTGACTTCGGCCCTGACCAGGACGGCAACCCGACCCTGACCGGTTCCGGCTATCCACGCATCGCCAAGCGGTTACAGCGTGGGCAGCGATTTGAGGATGCGGCCGTCGTCTATGCCGGAGATGACGAGGACATGTACATCTCAGCGTGGCATTCGTTTACACCGGGCTTCGAACGCAGCTTCGTGAGCCGCTCAATCGCGTTCTACAACTCCGAGACCTATCTGCTCGAAGACGACGGCACGCTCACTCTGCTTGAGGTTCCCAATTCGGCCGAGGTCTCCGCATACCGGGACCTGGTCTTGGTGGAACTGCGTGAGGACTGGGTTCTGGACCATGCGACCTACGCAGCGGGCTCCCTCCTCGTCACAGATTTTGAGAGATTCCTCAACGGAAATCGCAAGTTCACGGTGCTGTTTGCGCCAACGGACACAACCAGTCTTGCGGGAGCCTCATTCACGAGGGACTACCTTGTGCTCAACGTTTTGGAAGACGTGAAGAACAAGTTGAGCGTACTGATCCCACCCACCGATTCGTCGCAAGGCCAGTGGCGCGAAAAGCCATTGGCCGGGCTGCCGGAACTCGGCACGGTATCCGTGGGCGCTGTCGACTCGGATGAGTCCAACGACGTGTGGATCGTCACCACCGACTATCTCACCCCAACCACCCTGCTACGTGCTAGCCTCGACGATCTGCTCGCCACGCAGGAAACAGAGAACGTCCCGATTCTTGAGCCGCTGAAGTCGATGCCGTCGTTCTTTGATCCGAGCAGGTACGCGGTGTCACAAAACTTTGCGATCTCCGATGATGGGACACGAGTTCCCTATTTCCTGATTCACAGCTCTGACATAGTGCTCGATGGCACCACCCCGACGCTGCTGTACGGTTACGGTGGTTTCGAGATCTCGTTGACGCCCAACTACTCGGGTGCCCTAGGGCGCGGGTGGCTTGAACGTGGCGGCGCCTATGCTGTGGCAAACATCCGCGGCGGCGGAGAATACGGGCCTCGATGGCATCAGGCTGCGCTCAAAGAGAACAGGCACCGCGCCTATCAGGACTTTTCCTCCGTGGCCAAAGATCTCATTGCGCGAGGGGTCACCTCTACCCCACACTTGGGGGTAGAAGGACGGTCCAACGGTGGTCTGCTCACCGGAAATATGCTCACGCAGTACCCTGACCTTTTCGGTGCAGTGGTAATCGGTGTTCCCCTTCTGGACATGAAGCGATACACGCACCTGCTTGCGGGTGCGTCCTGGATGGCCGAATACGGCGACCCCGATGTACCGCAGGAGTGGGATTACATCTCTACGTTCTCCCCGTATCACCTCTTCGATGCGGGCCGCGCGTACCCTCCGGTCATGTTCTACACCTCGACCAAAGACGACCGAGTCCACCCTGGTCACGCCCGTAAACTTGCGGCTGCGATGATCACGGCGGGCAAGGACGTCACCTACTACGAAAACACCGAGGGCGGACACGCAGGTTCAAGCGACAACAGTCAGGCAGCCTACGTTGCAACGCTCTCGTACCAGTTCCTCTGGGAGAACCTCAGCCATGAACAGTAACAACATCCACGTGGTCGCCGTCCTCGTGCAGGATCACGACGACAACATCCTGCTCGTGCGTAAGCGCGGAACCGAAACCTTCATCCAACCCGGTGGCAAGCCTCAACACGGCGAATCCATCGCCGAGACCGCACAGCGCGAGGTCCTCGAGGAGACCGGTCTCAACTTCGACACCAACCGATTCAAGACCATTGGCACGTTCGATGCCCCGGCAGCCAACGAACCAGGCTTCACTATCACCGCGGACTGCCTTCGTGTGCGGTTGCGCCCTGGTGAATCAGCCAAGGTACTCGCAGACGCCGAGATCGAACAGCTCGCGTGGTTCACTCCTCGCCAGGCGGCAGAAGACATCAACGCCGCTCCCCTGTTCAAGGACGTCATCCTCCCAATGATCCTCGACACCGATCAGGACGTAGTGCCTCAAACAGAGGCCCTGGCCTCAGTCGCCGAACTCGGTGACGGTCAGGAAGATCCGCCGCAGTCCGAGGGTGAACAACCCGGTGATAAGACGCGTGCAGCCTGATCAGCCGTGACTGAGCCGAACGTTTGGCTCATATGTACTTACGCCCAAGAGGGTGCGGAATCGTTCATCGAATCCGCACCCTTCTTGTTTCAGTGCTGCCTGCGAGATCCTATCTCAGGTAGGAGACTGCTGTACGGGAGTCGTATTTTAGGAAGTTCTTCTGCCAGGCAAGCAGGAGCCACAGCGCAACGATGCAGGTGATTCCACCGATAATGGCAGCGTTGCCCTCACCCCACCAGGTGGCCTCGGTCCCGAGCCACATCTCCCCAAGGCGCGGACCACCGGCCACCACGACGATGAACACGCCTTGGAGCCGTCCTCGCATGTGATCGGGGGTCGCGGTCTGCAGGATGGTTTGGCGGAATATCGCTGACACCTGATCGGAGGCTCCTGCGAGTGCCAGGGCGATTGTCGCGGCGATGATGTACGACCATTTTGGTTCGCTTGGGGTGTTCTGTCCTGCCGCCACAACGATCACGCCGAATGCAACGATGGACAGTCCCCACGCCGTGATCGCGTAGGCGATCACCTTGCCCTGTTTGGTCACGCGAGTTAAGCCTCCGGAGAAGGCGGAGGCGAAGATACCGCCAATTGCGACTCCAGCTGTCAGCAGACCCACGGTCGTGCTTCCACCGCCGAGCGCGATCATGCCGATTGCGGGCAGCAGTACTTTGGGCGATGCGAAGATCATGGCACACAGGTCCACGAGGAAGGTCATGCGCACATCGGACTGAGTCTTGAGGTAGGCGAACCCGTCGAGAACGGAACGCAGCCCCACTCGTCGACGGGGTTTGGGGTTGCCGTCAGCGTCAAGCTCAGGGTCGGGACGCATTGGCGGCAGTTTGAACACCGCGAAGAGGGCCGCAAGATAGAGAGCGGCGTCGATCGTATAGGCGGTTGCGTATCCGAAGAACTGCACGAGCAATGCCCCGATAAGAGGCCCGACGCTGAAGGCTAGGTTTCCGGTCAATCCCATCAGTGAGTTGGCAGCGGGCATGAGTTCTGGACGCAGCAGCTTGGGGATGATGGCCTGGCGGGCCGGGTTGTTCACGGCAAAGCAGGCGGATTGCAGCGCCACCAGAGTGTAGAGCACATATTCATTGCGGACACCCGCCCAGGCCTGAAGCGCAAGTGTCGCGGTGATGACCCACAGTGCGCTTGAGGTGATCAACGAGACTTTACGTCTGTCGTACACATCGACAAGTGCGCCGCCATACAGTCCGAGAAGGACTAGGGGAATCAGCGCGGCGAGTCCGAGCAACCCAACTTTGAACGTGGACTGCGTGATGTCGTAGACCTCGAGTCCCACAGCCATGACGGTGACCTGTGCTCCGAAGTTGGAGACCCCGAGCCCCCACCACAGGCGGGCGAATGCGGGCGATTCCTTCAAGGGGGTCGTGTCGACCAGGATTCTGGATGTTGCAGACATCGTTGGCTACTGTGCGGAACTTTCGGCGATATGTTCGGCAACGCGTTTGAGGGTCGCAATGGACCCACGTGCGGCGGTCGAACCTTGGTGATACAGCTCGCGGGCTGCCACCGCGCTCTGGGTGATGACGGTATCGGCGAGACGGGACGGTTCGAGACCCATCCGGTGCCAGGGTACGAGCAGCGTGTCAGCAAGACTCTTGAGGTTTGGCCCTGAACACTGTGAAACCTGCGGTGCAGGTAAACCGAGCCACAGGTGGGTTCCGCGTTCGACAACGCGCGCGATCAGTTCCCAGCCGCGTTCGTTCCAGGAGTCGGATCGCCCGAAGTCCATGACGAGTGCGTCGGCTTCGCTGTGCACGACGGGGGCGATGCCGACCCAAGCGTCGCCGACGTTCACTGCAACGCGTGCACTACTCGACTTAATCGTTTCAACGACGGGTTTTAAGTGCTGCACGAGGGTCGGTCCGGGAACCGCCGGGATGCGCGAGTAGCCGGAGAAGGTGGGCAGGACGCCTGCGGCGATCTGCCCGAGGAGATGCTCGTGCAGATGGATCGTGATGTGTGCACCAGGTAGTTGGCTGTGCAGCTTGGCGACGAGCCCGCTGGTTCCCTGTGCGAGTGACAGTGCCAGATCTCCAACCGCACCGAAATCCGTAAGTGCTCGATCCCCACGAGCAAGGTACAACTGGGCGGCCAGAGTCCACGGGCCAGTCAGATCAATCGTGATGGGTCCGTCAAACCCTGCACCAGCGATTGCGAAGGCCTCGAGGTCTTGTGTCAACAGACTCTGCGCACGTTCACGGTCGCGCCCACCGCGGTCAGCGAGCTTCCAGCCATGAGGTCCCAGTTCGTAGGGTACTTCCTCAAGCACGGCGAGGGTTCGGCCAATACGGGTTGCCCAGGCAGCGCGCTGCGGAAGTTCCGCAAGAAACGGAGCGGCGGTGACCCCGGTGGGAGCCTGACTTAGGTCCTCAAAGATCTCGAGTTGAGCGGGCAGGATATCCTCGCCCGGCCACAGTCCAGGCCCGACGACACCGGTCATGCGACAACGCGCTCCGCGGCTGGCGCCTGGGCCACCGTTGCCTTGCGGTCCGATGCCACCACGGTGGCCTGACCGAGCACGCGTGTTCCGGAGTAGATCACGAGTGACTGGCCTGCAGCAACGCCCCGTAGGGTGCCACCCGACAGTTCAACCTCGATCATGGAACGATTCGCCTCCGCGACGGGAACCCCCTCAGCGCGACCGCACTGTTGTGCGAGATGCTCCTTGCCTTGACCGAGCATCTCTTCAGCGCGCTTCAGGGACACGGCGCGAGCGCGTCCGGCAACGGGAATACCGTGAGCACGGACCTGAACCTCGACGTCGAACCAGTCAGATCCCTGCTCATTGAGGTTCACCTGGTCGAGCACATCATCCGCAAACCACACGGCCTTGTCCCCTACGATCCGGTTGACGGTCAAGAGTTCCGCCGGGCCCACGATGACGGTGTTGGTCTTTGTGTTGGTCTCCACCACATAGCGTGGCTTGCCGTCGGCGGCAGGGTTGCCCAGCGCGAGTCCCTTACGCTGACCGACCGTGTACGCGTAGGCACCATCGTGCGCACCCACGATGTTTCCGTCAACGTCTCGGATCTCTCCGGGCCGGTCTCCCAGACGCTCCGCCAAGAAACCCTTGGTATCACCGTCCGCGACAAAGCAAATGTCATAGGAGTCGGGCTTGTTGGAGACACCCAGACCACGGGTCTCGGCCTCGGAGCGCACCTCATCCTTTGAGGCGTAGCCACCGAGGGGGAAGATCGCGTGCTTGATCCGCGATGGCCCCATCACTGCCAGGACATAGGACTGGTCCTTGGCGGTGTTCGGGGAACGGTGCAGTTCGCGGATGGTCTTGGACGCCCCGGATGAATCAGTGTATTCCCGCTCTATTATCTGCGCGTAGTGCCCGGTGGCAACCGCATCGAATCCGAGCGCACGCGCCTTGTCAAGCAGCGCCTCAAACTTGATGAACTCGTTACAGCGCACGCACGGGTTGGGGGTGCGCCCGGCCTCATACTCGGACACGAAGTCTGCGATAACGGTGTCCTCGAACTTCTCGGACATGTCCCACACGTAGTACGGGATACCGAGAATGTCTGCGGCACGGCGCGCATCACCTGCGTCCTCAATCGAGCAGCAACCCCGCGAACCTGAACGGAACTGATTGCGGTTGCGGGACAGCGCCATGTGCACGCCAACCACTTCGTGCCCTGCCTCAACGGCAAGGGCGGCAGCCACGGCGGAGTCAACCCCTCCTGACATTGCGGCCAAAACCCGCATGAAATCCCTCTCCTTTACCGCGTGTTCAGCGGCTAATTCCGGCGGAGGCAAGCCCCGCCGCGCTCGCACGCTCAACGGCCTGCGGCAAAACGTCTAACAAAAGGTCAACATCTTCGGCAGAAGTTGTGTTCCCGAGCGAAAAGCGGAGCGCGCCACGCGCCTCACGCTCTTCGATCCCCATGGCAAGGAGCACATGTGAAGGCTGCGGCACACCAGCTTGGCAGGCCGATCCCGTCGACGCCGCGACGCCTTGGGAATCCAAGAGATAGATGAGCGAATCGCCCTCACAGTTCTCAAACGTGAAGTGCGCATTACCCGGCAGCCGCAACTCCCGGTCCGGCCCAAGCGGATCGATGCCTCGCAGAACCGCGCTGGGAATCGCCTGACGCACCCGCGTCACCAAGTCGTCGCGAATCAGTGCCAACCGCGCCGACTCCTCAGCCCTGCGAGCACTCACAACCCTCACGGCCTGCGCAAACGCCGCGATACCCGCAACGTCAAGCGTGCCGGAGCGGATCGTGCGTTCCTGCCCACCACCGTGAATGACCGGGGTCAGCGTCAGTTCCCGTCGCACAAAAAGCGCGCCCACCCCCACGGGACCACCGAGCTTGTGCGCGGTGATCGCCATAGAGTCAAGCCCGGATTCGGCAAAGTTCACCTCAAGGTGCCCAGCCGCCTGAACCGCATCGCAGTGAACAGGCACACCGTACTCGTGCGCAGCGGCAACCACATCCGCGATCGGTTGGACCGTGCCGATCTCGTTGTTCGCCCACATCACGCACACGCAGGCCACCCGCTCACCGTGCTCGGCAAGGTAGTTGTCAATGAACCCGGTGTCCACAACGCCGCGCTCATCCACCGGAATGAAGATGACCTGAGCGCCCTCATGATTCTGTAACCACTCCGCTGGGTCGAGGACCGCATGGTGCTCAATCGCGGAAATCAGCAGGATCGGCCGTTCGGTGTCCTGGTTCCGAGACCAGAACATGCCCTTCAGGGCAAGATTGTCGGACTCCGTGCCACCCCCCGTGAACACCAGTTCACTCGGGCGGGCACCGAATGCGCGCGCGATCGATTCACGCGATTCCTCAACCACGCGCCGCGCGGCACGACCTGGGCCATGCAGCGATGACGCATTACCGACCTCGGCCATCCGCTGTGCGTACACCGAAATCGCGGACGACTCCATCGGTGTCGTCGCAGCGTGGTCAAAATAGGCAGAACGGTTGGTGGTCACGCGCCCAGTTTACTCGCGAAGTTCCACCGATTCTGCCCCACGAGCGCAAGTGGGACAGACGCCACTCACCACGATTCGCCGCACACACCGCTCCAATCACACCTGGTTCGCCCACCCCGTAAGATCGAAACTGGCCGACGAGCCACAGTGCCACGCGCACCACAATCACAACTGCGAAAGGCAAGCGATGTTTCTCAGCGATACCCTGCTCGAAACAATCAGGGAACGCGCAGCCGCATATGACCGCGACAACACGTTCTTCACTGAGGACTTCGAAGACCTCAAAGAGGCCGGATACTTCACCGCATTCGTACCTAGGGAGTTCGGCGGAGCAGGGCTGACCTTAGAGGAGATCACCCGAGAGCAGATGCGCCTAGCTGGCGCGGCTCCTGCCACCGCGCTCGCGGTGAACATGCACCAGGTCTGGCTGGGCGTGGCCAACACCGTGTACCGCACCGGCGATGCATCCATGAATTTCATGTTTGAAGACGCTGTACGTGGAGATGTCTTTGCGTTTGGCGTTTCCGAGGCGGGCAACGATCTCGTGCTGTTTGGCTCTGACTCCGAAGCTCGCGCACAGGATGACGGCGGCTACCGCTTTTACGGCACCAAGATCTTCACGTCCCTGTCCCCCGGCTGGACCAAGCTTGGAACGTTCGGGGCCGAGACAGGCCCAGACGGAGAGCAACTCAATGTATGGGGCTTCGTGGGACGCGATGAGGGCGTCACCGTGAAGGACGACTGGGACACGATGGGAATGCGTGCCTCGCAGTCCTGCACCACCGTGCTGGATGGCGCGTATGCCCCGGCGGGCCGTATCGTACGTCGCATCCCCTCAGGACCGAGCGCGGACCCGTTCATCTTCGGCATCTTTGCGAACTTCGAGATTCTACTCGCCTCCGTCTACACCGGTATCGCGCAGCGCGCCCTTGATGTTGCTGTTGCGACTGTGAAGAAGCGCACGTCGAAGGCCTTGGGAAGCGTGTATGCGAACGATCCGGCCATCCGCTGGCGAATCGCGGATGCGGCGATGGAACTCGATGTCCTGTTCCCGCTCATCAAGAGCGCGGCCGCTGATGTGGACAATGGCGTGGACCGTGGCCCACTGTGGTTTCCACAGTTGTCGAACGTCAAATCACGTGCCACTGAGGTCGCGCTTCGCACAGTGGAGAAGGCCGTCCGGGTATCCGGCGGGTCGTCGTATTTCAACCGCTCCGAGCTCTCCCGCCTGTACCGGGACGTCCTGGCCGGGGTGTTCCATCCCTCTGACGACGAGTCGGTCCATTCCGCGTGGGCAAACGCGCTGCTCGGCCCGGTCGAGTAATACAGAGTCTAGTAGGGCCCAGCCGCGTAGGTCCTAGTCAGGCAGACAGCGCGGACTCCCCCCTCAAGCCGGTCTGTGGGTTTTGTCGTCGTCCTGTGGCCTCATGGCGCACAGACCGACGACAAAACCCACAGACCGGTGCTAGCAGGAGTGAGGGCAGGCACAGGAATACATATGGCTCGGGCGGCACCCCATGGGGTGCCGCCCGAGCCATATGTCAAAAAGGGTTGAACTTAAGCCTTGCTGGCCTTGTGCTCACGCAGGATGGCGGCAGCCTGTGGAAGAACCTCATCAAGTTCGCCAACCACCCCGAAGTCCGAGATCTCGAAGATCGGTGCATCCTGATCGCTGTTCACGGCAATGATGACGCCGGATGCCTGCATGCCACCGCGGTGGTGTGGCGCACCGGAGATTCCAGCACCGATATACACGCGTGGGGCGACGGTCACACCGGTCTGGCCGATCTGGGCGTCGTGTTCGATCCAGCCCTCGTCAACCGCGTCGCGGGTCGCGCCAACCGCACCTCCCAGTGCGTCTGCGAGTTCCTCAATCGGACCGAAGTCGCCGTTGGTTCCGCGACCACCGGCAACCACGTGGGATGCTTCGGCGAGGCGTGGACGACCGACGCCACCGGCAATCGGTGGATGTTCGGTACGCGAGACCAAGACCGCGGACGCCGCGAGTTCGCTTGGAGCGACCGAGAAGTTCTCAACGGTAACGTGGCTGGCAGGAACCTGCGCTGGAGTGGGTGCGACCGCGTTGGCACGAACCGTCGCCACTGCAACGGGGGTTGTGATCTTGCAGTCCACATCCCAAGCGCCAGCGAACACCCGCTTGTAACCGATGAAGTCATCGCCTTCGAGACCGACAGTCACGGTGTCGATGACCAGACCTGCATCAATGTTGTATGCAAGGCGGGCGACCATCTCCTTGTTCTCAAAGCGGGGGGATGCGAGAACCGCACGAGCATCGGTAAGTTCGACGGCCTGCGCGACGAGTTCCGCGGCAACGGGCGACAGGTGTACAGATGCGTCCCCCTCAACGGAGCCAACAAGAACGCGTTCAACACCGTACTGCTGCAACTGATCGAGAGTCGCTTCGCTTGGCTGCGCAAGGGCCACGGCAACGGGAACACCGATTGAGCGTGCAAGGGTCAAAAGCTCGAGTCCCGCTGAGCTGAGGATCGTTGCGGGGGTGTCCAGGTAAACAAGAACGTTACGGGTAGTCATGTGGGCTGCGATCCTCACACCAGGTCGTTGTTGATGAGGTACTCGGCCAACGCGCGGCCACCCTCACCCTTGTCAATGTGCAATTCGGTCAGTGTGCGTGGCGGGCGCGGCTGGCTCTTGGTCACAATCGCGCGTGCTCCGGGATCACCAACGCGAGATGCGTCCACGCCGATCTCTGCAAGATCCCACACCGTGATGTCCTTGGTGCGGGCAGCCATGATGAGCTTGAAGTTTGGGTAGCGCGGGGTGTTCACGTGATCCGTTACTGAAACAACGGCAGGCAGAGCCGCGGTCAGCACCTCGGTGACACCGTCGAGTTCACGGGTGACTGTTGCCACGCCATCCTCGACCTCGAACTTCGTGGCAAGAGTCAACTGAGGCAGGTCAAGTTCGGCGGCCAGCAGGCTTGGGATAACCGAGCCGAGGCCATCGAGTGCGGCCATGCCGGTGATCACAAGGTCAACCGGTCCCCCGGCGTGGATCTTGCGGATCGCACCGGCGACAGCGTGCGCGGTACCGAAAACGTCCGATCCTGCGAGCGCCGGGTCGGTGACCCGGATTCCGCGGTCTGCGCCAAGTTGGTAGGCCTTGCGGATCGCGCCGTCCGATTCTTCTGGGCCAATTGTCAACACGATGACTTCGTGTGCTTCGCGTACATCTGGGCCGAAACTCTCCACCAGACGTAGCGCGCTCTCGATGGCGTTCTCATCGAGTTCGTTCAGGGTACCGTCCTGAGCACCGCGGGAGACACGTCCCTGCTCGGTGAACTTACGCTCGGAGTGAATATCCGGAACGTGCTTGACGGGGACCACGATTCTCATCTTCAAGCGTCTCTTTCGTTGACCGAAACTTTTCGCTCCAAGCCTACCCCGGCTTTACTCTGTGTAACCGTTGCCGATTGTAAGAATGAGATGAGTTTGCCTGTCAGAATAGAGCACATGAGTTACGTCCATAGCCCTCGCACCGCAAGCTGTGTTCCCCCTCTTGGCGTACATCTGGTACCAGGCGGCGCGACCGTCGCCGTTTTTGCCGCGCACGCCACGTGCGTGGAACTGTGCCTGATCGACGTGAGCGATGGTTCGGCCAGCATCCCGCCTGACCCGACCGTCGCCGCGCCAGAGACCGGCGTACCAGGCAGCCGATTCGTCGAGAGGCGCATCCCGCTGAAACGCACCACTTTTGGCGTATGGCATGATTTTGTGCCGGACATCACAGCGGGACAGCTCTACGGTTTTCGCGTGCACGGCGAGTGGAATCCGCAGGCTGGTCACCGTCACAATCCTGCGAAACTTCTTGTTGATCCCTACGCTCGCGCCATCACCGGGGCACTGGATTACGGCCAGCCATCCTACGGCCACGTTGTCACCGATCCGGACAGCGACGCCGGTTCAGATCCGTACGGCCCAGCGGACAGCACGGACTCGCTCGGCCACGTCCCTCTGTCGGTGACCGTCGCTCCAACAGACCCGTGCACGTTGCATGAACGTAACGAGCGAAAGCCGTGTATCGCCTGGGAGCAGACAGTCATCTACGAGGCTCATGTGAAGGGTCTGACCTATGAGCACCCTGACATTCCGGAGGACATCCGAGGCACCTATGCGGCGCTGGGCCACCCGGCGCTGATCGCTCACCTCAAAGGACTCGGAATCACGTCGCTTGAACTCCTACCGATTCACTCGTTCACGAGCGAGCCGCACCTGATCGACAAGGGGCTGACCAACTACTGGGGTTACAACACCCTCGGTTTCTTCGCGCCGCACGAGGCATACGCAAGCGCTGCCGCACGCGCGGCCGGGCCGCAGGCAGTCATTGACGAGGTGCGTGGCGCAGTGGATGCACTGCACGAGGCGGGCATCGAAGTCATTCTCGACGTGGTGTACAACCACACGGCCGAGGGTGGTGTGGGTGGCCAGCACCTCAGTTTCAAGGGACTCGACAACGCCAGTTACTACCTGCACGATGGAGCGACCCCGGCGCAGTACGCGGACGTGACGGGATGCGGTAACTCCCTCGACTTCCGCCGCCCGAAGGTGGTTCAACTAACTCTTGACTCGATGCGGTACTGGCTCCAGGAGATTGGCGTGGATGGATTCCGCATGGACCTCGCCGTGACGCTAGGCCGAGATCATGACGGATTCAACCCCGACCACCCGTTCCTCGTCGCGTTGCAGACCGATCCGGTGATCAGCCACGCCAAGATCATTGCCGAACCGTGGGATGTCGGTCCCGGTGGCTGGCAGACGGGTAACTTCCCGGTGGGCACGCATGAATGGAACGACCGTTTCCGCAACTCGGTGCGTGATTTCTGGCTGTCGGACGCCAAGGCTGCGAGCCACGGCAACTCTGGCTCGGGAATCCGTGAACTGGCCACCCGCCTGTCCGGTTCGGCGGACATGTTCGGTCATTCCGAACCGCCTTTGATGCGTGGTCCACTCGCCTCGATCAACTTCGTGACCGCGCACGATGGTTTTACCATTGCCGATCTCGTTTCCTACGATCACAAACACAACCAGGCCAATGGCGAAGAGTCACGCGATGGCACCAACGACAACCGCTCCTGGAATCACGGGGTGGAAGGTCCACTCGCACAGGAGGACATGTGGCATGTGATTGCGCCAATGCGTAGGCGTTCGATGCGCAATCTCCTTGCCACGCTGATCCTGTCATCGGGCGTACCCATGATCACGGCTGGGGACGAGGTGGGGCGCACGCAACTCGGCAACAACAACGCATACTGCCAGGACAGTCAGATCTCCTGGTTCAATTGGGAGTTCAACAGGTGGCGTCAGGAACTGTTGGAGACCACGACGTTCCTGCTTGAACTGCGCCGCCTACTGCCGGCGTTGCGTGTGGATGAGTTCTTCACCGGTAAGCCGCTTCCCCATGACGAAGACCACCAGCCTGATCTGGCCTGGTACAACGAGTCCGGCACGCGACTCACCATCGAGGAGTGGAACAACCCCGCGACCCGGACGTTCTCGATGTTCCGGCGTGGACGGATCGCTGAGGGGTCGCAGAGTTCAGACCCGCACGTCCTACTGGTGTTCAACGGACAACTGAACTCGACCACGATGCGGTTGCCGGTTAAGGACAACTCGACCCGCACCTGGCGTCTCGCCTGGGATTCGGAATGGGATACCCCGCAAAAGCAGCCGGGCTCAACGCCGCTCGATGCTGGCGCCGACATAGAACTCGAGGCCCTATCGCTTCAGGTGTACCTCGCAGATGCGCCTGGACTCGGCTGAATTCTTGCGATTGGCGACGATACGGCTGGGACCCAGCCGTATCGTCGCCAATGAGGGATGACAATCCCGTAACGAACCACCCGAACACCGGTGGTGCGGCTCACAATTTTGTCCCAAATTAGGTAGCGTTCTACTGTGACTACATCGAGCCGCAAGAGCGCACAGAACACGGCCACCTCGACGCCCGAGGAGGCTCCCGATCTGAAGAAGCCCCCGACTCGTGCGCGCAACGCCGCGCGCAGCACAAAACCCGCTGGTAGACCCTCCCGCATCAAGGCGGGCCAAGCAGCGGCCCCGGATACCCCCAAGAAAGAGACACGCGTGCCCGTAGCAATGCAACATGCACTTATCGGACGGATCCCCGTTCTCGACGTCTCCCCCGTCATCAGCGAGGGTCGTTGGGAGGCCAAGGCGGTCGTCGACGAGGTGATCCCCATCGAGGCAACCGTTTTCCGTGAAGGCCACGATGCCGTTGGCGCGACCGCTGTGCTCATCGCACCCAACGGCAAGGAACTAACCACCCGGATGGTTGACGTTGCGCCTGGACTCGACCGATTCCAGGGTTTCCTCGCACCCACAAGCGAGGGTGCCTGGGGGCTGCGCGTCGAGGGATGGTCCGACCCATACGCCACGTGGGAACACGATGCCTCGATCAAGATTCCCGCGGGAATCGACGTGGATCTCATGCTAGAGGAGGGCGCACGGTTCTTCGAACGCGCAGCCACCCAGAAGGTACCCGGAGTCACAATCCCGGCAGCCGTGCGCAAGCAACTCAAAGACATCGTCGCTGTACTGCGCGACTCCGCCATCGACCCGCACGAACGACTCGCGGCAGCGAAGGCCCCAGAGATCTCACGGATTCTGCGCTACGAATACCCTGTGCGTGATTTCGTCACGCCGTCGGCCACCTACCCGCTGTTCGTATCCCGCAAGCAGGCGCTGTTCAGTTCGTGGTACGAGTTCTTCCCGCGTTCCGAGGGGGCGGTGTTCGACTCCACCACAGGAAAGTGGACGTCCGGCACCCTACGCACGGCGACTGAGCGTCTGCCACAGATCGCGGAGATGGGCTTCGACACCATCTACCTCACCCCGATTCACCCCATCGGCACGACCAACCGCAAGGGTCGCAACAACACGCTCGATGCTCTGCCCGGCGATCCCGGCTCCCCCTACGGGATCGGGTCCCCCGATGGCGGCCACGACTCAATCCATCCCGATCTGGGCACCTTCGAGGACTTCGACGCGTTTGTCACGGCGGCTGGCGAGGTCGGCATGGAGGTGGCCCTCGACATCGCCCTACAGTGCTCCCCTGACCACCCATGGGTCGCAACCCACCCGGAATGGTTCACCACGCGTGCAGACGGCACGATCGCCTACGCCGAGAACCCACCGAAGAAGTATCAGGACATCTATCCACTCAACTTCGACAACGACCCCGAGGGCATCTATCAGGAGATCCTGCGCGTGTTCAAGGTGTGGATCTCGCACGGGGTCAAGGCATTCCGTATCGATAACCCGCACACCAAGAACCTGGACTTCTGGGAACGCCTGCTGCGAGAGATCCGTGCGTCCAACCCGGAAATCATCTTCCTGTCCGAGGCGTTCACCAAGCCCGCGATGATGCACACTCTTGCTAAGATCGGGTTCCATCAGTCCTACACGTACTACACGTGGCGCAACACCAAGAACGAACTCGAAACCTACCTGCGCGAGGTCTCCGGCCCGGCTGGTTCGTACATGCGACCGAACTTCTGGCCTACCACGCACGACATCCTGCCGCCCTACCTGCAACACGGAGGCATCCCGGCATTCGCCATTCGCGCGGTCATCGCGGCCACCGCATCACCGCTGTGGGGCATCTACTCGGGATACGAACTCGCCGAACGCGTGCCACGCCCCGGAGCCGAGGAACTGATCGACAACGAGAAATACCAGTACCAGTCACGCGACTGGTCCAAGGCACCCGAAACCGGGCTGCCACAACTGCTGACCCTGCTCAACAAGATCCGCAAGGAACACCCTGCACTTCAACAACTACGCAACCTGACCGTGCACCACACAGGTGACGACTCTATCCTCGCCTTCTCCTCGCGCCTACCCGCGCAGTTCAACAGTGGAGTCGAGGACACGATCATCACCGTGGTAAACCTTGACCCCCACAACACGCGCGAAACCACGGTGTGGTTCGACCTCAAGGCTCTCGGCCTGAGCGAAGACGTTCCGCATGCGGAACAACCCGTCTTCGAAGCACACGACCTGCTCACCGGCGAGACCTACGAGTGGGCACGCCAGGCGTTCGTGCGACTCGACCCCATCTTCAACTGCGCACACATCATCCAAGTGAGGCCCCTATGACCCATTCGCTCCCAGAATTCCGCACCGCAACCACCAACCCAGCTTCGGGAGCGAATTCAGCTTTTCCAGGAATAGACGCCGAACTCACAGGGCTGTCCAACGACCCGGAATGGTACAAGACCGCCGTGTTCTACGAGGTCATCGTTCGCGCTTTCGCGGACTCAACCGGTTCTGGAACCGGCGACCTACGTGGACTGATCGGCCGGCTCGACTACCTGCGCTGGCTCGGCGTGGACTGCCTGTGGCTGCCACCGTTCTACCCGTCTCCGCTACGGGACGGCGGATACGATGTTGCCGATTACACCTCCATCGCCCCGCAACTCGGATCGATGGAGGACTTCCAGGAACTCATCACCGAGGCGCACAGGCGCGGCATCCGAATCGTTATCGATCTGGTCATGAACCACACCTCGGACCAGCACCCGTGGTTCCAGGCCTCCCGCACCGACCCCGAAGGCCCGTACGGTGACTTCTACGTCTGGTCAGATGACGACACCAAGTACCAGGACGCGCGCATCATCTTCACGGACACCGAGACCTCGAACTGGACGTTCGATCCCGTGCGTCGCCAGTACTTCTGGCACCGGTTCTTCCACCACCAGCCAGACCTCAACTTTGAGAACCCTGCGGTTCAGGAGGCGATGCTCGGCGTGGCTCGGTTCTGGTGTGAGCAGGGTGTCGACGGTTTCCGCCTGGATGCCGTTCCGTATCTCTTCGAGGCCGACGGCACCAACTGCGAGAACCTACCCGAGACCCACGCGTTCCTCGCACGCCTGCGTAACCTGCTGGACACCGAGTTCCCGGGCCGCATCATGCTGGCCGAAGCAAACCAGTGGCCTGAAGACGTCATCCACTACTACGGCACCGAGGAGGCACCCGAATGTCATATGTGCTTCCACTTCCCCGTCATGCCGCGGATCTACTACGCGATCAAAGATGGCCGGTCCAAGCAGATCGCTGACATCCTCGATGACACGCCCGCCTTGGTGGGGGGACAGCAGTGGGGCACCTTCCTGCGTAACCATGACGAGTTGACGCTTGAAATGGTGTCCACCGAGGAACGTGCATCCATGTATCGGTGGTTCGCACCAGATCCCCGAATGCGCGCCAACGTCGGTATCCGCCGCAGGCTCGCAACGCTTTTGGACAACTCCCGTAAGGAGATCGAACTCGCCAACGCACTGCTGCTGTCGCTTCCGGGGAGCCCGTGTCTGTATTACGGCGACGAGATCGGCATGGGAGACAACATATGGCTCAACGACCGTGACTCGGTTCGCACGCCGATGCAGTGGACCCCGGACCGCAACGCTGGGTTCTCCACGGCAGACCCCGGCAAACTGTATCTTCCTGTGGTCCAGTCGCTCGTGTACAACTACCGCAGCGTCAATGTGGAAGCACAACTCGAACAGCCCACATCCTTGCTGCACTGGACCCGTGGCATGCTCGCGGTACGCCGCCAGCACCCGGCATTTGGCACTGGCGACTTCGCCAATGTTGAGTGCGACAACGAGTCGATCTTCGCCTACCTACGCCGTAGCAACGAAGAGACGATCCTGTGCGTTGCCAACTTCGCGGCGACAGTTCGCCGAGGCACCCTGTCGTTGCAGCAGTACGCCGGTCAGCACCTGATCGATCTCTTTGGTGGTGCCGACCTGGGCACGATCACCGGTGAGGGTGATTTCGAGGTCATGCTTGGATCGCGCGAATTCCTCTGGCTGTCCGTACAAGACGGCCCTGCATCCACCAACTAGCGCGCTGGTCAACTAGAGTTCTAGTACACAGAAAATGTGATGTGGCGCACGCTCGTGCGCTACATCGTCCCCCGAGGAACAAGGCACAAAGATGAGCAAGGATGAGGTCGGGACCCCCACACCCGCCAAGCAGGTACCACCGTCACGAGCAGCAGTCGACGGAGCGTTATTGACTCACATCGCTCACGGACTGCACCACGATCCACACAGTGTCCTCGGAGCTCACCTTCTCCCGCCACGCTCAGGCTCGACCCCACAGTGGGTGTCGGTGCGAGTGCAACGCCCTCTGGCGGACAAAGTCGAGTTGATCTTGGCCGATTCCAGCAGGATAGAACTCGTGCACGAGTTCGAGGGCGTCTGGGTTACCGTAATCCCCGCACCTCACGGCGATATACCTGACTATCAGGTGGCCGCAACCTACGGGGGGCACACCTCAACCTCCGCAGATGGCTATCGGTTCCTACCCACACTTGGTGAACTCGATATTCATCTCATCCGCGAGGGACGCCACGAACAACTGTGGACCGTGCTCGGCGCAAACACCAAGACATATGAGACCTCTCTTGGAACCGTGCACGGAACCGCATTCGCGGTGTGGGCGCCAAATGCTCGCTGCGTACGCGTGATCGGAGATTTCAACGGCTGGGATGGACGCGCCCACGCGATGCGATCTCTCGGCGAGTCCGGAATCTGGGAGTTGTTCATCCCGAACATCGGCCCAGGAACGGCCTACAAGTTTGAGCTCCAGGCGGTAGACGGCGAGTGGCTCCGCAAGGCCGACCCCATGGCCCGCCGCACCGAGGTTCCTCCGGCAACCGCCTCGATCGTCACGGAAGCCACCCATGAGTGGACCGATACCGCGTGGATGGCCACGCGTGCCGTATCCGATCCACACCCCAAACCCATCAGCGTGTACGAGGTGCATCTCGGCTCGTGGCGCCAGGGCCTGTCCTACCGGGAAGCGGCGACCGAACTAGTGGAATACGTGCGCGAACTTGGATTCACGCACGTTGAGTTCATGCCGCTCGCCGAGCACCCGTTTGGTGGTTCGTGGGGCTATCAGGTCACGTCCTACTATGCGCCAACCGCACGGTTTGGGGACCCCAACGACCTGAAATACCTGATCGATGCATTCCACAACGCTGGTATCGGCGTTATTCTCGACTGGGTACCAGCCCACTTCCCCAAGGATGAGTGGGCGCTTGCCCGCTTTGACGGAAGTGCACTGTACGAGCATCCAGACCCGATGCTCGGGGAACACCCCGACTGGGGCACCTACATCTTCAACTTCGGTCGTAACGAGGTCCGCAACTTCCTTGTGGCCAACGCCAGTTACTGGTTCGAGGAGTTCCACATCGATGCCCTGCGCGTGGATGCGGTGGCCTCAATGCTGTACCTCGACTACTCGCGCAATGATGGACAGTGGCAACCCAACAAGCACGGTGGCCGCGAGAACCTCGAAGCCATCGCGTTCCTACAGGAAACCAACGCAACCGCCTACCGCCGGTCCCCTGGCGTGCTCATGATCGCCGAGGAATCCACGGCCTTCCCAGGGGTTACTGCCCCGACCTCGGGCGGCGGGCTCGGGTTCGGCCTCAAATGGAACATGGGCTGGATGAACGACACCCTGCGGTACATCGAAGAAGAGGCGATCAACCGCCGCTACCACCACGACGTGCTCACCAACACGATCAACTACGCCTTCTCAGAGCAGTACGTCCTCCCCCTCTCCCACGACGAGGTCGTCCACGGCAAGGGTTCCATCTTTGGCAAGATGCCCGGTGATGAATGGCAGAAGTTCGCCTCTGTGCGCTCGCTCTACGCCTACCAGTGGGCTCACCCGGGCAAGCAGTTGCTGTTCATGGGTTCGGAGTTCGCGCAGCGCGGCGAGTGGCGTGAGGGCGGCAGCCTCGAATGGGGTTCGCTCAACGACCAGAGGCATGCCCAAGTCCAAGCGGTGGTGCGCGACCTGAACGCGCTCTACACCACCACCCCTGCCCTGTGGGAGCGGGATTTCACGCACGAGGGCTTCTCGTGGCTTGAGTTCCGCGACGCAGGCTCCAACACCGTTGCTTTCGCCCGCTACGACAACCACGGTTCTCCCATCGTTGTCGTGGCCAACTTCGCTGGGGTTCCACACGAGGACTATCGTGTGCCCTTCCCCAAGGGCGGGCTGTGGCGTGAAGTGCTCAACACCGACGATCTGGCCTACGGTGGGTCCGGGGTCACGAACCGCGGCGAGTTCGCGGTGCAGGACATCTCGTGGGGCTACGCCTCCTACAGCGCGGCGCTCCGCGTCCCACCGTTCGGGGTCGCATACTTCGCACCGGTTCAGTAGTCCCTGCAGCACCTCGGATTGACGACGAGGCGGTGGCTCCCATCATGATGCTGGGAGCCACCGCCTCACGTATGCGGTGAAGCAAACCCCCACGCTCAACGTCACCGGGCTGGACTAGTACAGCGCGCTGGCTAGTGCGCGGCGTGCAGGTCCAACACGCGGGTCTTCGTTGCCGAGGATCTCAAAATAGTCGATCAGGCGTTTGCGTAGGACCTCACGCTCATCGCCAAAATTCTCTCGGATCAAGCCGATCAGCAGGTCGAAGGCGCTCTGGGCGTCCCCTTCGAGCACTGCAAAGTCGGCTACCAAAAGCTGGGCCTCAATGCTGTCGGCAGTTGCGGCGGCGGTAGCCTGAGCCTCCTGGCGCGAACTGGTTGAGGTGCGCTGCAATAGACCTGCCTGGGCAAGACCCGCAGTTGCAAGCGTGTCCCGCGGGTCCTCCCGCAACGCCTGGGCATATGCGGCAATCGCATCGTCGTAGTTGCCCGCCTCGATTGCGTCGTAGGCCTTCTGATGCAGCGGGGGCAACGGTTCCTCCTCCGGTTCCGGAGCCTGCGGGACCTGCCCCTGCATGGCAATCCGGCCCGTCACACCGTTGGCTTCCGCGGCTGCAAGGAACTGCTCAACCACCTGCTGGATGGCCTGAGCGTCATGGTTTCCAGCGAACAGCGGCACGGGCTGGCCATTAATAAGCCCCACCGTGGTCGGATAGTCAGGGACTTGGAACGCCTGCGCGATCTGTGGGTACTGTTCCACATCGGCACGCGCATGCAGGAATCGGCCCTCATACAGGGTAGCCAACGAGTCCATCGTGGTCACAAGCTGGGCGCTCTCAGCATCCGTGGGAACCCATAGGACAACAACGACCGGTGCCTGAGCGGATTGCTCAACAACCGAGGAAAAGCTCTCAAGGTCGAGGTCAACTGTGAAGCCACCCGGTGCGGGCGCACCGCCCGGTGTTCCAGGTTCCGGGACGGTTGGGCGGTTCAGACTCGACAGGTCGACCGCACCCCGAACGTTGTTCAACACGTTTGCTGCATCGTTCATTGTTTCTCCTGCTTCACTCTAGACCTAGCGGGTCCAAACCCAACGGGCGCGCCCACGCTCTCCGTGGGCTTGGCGTCCAAGATAAGGCTGTTAGTCCATCAGTCGGGAATTGATGCGCCAGTGGTGCGCATGAGGCGGCCGATGTTGCGAGGTTGTTCGTCGGTGTTGTCTTTGGCGGGGATGTACACTGCGACAACCGCGCTGCGCTTGACCGTCAACGCGTTCTTCGCCTCCGCGTCCTTCTTCAAGAATGCCTTTTCAAGGGCCGATGGTGTCACAACGGCACCGTCTTCGCCCTTCAACGTTCCAGACGTTTCGATTGTTCCGACAACAAGCGCGCCACCATCGAGGGTACGCAGGGCCTTCCAGTCCTCGCCCACCTTGAAGGTCTCCGTATAACTGCCCTCGATCTGCTCAGCCGCTTCCTTGAGGTAGGTCCGCCGCTCCGCGATCGCGGTGTAGAACGTGTCCTTCTCAAGGTCGAACTTTTCCTTGTTCGCCTTGGTGCCTGCCTTGAGGAGTGCCGCATAGTTCTCGAGTGCCTCGGTTGGCGTGACCTGAAGCCCCTCCTCCCTGTCCGTGACCAGAGTGGTTCCGGCATCGGAGGAAGGGAACATCGGAACGGTTGTGCCTGGGAAAAGAGTCAAATAGGCCCACAGCTTGTAGTCGTCGCGAGCTGAGTCCTGGGTGTACACCAGTAGACGCTCCGGCTCAAGGTTCTGCGGGCGGTCTGATACCGCAAACATTGTGCGCGGCCAAGTGGACGTTGTGGTCAGGAACATCGACTGCAAAGTGCTCGGCAACTCGGTGATGGCCTTGTCGTCGTCCTGCGACTTCGCAATCTTGTACTCGGCTTTGCGTATCTTCAAGGCAGGGCCGGTAACTCGGGTATCGAGGTCTTCGGCTTCCTTCGCCTCATCCGCCACGGTGAGCACCTCACCGGTGGCCGCCGCGATGTCTGCGCCCTGTACCTCGGTGAGCACGGGGGTTTCGATCTCAACTGGCGGGGCGCCTGGAACAGGGAGTTCAGGCGTGCATCCTGCCAGTAGCGCTGCGCTCAGCGCAACGGCGGTCAAGGAAAACGTACGATTCACGCGTGAGGTGGTGGTCATCTTCACTTCTCCCCTTCCGTTGGACGTGCTTCGTTTTCTCGGTCCGGCGCCGGCACTGGCCAGTCTTCTTCCTCCGAGAGTCGTTCTGCTTCTGCACGATACGAGGAGTACAGTGCTCGGCGAGTGGCAGGTGCCTCGGAACGGTGCGCGGTTGGAGCGTTGCTTGATGCTGCTGAACGGGCGCTGAACGCCTCGGCTGCAGAATGACTGGAGGCAGTCGTCTGTGCAGACGGTGCGCTGCCGTGGCGTGGGCGACGTGGCGTATCGGTTCCCTCTTCACCGCCCCACCATGAAGCTGGCTGACGTACATCGCGTTCAGTTCCTACAACGGGTGGCACGGGAGGTTTTGGTTCCTGTGCTCCGGCAGATCTGTCCACCGGCTGGGGAACCACGCCGTGGATCTGTGGGCTTGCTGGCGTGACTGCAGCGTTGTTGTTCACGGTGGCTCCCCGGGGATATACCGACTCAGTGCGCTGTTGCGCCGGGTTCAGTGCCGTCTGGGAGTCCTGACCAGGGTTGGTACCGGGGCTTGGGTAGGTCAGGTTGCGCTGTGCGTGTCCGGTTGCCCGGTCGACCGCAGGTCCGGAGTTTGCGTAGGAGGGACTACGATGTTCGATCGCTGTCTGTGGTTGGACCGGGTTCACGTTCTGTTCCTGCTCCGTGGGAGCACTCGGTTCTCCGGTGGCCCCGACTCCCCATGCGGCACGCCAGTTGGAGGCCGTCGCCCGTGACTGTGGTGCGGCGGGCTGGGCACTTGCCGCGTTGTTTGCCTGTGCGGCAGCCGCTGGGTTCGGTGCTGGGAGTGTGGTTGGTGAGGAATTGCGCGCAGCCTGGGCCTGGTGCATCTCGCGCAATTGGCGACGAGTCAGCCCGAGTTTCTGCAACTCACCCGTGTTGAGGTCAGGTTCTGCGACAAGTACACGGGCAACGGTTGCAGCCGATGCAACACTCGGAGCCGATTCAGAGGATTCCTCCGCGTTGAAGCCACGACCACCGGATGACGCGCTAGCGGGCGGCTTGATCGGTGGAACGGGTGATGCTGGTGCAAAGGTCGTGTTTCCAGCTGTGGCCGCGCCCACAGGCTGAGGATCAGACACGGAGGTTCCGGTCCATGCCCCTGCCACGGCCTCCGTGGACTCCTCGGTGGTGTCCGTCAGGGAGGACCTCTCCTTCCTCTTCGGACCGCGACGCAGTGTGACCAGCAGGAGCGCGACACCCAGTAGGGAGATCACGACGCCGGCCACGATGGCCGGTACCAGAAGCGGAGCCGTCACGTCACGGGTCCATTGCGCCTGAATGGCTGGAGCACCGGAGTCCGCGGACGTGGACACCGCAAGAAGGCTCACATTGTCATCGATGTTCTCAAGGGTGATTGTCTGGGTTCCCGAACCGGAAGCATAGGAAATCCACATGTCCGATTGGGTTTGCTCGAGGCTATTGGGACGCTCTGCATCCGATTCATCAGTCGCATCCGCGTCCTCGTCAGTTGAGGTGGTGTTTGAGTCTTCGGGCGTTTCATCCGTGTCTGGCGGAGTCTCACTTGCAGCGATCTTCTGGGCAGTCAGCGTTTCCCAGTCCGTCAAACCGGTAACCGCGTAGTAGTCGTGGCCGGCAAGCCACCCCTCGACATCAACGGTGCGGCCAAGGATCAGTGCCATCTCTGAATCGCCCGGCGCGGTTGCGTTGATTGTGACGTTGTTGTCCACCAGCGCCAGCACGGGTGCATGAACCACAACGTATGGCGATTCCGCCATAGGTCCGGTCGTCAAAGACACCTGCGAGTCGGGTTTGAACACGGTTGCGGAGGCTATTCCTCCCGCAACAACCACGACCCCTAAGCAAATAAGAATGAAAGAAACTATCTTCTGAACCACACTTCGCCCCTTCGAAAGACCACTCAAGCCTAACGTGCAAACGATACATATATCGAAGCCTGCGACCTTTTACACATCCCACGCGAAGACCCTTCACTATATATACGCGAACCAAAAACCAGATAGGCTATAGGGTGGGTTGAACATCGAGCAGGGTGGGAGCCACTGCCCGCACCGATGGAGCATGAGCCCTAGATATTTCAGATCTGACCTATAGGTCGCGGCGATTCGCGACCACCAACTCAGTTGGCCGGCGCATCGGTCAACGACCAACCGGAGGAAGTCCCGTGTCTGAAGACCGCCCAACGTTTCCCGTTGTTATGCGTGGATACGACCGCTCCCAGGTAGATGGTCGAATCCGAGCGCTTCAAAGCAGCATTACCGAAGCGCAGGGCTCCCTGAACACGCTTGCGGCAGAACGTGACACGCTCAGACAGCAGATTGAGGCGCTACGGCGGCAACTTGAAGAAACGGAACGCCCGTCATATTCGGGACTTGGTTCACGTATTGAGCAGCTCATGCGCTCCGCTGAGGAACAGTCCAGCGATGTCATTGCGGCGGCTGAGGCCCACTGCGCCGATATTACCCGCCGGGCGGAACTGGCAGCCTCACAACTTCGTTCCCGGGCAGAGTCCGAGGCCGCAGAACTACTGACCTCCGCTCGCCGCGAGGCGGAGGAAATTCGCACCGCAGCCCAAAACGTTGCCGAAACCACGATGGTTTCCGCGGAACGTCGTGCGGAGGAACTTGTTGGGTCTGCTGAACGTGAGGCAGCACGTATCTCCACTGCGATCGCAACCGAAGAAACGGAACGTCGCACAACACTCGAACGCGAGTTGGGTACTCTGCGGGCGACCACTGAGCGTGAGGTCACCGAACTGCGGGTAGCCGCTGAGAACGAAATCGAGGAGATGCGTGCGGCTGCGGTTGAGGAAACCACCAAGCTGCGCGAAGAAACCGAGATCTACGTCTCTGATCTCCGCTCGACCGCAGAGGCCGAGACCACCTCGCTACGTCACCGCACGGACTCGGAGACCGCAGCACTGCGGTCCGAGACCGAAACCTATGCCGCCAATCTCCGCGCAACAACTGAACGTGAGACCTCTGATCTGCGTCAGCGCACCGAATCTGACGCAGCGGCTCTTCGTGCAGAGGTGGCAAAGGAGGTCGACGAACGTCGCACCGCCCTAGAACGTGAACTCGCTGAGTTCCGCACCACCACCGAGAACGAGATTCACGAGTTGCGTACAGCCGCAAACCTCGAGTTGGACAACCTGCGCCGTGAGGTTGCCCAGGAGGTGAATGAACTCAAGGTGAACTCCGAACGCGATGCCGCACAACTCACCGAATCTGCGACTCTGGACGCAAACCACCTGCGCGAGAGCGCGGACCGTGAGACTCGCGAGGCGCGTGAACTGGCAGAGCGCGAGACCAAGGAACTACGCGAGCGCACCGAACGCGAGGTCGCGGAGCTCAAGGAAGCCAACCGCATCGAGATCGAAGGACTGCTCTCCGATGCCAAGCGCCAGGCGGCAGAACTCGTCACCAACGCACGCACCGAGTCGACCGCGATGCTGGATGACGCACGCAAGTCTTTGGCACAGGCTGAACTCGACATCGCTCAGCGGCATGAGAAAGCTCAGCTCGCCGACACCGAGTTGCACTCGCGCACCAAGGCTGAGACTGACAGGTTGATTTCCGACTCGGAGAAGCATGCGGCCGAGGCCGAGCAACGGGCTGCGGACGCTCTGGCGAAGTTCGAGCAGATCCGCCGCGACTCCGACGCCTATGCTCGTGAGACCACGGACAACGCACGCCAGCAGGCTGAGCAGATCCTGCAGGATGCGCGCGAACGTGCCGAGGAGATCACCGTTACGACGCAGACGACCACCGCGCACATGGTGTCCACCGCGAAGCGTCAGGTAGATGACCTCAACGCACAGCGTGAGTCGATCACAACGTACCTTGATGAGTTGCGTTCAATCCTCGCCTCGGAAACGATTCCAAACGAGGCGACTCTCCAGCGTGTCGCAGAGGTTGAAGAGAACTTCGTGGCCGCTGAGGAGCGCCGTGAAGCGGACTTCTCGGCATCTGAGGAGCAGATGACTGGTGAGGACGGCATAGAGGTCCTCGATGAGGCCCCACCCGCAGCAGATACCGTGGCCTTCGTGGCTGCCGAGTTTGCGGTTGTGAGCGACACTGAATCTGACTTCAACGACTCGACCTCTGCGGTCTCCCCTGTTTCCGCGTCATCGACCGGCACGGCTGTCAGCGCTTCGGCCGGTTCGCCATCCGCGTCATCGGTCGCCAGCGCGGGATCGGCTCCAAGTGCCCAGTCGGTGCCGAGCGCCGACTCTGTCTCGAGCCCGTCCTCAGCAGCGACCCCTGCGATCTCCGCGCCATCGGCCGTCAGCGCGCCATCGGCGCAGCCAAGTGAGGCAGTTGCAGCGCAAGACACCCCAACCGAGGTCATTGAGATCGTGTCCGAGGACGAGACTGAGCGCACCTTGACTCTCGATGAGATTGAGGCGGCAGAGGATGCTGCGCTTGAGGAGGAGATCTTGGCTGAGGAGGCCGAGGTTGCCGCCGCTCAGCAGGCCCCACGCAAAACCACCTCTGGCCGTCCAGCGCCACTCTCCGCGGCTCCAGGATTCAAACTCCCTCACGCCACGGCCGATGAGGATGAGGCATAGGCCCGACCTGGAATGAATGCGCACGACGAGAACTCGGTGGGGTCAGACCGGAACGCCAATGCCGAACTGCCCCCACCGGTCACGGTTGATTCCCCACCGCAGTCTTGGCGGGAACAGAAGTCACTCAACGCCCGGCATCTGGCTGACGAATTGGAGCGCCGTCAAAGGCGCGAATCCGAGCAGGCAGCAGCGATGCTCCGCGAGTTCGTAGCGCAGGCAACGGCCAAGGGCATTGAGCCTGTTCGACTCCACGCGCGCGGTTACAACGGTTCCACCCGGTACAAGACCAACGTCACCGGGTGGTACCTCAAGCAGAACGAGACCGTCGCGGTTGACGTCGAGGCCAACTTTTATGTGCTCTCGGTCCAAGGTGGGCTTGTAGCCCGCTTCACTGGCACGACCATTACGCCAAGCGACCCGCCTCTCGTACTCGGATTGGGTGGCCGCGATGGCGAATCACTCGATATGAGCGAAGCCATCGATCGGATTCTCAATCCCGAGAACTATCGCTAGCCGTCGCCTACGGTTCAGCGGGCGGTGAACTTCGCGCGTAGGAAACCATTGATCTCTGCTGCGACAAGGGCAGGTTGCTCAACCGGCGACATGTGTCCAGCCTCGGGGATCACCATGAAATCATCCGTGGCCAAGAGTTCAGCGACCTCACGCATCACGTCCACGCTCGTGATCTGGTCCTCCTGCCCCACGATGACAAGGGCTGGCTTACCCCACTCGCGCAGTGTGTCGGCCGTGTCGGGGCGGCCGGCCATAGCGCGTTGACTCCACGCGATACCTGTTCCCGTCTGAGATTCGATCACAGAACGCTGAAACTCCACGAGTTCCGGCCGCCGCTGGACGCTCGCCTCACACAGCGTGTCCTTGGCCATCCCCAACACGGCGTGAGCGGTGCCGGAAGCCTCCGACTCGTCGGCAATCCGCAGCCGGTTGGCCCGCGCCTCGGGAGCATCTGCGCCCGAGCGGGTGTCGAGCAGAATCACGCCATCGAGCAGTTCGCCGTAATCCCGCATCGCCGCCTGAACCACGTAACCACCCATCGAGAGCCCCGCAAAAACCACTGGAGCCCCGGGAACGACACGGCCTTCGAGCGCTTCCCGCACAGCCCACGCAGAAGCCGCCATCGTTGGCGGCTCCGGCAAGACGGTGGCTGAGCCACCCAATCCCGGCAGGTCCACGCCGATCACTCGCCACGATGCGTCAACGAGCGAAGCCGTCGAGTCCCACATTCGTCGATCCACGGGGAAGCCATGCAGTAACACGAGCGTTCCGGCTCCGGTGCCTGCGTGATAGTCGGTTACGGACAGTGAAGACATGCTCTACTCCTGAATCGTCCAGCAGCGCGTGTGCCAGTGGCGGCGCTCTGCAAGGGCAGCGTCCTGTCCGAACAGCGAGTCGTTCGCCCAGGCCACCACATGCGCTAGCCCCGGAGCAATTGAATGATTGCAGCCAGGGCAGATGTACGTCTTATCGGAGGACCGAATGTTTTGCACGGTCCAGTCCTCGCCTCGTCGCGTCACCGTGCGTCGACCACCGGTTGCAACCTGCATGTTGAGTTCCCGGTGCTCGGTAGAATACGGGCGTTTACTTGATCGACGTGACGAAGGCATACCTCTATTTTGCCCCCTGCCGCGGCGCTCAAGGCGACACGAACCGCTGTGGAGTAATGACAACCCCCGGTTTCGTTGCGCATGGGTTGAAATGCACAGTCCGTTTCCAGAAATCAGGTATAGGCTTGAACAGGTTTCGCCACCCATACGGCCAAACTCACTTGCTGGGACGTGCATCAACAGGGTGGCGCGCAGTATTTACGTTGATGTGAACGCGTGCATTCGTTTGCAGCGCTATCGCTCAATCACCGCTTGTTCAAAGGAAAATCCGTGAAACTTCGCTCCATGCGCGCTCTTACTGCCGTCGCCGTTGTCGCGGCGCTCGTGCTCACCGGTTGCTCCGGGGAATCGACCCCGGAGGTATCCCCGTCCACGACGCCTTCAGAAGAGGTTACGAGCACCACCGCTGAGGACGCCAAGATCCTTGAGGGTATTACCTACGCTGCTGCAAACGCAGGTGAGGCACCAACCGATGTCAAGATTGAGGGCGACTTCACTAAGCTCTCGGCTCCAGCCGCTCGCGAGATCAGCCCTGGTACGGGTGAAACAGTTGAGGATGGCGACTTGGTGAGCGTCCACATCGTGTCCTACTCCGCAGCAGGAGAGACAACGCAGTCCACATATGACGACGGTGCTCCCACCACGATTCCAAACTCCGCAGCAAGTGGACTCGTATCCCAACTACTGGATGTGTTGACGAACCAGAAGATTGGCGCTCGCCTAGCGTTCGCAGCTCCCAGCCAGGAGGAGGACGTGGACCCGAACATCATGGTGATGGAGATCGTTGACTCTGTACGACCATGGGCCACCGGTGAGCCACAGGAGGTCACTGATGCCTCCCTGCCAACCGTGACCCTTGACGACTCAGGTCAACCATCAATCGAGATCCCAGATGGTTTCGAGGCCACGGATGACACTCAGACCATCGTGCTGAAGCAGGGCGATGGCGCAGAGGTGAAGGAAACCGACTACCTGCACGCGCAATACTCTGGCTGGAACCTTCAGGGTGAGCAGTTTGACTCATCCTGGGAACGTGGTGCTACAACCGGCTTCTCGCTACAGCAGGTCATCCAGGGTTGGACAAAGGGACTTGCAGGACAGAAACTCGGCTCCCAGGTCATGCTGATCATCCCGGCTGAGCAGGCGTACGGAGCAGGGGAGGGCAACAACGAAAGTGGCCAGCCTCTCGGCGACCTGATCTTCGTGGTGGATCTGCTCGCGGTCAACTGATCTTGCGACCACGCGCGTAACGCCTACGTGCGTCGATTGAACCCAATTGCGGGGCGCTGGTGAGAACCAGCGCCCCGCAATCGTATGCCCACTCGATATGTGAGCGAGCTGCACGCAAGCCGCCTGTGCGCTCGGTGACAGCCGTTTCGTCGGCAACCGGTCGCACCTTGGCCCACCCTGCGCCCGCCCGCCCCGGAAATCGGACTGACTGAATCGTCGGTGGGGTGTTTTTGGTCCGGGTGCCCACATAAGATGCGAGCACCCGGACCAAAAACGCCCCACCGGCTTGGAAGACATATCAGAGAGACAGCACGAACTCCCCCCTCAGGCGGGTCTGTGGGTTTTGTGGTCGGTCTCACGGCACACAGGCCGACGACAGAACCCATAGACCGGTGCTGGCAAGACCGCTCACGACCGTTCGTTCGAAATATCTCACACTGTGATTCTTTGCCCGCAGTGCCCGTCGCACTGACAGCGCCATAGCCCAGAACCTATTGTTGATTCATGGCAGAGATTATGACTGAGAATGGCATCCGCGAGGTCCTCTCGTGGGATGAGTTCGGGGATGCAGCACGCGAGATTGCGCAGCAGGTTGTCGATTCCGGATTTGTTCCCGACGTGGTTGTTGCGATTGCGCGCGGCGGGCTGATTCCCGGTGGTGCAGTGGCGTACGCACTCGGCACCAAGGGTGTGGGCACGATGAACATCGAGTTCTACACGGATATTGGCGAGACCCTCTCGGACCCTCGTATCCTGCCGCCTTTGATGGACACACGCGAGCTTCCCGGCCAGAAGGTTCTTGTGGTCGACGATGTGGCGGACTCGGGCCGTACCCTCGCGCTCGTTATGGATATCCTGGCACGCCAGGGTTCAGATGCCCGCTCCGCGGTGCTGTACACGAAACCTCGGTCAATTATCGCACCGGACTACTCGTGGAAGGCCACGGATGAGTGGATCACCTTCCCATGGTCCGCTCTTCCTCCGATCGGTTCAGATCGTTCAATTGACGCATGATCGTTCAATTGACGCATGATCGCTAAATTATCCTGGCACATTGCTCTATAACGGCAATATAACGCCCGATACAATTTGTTAGTTTAGTTGCTTTTCTCTAATCGACGGATAATGCTTCGTGTCACACTGGCTTTGATCGACATAAGCCACTATCCTCTATTTAGGAAAACCTAGGAATTTGCCTTGAGCAGTTCGTAGAGATCCAGGTAGGACCAATCCCGTTCATCGAGGGTACGGTGGTCGGTCCATGCGTAGTGGCGCGAGCGCCGCTGAAGTGGTTGCGTTGCCTGAACCTCACCTCCCCACGGTGAGAGCGCGACTACACGCGACATAGCAGTGGCCCGAAGTCTTTTGACTGCGGGCCACATGCTTTGGCTCAGAATCAGCACCCACGATAGGGGTGCTTCTGCGTCGGCATTTATGAAAAACGCCATACAGGCCTGCACGACAGGCAGTTTAGCGACGATTCGGTGCGCAACCGCTATTCTTGCGGTCCAGCACTCCCGCTTTCCGTAATGGCGCGCTGTTCACTTCGAGCCCTCTGCCACGAAACCGCGCCTGTGCCGACCGCGATAATTGCGAAGAATACGACCAGAACCCACTGTGAGAAAACCACGTTGAATATTGCCATGAGACCCGTAACAATTGCGGTGTATTTCAATGAGCGGGTGAGGTTTGCGTCGTTATGCGTCGGTTGCATCACGGCAGGTTCCTTTCATAGGTTCTGCGCCACATCCTAGCAAAAATGGCACCCGCCAATTGGTCACGCCCAGACAGCCGCATCTAGAGTGAATAGGTCCATCATGCCCCGAGGAGATCAATGGCCGCTGCGCACTGCGCCGATTACTACATCCAGCACGCTCTGGAACTGCTGCGATCTCACGGCATACCTGGCAATTGGCAGGTGATTTTTGCACCGGGAATGGGCCAAAGGCTGGGCACCTGCAATTCCTCACGTCGCGTCATCCGGATATCGCAAGCGCACTTTGAGGGCAGCCCTCACGAACAGATACTCGACACCGTACGCCACGAGGTCGCCCACGCAATCGTGCATCATCTCCATGGGAGCGGCGTTAAGCCACACGGGCCGGAGTGGAAGGCCGTGGCGCTGCGTTTAGGCGCGACACCGCGCGCAAGTGTGCCGCCCACACCTCAGCAGAAGGCAGCACGCACTGCCGCACGAGAGATCATTCGGGCCTCAGATCGCGCTCCCAAACGCCAGAGACGTCCGTCGTTCTACGCTCCATCGCTGGGGCGAGTGATCCAAGCTGGGGACCTGATGACCTATGGCCCTCACACTTACCGAGTCGTGGAGACCAAGCGCACTCGGTTCACTGGAACCCGTCTCGACAACGATCGCACCTATTCAATTCCAGCCGCACTGTTAACCACAGCAGCAGTGACCCCAGCACCCAACTAGCGGCGCAACCAGCGGCAAGGCCGCTGGCAGACGGGAATCGTCGACAATCCACACTGCGGTGGGACAGATCACCCATCAAAACAGACCATGTGGTCTGTTAAACTGACTGTTTGGTCTATAAGATATTTCGCGTGCAAGAAATCCTGACCCCAACCCCCACGCCCGCCACAGCGGGCAAGCGAGAATGGCTCGCGCTGTCGATCCTGATCCTGGCAGTTACCCTGCTCGCCATCGACGGAACCGTGCTGTACATGGCCGTGCCATCCCTGATCGCAGACCTGTCCCCCACCGCAACGCAATTGCTGTGGATCGGTGACATCTACTCGTTCGTGCTTGCAGGCCTGCTCATCACGATGGGTAACGTGGCGGACAAATACGGCCGTAAGAAGATCCTGCTGCTCGGAAGTGCCGCATTCGGTCTCGCCTCGCTGCTTGCCGCCTTCGCAACCAGCCCAGCAATGCTCATCGCCGCACGCGCATTCCTCGGCCTCGCCGGGGCGACCATCATGCCGTCAACGCTGTCGATCATTCGCAACCTCTTCCACGATCCGATACAGCGCACCCGCGCAATCGCGATCTGGTCTGCGGGCGCAACCGCCGGTGGCGCACTTGGACCACTCGTCGGCGGCGCGCTACTGGAACGCTTCTGGTGGGGATCGGTGTTCGTCATCAACATTCCGATCATGCTGATTATCCTGATCTGCGGATTCTTCCTCCTACCGGAATCGCGCAACCCGTCCGGCCAGCGCATCGACCTGCTGTCTTCGATCCTGTCGATCGCGATGATCGTGCCAGTCGTGTACTCGATTAAAGGCATCGTCTCCAGTTCCCACAGCGCCACGATTGTGGGCGGCCTGCTGATTGGTGCCGTTGCCGCACTGCTGTTTGTGCGCCGCCAACGGAACCTTGCCGTGCCGATGATCGACATCTCCCTGTTCAAGATTCCCTCCTTCCTCGGCGCGGTGCTCTCGAACACGATCGCGATCTTCGCGTTCATCGGCCTGCTGTACTTCTTCTCGCAGTACCTGCAGATCGTGCGTGGATACAGCCCCTTCACGGCAGGACTGGCCGAGTTGCCCTCCACTCTTGCCTCGATTCTTGCGATGCTCGTCATCGGTTTGGCTTTACGACGATTCGGTCGCGGTCGCGCCATCGGGCTCGGCCTGGGCTTGGGTGCGGTTGCGCTTCTCGTACTGGCTGGCACCGAACAGATCTCGTCCTATTGGGGACTGGGGATCGCCCTTGCCCTCATGGGTCTTGGGATCGGCGTGGCCTCCGCCCTGTCAACGGATGCGGTCGTCGCTGCGGCGCCGCGCGAACGTGCAGGAGCCGCGTCCTCCATCGCCGAGACAGCCTACGAACTTGGTGTTGCCCTGGGCATCGCCGTCCTCGGTTCGATTCAGACCGCACTGTATCGTGCGTCCCTGGAACTACCCACAGGGACTCCCGAGGGCGATCGGGTCTGGCTCGAAGAGTCGCTTGCGAGTGCCCTCAGCCACATCGACTCGCCGCAATTGCTCGATCTCGCAAAACAGGCTTTCGCGCACGGCATGGTGCTGACCACACTCATCGCTGCCGGGCTATTGTTCATTGCAGCAGTCATTGCGTGGCGGATCATCCCGTCCGGCCCAGAACCCATGGAGCACACTCATGAACACTGATATCCCGGAGGAAGCGAACACCGATGCCAATCGGTCCGGATCAGCAGGGAACGGGAGCGAGCAGCGGTCCGTGCGAGATGGCGAGAGGATATCTGGACGGGACAAAGAACGCACTCGGGCTGCAATTCTCGAGGCTGCGGAGACACTGTTCCTACAGCATGGAAACTCCGTGTCCATCGCGGAGATAGCCCGCACAGCCGGGGTGTCCAAGAGCGGACTCCTCCATCATTTTCCCTCCAAGGAACGACTCATCGAGGACCTGATCGAGAACGCCCTCGAACAGTACACCCAGGTGATCTATGCGCACCTCGATCTCTCGGAGAACCGGCCAGGAAAGATGTTACGCGCCTACGTTCGGGCACTGACAAGCGGGAAGAACCGGGCCACGACGCTTCTGTCGCACTCGGGCCTGCTCGCAAAGATGGATCAGACAGACCGGGTCATGGAGTTGGCCGAACGAGACGCCCAGCGCTGGCGGGAGATTTTTGCCGCGGACGGGATTCCGCTGGGGAAAATGGCCGTTGTGCGCGGCGCCGCCGAGTCGTTCGCAGTCGATGCCGAGTCCCCCTGGCTGACCGAGGAGGAGTGGAAAGCCGGACGGGAGTACCTGCTCTCGCTTGCCGAGCCGGACTGATCCGCTTCACTCACATATGTTGAGAGCCCGGAGTCGTGACATCACGACTCCGGGCTCTCATCTTTTTGCGCTTCCGACTGCTTCGCCGCGGGAGTTTTCGTCGGTCTGTGGGATGATCAGTTAAAACATACGATTCTACTATTTGGTAGAATTAGATCTACAAAATAGTAGAACCCGCATCTACTGTTTGGTAGAATTTACTCTTGACTTGGTGTTTTATGCTGAATGTGAGGCTTGCAGATGCTGGATAACGTTGTCGTGCTGCGTGCCCTCGTAGACCAGGCCCTGGACGGCAAGAGCTCCTGGCAGAACGCTGCCGAACTCGCCGATTACGCACAGGTTGGTGAGAAGAACACCTACAAGGCACTGCAACACCCAACAGCCATCGGCGCCATACGTCGTCACCCGCGTGGCGGATTCGATGTAACGGATACAGAGCGACTACTCATGTTGTTTGCCGCTCGCCGCACCCTCAAGGAAGCAAAGATCACGAGTTTCCACAAAGCACTAAGCGTTTTGAAAGATGCACCCGTCTATGCGATCGGTGGTAGCCGGGCCGCCGCCTTCCACCTCACCGGTTCCGAGCCTCCGACACAGCACGCCATGGCGGTCCTCTATGTACCCGAAGGCTACAACCTGAAAAGTCTTCCGACAAGCACAAACACCGGCGTTTCGGGTTCTCATAACGCACTGATCATCACCTCAAAACCACGCGATTTCGAGGCTTGGCGTAACGGATACACCAGCAAGGCTCAAACATTCTCGGACCTCTTCGCCCAACCAGGTCCGCAGGCTCGCGCATTCCAGCATGCACTGTGGAACGAATGGTTCAAATCCGTAAAGCCAGCCAACTGACTGCGGGTTCAAAGATTGGGCCAAGGTAGCTGCCAACTGTGTCACGCAAAACCCAGAGCAGCCGCAGAGACTCTGGCATAGCACGGCGAGTATGAGGCTACATCTATATCACCAAGAACACCCCGTGTCGCTACGCTCGTTCTTGCTTGTCGAGAATTTATCTGTTGCGCCTGCGCCCACCCTTCCCTAACGTCGTTTACAGCGAGTGAGAGCAACCGCTCTCGCGCAAACGAAGGGGACGCCGCATGTCACACATCACCGTCGGCCAAGAGAATTCGACGCCGATCGAGCTCTACTACGAGGACCACGGAAGCGGACAGGTCGTGCTGCTCATTCACGGTTACCCGCTCGACGGCAGTTCATGGGAACGTCAAACTCGGGAACTACTCGACCTCGGCTACCGTGTCATCACCTACGACCGCCGCGGTTTTGGCCGCTCAAGCAAAGTCACCACGGGGTACGACTACGACACGTTCGCTTCAGACTTGAAGATCGTGCTCGAGACGCTCGAACTCAACGACGTGATCCTCGTAGGATTCTCAATGGGCACGGGAGAACTTGCTCGATACACAGCGAAGTACGGATCTGACCGCGTTGCCAAGTACGCGTTCCTTGGCTCACTCGAACCAGGAATGCTCGGCCAAGGACTGCCGCAAGAGCAGTTCGACGACATCGCAGCCACGGCCAAAGCCGACCGCTTCGCCTGGTTCACCAACTTCTTCAAGGACTTCTATAACTTGGACGAGAACCTCGGCTCACGGATCAGCCAAGAGGTTGTCACCGCGAACTGGAACACGGCCGTTCTCAGCGCGCCGGTTGCAGCCTACGCGGTGGTTCCAACGTGGATCGAGGACTTTACGGCAGACGTCGCGGCTGTGCGAGCAAGCGGCAAACCAGCACTCATCGTGCACGGAACTGCTGACAACATCCTGCCTATCGATGCGACCGGGCGCCCGTTTCATGAAGCATTCCCAGAAGCGGAGTACGTCGAGATCGACGGCGCACCACACGGCATGCTGTGGACTCACGCCGACGAAGTGAACGCTGCGCTGCTGCCGTTTATACAGAAATAGGTGAGCTGATACGTAGCGCAGTCTGGATGTTTGCGTGAGACCCGTACGCCACCATTTCCGACGATTCCCGGGCTTGGCATGCCTGCCCACCTCGGGCGGAGCCACGGTGAGTGCTCTGAACAGAGACACACGCATCGGGCGGGAACTTCGGGGAGGGTGTGTACCCGTAAGTGAAAAGCCCCAACGCCTGCGGGAATGCGGACGTTGGGGCTTTTGTTGAGCGTTGGTGTTGCGTGACGCGGCCTAGAAGTCCCAGTCCTCGTCCTCCGTGACAACAGCCTTACCGATCACGTACGAGGAGCCGGAGCCAGAGAAGAAGTCGTGGTTCTCGTCCGCGTTTGGTGACAGCGCAGAAAGGATCGCCGGGTTAACGTCGGTCTCGTCCTTCGGGAACAAACCTTCGTAGCCGAGGTTGAGCAGCGCCTTGTTCGCGTTGTAGCGCAGGAACTTCTTGACGTCCTCGGTCAGACCAACGCCATCGTAGAGGGATTCGGTGTAGGCAACCTCGTTGTCGTACAACTCGAACAGCAGGTCGAACGCGTACGCCTTGATCTCATCGCGGCGCTCCTGGGTTTCCTTCTCGAGGCCCTTTTGGAACTTGTACCCGATGTAGTAGCCGTGCACGGCCTCGTCACGGATGATCAGGCGGATCAGGTCTGCGGTATTGGTGAGCTTGGCGTGGCTCGACCAGTACATGGGCAGGTAGAAACCGGAGTAGAACAGGAACGACTCAAGCAGCGTGGAGGCTACCTTGCGCTTGAGGGGGTCGTCTCCGCGGTAGTACTCGAGAATGATCTCTGCCTTTTTCTGCAGGTAAGGGTTCTCCTCGGACCAGCGGAAGGCATCGTCGATCTCCTGGGTGGAGATGAGGGTGGAGAAAATCGAGGAGTAGGATTTCGCGTGCACGGACTCCATGAACGCGATGTTGGTGTAGACGGCCTCCTCGTGTGGAGTCAGAGCGTCTGGGATGAGCGAAACAGCCCCAACGGTTCCCTGGATCGTGTCGAGCAGGGTCAGACCGGTGAATACGCGGGTGGTGAGTTGCTGTTCCTGCGGGGTCAGGGTGTTCCACGACTGGATGTCGTTAGATACGGGTACCTTTTCCGGTAGCCAGAAGTTACCAACTAGCCGGTCCCAGACTTCAAGGTCCTTTTCATCCTCGATACGGTTCCAGTTGATCGCCGAGACACGGTCGATCAGTTTGATCTTTCCGGTGGACATTACTCCAACTTTCCTAAGAGTTTTCTAGGTGGGACGCTACGACAAGGTGCCCTAGAGCATGCAGGAAACGCAGCCCTCGACCTCAGTACCCTCGAGAGCCATCTGGCGCACTCGAATGTAGTACAGGGTCTTGATGCCCTTACGCCATGCGTAGATCTGCGCGCGGTTTACATCGCGGGTGGTCGCGGTGTCCTTGAAGAACAGCGTGAGCGACAGGCCCTGGTCGATGTGTTCGGTTGCAGCGGCATACGTGTCGATGATCTTCTCGTAGCCGATCTCGTATGCGTCCTCGTAGTATTCGAGGTTGTCGTTGGTGAGGAATGGTGCCGGGTAGTAAACGCGCCCGAGCTTACCTTCCTTACGGATCTCGATCTTCGAGGCCACTGGGTGGATCGAGGAGGTCGAGTTGTTGATGTAGGAGATCGAACCGGTTGGTGGAACAGCCTGGAGGTTCTGGTTGTAGATACCGTGTTCCATGACCGAGGCCTTGAGTTCACGCCAGTCATCCTGGGTTGGGATGGAAACGCCAGCCTTCTCAAACAGCTCGCGTACGCGAGCGGTCTTTGGCTCCCAGGTCTTCTCGGTGTACTTGTCAAAGTATTCACCAGTTGCGTACTTGGATGTCTCGAAGTTGAAGAACTTGGTGCCGCGCTCGATCGCAAGACGGTTCGAGGCACGAATAGCGTGGTAGGCGACGGTGTAGAAGTAGATCGAGGTGAAGTCGACGCCTTCTTCGGAACCGTAGTGCACGCGCTCACGGGCCAAGTAGCCGTGCAGGTTCATCTGACCAAGGCCGATCGCGTGACCGAGGTCGTTTGCGCGGCGGATCGATGGTACCGAGTCGATTGCCGTCTGGTCGGCAACTGCGGTCAATGCACGGATGGCAACCTCAACGGTCTGGCCGAAGTCGGTTGAGTCCATGGCCTTCGCGATGTTGAGCGAGCCAAGGTTGCACGAGATGTCACGGCCGATGTGGTCGTAGGACAGGTCTGCGTTGTAGGTCGATGGGGTCGATACCTGAAGGATCTCCGAGCATAGGTTCGAGTGCGTGATCCGACCTTCAATTGGGTTGGCACGGTTGACGGTGTCCTCGTACATGATGTACGGGTAGCCGGATTCGAACTGCAATTCAGCGAGGGTCTGGAAGAACTCGCGTGCATTGATCTTGGTCTTCTTGATGCGAGCGTCGTCTACCATTTCGTCATACTTCTCCGAGACGGAGATGTCTGCGAACGGCTTGCCGTAGATGCGTTCAACATCGTATGGCGAGAACAGGTACATGTCCTCGTTCTTCTTGGCCAACTCGAACGTGATGTCCGGGATGACCACACCGAGAGAGAGGGTCTTGATGCGGATCTTCTCGTCTGCGTTCTCACGCTTGGTGTCAAGGAAACGCATGATGTCTGGGTGGTGCGCGTGCAGGTACACGGCTCCGGCACCCTGACGTGCACCAAGTTGGTTCGCGTAGGAGAACGAGTCTTCGAGGAGCTTCATCACAGGGATGACACCGGAGGACTGGTTTTCGATGTGCTTGATGGGCGCACCGAGTTCACGCAGGTTGGACAGCAGGAGCGCCACGCCGCCGCCGCGCTTGGAGAGTTGCAGTGCGGAGTTGATACCGCGGGCGATCGACTCCATGTTGTCTTCGAGGCGCAGCAGGAAGCAGGACACGGGCTCACCGCGCTGTGCCTTACCGGAGTTCAGGAAGGTTGGCGTTGCTGGCTGGAAGCGACCCTCGATGATTTCCTCAACGATGTTGAGCGCGAACTGCTCGTCCCCATCGGCCAGGGTGAGAGCGACCATGGAGACGCGGTCTTCGAACCGTTCGAGGTAGCGCTTACCATCGAAGGTCTTCAGGGTGTATGAGGTGTAGTACTTGAATGCGCCAAGGAAGGTCTCAAAGCGGAACTTCTTGGAGTATGCGAAGTCAAACAGCGACTTGATGAACGCACGGTCGTATTTCTCCAGCACCGCTGGGTCGTAGTACTTGTTCTCGATGAGGTAGTCGAGCTTCTCATCGAGGGAGTGGAAGAACACGGTGTTCTGGTTGACGTGCTGCAGGAAGTAGGCGCGTGCCGCTTCCTTGTCCTTGTCGAACTGGATTTTTCCGTCCGGTCCATACAGGTTCAGCATCGCGTTGAGAGCGTGGTAGTCCAGCTCGGTGGTGTTGCTGATCTCGACTGACGTAGTCAAATGACTCATCCTCTTAATGCGGGTGCGGTGCGACCGTTGGCCTCATCAACTGGTGAGGTTCGGTTCGCTTAGGTGGTGGGTTGTAGCGGCCCAGGAATCGGGCCTGTGGCGCGGCATCCGTGGATGCGATGTCCGTGGCACGCCTTTGTCCCAGCGGTCATCGCGCTGCCATGGCCTGTCACCATGGGCGATGCCTCACGCTGGCCCCCAGCGTTGAGCATAGGGGCCGGCGGGTGTTTGGGATTAGACGGCTGCTGCGACCTTGGTTGCAAGACGTGCGATTGCGTCTGGACGGAAGCCCGACCAGTGCTCGTCTTCGGTGACCACTACAGGTGCCTGCATGTGTCCGAGGGAGCGGACGAGTTCCATTGCTTCTGGATCCTGCATGAGGTCCACAACGGTGTACTCGATACCCTTCTTGTCGAGCGCGCGGTACGTTGCATCGCACTGGACACACTGTGGCTTGCTGTAGACGGTGACACTCATCTGTGCTCCTCAAAATGTGGGGTTTGGATACAGGCTTTGCGGCTTGCAGACGCAACTACCAAAGGTGTAGTTACGTCAATGTAAGTCTTTAGCTGTCAACCTGCTCGGTGACGTGAAACCACTATACCTAGTTGGGAGCCAATCAAAAGCCCCTATACCTAGTGTCTGGATGCCGCGAACACCACAACAGGAAAATTTGACACTGTGGATGAACTGTGGAGAACTCCCCGTGGTTAAGTCTCCGTGGATCGATAGAAGGACTCATCCCATCTTTACCTCCTGAGGGTTAACGCCGTGCGGGTAGATTTTCATCCTTCCAGCATCCTCTGACATTCGAACGTGAAACCCTTGAGAACATCCGGTTCCCAGACGCACTGCCCGCTAGGCGAGACAGCCACGAGTCCACGATCCGACCCAAAACGCTCACGGCCTCCGCAACTTTTAACGTCCGCATAGTGCCCCACGCCCCTCCACATCGGATGCCGGAAGGTTGTCCACAATCGGTGGATAACCTTCGAAATTTCGTAATGGATCGGAGCGGGTGAAATACGCCATACGGCGTGTCGCTCATACCGCCTCAAGACACAAGATCTAGTGGGCACCGCGCAATCCGAACACACCACCTTGCTATCGGATACCTCTTATGTGAGAGCGCCATGGACACGAAAAACGTGGAGTAGTGCGCCATTCTAGGCACGCTACCCCACGCTTTAGTTCAGGCCCGAATCGTATTGATTGCTCGAACCACCACGTGTTCGCACTCAGGATCAGCCAGCGCGGACTCAACCAGTGCAAGCACCTCGTCCACCCCGGGATTTTCAACGGAACCGAGTGTCCCGGAGGCACCCGCTGCGTACGGATGCAGAGTGAACTCAACGCTCTCCCCCGCAAGCAGGGTCACGAGTTGGTCGTTCGGTTGCCAGCACGGTGCCGCCTTCGAGTTCTGCTGTGAACCCTGGCGAGTAGGGGCTGCCGTCGCAGTAGGGGCGGGTTGTCTCGCGCCTCGAACTCTTGCCAGAACGGGGCCTCGACGCGGCCAGTCCCGTCCTCTAAGACGGTGACAAGCGTACGGGTTTGCGTGGCGCGCACAACGCGCTGGCGGGGGACCATGATCTTCACGAAGCCATGGACTATCTTAAGCAACTTAACTAAGGTTGACAATGGTGCGGCAACTCGAGCCCAAACCACCTGTTTTAATCACCTCACGGCGATAGACTTATCCCATGTCAACCTTCAGAAAAAGAGAGTCTCGTGAGTGATTCACACCCACCTCATCCGCCCACCGGTAGCACATCGGTCATCCTTGACGCGATCCGCGCCGCGGGAACAATCTCACGCATTGGAATCTCCAATGTCACGGGTCTGACAGGCGCAACCGTGTCAACTGCGGTTCGCCGACTCATCGACGACGGACTCGTGCTCGAGGTCGGGCGGGCCGAGTCCACCGGTGGAAAACCCCGGGTGTTGTTGCAGCTCAACGCAGACGCCTACTACGCGCTCGGAGTGCATCTTGACCACGGCGCAATCACCTACGTCCTGACCGACCTTGCCGGGGCACCCGTCTCAGGCATGACTCGCCCAGGGGCCGGCCAGGTCACCCCGCGCGCCGTCGTGGAACGCATGAGTCACGAAGTCACAGAACTCATCACCCAAGCACAGGTAGACCGCGAACGCGTGCTCGGCATCGGGTTGGTCTCCCCCGGCCCACTGACCTCACAGACGGGCATGCACCTGACGCCACCGTTCATGCGCAGTTGGGAAGATTACCCTCTAGACAATGAACTCTCACGGCTCTCCGGCTTTCCAGTCCTCCTCGAAAACGACGCAACAGCGGCGGCAATCGGAGAGTACTGGACCGGTGGAACCGAACGTGAAGACTCGTTCGCCGCCCTCTACATGAGCACCGGAATCGGAGCTGGAATCCTGCTTTCCGGTTCACCGCACCGAGGCGCCTCCGGAAACACAGGGGAAATCGGACACATCTCCGCAAACGTCACAGGACCCAAGTGCTGGTGTGGTGCTCGCGGTTGCATCGAGTCCTACGGCGGCCCGGCGGCCCTCGTAACACGAGCGCGCGAGCGCGGTCTGCTTCCACGTATCGCAACGGGCCCGGATTCAGCCCTCGACACCGAAGCTGTGAACCACACCTCAATCGCCAAGCAATTCGCGACTCTTGCCCAATCCTCACGCTCCGGGGATGCGGCAGCAACCGAACTACTCGAAGAGTCGATCCCCTACATCGCGCACGCCGCACACATCTTGGTCAACACCCTCGACGTACGCCTGCTCATGCTCAGCGGAACCAGCTTCGGAGCCGCAAGCCACATATACCTGCCCGCAATCCGCGAGGCGCTCGACAGTTCCTTCTTCGCCCGAGACAACCACCCCGTCGAGGTGCGTGTCTCCCAGTCAGCCGACACAGCAGCAGCCATCGGAGGTGCCGCATTGGTGCTGCAATCCGAGTTTGTGCCCGAACGCTCCTCCACCCTTGCGAGCACGGTACGCAAAACCGAGGACATGAGCGAGCACCCCGCCCCCTAACACGGCACCAGTGCCTCGACACCACAACGGAACACACCCGAACACAGAAGATTGGAAGACGATGGCGTTCTTTGATCTGCCCCTACCCGAACTCGAGACCTACCGGCCACACGTGCGTGAGCCAGAGGACTTCGACGAGTTCTGGGCCCGAACCCTAGCCGAGACCCGCGCTTTCGACCTGAACGTCACCGCCACCAAACTCAATACCTCACTGAACCTCATCGACTCCTACGACGTCGAGTTCTCCGGATTCGGTGGACACCGCATCAAAGCCTGGCTCAACCTTCCCGCAGGAGCAGAGCCCGGAAGCCTGCCCGCCCTCGTGCAGTATCAGGGCTACGGCGGCGGACGCGGCTACGCCCAGGAACACCTACTGTGGGCAAACTCCGGGTACGCCCACCTGTTCATGGACACGCGCGGCCAAGGTTCTGGGTGGGGTTCGGGCGGACACACCGCCGACCCAGCGGGCACCGGAGCCTCCGGTCCCGGATTCATGACCAAGGGCATCGGCAACGCGGACGACTACTACTACCGGCGCGTCTACACCGACGGCGTACGCGCCGTCGAGGCGATCCGCACCTTCCCACAGGTCGATGCCGCCCGCGTATCCGTCACCGGAGCCTCGCAGGGAGGCGGCATAACGCTGGCTGTTGCCGGACTCGTCGACGATCTGTATGCAGTCATGCCCGATGTCCCCTTCCTATGCAACTTCGAGCGAGCCACCTCTCTCATCGACAACGACCCCTACCACGAGATCACCCGCTACCTGGCCGTACACCGCACGCACGTAGACCAAGTGTTCAACACGCTGTCGTACTTCGACGGCGTGAACTTCGCGCGCCGCGCCACCGCACCCGCACTGTTCTCCGTCGCGCTCATGGACGGCATCTGCCCACCCTCAACCGTGTACAGCGCCTACAACCACTACGGCAACGACAACCGCGCCATCGAGGTCTACCCCTACAACGGACACGAAGGCGGCGAGTTCGGCCACAAACTCACCCAGGTTGCCTGGCTCAATCGAGAACTCGCTCAACCAACAACTCGGACGCCGAACCCGACAAGGACCTGAACATGAACGCACCAGCATCACAGCAACCACTGATCACCTCCCCCGAGCACGGCGAATGGCTGCGCTCGCAGGCAGTGGACCTGCTCCACTTCGCGCAAGGCTGCATCGTCCCCGGCCGGGGTGCGGGATGGGTCACCAACGACGGTGGCCTCGACCTGTCCCGCGGCATCCACACATGGATCACCTGCCGTATGGCGCACTCCTATTCAATCGGCACGTTGCTGGGCGTACCCGGCGCGCGCGAGATCGCAACGGATGCGATCGCCGCGCTTCTTGGGCCGCTTCACGACGACACCCACGGCGGGTGGTACGCCTCCATCCCAGCAGTCCCCGACTCGCCAGAGGGCTTCGACAACACCAAGGCCGCCTACGCGCACGCCTTTGTGGTGTTGGCTGGGACCTCGGGTGTACGCGCAGGCATTGAGGGGGCGGACAGGCTACTTGAACTGGCGTTGGACGTGTTGGAGACCCGATTCTTCGATGCTGAGAGCGGCCTACACGTCGATGAGTGGAATGCGGACTGGTCCGATCTGTCCGACTATCGCGGGGTGAATGCGAACATGCACGCGGTCGAGGCACTTCTGGCAGCGGGTGATGTCACCGGTGACGCCAAATACCATGAGCGTGCCCTTGGAATCGCACGAATCGTCGCTCTTGAGTGGGCGGCCCAGCATTCATGGCGCATTCCAGAACACTTCGACTCCGACTGGACTCCTTTGCTCGAGTTCAACGCCGACCGCAAAGACGATCAGTTCAAGCCATACGGCGCAACCGTTGGGCATGGAATCGAATGGGCCCGACTCCTGCTGCACCTCGATGCAACGTTCGGCACCGGAACTCACCCGTGGCTTGTTGATTCCGCGCGTGCGCTTTACGCCCGCGCCGTGACCGACGGCTGGCGATTGTCCTCGCACCGGGTGTCCGGGTTCGTGTACACGACCGACTGGTCCGGGGAACCCGTGGTCGAAACCCGCATGCACTGGGTTGCCGCCGAAGCGCTCGCCTCCGCCACCGCACTGTTCACGGCGACGGGTGACACCATCTACGCCGAGGACTACGAGCGCTGGCTCGAACACGTGCAGCAGTACTTCATGGACAGCGAACTCGGCTCTTGGCACCACGAACTCGATACGGCCAACCAGCCCGCCGCCGAGGTCTGGCCAGGCAAGCCGGACATCTACCACGCGCTCGGAGCGCTGCTGGTTCCGCTCGTTCCGCTCGCGCCATCGTTGACAAGCGCGATCGCCGAACGTGAGGCTTCAATCGGCAAGTAAGTAAACCGGCGGAAAGCCAATGAGAAACCGATATGGTGATTTTCCTGGATTAGGGTGATTTTTCTTGGGCCTTGAACCCGGAGAATCACCATGTCGGTTCAGCCGCGACGTACTGAGGAGACTCACACGAACGTGACAGTGGCGGTATCTGTGCCGTTGCAGGACGCGCTCACGGCACCAACTGCGAGCGCAAACGATCGGGAACCTTGGGTCCGTGTCGCCGTGACCGTGTCTCCCTGACGTGTGATGACGTACCTTGCGGCAATCTGCTCGGTGTCATCGTGGCAAGGAATCGTCACAGTGGCCTCTGCTCCATCGGCCAGTTCGTAGGCGCGCAGCGTGACGTCCTCGTCCCAGTCATAGTCTGGGGAACCGGTTTGGGCGCCGAACGGGATGACCGTACCCGGTCGAGCGAGGAGTGGCAGTTCGTCGAATCCGAAGTCTTCACGGTACCAGCGCGGACCCTCATAGGTTCGACCGTTCAGGATCGAGGTCCAGGTTCCCTCGGGAACGTAGAACTCGGCCATCTTGGGGTCGAACACTGGCGCGACGAGCAGGCTGTCACCGAGCAGGTACTGGGTGCCAACTGAGCGCGCGGATCGGTCTTCGGGGAATTCGAGCAGCATGGGGCGCATGACCGGGGTGCCGTGGGTTGCTGCTTCCTCGGCGAGCCGCCCAAGGTACGGCATGAGTGTCATCTTGAGGTTCGCGAATTTTCGGGTGACTTCCACAGCCTCGTCATCGAACACCCACGGAACCCGGTAAGAGTCCGAGCCGTGGAATCGGGAGTGCGAGGACAGGAACCCGAACGCTGTCCACCGTTTGAAGACTGCAGGGTCGGGTGTACCCTCGAATCCGCCGATGTCGTGGCTCCAGAACCCGTAACCGGACAGGGCTAGCGACAGTCCACCGCGTAGGGATTCAGCCATGGCCACGAACGTGGATTCGCAGTCGCCGCCCCAGTGCACGGGATACTGTTGACCACCGGCGGTGGCGGATCGGGCGAACAGCACGGCCTCGCCCTTGCCGCGGGCACGTTCAAGCAACTCAAACACCGCTCCGTTGAACAGGTGGGTGTAGTAGTTGTGCATGCGTTGCGGATCGGAGCCATCATGCCACACCACCTCGGTGGGGATCCGCTCTCCGAAGTCGGTCTTGAACGAGTCCACGCCCATGTCCAACAACGCCTGGAGTTTGGAGAGATACCAGGCTGTCGCATCCGGGTTGGTGAAGTCGACGAGCGCCATGCCTGCCTGCCACAGGTCCCACTGCCACACGTCGCCGCGCGGGTCGGTGACGAGGTATCCGTGTTCCATGCCCTCGGCAAACAGGTGTGAGCGCTGGGCGATGTACGGGTTGATCCATACGCAGATCTTTAAACCTTTGGCCTTGATTCGATCGATCATGCCCTGCGGGTCTGGGAAGGTTTGCGGGTGCCATACAAAATCGCTCCAGTGGAAGCCCCGCATCCAGAAGCAGTCGAAGTGGAACACCGAGAGCGGTAAATCGCGCTCAAACATTCCGTCGATGAAGTGGGTGACAGTTTGTTCGTCGTATTCGGTGGTGAACGAGGTGGACAGCCAGGTACCGTACGACCACGCCGGGAGACGAGCCGGACGTCCGGTGAGCGCGGTGTAGTGGGCGAGGATCTCCTTGGGGTCTTTACCGTAGATCACGTAATACTGTAGGTGGTTCCCAGCAACGGACATTTGGGTGCGGGACACGACCTCGGAGCCAACCTCGAAGGAGACTTTGTCCGGGTGGTCCACGAACACCCCGTAGCCCGCGTCGGAGATGTAGAACGGAACGTTTTTGTAGGCCTGTTCGGACTGGGTTCCGCCGTCCTCGTTCCAGATGTCAACCACCTGGCCGTTCTTCACAAACGTGCCAAACCGTTCCCCGAGGCCGAAAATGTTCTCGGCTGGCCCCATGGTGAGTTGTTCGTAGACGTAGCGGCTTCCCTCGGGTCCAAGCGCCACGCCAACCGAGCGCTCCATGGAAGACGTCAGGTGCTCTCCGTCCCCGAGGAACTCGACATTCCAAGCCCCATCGGTTGCGATGCGCGCGGTGAGCCCTCCGGATGTAAACGTTGCGGGCGCTCCACTCCCCCGTTCTGGCACCTCGACCACAACGTCCACATCGCAGCGGTTGAGTTCGAAGTGTGGTTCGCGCGGACGCACACCCTGATGGTGTTCAATCCGCACCCCGATGATATTGGGGCGAGGTGCCGTGAAGGTCGTGGTGATGAGTGGGCAGTTGAGGGTGTCGCCACGCTTGGTGATTCGCGCTGTCGGCGCATACACGCACAGGGTGTCGCTGGTTGCGACAACATCATCGATGTCGCGTGGGCGAAGGATGTCGTAGCCGTCTTTGACAAGCCAGTAGCCGTTGGAGAATTTCATAGGTGGTCCTTAGATCCTGTCGGTGCGGGTCATGGAAGTGTTGGGGTGTGCGGGTCGGCGTAGTCGATGATCTGGGCGTCGAGCGGCGGCACGGTCACGATGGTGTGGTCGGTTGGCAGTGCGAGGGGCGCGCCAAGGTACTCCTCGAGTGCCGCTCTGGTGATCTGCACTGGGCTGTGTCCGTAGTTAAGCAGGTAGACGCCGAGATGATCGGGCACGATGTCGAGATGCGGATTGCGCTCGTTCGGAGCAAGCGGTTCGATGCCGCTCTCACGCAGGGCATGTTCGAGCACGTCCCCGAGTGCGACCTCGTTCAGCAGCGCTGCGACATACCGCACTGAGCCGCGTCCATGTTCTCGCCTCGTGACGGCGGCGCGCCCGGTCAGCCCATACGGGTCGGGGTCAAGTTTCGCGTAGCGCAACAGCGCTGTTGTGTCCGGGTCAAGATCGAGCTTTTCGACGAATACCTGCGCCGCGTAGTCATCTCCCGGCAGCGGGTGGTCGGCGAAGCCGTCCGTGATCAGTCGCAGCGGTGCATCGTGCTGTGGCAGGGGAATCCACTCTTGGCCGGCCACCCCAACGCCAGCACGCAGGGGCGCGGGGAACGGTGCGTGGTAAACCCGGTTGGTGAGGTCGGCGACCGCTGTGAACGGGCCGCACACAAGCGTTCCACCTGCTTCGGCGTAATCGAGCATGCGCCCGGCAGCAACTTCATCGAGCAGATGCAGGCTCGGTACGAGTACGAGGTCGTAGCCGCCCAAGTCTGCCTGGGGGGCTATCACATCGGATCGGATGCCGCGTAGCCACAGCGCGCGATGCCAGGCTTTGAGCTGTTTGAGGGCGTCCAGTTCTGAGGTCGGAAGTGCCTGCTGTCCGGTGGCCCACCAGGATGGCCAGTCGAAAATGAGTGCCACACGCTGTGCGGCAATGGAACTGCCATGCGGCTCATGGTCTGGCTCCACCTGAGAGTTCGCAGACGCAACGTTCACATCCCCGGGTGCAGGGTTCGCAGGAGCAGAATTCTCGGGTGCAGGCCCCGCTCCTGAGAAAGCGGAGCGTACGCCCAAAGGAGTTGCCCGATATCGCTGAGCCAGATCGCCCAGTTCTGCCCCAAGTGTGCGTACCGCGTGATGTACCTGCGATTCTGGCCCAGCGTGCGGCAGCAGCGCAGAGTGGAACCGTTCGGAACCTGCAGTGGACGCTCGCCACTGGAAGAAGCAGATACCACGCGCACCTCTCGCCACCGCAGACAAGCTCTCCAACCGAGTACGGGCAGGCGGCTTCGGGACATTGTGGGCACGCCAGTTCACCGAGGTGATGGCCTGTTCCATGATCATCCAGGGCCGTCCACCGCCGAGCGACCGCATGAGTTCGTGCGTAAGGGCTGTTACCTGCGGCGCATCGTGTGCCTCGGGATCGGGATAGATGTCATCTGCGACGATGTCCACGTGCGGCGCCCACGAGTGATAGTCCACGAGTGGAAAGAAGCCCATGAAGTTGGTGGTCACGATGGCGTCGGGATCAGCGGCCCGAATGATGTCGACCTGTTCAAGATACAACTCAAGCATGGCCTGCGAACTGAACCGTTTGAAGTCCAAGTCTTGCGCAGGGTTGATGAGGTAGGTGGTGTCACGCGGCGGCATGACCTCACTGAAGTCCCCGTAGCGCTGGCTCCAAAAGGCCGTTCCCCAGGCCTCGTTCAGGGCATCCAGACCGCCATAGCGTTTGGTCAGCCATTCCCGGAATCGCTGGGCGGACTCTGGGCCGTAGCACAGTTGCCCAAACTCGTTTCCGACGTGCCACATGGCTACGGCAGGGTGGTAAGCATAGCGATGGACCAGGTCGGTAGTGATGGAGGCGCACAGCTCCCGATACTTTTCCGAGGCGACGGAGAAGTGATTGCGCGAACCCCACGTTGAGCGCTGCCCGTTGGGCCACACCGCGAGGGTCTGCGGATAGGTGCTGCCAACCCACGGCGGAGGAGAGGCGATCGGGGTGGCCAGATCCACCGAGATCCCCGCCTGCCATAGCAGGTCAATGATCTCGTCCAGCCAGGTGAAGTCACGTTCACCTTCGCGCGGCTCGATCATGGCCCAGGAGAATACACCGATCGTGACGAGATTGATTCCCGCCTGCTGCATGAGTTGAACATCCTGTTCCCACACGTGGCGAGGCCACTGTTCTGGGTTGTAGTCGCAGCCGAAAGCGAGGACCGGAAGTGACCGGCGTGTGTGGCTGGTTCGCGTGCGGTGCACCATTGCTCCTTTGTCGTCGACGCCTCTCACACGATATCATCGAAGCGGTTCAACAATCTACAGTCGAATCGGACATCGAAGTCCATCTGATCGACGTGACTGACGGGCACGGCTCATGACACTCCCCAGAAGTTCCCCACGCTCTAGACAAGGCGTGATTTCATGCAATCTAACGGCGATAATTCGTCACACGGCGCCCTCATGGCACTCCGACAGACTCCTGCCCGACACGGATTCGCACACTCTCGAAACATCGACGGGGCAATGGGTCGAAGCGCTTCCCCTTGGCAACGGTGTTCTCGGTGTCATGAGCCACGGGAGGGTGGGCGGCGAACTCCTCACGCTCAACCGGCACGATGCCTGGTCTGGAGACGAGGCCTCACCGTGTCAACAGGTTCCTGCTCTGAACCAGCCAGATTTCTTCGACCGGGTTCGCACCCTGATCGACACCGGAGACGTCCCGGGCGCCGAAGAACTGCTCAGCACCACCCAAAGCACGCACTCCCAGGCATTCCTCCCCTACTTCGACGTGGACATCCGGGTCCACACAGAACAAACAGTAGGTCTAGACCATACAGAGCACGCAGTGGGCGCAGAGCCAGAAGAACACGCGGTAGAAGCGCAACCCCACACCGCGATCCACCGCACGCTAGACTTCCTGAACGCGCACACCCTGACCACCTATGCACTCGGGAACAGCCACTTCGCCCACACCACGTACGTGCCCCGTGTGGACAGCACGGCAGAGGCCGAGTCCCAGCACGCAGAGGCTGCGGACACTACACCCACAAAACCCGCGTCTCCACACACCGCCCCCACCCCGGACTATCTGGTCCACGTGGTCTCGAATCATTCCCCGCACGCTGCCACCGTGCACGTCAACGTCGCCTCTTTACTGCATCACATCACCCATCCAGACGGCGGGCACATCGTGGAACTACCCAGCGATGTCATCCCCACCCATGAGGATTCGCCACAGCACGTGCGCTACGAGGCCAAGCGCCCTCGCGTTGGACTCCTTGCCCTCGGAGCAGCACTCCACCCGCACCTGACCGACCATCATCCCGCACCCAAGACAGCGGGAGAACCTGCCGAATCGTCGTCAATCGAACCAGTGACAGACAACGTGACGGAGACGACCATCGCACTACCTGGGCACACGAGCACCGTGCTTGTGCTGGCCTGCCCAGCACCCGAGCCCGCCACAACAGACCTACCGCTTGAACCCATCACCCGCCTGCCGCTACTCGCGGCAGATCGTAGCCGGGCGCTTGCCCGCGAGCGCGAACGAGCCGAGCGGCTTGCGCACCTGATCGCCGCCAACCTGCACGAGCACGTTAACGCCCATAGCTCAGCACATCGCGGGTTGTATGAGCGCTGCTGCCTCGAACTACCTGATCAGCGAGTGGTCCGACAGTTCAACTTTGGGCGCTACCTGCACGTGAGCGCCTACGCGCCGGGGGTCAACCCGGTCAATCTGCAGGGGCTGTGGTGCCATGAGATTCCACCGCCGTGGAGTTCGAACTACACGCTCAACATCAATACCCCGATGAACTACTGGCCGGTCGAGGCAATCGGGTTACCGGAGGCGCACAGACCGCTCATCGAGTGGCTTGAGCGGGTGTCTCGCGGTCCTGGCCGTGTCGTCGCACAAGAACTGTACGGCCTTGATGGGTTCGTGCTGCACCACAACGCGGACGCGTGGGGGCACGCGCTGCCCGTCGGCGCGGGTGAGGGCGATGCCTGCTGGGCATACTGGCCTATGGGCGGCGTGTGGTTGATGAGGCACGTATGGGATCACTACGAGTACAGCCAGGATCTCGCGTTTTTGGACCGCGCGTGGCCGCTCCTTGAGGCTACCGGTCGATTTGCTGCTGGCTGGATCGTTCCTGCGGTTACTGGTGGCGGCGCTGATGCTTCTGGCAGTGTTGCTGTTCAAGACTGTGCAGCTGATACGTGTGTCGCTGATGCTGACACCGCTGGCAGTGGTGGTCCCAACAACGGCACGGCAGGATCGTCGGCAATGTACCGCACCGCCCCGTCGGTCTCGCCAGAGAACAGGTACTTGCTCGCCGGTGAGCCGGTGGCGGTGACACAGTCGGTGACGATGGATGTTGCACTGCTGCGCGATCTTGCCCACTACGCGAGCCGAGCGCATCGCGACCTGTTTGGGCCGCAGTCTCGACGCCCGCAGTGGTTGCGGGAACTGCGCGAGCGGGCCGCCGGTTTACCGAACCCAACGTGCGGTGACAACGGCGCGATACGGGAATGGGCGTTCGATGCACAGGAAGTCGAACCCGATCATCGCCACCTCTCTCATCTGGTGGGGGTGTATCCACTCGGGTCGTGGCAACCACGTCCCGATCTGCTTGCGGGTGCTGCCCGATCACTCGAACTTCGGGGTGACGATTCGACCGGCTGGTCCCTCGCCTGGCGGTCCGCGCTGTGGGCGCGTCTGGGGCGCGGTGACCGTGTTGCGGACGCTCTCCAACTCTCGCTTCGCCCGGTAGCGACTGAGTCAGGTGACTGCGTTTCCGAATATCGCGGGGGCATCTATCCCAACCTGTTCTCAGCACATCCTCCGTTCCAAATCGATGGGAACTTCGGGTTCGTTGCCTCAGTCATAGAGGCCCTCTGCTTCGCACTCAACGATCAGGTGTACGTTCTCAACGCGCTCCCTCCTGAGTGGAGTACCGGTCGGATCGAGGGTGTGCGGTTGCGTGGCGCACTCACCGCACAACTCTCCTGGGAGGGACCCGACACATTCCAGCTTCGCCTACGGGACACCAGCCAGAGTGGAGCGAGTCGAACCATTCGCATCACAAGCCCAGCCGGGCAGTTGGCTGTGTGCCTCGAACCCCGACAAAACGTTGATATCACGTGCATAAATGGCGAATTTACGCGCCATCCACCGGTATCCTAAACCTTGAGTGTCTACGCAGCAGCACCTTCCACACTACCTAAGAAGCGCTACGGTGCAGGCACACCCAACACAGACGAGGAAAAACGAAATGGCCACGATCGACGACGTCGCGAAAGCGGCAGGCGTGTCAACCTCAACGGTCTCCTACGTGCTCAGCGGGAAGCGCCCTATCTCCGCGCCGACCCGCTCCCGCGTCGAGAAAGCCATCAGGGATTTGGGATACCGACCACATGCCGGAGCCCGCGCACTCGCCTCGAATCGCACGAACGTTCTGGCTCTCGTGGCTCCGCTACGCGCCGCAGTCAACGTCAACGTCATCATGCTGTTCGTGTCTGGGATTGCACAGGCTGCACAGCACCATAACTACGACGTTCTCTTGGTCACGCAGGATGATGCCACAGGACTCGACCGGGTGCTGAACGGTTCGATGGTGGATGCCGTCATCACGATGGACGTTGAGGAGAACGATCCACGCATCCCCGTTCTGCGCAATGCCAAGCAGCCTGCCGTGCTCATTGGGTTACCGCGCGATACCGCTGGCCTATCGTGCGTGGACCTCGATTTTACAAGCGTCGGCTCAAGCGCGGTGCGGCACCTCGCAGAACTCGGCCACACCAAGATCGGACTACTCGGTTCCGGGTCTGCGGCCTGGGAACGCCACACCTCATTCCTCGAACGTCTCCTACAGGGCGCTAGAACCGAAGCGAACTACCAGAGCGTCGAGCTCGCGGCCATACCGTGCGAGGCCTCCGAGGTTGGCGCCGCCGAGGCAGTCGATTCGATCCTTGCGCAGCAGCCCGGGTTGACCGCCCTCATCGTGCACAACGAGTCTGCTCTCCCCCACGCTATTGCGCGTCTGCGGGAACTCGGTAAGTCCATCCCCGGTGACATCTCCGTACTCGCAATCTGTCCACCGGATGTCGCGGCAAACCAACCACTGCCGCTCACCTCAATCGACATTCCAGGCGAAGCCATCGGACGTGCTGCCGTGGACATGGCCATGAACCGGCTCGACAACGACCTTCCCGCCGAAACCAGGCTCCTCGCCCCGGTCCTGACCCAGCGCGAATCAACCGGACCGGTCTCCAAGCGCTAACGCTGCACCAACGTGGCCCATTAAAGACATCAGGGTACGGTTTTCCAGGTTTCGCCCGATACCTTCTTAGGCAAAACTTGGAAAACCGTACCCTGACATCGGTCCCCTGAAACAAGCGCAGTAACTAGCCCTTGATCGCCCCGAAGATGACGCCCTTGGTGAAGTGCTTTTGCACAAACGGATAGACAATGAGCACGGGGATGACTGCTAGCACCATGATCGCCATCTTGATTGATACGGTGTTCAGTTCACCTTGAGCGACAGTAAGGTTCATGCCTGGAATGGACTGCCCCTGCAAAACGTACTGGCGTAACACCATCTGCAACGGCCACTTCGCAGAATCATCGATGTACAAGACGGCGTTAAAGAACGCGTTCCAGAACCCGACACCATAAAACAGCGCAATAACCGCAGTGACAGCCTTTGACATTGGCATAACGATGAAGCCGAGGATGCGCCACTCGTTCGCGCCATCGATACGTGCCGCCTCAAGGATGCCGGTGTCAATACCCATGAAGAAGTTACGCATAATGAGCAGGTTGAAAGCGGAGATACAACTCGGCAAGATCAATGCCCACAGCGAGTTACGCAGTCCCAGCGCGGAGATCCACAGGTAGGTGGGAATCAACCCTGCGCTAAAGAACATCGTGATGATGAATAGGAACAAGATCGGCCGGTGTAACGCGGTGCCCGGCTTGGACAAACCGTAAGCAGCCAGCGCCGAAACAACGGTAGAAATCACGGTACCGACAACCGTGACAATAACTGAGACCCATGCCGCCCTAGCTACCACGCCACCAGATAGGAGTTGTTGGTAGGACGCTAAGGTAAAACTCTTCGGGATAAGCACCAAGCCGCCGGCGTCTTGTACCGTGCGCGCATCAGATAACGAGGTAGCCACAATCGCCCACATTGGGACGGCCACCAGTGAAAAAATGATAACCAATGCAAGGGCCTTGAACGTCATGCCCCACGCAGTAGCAGTCTCCTCCCACACCGGCTTGTCAGGGTTGCGGTGGCGACGCTTGTGCGGCAGTCCTTCAATCCTGTGGCCTGGTGGGAGATCCTTAATCTCCTCAGGTGTAAACCGCGTAGTCGGTGGTGTTGTTGCAGTCATATTCTTAGGCCGCCTTCTGGTAAACGCCTGCTTCACCCATACGGTGTGCCAGCTTGTTCGCACCAAGCACCAGCAGCAGAGCAACAACGCCCTTGGTGAGCCCCGCAGCCAAAGCGAATCCCCACTTTGAGTACTGGATGCCTTCAAAATAAACAAAAGTGTCAAGCACGTCCGAAGCACCAGAACCAACAGCATCGCGTTGCAGGTACATCTGCTCAAACCCGACATTGAGCGTATCGCCCAGTCGCAGAATCAGCAGTAGCACAATGACCGGTCGGAGGGCTGGAAGAGTGATATGCCACAGACGACGTAGTTTTCCGGCGCCATCCATCACTGATGCTTCATACAGCGATGGGTCATCGGTCGAGAGCGCGGCAAGGAAGATGATCATTCCCCAGCCTGCGTCCTTCCAGATCGCTTGCGCGGTAACCAAAGCAATGAAGGTATCCGGGTTGGTCATGATCTGCAGCGGAGAGTTCCCGTTTTGAATCAACCACTGCGAAATGGGACTCGCCCCACCCACGAACTGCTGGAAGATCGTGATGACCAGAACCCACGAGAAGAAGTGCGGCAGGTAAACGACCGATTGGATGAACGTGCGAACTTTAGTGTTCAAAATAGAGTTCATCAAGATTGCCAGAAATATTGGCACCGGGAAGTAGAACAGCAGTGAGAACAACGTAATGAGCAGCGTGTTCTTTAGGGCGTTCATGAACGAAGCCGACGTAAACACATCGATGAAGTTGTCGAATCCAACCCACGGGCTGCCAGTAACTCCAGCGTAGGGGTTGTAGTTCTGGAAGGCACCGATGTTGCCTGCCATCGGAATGTAGTTGAACACGATTATCAAGACGACCGCTGGCAGCGTCATGATAATGAATGTTCGGTCTCGTACAATCCGCTGCCACCACGTCATTCTGCGCGGTGGCAGAACATCACTGTCGAAGGGCTGTTCGCTTTTCTTCATGTCCCGTTGCGTTTCAGTGCTGGAGGCTGGCCGCGTTGTTACGGACTGTCTGTCTAATTCTGCGCCTGATGCGTCGGCCTCGTTCGTGAGCGTCATTACATCTCGTCCAGGATCTTCTTATAGAAGTCGCGCAGGGCGTCACCGCCAGCTTTGCGCCAGTCCTCGACCCGACTACGCATGGCGTCGAGAGATGCGCGGCCGCGCTGGACTTCGGTTTCCATGTCAGAAATACCGGCTTCGATGTCTCGATACTGTTCAGGCACAACGATGTTGAGCCCAAGGAACGGGGACGATTGGACATAGGCACCAGCGGCTTGGGAATACTTCGAGTACGCCTCCACATATCCCGGGAACTGGAAATCTGCTGCCACACCCGGAGGCGAGGCGAGGAACATGAAGGAAGGTACGACCTCGCTGTTACCGAGTGCGGTTTTGATCGGTTCCTGTGCTGAGCCGAGGTCGTAGTGCACACCCTCAACACCGTTAGCCACGAGATCAAACTCTCTAGTGCCGTATGGTGCGGCAAGGAAGTCCGCTGAGGTGAGGATCGCTTTGATCTTCTCCTCTCCGATTCCCTTTTTGATGAATGACCAGAAGGACGCTGGTGCGGATCGCCAGTACACAGGTGTTCCTCCCTTGTAATCAAAGGGCACTACTGCATCCATGGCGAAACTGTCGTTGACTCCTACCTGGCTGGCCACCATTTCACGCCAACCACCTAGACCGTCACCGTTGAAGTACACGTTTCCGTCAAGGAATGTTTGCCTACCTGCCGAGTCGTCGGGATGCACCAAGTTCTCTTTGTAGAGTTTGGCCACGAATTCGAGGCAGTCGTAGTAGTTGTCCGTTTCCATTCGGTGGACAATGTTCCCATCGACAACAGTCCAGCCGGATTGCACTCCGAATGCGACGTTGGTCAGTGCGGTCCACGGGTTGAGAGTTGCGTACTTACCCGCACCTGGGTCGTTAACCTCTTTGAGGAGTGCATAGAGATCATCGGAGTTTTTGGGTGCGACTTCAGTGATCCCTTTTTCCGCAAGGAGATCCTTGCGGTAGAAATAGGTCATATCAAGCGCTCCGCCAGGCATCGGGATGGCGTAGATCTTGTCCTGCCACGTCGAGTTCAGCCACGCTTCGGTAGGTAGGTTAGCGAGATGCGGGTACTCAAGCACCTTGTCACCACTCAAGTGCGGGGTAAGGTCCTCGAATACGGCTGGAGCAATTTCGGAGCCGAACTTGGCGTTGCCCGAAACAGTCCAGGTAGGAAGGGCGAACCAGTCCGGCAACGAGTTGGCGTCAGCCAAACGCGTCTGTGCGATATCCCAGATGTCGTTTCCAGACAGGAGGTTGAAGTCAATCTGGTTGCCAATTGCGTCAGAGACAGCAGTGAAGTACTTCCCCTTTGTGTCTGGGATTGGAGACCACGTTGGTGCGGCAGCGGTGATGGTGATTCCAGTTCCCGGTGGGGCAGGGTATGCCTGAACGAGTTCCGGGCGGCTGGTGTATCCAGGAAGCGTTCCATTCACCGAGGGGAAGTCGGGTTCGACGTAGGAGATCGGCTTGTAACTCGGGAGCAATGTGGTGTCGGAGGTCGCGGGGCCTTGCGGTGCAGGTGTGCTGCTGCTTGGTGCGGCTGCTTCTTCTTTGACAGCACAGGAAGCAAGTAGCGACGGCACACCGATCGCGGCCGCGCTCATCGCCATCATGCCGAGGAATGAGCGTCGGTCAACCGGGGTGTTCAGAAAGTTCTTGCCTTCACGCTTGGTACTCATTGGCGTCCTTCACTTCGTTGTGGTTACGCGCGCTGATTGCGCTTGTTGGAATCGCCCTCATCATCGAAGCGATTCGACAAAATGGAGATTACTCAGGAAACCGCAAAATAGCAAGAGGAGGACTTCCCAAAACCTCAAAAATACCCAGTTTCTAGGCAAGACAAAGACGATCCGCGCCTACTGGGCGTCTCACTCGATAACAAATGCGTCTCGGCTATTCATGTCGAACCGTTTCGAGCGCTAACCTATGAGACGAGACCTCAATCAAAGGACAATGACGTGCCACACCTCCCAAGTTCCTCAAGCGACCGCGCCGAGCACGGGTGCTTTGACCATTTCAACGACTCTGACAACCCGCAGACCCGGAAACACGGCAAGGCCGCCGCCACGCTGTTGGCCCACCTCACGCTCGAGGAGAAGATCTCCCTCCTGCACCAGTTCGCCCCACCCATCGAACGCCTTGGACTGGCCGCCTTCCACACCGGCACCGAGGCACTGCACGGCGTGGCGTGGCTCGGCACGGCAACCACGTATCCGCAGCCGGTGGGACTCGCAGCAGCCTGGGATCAAGAGTTGCTCACACGAATCGGCGATGCCGTGGCAACAGAGGTTCGAGCGCAGCATGCCAAAGACCCGCGTGTGTCACTCAACGTATGGGCACCAGTCGTCAACAGCCTGCGTCACCCACTATGGGGACGAAACGAGGAGGGCTACTCGGAAGACCCACTCCTGACCGGTGACTGCGCAATCGCCTACGCCCGCGGCCTGACGGGCCACTCCGGCAACGGCAGCACCTTCTGGAAAACCGTTCCCACTCTGAAGCACTTTCTGGCATACAACAACGAAGTTGATCGTGCCGTGACCTCAAGCGACATGCGCGCTCGGGTACTGCACGAGTACGAGTTCCCTGCTTTCTCTCGACCGCTCGCTGAGGGGGTGATTGGCGCGGTCATGCCGAGTTACAACCTCGTGAACGGACGACCCAACCACGTGGCCCGTGACCTCCTGGACACACTGCGGTCGTGGTCAACCGCCCCCATAGCCGTCGTGTCTGATGCCGCTGCACCCACAAACGTGGTGAACCTCGAACGCTACTACCCCGATGCGCCCGAGTCACACGCGGCGATGCTGGAAGCGGGGATCGACTCCTTCACCGACAACGACGCGAACGCCGCTCCCACGCTCGAGGCGATACGTGTAGCGCTCGACAGCGGTATCCTCGACCTCCACCACGTGGACCAAGCCGTGTTCCGTATGCTGTACCTGCGCTCCTTGACCGGGGAATTCGTCGACAATCAGCATGTCGCCCACCACTATCAGGGGGCCGATGACCCGTACGCAGGCATTGCGGCGAGCGCAATTGACCTGCCCGAATCGCGTGCCCTGGCGCGCGAGGCAGCAGCGAAATCACTTGTACTGCTCAAAAACAACGGTGTTTTCCCGCTCTCGAACACCACGCGGGTCGCGGTGGTCGGACCTATGGCAACCGCGACACTCCACGACTGGTACTCGGGCACCCCACCCTATCTGTCCACCATTGGCGAGGCGTTCACTGAGCGCTACGGGAAAGAGCAGGTCATCGTGGACAGCGGCGCCGATCGAGTCGCGATCTACTCTCCTAGTTCGGGCCGCTACCTGCACGTACAGGACGACGGGACACTCACCGCATCTGCACGAGACGGTGCCGAGGCCGAAACCTTTGAACTCACGGACTGGGGACACGGGGTGACAACCCTGCGCGCCCAGTCCACCGGCAAACTACTGCAGGGCGGATGGATCGTCTCAGCAACCGCAGACCGAGTCGGCGGTTGGGTCGCCCAAGAAACATTCACGCTGCACACGCACGGCGACGGAACAGTATCGATCAAACATATCGGCTCAGGCAAGTGGTTGCGCACGCAAGCCGGCTCACAACTCGTCTCCGGTGATTCGAATGACCTCGCGCAGGCGGAACGCTTTGAGCTCGATGTCCTATCGAGCGGGATCGAACGCGTCATCGCCGCCGCGCAGAAAGCCGACGTCACGATCGCCGCAGTCGGCAACGATCCGCACATCCTCGGCCGCGAAACCGAGGACCGTCCCGATCTCGCACTCCCCCGCTCAGCACGCGCCCTATGGCGCGCCGTCCGCGCGCACAGCAGCGCCGCTACGCTCACCATCATCTCGTCATACCCCTACACACTCGGTTCCATTGCCGACGAGTCGGATGCGCTTGTGTGGTCCTCTCACGCCGGGCAGGAACAGGGTCGCGGAATCGTGGACGTGCTCTCCGGCGACACCGAACCGTATGGTCGCCTCGCACAGGAATGGGTGCACGATGAAACCTGCGTTCCCCACATCCTCGACTACGACATCATCTCCTCCAGCGGGACCTACTGGTACAACGAATGCGAGCCCGACTTCGAGTTTGGGCACGGACTGTCCTATACGAGCGTGGAATATTCGGCACTTGACCTGACAGGAACGGACGGTGCCTCATCTTCCGAGAAGGCTGGTGGCATCACCACAGCGAGCCATGCAGATGTCCCAACACACGCAAACGTCACCGTCCGCAACACCGGAGAGCGGGTGGCCCACGAGTTGGTGGAGGTCTACGCTGCGCTGGACTTCGCGGCCTACCCGCTCGGCTCCCCTGCGCCGCTACGCCGTCTTGCCGGATATACGCGGGTCACACTCCAGCCCGGTCAGGAACGCACCGTGACCGTGCCTCTGTTCCGCGAGGCATTCGAGGTGTGGGACGTTCGCGGCGAACGCCTCCACGTCCACCCGGGTACCTATCGTGTCTGGGCAGGCACAAGCCGTCGTGCGCTGACGGAAAGACTGTGGAATGTGGTTTCCTCGCTGGAGTATGCGCCCTTCCCACTACTGGGAGCCTCTCTACGGATGGACCAGTTCGATACACACCACCACATCGTTCACTCGGACGCAGACCGTACCGGCGCCAACTGCGTGACGGTGGGAGCCGGACACTCCCGCGGACACGTGGAGTTCGCAAACATAGATGCCCGCTCAGTGAACTCGTTCAGTGTGGATGTGGCCCGCGATGTTCCTGGACAGGCTGGTGATGTCGAAGTGTCGCTTCATGGAGTATGCGATGGTTCGACCGTAGGAACCGCACACGTGCTTGGACAGATTTCCGGAACCGCCGACTCCGTAGCATCCGACAAGTATTCGTGGACCGAAACAACACGTCCGGTGGATCAGGCGGCCCTTGAGACAGCACTGGTGAGGGAACCGCTGTCCACACTGCGAGTGACGTTACACGGGAACATTCGCGTGCGGTCCATCAGATTCTCCTGAGCGATGACCTTGTCCAACATCGACTGGTCGCAATACGCCTGCCGCCCTGTGCACCGAGGTCCTGGGCGTGTGGTGGCCGGTCGTGTCATAAGGTCAGCGACTGCCCGGACATAACCACTATGGTGATTATCCGGAACCAGGGTGATTATTTTTGGTCACCGAACCCGGATAATCACCATGTCGGTTAACAAGTTCTGGGGTCGCAGCAGTTTAGGTATGCCCAGCGCAAGGGACTCACGCTAAGCGCACTGCGACATTCAAGGTCCAGAACACGCTAAAACAGGCGCGACTCGACGTCGTCTACACCCTTCATCGCATCGTAGTCGAGCACAAGGCAAGCAATGCCACGGTCCGTCGCGAGCACCCTGGCCTGTGGTTTGATCTCCTGGGCCGCGAACACGCCCTTGACCGGTGCGAGCAACGGGTCGCGGTTGAGCAGATCCAGGTAACGGGTAAGCTGCTCCACCCCATCGATCTCTCCCCTGCGCTTGATCTCCACGGCGACCGTGCACCCCTGGGAGTCCCTTGCCAAGATGTCCACGGGGCCGATAGCAGTCATATACTCACGGCGGATCAGCGTGTGCCCTTGCCCAAGCAGTTCGATCTGTTCGGCCAGCATCTCCTGCAGGTGCGCTTCCACGCCGTCCTTGATCAAGCCGGGGTCTACGCCAAGCTCGTGTGAGGAGTCGTGATAGACCTCAAACAGTTCGATCTCAAGCCGGTCATCGCTCTTTTGGTGCTGCACCGTCAGTACGGACGTGACACCGCGCTCCTGGGCCTCCTCTGACGGCTGTGACACCGCCATCGAGCAGGGAGGGCTCATCCAGTTGAGAGGCTTGTAGGAACCACCGTCCGAATGCAAAAGCACACTTCCGTCGGCCTTAATGACAACGAGTCGTTGAGCCTTTGGCAAGTGTGCACGGAGACGGCCTGTGTACTGTGCTGAACATTCAGCGACAACGAGACGCAAAAACTGCTTCCTTACATAGTTTAATAATTGTTGTACCCTCCGGCCGACGGGGGTGCAGATTCAACCCATGATGACAGTCCATGATAGGCCTCGGCTGACATCATCAGTTCAAACGGCACACCCTCGTGACGACACTGTACGAGATAAACGCCCGGCAGGTTCGCCTGGTCAAGTGGAACTCGACCGGTCACCTCGAACTGGTCCCGCATCCATATATGGTTTGCGTTGACGGATAGCGAGTAGACTCGCCACCACAGCAGTCGATCAGACTGATATTCACACAACCCCTGAACCCAGTTGTCGGTGGGTTTTCCGTCAGATTTCGGTGTGCGCAGGGCACAATCGAACATGCCGACGGAGGTCGTGAGACGGCGAAGCCGCAGGAAACCCCACGTGCTGATCACTGCCAGTACCACAAGTACTGCGATGATCACCCACACGGTCTCTCCCACGGCTCCGCCTTTCTCGACTTCTCAGGTTACGCGCCCGCAGGCGTGTTCAGCGTTACCTTGTCAGCCACAACATTGACCTGGTCATCATCAACGGACATGAATCCGCCGGTGATGATAAAGTCCAGCTTGTTGCCGCTTACCTCGGTGATGCGAACGTGACCCGCGTTCAGCACGGACAGAATCGGCAGGTGACCGGCAAGGATACCGATCTCCCCGTCTGCTGCTGGTGCACTCACGATCTTAGCCTCACCAGACCATAGAGCCTGGTCCTTGGCTACGACGTTAACAGCGAGCTGTGCCACGTGTTCTCCTTAAGGTTGAAAGAAAACGCATCGGATTCCCATAGGGATCAGATGCCGTATTCCTTCTGGATACGTTGCCAGTTGCGCTCGAGGTCCTCGAGGCCACCGATGTTGAAGAACGCCTGCTCAGCGATGTGGTCGTACTTACCGTTCGCAATTCCCTTGAACGCCTCGATGGTCTCATCCAACGGCACGGTCGAACCCTCGACACCGGTGAACTGCTGAGCCATGTAGGTGTTCTGGGACAGGAACTGCTGAATACGACGTGCGCGACCGACAACGGTCTTGTCCTCTTCAGATAGTTCATCAACACCGAGGATGGCGATGATGTCCTGGAGTTCCTTGTTGCGCTGCAGGATCGACTTGACCTGCGTTGCAACCTCGTAGTGCTCCTGGCCCACGTAACGCGGGTCGAGGATACGGGAGGTAGACGCAAGTGGGTCGATTGCGGGGTAGAGACCACGCGATGCGATCTCACGCGAAAGCTCGGTGGTTGCATCGAGGTGCGCGAACGTGGTCGCCGGTGCTGGGTCGGTGTAGTCGTCAGCAGGAACGTAGATTGCCTGGAGCGAGGTGATCGAGTGACCACGCGTCGAGGTGATGCGTTCCTGGAGCAGACCCATCTCGTCAGCCAGGTTTGGCTGGTAACCCACTGCGGATGGCATACGGCCGAGCAGCGTGGAAACCTCAGAACCAGCCTGAGTGAAACGGAAGATGTTGTCGATGAACAAAAGCACGTCCTGCTTCTGAACGTCACGGAAGTACTCAGCCATCGTCAGAGCCGAGAGAGCAACGCGAAGACGCGTTCCCGGTGGCTCGTCCATCTGGCCGAACACGAGTGCGGTCTGGTTGATAACGCCCGACTCGGTCATTTCGTCGATCAGGTCGTTACCCTCACGGGTACGCTCACCGACACCGGCGAACACGGAAACACCGTTGTGGTTGTTGGCCACGCGGTAGATCATTTCCTGGATCAGAACGGTCTTGCCAACACCTGCACCACCGAACAGACCGATCTTTCCACCCTGCACATACGGGGTCAGAAGGTCGATCGACTTGATACCGGTCTCGAACATCTGAGTCTTGGACTCAAGTTGGTCGAATGCTGGTGGCTTACGGTGGATCGGCCAACGCTCGGTAACCTCGAGCGTCTCGCCTTCCTTAAGGTTCAGTGGTGCACCGGTCACGTCGAAGACGTGTCCCTTGGTGACGTCACCAACTGGGACCGAGATCGGTACGCCGGTGTCGGTGACAACCGCACCGCGAACCAGACCATCGGTTGGCTTCAATGCGATCGCACGCACGAGGGAGTCTCCCAGGTGCTGAGCGACCTCAAGGGTCATCGTGAAGGCCTTTTCGCCTTCACCCTGCGCGGACAGGTCAACTTCCACGGTCAGAGCGTTGTAGATCTCAGGGATCGCGTCTGCCGGGAACTCGATGTCAACGACTGGACCGATCACACGGGCAATGCGCCCCTGTGCTGGGCCAGAAGTCGTATCGACCGCTGCTTCGACTGTTGTGGCAGTCATTAGTGGCCTCGCTTTGCTGTGTCGGGACCCGTGAGGATCACGACTAGGTCTGTGCAGTGAGCAAAATCTGTAGTCGGTTGACTAAAACGGTGTTCTAGTCGTTTCAGGCACCCGCGAGAGCGTCCGCACCGGACACGATTTCGCTGATTTCCTGGGTAATCTCCGCTTGACGCGCCGAGTTGGCAAGTCGCGTGTACATGCGAATCAGGTCTTCTGCGTTCTCCGTCGCCGTGTGCATTGCACGCTGGCGAGCGGCGAGCTCCGAGGTTGCGGCCTCGAGCAGGAAACTGAAGATCCTGGACCGTACGTAACGTGGCAGTAGGTCGTCGAGGACCTCGTCTGCTGACGGTTCAAACTCGTAGAGTGGGTAGGCTTCCGTTTCACTGGCTACCTCTTCCTCAACGACTTCGAGCGGCAACAGGCGTACCACACGGGGACGCTGGGTCACCATGTTCACGAACTGCGTGTAGACAACGTAGAGGGTGCTAACCCCACCTTGGTCCGCTGGGTCGAGGAACCGCTTAAGCAGCGTGTCCGCGATGTCCTGGGCGTCCTCGGAGGTTGGCGCGTCGGACGAGCCGACCCACGTCTTGACAAGCTCACGTCCACGGAACTGGTAGAAGGAGACACCACGACGCCCTGCGACGTAAAGGTCCACCTCTTTGCCCTCTTCCCCGAGACGCTCAATGAGGCTCTCAGCCTCACGGATGACGCTCGCGGAGTAGGCACCAGCCATACCGCGGTCCGAGGTGACCACCAAGACCGCGACACGGTTGGTGTCGTGGCGCTCTGAGATGAGCGGGTGGTCGAGGTCGGAGTGGCTTGCCACGGCTCCCACTGCTGCCGTGATGGCGTCGGCGTACGGCTGAGTTGCCGCAGTACGTCCACGTGACTTTCCGATTCGGGATGCGGCGATCAGCTCCATCGCGCGGAAGATCTTCTTCAGCGATTGAGTTGACTTGATGCGCGCCTTGTAGACGCGCTGGTTACCGGCCACGGATCATGCCTTCTTCTGGCGGACGATCTTTTCCTGTTCGACCTCGGCGGTGCCGTCTTCAGCTTCTTCAGCTTCAACGAGCGCTACGCCGTCACCCTTGATGAAAAGGTTGCGGAAGCCGTCAACAGCAGCGTCGAGTGCTGCTTCAGTTTCCTTCTCAAACTTTCCGGAGGTGGCGATCGTGGTCAGAACATCGGTGTTGCGGCGCAGGTAGTCGAGCAGTTCCGACTCGAAGCGCAGAACGTCTTCAACTGGAACGTCGTCGAGCTTACCCTTCGTGCCAGACCATACCGAGACAACCTGGTCCTCAACTGGGTACGGGGTGTACTGACCCTGCTTGAGCAGTTCCATGAGGCGAGCACCACGGGTGAGTTGAGCCTTGGACGCCGCGTCAAGGTCCGATGCGAAGAGCGCGAACGCTTCGAGTGAACGGTACTGAGCGAGCTCGAGCTTGAGGGTACCGGACACTGCCTTCATCGCCTTGGTCTGTGCCGAACCACCAACACGGGAGACCGAGATACCCACGTCGACCGCTGGACGCTGGTTAGCGTTGAACAGGTCGGACTGGAGGAAGATCTGTCCGTCGGTGATCGAGATGACGTTGGTTGGGATGTAGGCCGAGACGTCGTTTGCCTTGGTCTCAATGATTGGCAGACCAGTCATCGAACCAGCACCGAGTTCATCCGAGAGCTTTGCACAGCGCTCGAGCAGACGCGAGTGGAGGTAGAAGACGTCACCTGGGTATGCTTCACGGCCTGGTGGGCGGCGGAGCAGCAGCGAGACTGCACGGTAGGCCTCTGCCTGCTTCGACAGGTCATCGAAGATGATAAGGACGTGCTTGCCCTCGTACATCCAGTGCTGACCGATTGCGGAGCCGGTGTATGGGGCGATGTACTTGAAGCCTGCTGGGTCGGATGCCGGAGCGGCCACGATCGTGGTGTACTCCAGTGCTCCGGCCTCTTCGAGTGCGCCACGCACGGATGCGATGGTCGAGCCCTTTTGACCGACAGCAACGTAGATGCAGCGAACCTGCTTGGTTGGGTCGCCGGACTCCCAGTTGGCCTTCTGATTGATGATCGTGTCGATCGCGATTGCGGTCTTACCGGTCTGGCGGTCACCAATGATGAGCTGACGCTGTCCACGACCGATTGGGATCATCGAGTCAATTGCCTTTAGGCCGGTCTGCAACGGTTCGTGAACCGACTTACGCTGCATAACGCCCGGTGCCTGGAGTTCCAGTGCACGACGACCAACGGTCTTGATTTCGCCGAGACCATCGATTGGGTTACCGAGTGGGTCAACAACGCGACCGAGGTAGTCGTCACCAACACCAACGGAGAGAACCTCCCCGGTACGGCGGACTTCCTGGCCCTCTTCAATACCGGTGAACTCACCGAGGATGACGACACCGATTTCTCGAACGTCGAGGCTTAGTGCGAGACCGAGGGTCCCGTCTTCGAATTGCAACAGCTCGTTGGCCATTGCGCTTGGAAGTCCTTCAACCTGAGCAATACCGTCACCGGCGAGGGAAACTCGTCCGACCTCTTCGGTTATTACTTTGGCAGGCTCATAGGACTTCACAAAGCTGTCAAGTGCGGCACGGATCTCATCCGGCCGGATAGTCAGCTCAGCCATTAGCTCTTCTCCTGTCGTGACCGCTGCGTGCAACGGTCAACTTGCTTTGTCCTGGGGTGCCGGCCTGTGAGCCGGCTGCGTAGTGGGGTCGTCAACTCGCGAGGCGGCGCCGTGCATCCGTCAGACGCGTCAAGATCGTGGTGTCCACGACCTCGGCGCCGATCTGGACGCGCATGCCACCGACCACTGCGGGATCGACTGTCACGTTGAGCTGGATGTCCTGGCCGTACTGCGCAGACAAGATCGACTCAAGTCGTTCAACCTGCGTATCGCTGAGCGCACGGCTCGTTGACACGTAGGCGACCTTGCGTGCTCGTCGGGCAGCCGCCATATCACCGATACGCCCCAGGGCAGGAACGAAACGTTCCCCACGGGGCGCGGCCGCGGCGCGGGCGGCAAGCGCCACCGTGACCTCGTCAGCCTTACCGGCAATCAGGTCGTGCACAAGCTTTACGCGGCTCGAGCGGTCCGTGCTCGGGTCCGAGAGTGCCTGGCGCGCCTCACGCTGCCCTGACAGCGCACGGGTCAGCACGAACAACTCAGACTCCACGGTCTCGAGTGCGTCGCGGGACTCGGCTGCGCTCAAGTAAGCGTCGATCGCCAGCAGGGAGATGGCATCCACCAGATCACGATCAGATGACCAACGCGACTTGGCTACGTTCTCCATGATGGAGATTGTGCGGTCGTCGAAGCCGTTGGCGAGAACCGAACGGATAAGGGCTGCTTTGTCCTCACCGGTACGTGATGGGTCTGCAAGTGACCGGCGCAGGGACCCGGAACTGTCGAGCGCATCGACAACGACGAACAGTTGTTCGCCCAGTGTCTGTGCGTTCGTGCCCGCAGCCTTGTAAACAGCTTCCGACTGTTCACGGATAGCGGTCAGAGACGCCTGGCTGGTCCCGCGCATTACTTCCCCTTTACAGCGGTCGTTACTGAGGTTGCTTCGAGTTCGTCGAGGAAACGGTCGACTACGCGCGATTGACGCGCAACGTCTTCGAGCGATTCGCCAACGATCTTGGAGGCAAGTTCAGTAGCGAGTGCACCCACATCGTTGCGAAGAGCTACAGCTGCTGCAGCACGTTCTGCTTCGATTTGGCGCTTTGCGGTGTCGGCAGCGCGCGCGGCCTCTTCAGAAGCCTTGACGCGTGCCTCAGCAACGATGTCTGTTGCCTCGGCGCGAGCCTGCTCGCGAATGCGTCCTGCTTCCGTGCGTGCTTCGCTCAGCTGTGCCTTGTACTCGGCAAGGAGTGCGTCGGCTTCAGCCTGTGCTTCTTCAGCGCGGTTGAGTCCGCCTTCGATTTTTGCGGTGCGCTCGTCGAGGACAGATAGAAAGGCCGGCAGGATCTTCTTGTAGAAGAAGAATCCAATGATGAGGAGCACCAACGCCGACCCGATGATGTCGTACAAGGGCGGAAGGAAGAGGTCGATTCCGCGAACTTCTTTACCTCCAGCCGCAAGCACGTCCGTGGTCGCGATGAGTGCAGTCATCAGAAGAGGAATCCAGCAACGAAGCCAAGGAGCGCGAGGAGCTCAACGAATGCAACACCGATGAACATGGTGGTACGGAGCTGACCGGCTACCTCTGGCTGGCGCGCCATACCTTCAACGGTCTTACCAATGAGGATACCCAGACCAATACCTGGGCCGAGGGTACCAAGGCCGTAACCGATAACGGAGAGCGAGCCGGAAACTTCTGCGAGAGTGGTGGTGGTGTCCACGAAGGGATTCCTTCCGTTCGGCGCCCCTCCTGTGTGGTGGGGCGTCATATGTTGGTTTCTAGACGAGTTTTACGTGCTCGAGCTGTATGCCTTCACACGGTGGAATGACGTACCGCGATGCGGTTTCGTTCCATGAAGTTTTTCAACCTTGTGGTTCGGTATCAGTGCTCTTCTTCGATTGCCATGTTGATATACACCGCGGAAAGCAGGGTAAACACGTAGGCTTGCAGCGCTGCAACGAGAATCTCGAAGAGCGTGAAGGCGAGACCCGCCGCCAGGCCTACAGGTGCCAGCGCCTTCATTCCAATGCTTGGGTGGAAGAGGAAGAAGTTGGCGGCTCCGAAGCACAGAACAAGAAGCAGGTGACCTGCGACCATGTTGGCTGTGAGACGAAGTGCAAGCGTCAGCGGACGGAACAGGAATACCTGAAGTGCTTCGATCGGGGTGATGAGGACGTACAGGAAGACTGGCATACCCGGTGGGAACAGCTGGTTCTTGAGGTACTTGCCTACACCGAACTTCCGCATACCCGAGGTGAGGTACACAAAGAAGGTCCACAGCGCGAGAACGATTGGCATTGCTACCAATGACGTGCTCGCGATGTTCAGGAACGGAATTACACCTGTGATGTTGAACGCGAGGATCGCGAAGAACATCGTGGTGAGCATCGGAAGGTACTTGCGCGCGTTGTGGCCAAGGATTTCTTCGGCAATGTTGACCCGTACGAAGTCGAGCGCCATTTCCGCCACGTTCTGACCACGACCTGGAACAAGCTTTGCGCGACGTGCGGCAAGCATGAACAGGGTAACCAGAACGACTGCCGCAATGATGCGTACGAGGTGGATGCGGTTGAACTCAACCGAACCAAACTCGAGGATCGCGTGCGGGAAGAATTCCGAGATTGAAGGTGGGTGGAACCCGCCTTCGTCTCCAGACGCGGCGAGATACTGAGTTGTCGCGAGGATGGACAGTTTAATCTCCCGGTGTTCTTTGGCACCGATGCCTTAGCGGGGGCTAACCCGGCACCAGTGCGAATCCGTTATGGATCGCAAAAATCTTAACCCATTGCACACACTAAAATCACAGCCGTCCGCGGGTTTCGCTTGGGGTGGGGCGGATTGTACGCCTGCTTTTCAAGATTTGCCGCCGTTCTCACGTGGCATGGGACCGAGACTCATGCGGTTATGACGGTCCTAGAAAATGCAGGACCGCCAGCCGTGAATCTGGTCACATTACTTCTTGATGGGGGTGACGTACGGTTGCCTGACCTTGGAAACGGCCAGAATGTCGAGCGCCGCACTGCCGATTGCACCAATCAACAAGATGACAGCGAAGATCGGCTTGTTGTAAAACTCTTCGTTTCGAATCGAAGCGATCACGATGATCATGAACACGATCTTGGCGAACCATGCTCCCAAAACCACGCCCATGAGGTAGTTGGGTGATTTGTCTGCGGTGTGGATCATTGACCAGATAGTGGTACCGGAGAAGACCAGAGCGATGCCCACACCCATGAGCGCTCCCCATAGTCCGGCAAGGCCATCGATCCAGTAGGCCACGCCGCCGCCGATCACGAGGAGTGCTACGAGCAGATAACCAAGGAATTTGAACGAGAGCTTGAATACCTCAAGGTTTGCGGTGTGTGGCAGTTCGGGGATCTCGGGAAGATCCTCCTGCGAGTTCTGTGGTTCGGTTGGATTCGTCATGGGGCGGTTCCCTTCCTACTCGCACGCTTAGCGAGGTGGGTTCGAATGAGTGGCCAAAAGGTTATGAACAGCATGACGGTGAATGCTGCCATCAAACTGAATGCGACGTATCGGAACTGGAAGATGAGGAGCGCCACGGCACCGAATGCGAAGACCCCGCTCCACAGGTACATGACCAGCACCGCCTCACGGTGGGTGTGGCCAAGGCCAAGCATCCGGTGGTGCAGGTGGGCACGGTCGGGGGCGAACGGGGACTTTCCCGCCGCCAGTCGGCGCACGACGGCAAGTCCCATATCAAGCAGTGGCAGGATGAGTAGCGCGGCAGGCAGCAGGATCGGGCCGAACGCTGGAATGGTCATTCCCACGGTCACGGTCGCGGGGTCGATCTGGCCGGTTACCACAATGGAGGCACAGGCCATCATGAAGCCAAGTACCATCGACCCGGAATCCCCCATGAAGATCTTGGCGGGGTTGAAGTTATGGGGCAGAAACCCGACGCAGGCACCGACCATCGCCGCGAGCACGGTGAGAGCGACCGACGAGTAATCGTTGGGGGTGGTCTGCTGGGTGAGTAGGTAGGCGTAGACCAGGAATCCCGTGCCCCCGATGGCCACGATCCCCGCTGCCAGCCCATCGAGACCATCCACGAAGTTCACCGCGTTCATCACCAGAACGATCACGAACACGGTGACGAGGATTGACATGCGTGCCGATCCAATGGTCAGTCCTGCGATCGGGATGGAGATGAGTTGCACGCCCTGCCAGGCCACAAACCCTGCGGCGAGGAACTGTCCACCAAGTTTGACCATCCAGTCGAGGTCCCATAGGTCGTCGAGGACTCCGAGTAAACACACCAGCCCCGCACCGATGAGGATGGCCCACATGGAGTTGCATCCGTTGGTCACACAGGCGGTGATGTCTGCGTTGAACAGTGGTTTCAGAAACGGCAATTGCGAGGCAAACACGAACGCCACAACCATGCCGAGATACATTCCCGCACCGCCAAGCCGCGGGGTCGGGATCTTGTGAACATCGCGCGAACGCACGGCAGTCACGGCCCCCGTGCGTAGCGCGAGCCAGCGCGCAAACGGAGTGAGCAGGTAGGTGGTCAGCGCCGCGATAAGCAGGACGAGTGCGTAGGCCTTCACTTCGAGACGCTGTCTCCTGCGGCGGGGTCGCCTGCCGTGGCAGACTGGTCTGTCTCAGCATGCGCGTCTGGCGTCAGGCTCTCGCCTTCGGCACTGCGTGGCGACGATTCGGCAGCTTCCGGCACATCTTGCGTACCAGCGCTCTCAGCCTCGGAGCCGCCCTCACCTTCGATGTCGAGTCCTTCGTCAATGCCGAGGACCGGCGCAACCTCGCGCAGTTGACCAAGGGTCAGCGCTCCCTCACGCACGACACGCAACTGGGTTCCCGTCGCATCGACGATCGTCGATGCGACTCCGCCCGGTACGGCTCCCCCATCAAGATAGATGCTGACCGAGTCCCCGAGCTGAACATAGGCTTCGCGGGCAGTAAATGCCGCGGGGTGGCCATGTTTGTTCGCGGAGGAGACCGCCAGGGGTCCCGTACGGGACAACAACGCCAGCGCAGTCTCATGGTCGGGCATGCGTAGAGCCACCGTACCGTGGGTCTCGCCGAGATCCCACGCGAGAGAGGGCTGTGCACGCAGGATAATGGTCAACCCACCCGGCCAGAATTTCTGGGCCAAGGCGCGCGCATCGTCGGGAATCTCCGTGGCCAATCCATCCAATGCACCCAGGTTGCCGATCAACACGGGGGGCGGCATCTGCCGACCGCGGCCCTTGGCCGCAAGAAGCGCACCCACGGCGTCGGGGTTGAATGCATCCGCACCGATCCCATAGACCGTATCGGTGGGGAGCACGATCACGCCGCCGCGGCCAAGCGCGTTGACGGCCTCGTCGATAGCTGCACCCCACACAGACTCGTTGTGCGCTGGCACAATCGGATTGCTCACTTAACTGTTCCTTCCACATAGGCCACATCATTGCGGAACGCCACGACCATGCGCGGCCGACCGGTCAGATCGAGGCGGGTCTCCACCCGCTCAAAATAGGTACTCGCTGACACCATGTCGCGCACCGCAGCGTCTTGGACCTCGGCATGCTCCATCACGTACAGGCCACCCGCTTTGAGCAGTCTAGCCGCTGCGTCTGTGATACCGCGTGGAACCTCAAGTCCATCGGGTCCCAAGCCGAAAAGCGCAATGTGTGGATCGTGCTCTGCAACCTCACGGTCCCTGGGGACTGCCCCCGGCGGGACGTACGGCGGGTTGGAGACGACGACATCTACGGTGCCGTCGAGTTCATGCAGAGCCGTGCGCGCATCGCCACGTATAAAAGTCACCGCATCGCCATATTTGGCGTTGTTACGCCGGGTGTACTCAAACGCCTCGCGGGACAATTCCACGCCCCAGACCTCGGCGTTCGGCACCTCGGTCGCCATGGCGAGGGCGATGGCACCCGACCCGGCGCACAGGTCCACCCCACGCAACGGGCTGATCGGGGTCACCGCCGCCGCCTCGTCGGAAATGGGAACTACGCGCGATGCAAGCTCCCCACGCAACGCCAACTCGTCGATAGCGACCTGTGCCACGATCTCAGTCTCGGGACGAGGCACGAAAACGCCCGTGCCCACATACAGTTCCAGATGCCTGAACGGGGCGTGCCCGGTCAGGTGTTGGAGTGGCAGGCGCATTGCACGCTGAGAAACGATCTCCGCGAATCGGGCCGCCTGATCGCTGTCCTGCCAGACCGGTGCCCTCAGCAGGGCAAGGCGCAACAGTTCGCCACGTTCGATGTCCAACACGTGCGCAAGCAGCAGTTCCGCATCCACGCGAGAGGTCGAGATACCAGCGGATCGCAGTTCATCAGCGGCCCAACCGATTGCCTCGCGCACATCTGGCAACAGGGCGGCAATTGGGCCGAGATCCCGCGGTACCCCCGAGTCCGGCACCATTATTCACCCGCAGTTGCGAGGCGGTGTGCCTCATCCGCATCAATCGCGGACTGGATAACCGGCTGCAGATCCCCATCGAGTACGTGGTCCAGGTTGTACGACTTGTATCCGGTGCGGTGATCCGCGATGCGGTTCTCCGGGAAGTTATAGGTGCGAATACGCTCCGAGCGGTCCACCGTACGCACCTGGCTCTTACGCATGTCCTGAGCAGCCGCAGCAGCCTCCTCCTGGCGCGCAGCCAACAGCCGCGCCCGCAGCACGCGCATCGCCTGCTCGCGGTTCTGCAACTGAGACTTCTCGTTCTGCATCGACACCACGATACCCGTGGGGATGTGAGTGATACGCACCGCCGAGTCAGTCGTGTTCACCGACTGGCCTCCGGGTCCTGAGGATCGGTAGACATCGATCCGCAGGTCGTTCTGGTCGATCTCGATCTCACCGTCATCCTCGACCTCGGGAAAGACAAGAACACCTGCAGCAGAAGTATGGATACGCCCCTGAGACTCAGTGACCGGAACGCGCTGCACACGGTGCACACCGCCCTCGTACTTCAGGTGGGCCCACACGCCCTCCTCAGGTGTCACAGTGCCCTTGGCCTTGATAGCAACCTGAACGTCCTTGTAACCGCCGAGGTCGGACTCGTTGGCCTCGATCACCTCGACCTTCCAGCCCTGACGCTCCGCATACCGCATGTACATACGCAGTAGGTCACCGGCGAACAGCGCGGACTCCGCACCACCCTCGCCAGCCTTGACCTCAAGGATCACATCGCGAGCGTCGTCTGGATCGCGTGGGATCAGCACCTTGACGAGTCGATCATGTGCCTCGGTGAGCACCTGCTCCATCGCAGGTATCTCCTCGGCAAAACTTGGGTCTTCAGCCGCCATCTCCCGGGCTGCCTCAAGGTCATCCGCGGCGCTGCGCCACGCCCGGTAAGCGCCCACGACCTGCCCCAACTCCGCATAGCGTCGACCAATCTTGCGCGCGGCATTCTGGTCCGCGTGAATCGACGGGTCCGCGAGCTTGGCCTCAAGCTCGTTGTATTCCGTGAGCATCGATTCGACGGCGGCGAAAGAGTTAGACATGACCTTAAGTTCTCACATTCAATTGTTGGATAAAGCAACAGCGCCGGTCGGATACGCCCCACCTGCCCCTGGAGAGGTTGGTGAAAGCTGTATCCGCCGGCGCTGAGAAGTCGCTAGTTCTTCTTGCCGTAGCGAGCCTGGAAGCGAGCAACACGTCCACCGGTGTCCAGAATCTTCTGCTTTCCGGTGTAGAACGGGTGGCATGCCGAGCAGACTTCAACGCTGATCGCGCCGGAGGTCACGGTGCTACGGGTGACGAACTCGTTGCCGCAGGTGCACTTGACAGTGGTGTCAACGTACTCTGGGTGAATGTTAGCCTTCACAGCTTTTCTCCTTATCTAAGAGTCTCTGGGTCGAACCACAGTGCGGGTCCGTGAACCAGAAACAGTTCCTGCTTGCGGTGAGGCAAACAGGCAACACTCCATTTTGCCAGAACCTTGTGCCCTACGACACCGGTCCGTGGTGTCCAAGTGCTGTGATTTCTCAGACACTGCACACTGGCGAACTCCAACTCCATCTGCGAGTGAAGACTTGGACATTCACAAACGCAGACAAGCGACGAGCCGGCCCCCTCCCAGCGTCACCCACCTCACAGGAGGGTGTGCTGGAACCGAGCCGGCTCGTCGTAAAGAGAACCCTAGACTAGTCGTTGTCGAGATCGACCAGCGAATCCGGAGTGGTCTTCTGGATGTTCAGCAGGAACTCGACGTTGGTCTTGTTCTCCTTGAGCTTCTTGATCAACAGTTCAAGAGCCTGACCCTGCTCGAGGTTGTGCAGCACGCGACGCAACTTGTACGTGATCTTGAGTTCCTCAGGGGACACCAGAATCTCTTCGCGGCGAGTACCCGACGCGTTGACGTCAACGGCAGGGAACACCCGACGATCCGCCAAGTGACGCGACAGACGCAACTCCATGTTTCCGGTACCCTTGAACTCCTCGAAGATGACCTCGTCCATCTTGGAACCGGTCTCCACCAAGGCAGAGGCAAGAATCGTGAGCGATCCACCGTTCTCAATGTTGCGCGCAGCACCGAAGAACTTCTTCGGCGGGTAAAGCGCAGCGGCGTCCACACCACCGGACAGGATACGACCCGATGCCGGGGCAGCCAGGTTGTAGGCGCGACCCAGACGGGTGATCGAGTCGAGCAGAACCACGACATCCTGACCGAGTTCGACCAGGCGCTTCGCACGCTCGATCGCGAGCTCGGCAACGATGGTGTGGTCGGAGGCTGGACGGTCGAAGGTCGAGGCAATGACCTCACCTGCGACCGTGCGCTCCATGTCCGTGACCTCTTCCGGACGCTCATCCACGAGCACGACCATGAGGTGAACCTCAGGGTTGTTCGCCGTGATTGAGTTGGCGATCTGCTGCATGATGATCGTCTTACCGGCCTTGGGAGGAGCAACGATAAGACCACGCTGACCCTTACCGATCGGGGCAACGATGTCGATCAAACGCGGAGCGATCTTGTTGTTCTCCGGGCTCTCCAGGCGCAGGCGTTCCTGCGGGTAGAGCGGGGTGAGCTTGTTGAAGTCCGGGCGGTTCTTGGACTCCTCAGGCGACATGCCGTTGACCGAGTCGAGGCGCACGAGCGCGTTGAACTTCTGGCGCTGGTTACCCTGATCGCCATCCCGTGGCTGACGTACCGCACCGGTGATCGCGTCACCGCGGCGCAGACCGGCCTTCCTGACCTGACCGAGCGACACGTACACGTCGTTTGGTCCAGGCAGGTAGCCCGAGGTGCGTACGAACGCGTAGTTGTCGAGCAGGTCGAGCACACCGGCGACCGGGATCAGCACGTCGTCTTCGGACAGATCCGCCTCGTCGAATGCAAGGTCGTTGTTGCGGTTGCGGTTGCGTCCCTTGCGGTCCCGGTTCCGGTCCCGATCACGGTCGCGTCCGCGGCGACGACGGTTGCCACGGTCATCGCCGTCATCATAGCGGTCTTGACGGTCTTGACGGTCTTGACGGTCTTGACGGTCGTTTCGCTCGTTGCGTCCCTCGTCCTCACCGCTGTTGCGGTTGCGGTCGTTGCGGTTGCCCCGATCCTGGCGCTCAGTGCGCTCGGAGTTGTCGTTGCCCTCACCGTTTTCGTTTCGGTTGCGGTTCCGGTTACGACCATTGTTGCGGTCGTTGCGGTCGTTGCGGTCGTTGCGACGACGCTCAGGAGTCTCAGCGGATGGTAGTTCGATCTTGACACCGCCGACCACCACTGCGTTGTCGCCCTCGCCCTGTGCGCCTGCGGACTCAGCACTGTCGGATGCGTTCTCGCTCCGCGCAAGCTTTTCCGTGCGCTCGGCCCTGTCGGTCCGAGTGCGATCGCCGCGCTGCGTTGAGCGACGAGCACGCGCAGGAGCTTCCGTCTCCCCTGATGCGGTTTCAGCGGAGGCTGAATTGGCGATTGCAGGCTTTTCCTCAACCGCCTGCTTTGGTGCGGTTTCCTTGACAGGTGCCGTGGAGGCTGTTTTACGCACTGCGGACTTCGGTGCAGAACCACCGGACTGTGCAGCGGAGATAGCCGAGATCAGATCGCTCTTGCGCATCTTGGAGATGCCTTTGACGCCAAGCTGCTGTGCAATGGACTGCAGTTCCGGGATGCGGAGGCTTGCGAGCGAACTAGAAGTTCCGGCTGGGGTGGATTGTGACACGAAGGACCCTTCCCCTCGTATTGGCCGAAGAAATACGGCCTGCGGAGATGACCTAGAGCGCGATACGCACTCAGGTCTACTGACTTTATGTTCCTGACCAGGAATATCCAGGGCGTTTACCTTGCACGAACTACTGCGTGATCGGTGATGTAAAGATGACCCTCAGGTTCTTGACCCTATGAATAAAGAGAAGATCTGAGCGGCTACATAGAACGCAACCCGTTCGCCGACCAAGAGCCATAACGATCAATCACCACCGACAGGTGATGGTTACAAGGCTCTTGCGCTTCTTTAACGAGAAAGAGAACTCACACACTCGCATGTTTCGCACCGATAAGGTGAGGAACTCAGCCGAGTGGAATCGACGGTTGGCGGGATACCCTGCGCCAAGAAACTACCCCAACTATAGCACCCGCATGGCTAGAGTTGTTCGTACTGTGCGCCTATGTGGTCAAATCCCGGGCGAATTACTCGCCAGTCGACGCGGGTCGCAGTTCCGGTTTCTTCATCCACGAGGGTACGAGCCACCTCGCTGGCGTCGAGGACGCGGGCGATCTCCTGCTCCACAGTGGATGCATTATCGGCTCGGTCAAGCACCAGCACGGTTGGCCCGGCTCCAGAAACGGTTGCGGCAATTCCGCGTTCGCGCAGGCCAGAAACGAGCGCCCACGTCTGCTGCATGACGGGTGCACGATATTCTTGGTGCAGTTTGTCTTCCGTGGCATCGAACAGCAGGTCGGGGTCATTGGCCAGAGCATGCACGAGCAGCGCTGCCCGACCAGCGTTGAACGATGCGTTGGCATGCGGGACTGCGATGGGGAGCACACCCCGTGCACGGTGTGTGGAGAGTCGCACTGTCGGCACAATGATTGTCGGTTCCACGCCCGGGTGAATCTCCAGATTCACCGCAGCGGGGCTGTCGTGAGTGGTCATCCAGGCGACGGTGGCACCACCGCGCAGGGCCGGAGCAGCGTTGTCCGGATGTCCCTCAAGTTGCGTGGCCAGGTTCAGCAGGACTTCGGAGTTGAGTGCGTCAGGGTCAGCGATCAAGCCCTTCGCCGCCATGAGTCCGGCCACCACCGCGGCAGCAGACGACCCCATCCCCCTACCGTGTGGAATCCGGTTCTTCGCTTGCAGATGCAGGCCGACTTGGGGTGCGCCCACGTGGTCGAGTGCGCGACGGATCGTCTTCACGACAAGGTGCCGTTCGTCTCCGGGGACCTCACCGGCACCCTCACCCTCGATCTCAACCTCGACGTGCTCCGATCCGAGCGCGCGCACTTCGAGTTCGTCGGAAAAGTTGAGGGCGAGTCCGAGCGCATCGAAGCCCGGGCCAAGGTTCGCGCTCGTTGCGGGGACCCTAACCTTGACGTGGTCTGCTGCGAGTTTCATGGGCGTGGGCTATGCCAGTCCGAGTGCTTGCGCGATGGACATGACGTCAGCGGTGACCTTCTGGGGTTGCACCTCTGCCCCGTCCTCGGTGCGCAGCGCCCAGGCTGGGTCCTTGAGGCCGTGTCCGGTCACGGTGATGACGATCTTCGCGCCCGCTGGCACGAGTCCAGCCTGCGCACGCTTGAGTACGCCGGCAACGCCCGCTGCGGAGGCAGGCTCCACGAACACTCCTACCTTGGCGGACAGGATGCGGTGCGCAGCGAGGATTTCCTCATCGGTCACGGCCTCGATCACGCCGCCCGATGTGTCGCGGGCTTCGAGCGCCTTGTCCCACGAAGCTGGGTTACCAATGCGAATTGCAGTTGCGATGGTTTCTGGCTCATCGAATGGGTGGCCCGCAACGATCGGCGATGCACCTTCTGCCTGGAAGCCCCACATCTGTGGGCGGCGAGTTGCCTTACCGGCAGCCTCGTATTCGACGTAGCCCTTCCAATAGCCGGTGATGTTTCCGGCGTTTCCAACGGGGAGTGCATGAATGTCCGGGGCATCGCCGAGCACATCCACGACCTCGAAGGAACCGGTCTTCTGACCCTCGATGCGGTCGGGGTTCACGGAGTTGACGAGCTCGACGGGGTATGACTCAGCGAGCTTGCGCGCGGCGACGAGGCAGTCGTCGAAGTTGCCATCAACCTGGAGCAGTTTGGCACCGTGTGCGATGGCCTGCGAGAGCTTGCCCATGGCGATCTTGCCATCCGGCACGAGCACAGCGCAGATCATACCCGCGTGGGTTGCGTATGCTGCGGCTGAGGCGGAGGTGTTACCGGTGGAGGCGCAGACTACGGCCTTGGCGCCCTTTGCGGCGGCCGCGGAGATCGCGGTAGTCATGCCTCGATCCTTAAACGAGCCGGTCGGGTTCATGCCCTCGACCTTGAGGTAGATCTCGGCTCCGGTCAACTCATTGAGGTAAGGGGCTGGCACGAGCGGGGTGCCGCCCTCGCCGAGGGTCACAATGTTGGTTTTCAGGTGCTCAGGCAGGAATTGTGCATATTCCTTGATGATGCCTTGCCATATGTGGGCCATCAGGATCCCTCGACTCGTAGTACTGACATTACTTCTTCGATGACGTCGAGCCTAGCGACGGTCTCGATGGTTTGTGCGAGGGCGGCTTCCCTGCCCTCGTGGGTTGCAATCACCAGATATGCGGAGCCATCGCGGTCATCGCGTGGTGCCTGCGTGACGGTCTCGATGGATACCCCGTTGCTGGCGAACACCTCGGCGATGCGTGCGAGCACGCCTGGCTTGTCTGCAACGGAGAGCCGTACCTGGTAGCGGGTGTTGGCAGTACCGAAAGCCACAACGGGCAGGTTCGCGTAGTTGGATTCGCCTGCCCCGCGGGCACCAGACACCCGGTTGCGTGCGCTTGAGACCACGTCGCCCATGACAGCGGATGCGGTGGGCGCGCCACCGGCACCCTGACCATAAAACATGAGTGGTCCAGCGTTTGCCGCTTCCACGAACACGGCGTTGAACGCATCGGAGACCGTGGCCAGCGGGTGGGTGTCGGGCACGAGCGCGGGGTGTACGCGCACGCCGATGCCCTCATCGTTCTGCTCACAGATTGCGAGCAGTTTGATGACGTGCCCCGAACGCTTCGCCCACGCAACATCGTCTGCGGTGACCTTGGTGATTCCCTCGCAGGCCACTTGGTCGAGCGATACTCGGGTATGGAACGCGAGGGAGGCAAGGATCGCTGCCTTCGCCGCAGCGTCGTGACCCTCGACATCCGCTGTGGGGTCCGCCTCAGCGTATCCGAGCGCCTGCGCATCCTTGACGGCCTGCTCAAAGCCCAAACCATGCTTGGTCATCTGGTCGAGCACATAGTTGGTCGTGCCGTTCACGATTCCAAGGACGCGGTTGATCTTGTCTCCCGCAAGCGAGTCGCGGATTGGGCGGATGATCGGAATTGCTCCTGCGACAGCGGCCTCGAAAGCCACATCGACTCCTGCCACATCCGCCGCCTCGAAGATAGCCGGGCCATCCTGGGCGAGAAGTGCCTTGTTGGCCGTGATGACGGATGCACCTGCGGCAATAGCACGCAGGATCAGTGTGCGGGCAGGCTCGATGCCGCCCATCACCTCAATGACGATGTCCACGCCGTCAACAAGGCTCTCGGCGTCCGCGGTCAGCAATTGCGTGGGAATCACGGCGTCACGTGGCACGGTCACGTCGCGCACGGCGATACCAGCCAGTTCGAGCGGTGCACCAACGCGGGCAGCGAGTTCGTCGCGGTGCTCGAGCAAAATCCGAGCGACCTGGGTTCCGACGACTCCGCAGCCGAGCAGCGCAACCTTGAGAGGCTCCGAATCCTTCTGCGCGGTCACGTGTTCCGCCTTTCATTGTGAGGTAGACGTACCGGCGCGACCCGCGAGATGCTGCTTGCAGCCAGCACCGAGTTGCGCGCATGGGTAGATGTCACTGTGGTGATCTAGGAAAAGAATACTGGTTTTCTCATGGTGGACAGTGCAGTGTTCGCAGAACGGAACATAACCCGTGACATCCACCAGAATGCATGCGGGTGGGATCAAACCCACCCGCACACGATGACTACTTCCTGCGCTTGGTTGCCCAGAACGCAAACCCGGCGATAACGAGCAATCCGACACCAACGCCCACCATGGTCGGAACGTTGTTCGAACTCGTGTCCTCAACCTCCACACCGCTTTGCGACGAGTCGGAGGAGTTCGGGCCTGTTTCTTGCGTGTGCGTGTCCGCTGGTTCGGAAGCCGACTCGCTCGGCTGCTCCGACTCGTCGCCAATCGGCTCCTCTGCCTGTTCGGCAACCACATCGGCGGGGTCCACCGTCGTGTCCGCAACGAAGGTGATCGGGGTGAAGGTCTCGTTGTTGCCATTCTTCACGCCGTGCGCCCCAAAGGTGATCACACCGCAGGTGTCCTTGAGGCAGTCAACATCGGTGGGGTTGCCGTCGCGGTCCATCGACTCAAACGTGGCTGAGGGAATCGCAAGCTCAGTTTCCCAAGTGCCGTCCTCGGCGATGAATCCGCCGTTTGCGGCGGCTGCGGTCTTGGATCCCTCAAACGCGATGTACCGGCTGTGACCCTGATTGGTCTCGTCCTCGGCGTCCGGAACATAACGGTAGTTCTCCCCCGTTTGCCCGCCGTTACTTGGCGCCCAGCTCAGGCCATCAGTGTCGGACACCCATCCGAACACAACGTAGATTCCACCTGCGCCGTTCTTGATCGCCTGGAAACCAGACCCCTTGAGCGTCAGGACGGTGCCGCCATCGATCGCAGCAGTGGGGAAACCCGACTCATTGAGCGCCTCAACGCTCGCACCGCTGACCGAGACGGTGTCCGACTCGTCCGCACCTGCTGGAATCGCCAACCCGAGGCCAAGCAAACCCGAGAGAACCACCGAGGCAGCGGCAGTCACGGTCTTGCGTACAGTGTTCATTTCGTGTCCTTTTCCGTGTGTGGCGAGCGCGTAGACAGTGGGGGGCAGCCGCGTTGCGGCAAGACGATGAGTTCCCCGGTCTCCGGATGTGTGAACACCGAGATGGGGTACTGGTAGATGTCGGTCAACCGCTGTGAGGTCATCACGTCAGCGGGTACGCCCTGGGCAACGACATGCCCGCGATCCACCACGACCACCTCGTGTGCGTAGGATGCGGCGAGTGTCAGATCGTGCAGGACGACCACCACGATCTTGCCGTTCAAGGCTTCTGCGAGAGCCTGCTTGAGTACCGCTTCCTGGTGCTTGATGTCGAGTGCGGCGGTCGGCTCATCGAGCATGATGATCGGCGTTTGCTGTGCGAGCACCCGGGCAAATGCCGCGCGCGCCTTTTCGCCACCCGAGAGCGACTGAAAATTGCGGGTGCGCAGGTGGCCGACATCTGCGATCTCGATGGCTTTGTCGATGATCTTCTCGTCGTTGTCCTCCTGCTCGGTTCCCTGCCAAGGTGAACGCCCCATCTCCACAACCTCGTGCACGGTGAACGGGAACGAGATCCGGTTTTCCTGGACGAGCACGGAACGTTCCCGGGCCAAGTCCACGAGCTTACGCTTGGTGATGTCCACGCCATTGATGAGGATGCGCCCGTTAGTTGGGTGCCTGTCCCCCGCGATTGCTCCGAGCAGGGTTGATTTTCCAGCACCGTTCGGGCCGACGAGGGCAATGAGTTTGCCACCCGTAAAGGTCAGATTCACTGCGTCGAGGATGCGGCGTCCGGGGACGTCGATCGTGAGGTTCTCCACCTCAAGCGTCAACGGTGTCATGGTCATCAGGCCCATCCTCCCGCGCTCTTACGGGTCTTGCGGATGAGGTAGAAGAAGAAGGGACCGCCCACGAGCGAGGTGAGCATGCCGATGGGAAGGTCGGCGTAGAGGACGGCGGTGCGCGCGACCAGATCGGCGCCAGACAGCAGAACGGCACCGCCGAGCGCGGACAGCGGAATGAGCGCGCGGTGGCTGGGCCCGATCATCATTCGGATGATGTGCGGAATGACCAGACCGACGAACGCGATGATTCCGGTGAACGCCACTGCGGCTGCGGTCAGGGTCGCGACGATAACGATTGCGGTGATGCGCAAACGCTCGACATCGACTCCGAGGTGGCGTGCGGAGCGTTCGCCCAGCGCGAGGAGATCGAGTTTGCGGGCGATGAGGATGGCACCGATCAACCCGACCAACACAAGCGGGGCGACGACCGCGACATACTGCCAGCGGGTTCCGTTCATTGACCCGAGTTGCCAGAAGATGATCTGTTCTCGAGCCTGTTGGTCGCCCACGAACGTCAGGAACGCGATGAACGCCCCGGCAACCGCGTTGATTGCCACGCCGGTCAGTACGAGCGTGACCACCTCGGTGCGCCCGTTGGCGCGCGACATCGCGTACACGAGCAGGGTGACCACGAGTCCACCCACGAACGCGAACAATGGTGTGGTCCACGGGCCAAACACGGTGATGTTGAAGACCATAGCTGTACACGCTGCGGCTGCGGCTCCCGAGGACACTCCGACGACGCCCGGGTCGGCGAGCGGGTTGCCGAACACACCCTGCATGATCGCTCCACCCACCGCGAGGGCCGCACCCACGAGGGCTGCGAGCAGTACGCGTGGGAAGCGGATCGTCCACAGGGCGCTCTCCCCCTGTGGGTGCGCTGTGACGGGAGAACCACCGAGGCCCAACTTGTTGAGCAGTGAGCCGAACACCTCTCCTGCGGGAAGCTGGAGTTGTCCGCTTGCGGCGCTGACGATCAGGAGCGTGAACAGCGCGCACACCAGGCCAATCACCAGAACGATCAGTTTTGCCCGACGATGTTTGGAGGCGGCGAGGTGGTCATGAGGGGGGACTGAGCGCGAACTCAGGTTTTTTGACATGTGGGGTTCCGTGCCTGATGTGTTACTGAGCGGCCGACGCGTTTGCATCGGGTGCATAGAGTGCGACTGCCAGGGCATCGAGTACCTCAGCGGTTGCCGGTCCGTAGCTCAGGATAGTTGTGTCGTCCATGTCCACGATACGTTTGTTGATACCTGCCGGGGTCTGCGCAAGTTCCGGGAGCGCTTCGAGTAGCCCATCGACGCCGTCTGTGGATTCAAGTCCCTTGGTCATCGTGAGGATGACGTCTGGTGCAGCGGCGATGATCCCCTCGGCGTTGACCGGTTTCATTCCGCTCCAGCCGATCTCACTCGCGACGTCCACGCCGCCGAGCGCGGAGATGAGTGCATCGGCGCCGGAATCCGAGCCAAACATGTAGTACACGCCCGAGCCACCACGAATGTACAGGAAGGCGATCCGTAGTTTGTCTTCCTGGGCTGCTGGTGCGATCTCCGCGATTTGCTGGACCTTCGCGTTGACCTCGCCCTCCACCTCCTGAGCCAGGGTCTCACCAGCCTCGGAAACGCCCAGCGCTTCCGCCACCTGCCGGATCATGTCGGAGGTGTTTTCAATGGAGCGGTGTGAATCCACCACGACCACCGGGATACCCGAGTCGCGCATCTGAAGGATGACATCCCATGGGCCAAGCGAGGTGTCGGTGATGATGACCGTTGGCGAGAGCTCCAGGATCGCCTCGGCAGCGAGGTCGTGCCCTGCGGGCGTGACGAGCGGTAGATGCCGGGCCTCGGGAAAGTTGGTGGAGGTGTCGCGTCCCACGAGTTGGTCGCCCAGGCCGAGGCGGTAGACGATGCGTGAGGTGGTGCCGTACACGTCGAGCGCGAGGATGCGTGAGGTGTCCGTGATCGTGACCTCGGTGCCCTGCATGTCGGTCACCGTGACGGGAAGTTGTGGGGCCCCTGGTTCAATCGGCTCAAGTGGAGTTTCACCGGTCATGAGTGCGGTGGACGGCCCGACATGGGCTTTCGGGTTCTCGACCGGGGTTACGTCCGCGAGAGCCACTCCCGTCTCCACGGGAGATTCTGCCTTCGCCGTCGGTTCGATCGGGGAACAGCCCGCAACGAGCAGCGCACCCATGAGTACCCCTGCTATCGCAGTCTTGCGTACCCGGGTTACACGGTTCATCAGTTGCACGTTCAGCCATCCAGTCACGAAGTCGAGGTTTGCCTTACCTAATTTATTGACCTTCGGCGATTAACACAACGCGCTCATTGCGGAATTGGACGTTGCACATGTCACGTTGGCTTTCCAGCACCTTTGTCCCATCCGCTCGACATCAAGCGCGTCAGACAGGGAAACGGGCCGCGGATATGACATCCGCAGCCCGTTGACGTGCTGGTTTGAGCGACCTGGACTCTCGTTTCGATAGATCAGCCGAGGTCGAGAGCCAACAGGTCGTCCTCGGTCTCGCGGCGCACGATGAGACGCGATGCACCGTCCTTGACCGCGATAACCGGCGGCTTGAGCAGGTTGTTGTAGTTCGATGCCATCGAGCGGCCATAGGCACCGGTCGCGGCGACGGCGATGATATCGCCGCGCTGTACATCCGCTGGCAACGCGAGGTCGTTGATGACGATATCACCGGATTCGCAGTGCTTGCCGACGATGCGAGCGAGTACCGCTTCCTCGGAACCCTCGCGGTTGGCGAGGCGGGCGGTGTAGACCGCCCCGTAGAGCGCTGGGCGAATGTTGTCCGACATTCCGCCGTCCACGGACACATAGGTGCGGACGATACCCTCGTCGGTCGTGACGTTCTTGATCGTGCCGACCGTGTACAGGGTTACCGTGGTCGGTCCAGCGATCGAACGGCCCGGCTCGATGGAGATGCGTGGAACTGAGGTGTTCAGTTCCGTGGCGACTGCGGCCATAGTTTGTGCGAGGGACTGTGCGAGGGACGGCACGTCAATTGGCTGGTCCTCGGGAACATACGCGATGCCGTAACCGCCACCGAGGTCCAGTTCAGGCATGACGTAGCCCGTCTTGTCCTCGAGGCTCTTACGCAGTTCCAGCATCTTGCGTGCGTTCAACTCGAACGCAGTCGAATCCTGAATCTGCGAACCGATGTGCGCGTGGGCTCCGAGCAGGCGCAGCTGCGGGAACTTCAACACGAGTTCCATGCCCTCGAGTGCCTGACCGCCTGCCAGGGACAGTCCGAACTTCTGGTCCTCGCGTGCGGTCGAGATGAACTCGTGGCCACCGGCGTGGATACCGGTGGTCACGCGCACCATGACCGGAACGGGGCTGGCCGCGGTGCGGCCCTCGGCCTCGGCCAGCTGCGCGATCTGTTCGATCTCGACGAGCGAGTCAGCCACGATGCGGCCCACTGATCCACGGATTGCGCGGATGATCTCAGCGTCTGACTTGTTATTGCCGTGCAGTCCCATGTTCTCGCCAGCGATACCGGCGCGCTCGGCAACAGCCATCTCACCCGCGGTGCAGGTGTCGATCCGTAGGCCTTCCTCATCGGCCCACTTCGCAACCGCTACCGACAGGAACGACTTACCCGCGTAGTACACGTCGACATCGGCGCCCACGGCCGAGAAAGCGGACCGGAACGACTCGACAAACAGGCGGGCGCGAGCGCGAAAGTGGGACTCGTCGACGATGAACGACGGCGTACCGTGCTCGGCGACCAAGTCGGCCACATCGATGCCACCAACCGACAGCGAGCCGCCCGCCAATCGCGCGGACTGCGGCCACACGTGCGATGCGAGCGCGGCGCGCTGCGACGGACCGGCCTTCAGGATTTCAGCAGGGTCTACCTGCGGGGAAACGGTTCCCATTACATACGCTCCGGAGCTGAGACGCCAAGCAGGTTCAATGCGTTGGCGAGGACTTGACGGGTGGCGTCGTTGAGCCACAACCGGGTGCGGTGGGTGTCGGTCACTTCACCATCGCCGATTGGGGTCACACGGCATTCGGAGTACCACTTGTGGTAGCTACCCGCGAGCGCCTCCGCATACCGAGCAACGCGGTGCGGCTCGCGCAGTTCTGCAGCCTGAGCCACCACACGCGGGAACTCGGTTAACTGACCGATCAACGCGGATTCGGTCGCATGAGTCAGGGTCTCTGGGGCAAATGCGTCCTCACGGCGCACGCCTGCGGCCTGTGCGTTACGAGCAACGTTTGCGGTACGGGCGTGAGCGTACTGCACGTAGAAGACTGGGTTCTCGTTGGTCTGCGCGGCGAGCAGGTCAAGGTCGATGTCGATCGACTGGTCCACGGAGGAACGCACGAGCGCGTACCGTGCCGCGTCAACGCCCACAGCTTCGACGAGGTCCTCAAGCGTGACCACGGTTCCGGCACGCTTCGACATACGCACCGGTTCGCCATCCTTGACCAGGTTCACCATCTGACCGATCAGGATCTCGAGGTTCTTGTGTGGCTCGTCTCCGAACGCGGCGCATACTGCTTGAAGGCGCCCGATGTAGCCGTGGTGGTCGGCGCCGAGCATCATGACGACCTCGTTGAAGCCGCGCTCGCGCTTGTCAAGGTAGTAGGCGATGTCACCAGCAATGTAGGCGGCGTCACCGTCGGACTTGATGACCACGCGGTCCTTGTCGTCCCCGAACGTAGTGGTGCGCAGCCACTTGGCACCGTCCTGCTCGAACATGTGTCCGGCGGTCTCGAGGCGAGCGATGGCACGCTCCACCGCACCCGTGGTGTACAGGTCGTTCTCGTGGAAGTACACGTCGAAGTCCACGCCGAACTCGTGCAGCGACTTACGGATCTCCGCGAACATCAGGTCCACCCCCTTGGCGCGGAAGTATTCCTGACGGTCAGCCTCATCGAGCGTCAATGGATCCGGATCGCCCACTTCCCTCGCGCCGGCGAGCACAGCGTCCGCGATGTCTTGGATGTACTGTCCGCCGTAGCCGTCTTCCGGTGCGTCTTGTCCCAGTGCACGGGCAACGAGCGAGCGCGCAAAGCGGTCGATCTGGGCACCGTGGTCGTTGAAGTAGTACTCCCGGCACACCTGCGCGCCGGTCGCTTCCATGACGCGGGCCAACGAGTCGCCAACAGCAGCCCACCGGGTACCGCCGATGTGGATCGGTCCGGTCGGATTCGCCGAGACGAACTCTAGGTTGATCTTCTTGCCGGCACCGGTCTCGGAGCGGCCGTAGTCCTGGCCAGCCTCAACGATGGTCTTTGCGAGTTCACCAGCCGCTGCGGCGTCAAGCGTGATGTTCAAGAAGCCTGGTCCGGCGACTTCAACCTTGGCGACTCCAGCGGTCGAACCCAGACGGTTCGCCAAGTCCTGAGCGAGGGCGCGCGGGTTGGTGCCGCCCTTCTTGGCAAGTTGAAGAGCGATGTTGGTTGCCCAGTCACCGTGTTCGCGCTGACGAGGTCGCTCAACGTGCACCTGCTCTGGCAGGTCTGAGACGGACAGGGCCAGGGCACCGTCTTCGATCGATGAGATCAGTGCATTACGGATTGCTTGATTAAGCTCTACAGGAGTCACCCGAGAATAATATCCGGTTCTGGCACCGCGGTTACGATGGTTTTCGTCATATAGTGTTATCTGTTGCGAA
>DALZEF010000002.1:0-118096 GCA_031979385.1 Timonella sp. | reverse complement strand
CCAAGTAGTGCAGCGGAGTGTAGGGGTTTCGCGAAGCAAGCCCCTACCGAAGCGAAACGAATGCAGTTCGTAACTAACACATATGGTTGCGAACCAAGTAGTGCAGCGGAGTGTAGGGGTTTCGCGAAGCAAGCCCCTACCGAAGCGACACGAATGCAGTTCGTGGCCAATAGGTATATAGGGGATTTATCCCATCCGTGTACGGCTCAATGGTGCGCTGCACAAACACACAAAGGTAGTGACTCACCCATGTCAGATCGTTCCAATCTGATCGAGCAGGCGACCGCGCAGTTGCGTGCCCGCATCCGCTCAGGTCAATGGAAAGTGGGCGAACGCATCCCCACGGAACCCCACCTCGTAGAGCTTCTGGGGGTCGGGCGCAACACAGTGCGCGAGGCCGTTCAGTCTCTTGTCCATGCCGGCCTCCTCACTCGCCGCCAGGGTTCTGGCACCTACGTGCGCTCCACCTCCGAGGTATCGGTGGCGCTTGGCCGCCAGTTCGAGGATGCTCACTACATCCACATCCTCGAGGTGCGTCGGTCCCTTGAGGTCGAGGCCGCTCGGCTTGCTGCCCGTAACCGCACCGAGCAGGATATCTCCCTCCTGCGCGAGGTCAACCGGACCCGTCAAGAGGCATTCAACGCCGGTGAGGTCGACCAGATGGTTGCAGCCGACATCACACTGCACAACGCGATCGCTGCCGTATCGAAGAATCCCGTGCTACAGCAACTGTACGAGAGCCTGACCGCCGCCGTTGGCGCCTCGATTCGCCGCAACGTAGAGAAGATCCTACGCAACCACATCAACGACGATCACGACGACCTCATCGAGGCGATCATCATTGGCGATGAGTTCCTTGCGATGGAGGAAATGGGCTCCTACCTCTCGCACTACATTGAGAGTCGCACCACATCGCCTACCTCGCGTGCCACAGCCCGCGTGTAATCCTGATAAGATTACGAGCGGTTTCGCCCTCGTAGCTCAGGGGATAGAGCGTCTGCCTCCGGAGCAGAAGGCCGTAGGTTCGAATCCTATCGAGGGCACCACCCATGAAACGCCTCGCAGCCACTCGCTGCGGGGCGTTTTTCGTGCGTCCAGACCGCTCCCACGCGTCGGCGGCTAGCGGTTGGTCGGCCAGATTGACGACGAGCTATCTTGTTCGCCCCCATCCGCCCAGACCCAGCCGGGCTGGGTCGTACGGCGCGTACGTGAGTGCCCGTATCGTCGCCTATCACAAAGCACCGCAAGATACACAGGCTTAGGAAACACCACTCTGCGCAACGTAAACTGATCGGATGCAACGTAACTGGTCGGTAAAGTCTGTGCTGCAAACCCTGCGGCAGAGCTTCTACATCGTGGGCTACAAGCTCGCTCGACTTTTCATCGCTCCACGTGACGGGCTCGTGCTGTTCCTCTCGGACTCGAATGCGGAACTCGTCAACAATCAAAAGCCACTGGCCGACGAACTCACCGTGCGCGGATACGATGTCCGCGCTGTTCTGCGCCCTTCACTGCGCACCAAACGCTCGCTGAGGGACCATTTCCGCCTGTGCCAGTTGATGGCGCGGGCCAAGGTCATCGTCGTTGATGACTTCTACCCCATGATCTATCAGATCAAGTTGCGTCCGGGGACACAACTCCTGCAGATCTGGCACGCATCGGGTGCATTCAAAACTATGGGTTTCAGCCGCGCCGGTAAACCTGGTGGCCCCATCACCGGCTCCAAGACCCACAAGAACTACACGGCAGCGATCGTCTCCTCCCCTGCGGTACGCGCAAACTATGCCGAGGCGTTCGGAATCGACGTGTCGAAGGTGCACGCAACGGGCATTCCGCGCACAGACGTGTTCTTCAACCATGCCGAGGTTGCGGCTGCCGCCAAGGATATCCGGAACAAGCTTGCCATCCCACAAGACAGGAAACTCGCGTTGTTCGCGCCGACTTTCCGCGGCAATGGCCAGGTCACGGCTCATTACCCCACCGAATGGATCGACTGGAATGAACTCGCCACCCAGCTCGGGGACGAGTACGTGATCGGGTACAAACCCCACCCGTTCGTATCCTCTGTTCCCGCTGAGGTTTCAAGTTCCGACGTCTTCCGCGACCTGAGTGCTCTACGCGACACCAATCGCTTGCTCATGGCGACGGACCTACTCATCACCGATTACTCATCGATCATCTTTGACTATGCACTACTCGACCGACCGACCGTGTTCTTCTGCCCTGATCTCGAGGAATACATCAGTTCGCGGGACTTCTACTATCCGTACGAGCGCTACGCCTTTGGGCCAATCGCACGCACAACCTCCGAACTCATCGAAGGAGTGCGCAAGGCCCGTGGCGACACTCAAGAACTACACGATTTTGTCGAGTTCTTCTGCGGTTCCTGCGACGGCCAGTCAACATCCCGAGTCATCGACGAGTTGATTGCGCCGTTCGCTGGAATCCCCGGCCAGCACCGCCGACGCGAGACTGAGCGAGAACACCACACTGGCAGCCACCCGCACGCTGCGCACGGCGGGCACGCATGATCGGCACCATCAAACGGGGTTTCGCTGTGGCGGTCAAAGTGTTTTTGCAGGTGTGCTATTCCCCCATACGCCTACTGCCTGCGCGCAAACAGATCACGTTCATCTCCCGCCAACAGGACACCCCCTCACTTGATTTTGAGTTGTTTGCCCAGGAGTTCACCAGGCGTCACCCAGACTGGACGGTGAAGTTCCTGTGCTACGAGTTCCACTCGTCGTTGGCCAAGAAGCTCGGATACTTTGGGCACGTGTTCACTCAGATGTGGCATATTTCCCGGTCCCGCCTAGTCGTCTTGGACACGTACTGCATTCCGGTGTCGGTACTGCGACATAAGGACTCGCTGCGGGTCATCCAGATGTGGCATGCGCTTGGGTCGCTCAAAAAATTCGGGTACTCGATCCTCGACGTTGGTGAGGGATCGTCCTCCGACATTGCCCGAATCATGCATATGCACGCCAACTATGACGCCGTTCTGGCGAGTTCACGTGCGAGCACGCCCGCCTTCGCCGAGGCATTCAACGTACCTGAGGCAGTGGTCCACCCAATTCCTCTCCCCCGAGTCGATGCACTGCGCGATGCGGAGCGGCGCGATCGCACACGCACGATGCTGCTTGAGCAGTATCCGGAACTTGCAGGCAAGAAGAACGTGCTGTTTGCTCCCACGTTCAAGAAGGGCCAGGTGTTCGCGGCCGATGCCCTGCACGCATATTTTGCACGGCACGGCTATAACCTGATTGCCAAGCCTCATCCCGTTGCTCTGAGCGACACCGACGTCATCGCTCGACGCTACGCAGATCACTCTTCATTTGATTTCCTCGCAGTGGCCGAATATCTCGTCACCGATTACTCATCAATCATGTTCGAGGCTGGAATCGCCGATATCCCGGTCTTGATCTTTGCCCCTGACCTTGTCGAATACCTTGAGGAACGCGACTTCTATATCGACTTCGCGGCGGAGGTGCCCTTCCCCATCGCAACAGGGTTTGAGGATCTGGTGAACAACCTCAAGCGCTTGGACCGCGAGCCCGCTGAGTTCCAGGATTTCATTGGCCGCTACGTTGAGTTGCCGCAGGATCGCAGGTGCACGCAAGCTATAGCGGATCTGGCTGACTCGCTGCTTGACTAGTTAGCTGTATCGCCCGTACGTCGGTGGGGCGAAAAGAGTCCAGGTGCACCGTTTTTATATACACACCCGGACGCAAAAGACCCCACCGAGATTGAAAGCTTGGCCGGAGCATGAACCAAGGCCCCTACGCTGGTACGAAAGGTTACGGTGCCGCGGCGAGGGATCGTCGCCAATCTGTATCAGACCCGAAACAAAACCGCCCGGTTGCATTCCTACCAGAGGATGCAACCGGGCGGATGGTCAGATGGAAGACTACGCAGCCGACTCTTCCACGAGAGCCGCACGCCGCTGCGCACGCCACCAGACGAAGAACCCAACCAGGGTGAACACGCCGTAGAACACATACATGAAGCCCGTGGCGTAGTACCCGGCGGAGAACAGCAGCGGCACACCAACGATGTCAACCGCAACCCAGATCAGCCAAAACTCGGTCCACCCCTTGGCCATCCCATAGGTGGCGAGCAGCGAACCCATGAAGATCCACGCATCCGCCCAGACCGGTTCATACGATCCGAGCGCGCGGAACAGTGGGGTCAGAGCAAGCGTACCGGCGAGCATGACGAGGATAAGCCCGAGACGAACTCCATTCGAGGCCCAACGGGGAACGATCGCCGCTCCTTGTGATTCCCCTCGAGACTGCTTCCAGCGATACCAGCCGTAGATCGATACGCAGATGAACATGATCTGTCGACCTGCCTGCCCAAGCATCGCCGTGTGGTCAGCCCCGTTGAACAGGGTGCCCATGAAAACGGTGAACAGCAGGGCGTTACCCATGATGCCGATTGGCCAGGCCCAGACTTTACGGCGCATGCCACCGAGTGCTGAGGCTAAACCGAATACGTTTCCAATGATTTCGCGCCACATCATCTGCTGATCGCCGATGGTTAAGGTCGCGTGATAGAGCGTGTCAAAGACGTCCAAATTCTCCTCCTTCCGAACTAGAAAATGCACTGTCGGGGAGGACGGGCGTGACTCGCGTGCGGGCATCGCTAAACGGACACCACGGACACGGCACGGCCGCGAAAAGTGCTTCTCCCATCCAGACTTTGACTGTCGGTGCTGGAATTCCACCAGCTCAGCCGCACACTGCCTGTTGACTGCGTGCGGGTCGCGGACTATAACCGCCGGTTCGGAATTTCACCGACCCCGGAGCACATGCGAGCGCCAAGACGCTGCGCCTCAATGATAACCGTCATCGACCCGTGTTTGTTCCCTCCTTCAAGGTGCGGACGAATGTCACGCATGGGGCACGAGAATGAGGCTTCTGACGGGATTAAAGTGACTCAAGACCTATGTGGTCAGACCACAATGAAGCAGTCCCATGTTTACCCTGTTCACAGGATTTTGCATAACCTTAAATTCATGGGACGTTTGGCACAGGATTTGGCGAAAACTCAACTATACGATGGAGGTGTTCACAGGGAAAGAAAACCAAAGGCAAGAGAGGCACCCATGTCTGCCGCAGCTGAAAACCAGCCCACCGAGGTCCAGCACGAGATCGACGAACTCGTAGCCAAAGGCCAGGAAGCACTGCGCGAGTACCTCGCATTCGATCAAGAGACGATCGACTACATCGTCAAGAAGGCATCCGTTGCCGCACTCTCCGTCCACGGCGAACTCGCGGTCCACGCAGTCGCAGAGACCGGACGCGGAGTCTTCGAAGACAAGGCCGTGAAGAACATCTTCGCGTGCGAACACGTCACCAACTCGATGCTCTCGCTCAAGACCGTCGGCATCATCGGCCGCGACGAGCTCACCGGAATCACCGAGATCGCCGAACCAGTCGGCGTCATCTGTGGTGTCACCCCGGTCACCAACCCAACGTCCACCACGATCTTCAAGGCGCTCATCGCCATCAAGACTCGTAACCCGATCGTCTTCGGGTTCCACCCAAGCGCTCAGCAGTCCTCCGTTGCCGCAGCACGCGCAGTGTATGAAGCAGCAGTCGCAGCAGGCGCCCCGGAGAACTGTGTGCAGTGGGTCGAACACCCATCGCTTCAGGCAACCAGTGCACTCATGAACCACCCAGGCGTTGCTCTCATCCTCGCAACCGGCGGTAACGCCATGGTTCGCGCAGCCTACTCATGCGGAAAGCCAGCGCTGGGCGTTGGTGCCGGAAACGTGCCAGCCTTCATCGAGAAGTCCGCAAAACTCAAGCGTGCAGTCAACGACGTCGTGCTTTCCAAGGCCTTCGACAACGGCATGATCTGTGCATCCGAACAGGCAGTCATCCTCGAGGCACCCATCTACGATGAGGCGCTCGAAGAGTTCAAGAACCTCCACGCCTACGTGGCGACCCCTGCCGAGAAGACGATGCTCGAGGAGTTCATCTTCGGCGTCAAGGCCGAGGGTGCCAACTGCGGTGAGGCGAAGCTCAACGCAGCCGTCGTCGGCCAGAGTGCCGTATGGATCGCAGAGCAGGCAGGGTTCAGCGTCCCAGATGACACCAACATCATCCTCGCCGAGGTCTCCAGCGTCGGTGTCGAGGAACCCCTGACCCGCGAGAAGCTCTGTCCAGTCCTTGCCGTGCTACGCGCAGAAGATGCCGAGCAGGGCATCAAGCTCTCCGAGCAGATGGTTGAATTCGACGGACTGGGTCACTCCGGTGCGATCCACTCCGAGGACAAGGCGATCATCGAGGAATTCGGTTCCCGTGTGAAGGCCGTCCGCATCATCACCAACGCACCATCCTCGCTCGGTGGTATCGGTGACATCTACAACGCGTTCATCCCATCCCTGACCCTGGGCTGTGGCTCCTACGGACACAACTCGGTCTCCAACAACGTATCGGCCATCAACCTCGTGAACATCAAGCGCATCGGTCGCCGCAACAACAACCTGCAGTGGTTCAAGGTTCCGGCGAAGACCTACTTCGAGCCCAACGCTATCCGCTACCTCGCTGACATGCGCGGCATCAACCGCGTCACCATCGTCACCGATGCAACGATGACCAAACTCGGGTTCGTGGACAAGATCCTCGATGTCCTCAACCGCCGCCCCGGCAACCGCATCGCGCTGCAGATCATCGATGATGTCATGCCTGAGCCAACCGTTGATTTCGTGAAAAAGGGCGCTCGCCTCATGCAGGAGTTCAGGCCGGACACGATCATCGCGCTCGGTGGTGGCTCCCCAATGGACGCTGCCAAGGTCATGTGGTTGCTATACGAGCACCCAGAGATCGAGTTCTCGGACATGAAGGAAAAGTTCTTCGACGTGCGTAAGCGTGCGTTCAAGTTCCCTGACCTCGGCGTTCTCGCATCGCTCGTGTGCATCCCCACCACGTCGGGAACCGGTTCAGAGATGACCCCATTCGCGGTCATCTCCGATCCAGAGGCCAACAAGAAGTACCCACTGGCGGACTACGCACTGACCCCAACGGTTGCGATCGTTGACCCAGCGCTGACCTCCATGATGCCGGACTTCCTGGTCGCTGACTCTGGATTCGACGCCCTGACCCACGCAACCGAGGCTTTCGTCTCCGTGTATGCGTCCGACTTCACCGACGGCCTGTGCCTCCACGCGATCAAGCTGATTTTCGAGAACATCGTCACCTCCGTCAAGGGCGGCCCCGGCTCGCAGGACCCCAAGGTTGTCAAGGCCCGCGAGAAGATGCACAACGCATCCACGCTCGCCGGTATGGCGTTCGGTAACTCGTTCCTCGGTATCGTGCACGCCATGGCGCACGTCACCGGTTCGTCCTTCCACCTGGTTCACGGTCGCACCAACGCCACGTACCTGCCACACGTGATCCGCTACAACGGAACCGTGCCAACCAAGTTGACCTCGTGGCCAAAGTACGAGCACTATGTCGCACCGGAACGCTTCCAGGAGATCGCGAAGCACCTAGGCCTGCCAGCATCCACTCCGCAGGAGGGTGTCGAGTCCTACGCGAAGGCAGTTGAAGAGCTGCGCGCAGCGGTTGGCATCCCGGCTTCGTTCCAAGCGCAGGGCGTCAACGAGGAGGAATTCATTTCCCGCCTCGACGAGTTGGCCATGGGTGCCTACGAGGACCAGTGTGCTCCAGCCAACCCACGTATGCCGATGATCGATGACATGAAGATGATCATGGAGGCGGCATACTACGGCACCTCGTTCACCGAGGTGAAGGCTCAGCGCAAGGCTGCAGCTCTCGCTTCGATCGAGTCAGCCAAGAAGGCCGCGTCCTCCGAGGACGTCGAGGCTCCTGCTGAGGTTGAGACCGAACCTGTTGGCCGCTCACGCCGCAAGAAGTAGGTTTCAGACAACTGAGAGGAGGGCCTGATCCACGTGGATCAGGCCCTCCTCTTTAATGTGGCGGATGGCTCTTAGAGAACCTTGCGGTGCTGGTGGTGGGGAGTTTGATCGCCTGATCTATCGCACTGGTCGGTAACTACGGCACAGCACCTGGTTGGCAATCGGCCTACGCCAGCCGGCTCAGTAACCGGCGGCCTTCATGCCCTTCTCGTATTCCCAGTGCCACGGCTCATAGGTGCGCGATGCCCAGTCTGGGAGAACCCACCCAAACTTTGGAGCATTCTCGTGCATCCATTCCCATTTGACGGGCGCCTGGTAACTGGAGGGGCACAGGTCCACAGCAAACCCAAAGCCGTGCGGGGAGAGCCCCGGTGAGGCAGCGAAACTCCCGCGGGAACGTTTCACAGAGTACTGGTCGGCGAGACTGCGGTAACCGCTCACAAGACACATGTCATGTCCGAATCGAGCGTTGAACGCGTTGTTCAGTTCCGTCAGTGCAACTGCTGCCTCGGGATTCAAGTTGTATCCCATGACCTTGCACAGTTTGTCTTGCGGGATATTGCCGTTGTCCAGGACGTACCCAACCGAAGGATCACAGTTGTCGAGGGAACTACGTTCCCCGGCACGGCTTGCGGCGAGGACGGCACGTTCCTCCTCGGTGACCGGCAAGGCGATCGAACTTGGCACGGTTTCTCCGCCGCCCACATCCTTGAGGACGGCGAGCGTGCTTGGCCCCTTGAGCGCCGCGAGGTCAACCCCCTCGCCGGATGCAAGGTTCTCAAACCCGATTCCCGTGCCACCCGTCAGTAGCGGAACGCCCACGGTTGCAAGGCTCAGAGTCGAGAGGACAGCAGCGCGTGGAATCCACCGGTTGCGAGGGCCGTGCCCCGAACCGTGCGAAACCGGGTGTGTGCCACGGGACAGCGCACCGACTCGCGTTGCTGGATTGAGGCCTTGGGCTGATGCGCCATAGATCTCGCGGGCAAACGGGTCTTCGTCTGCGGCAGTTGGTTCGAGTCCGAACGCCTCACCCGCGAAACCATGCGTCTCCTCAAGGGAGTCGGAAGGTGAGGGAATGACGATTGAGGTGCCGGCAACCACATCAACTCGAGGAACGTCACCGGTGCGGTGGATATCGCACACGGGGGCTTGGGAGTCAACGGGTTCTTCTGCGCGAGCATGCAGAACGAGTGGTTCAGGGCCGCGTGGGGCATCGGGGCGTCCCGCGGCTTCGACCCTACGCTCAACCTGAGCGACAACGGCGTTGACCTCCGCCAGAATTGACTGTAGGTAGTCGTCTGCGGGCTCCGGGCTTGCTGGAGATACGACTGGGGCCGGGGGAACAGGTGCCACGGGTTGAACAACCGCCACAGGTGCCGCAACCACCGGCGATGGGACTGCTGGCAACTCGGCGAGAACATCGACTGACTGCTGTTCGGCAGTGGTCTCGGCTGCCCCATGTTGAAGTGCACGCAACTGGGCACGGGTCAGTCCGTCGGTCTCACGTGGTTTGACCGATTGTCGGCTAGGTGCATCGCGTACAGCTGATGCCGGAGCGTTGACCTGTCGGGGAGCCGACTGTGGAGTTTCGCTCTGCACGGGTTCCGTTGCCCCAGTGCGGCGGGCTTCGACCGGGCTGCTCCCGGAATTAAACTGCGCGAGTTCTGCGATTCCGCGCGATAGCCGCATGTCGCGCCGGGTCAGCGGAGCGGATGAAGCCGGTGGTGGAACAGGTGCGACTGCGGCGCTGGTCTGGGTGATGGAAGCCGGAGTCTGAGCGGAGATCTCACGCAACGCACGGCGTGTCATCGCGGGCGCGGGAGGCGCGGCAACGGATGTGGCGTGAGCGGAGTCGACGAAGGCGTCAGCCGCCACACGACGCGAACGCCGGGTGGGCAGCGACGAACTTACGTCCGTTCGCTCGTTCTCCACGTGTTCTCCCTTAAGGACTCCGTCAGATGCGACGCAACGAGCATGGTTCATCTCGCAGATGTCGCAGGGTAACTGACACTGACCCGGCTAGGTTTCCTTGGCGGAGGAATAGACCCAACCAGCACGATGCCGCCTGAATACCTCAAGAAGCATATCCAAGTTAAAGGCGTAATCCAACCCTTCCAACTCAAAAAATACTAATGGGTGAAACACCCCATCCGATAAGCCCTAATACCTCGCCGCACGTCAAGCCATAGACAACCCGCAGGCGACCACATGGTGCCCGCCGAGTGTGTCTTAGGTAACACCCCATGAACGCTGGCGGCCGGAGCCACAGGGTTTCTGACGTAAGCCTCGCCCATGCCACTCGGGCCCGGTGCAGGCTGAGGCACGGAACCTGCGGCCAGCCGGTCAGTCCATCAACGCTGCATCGCGTCACGGACCTCGCCGATGAGTTCCTCAAGAATGTCCTCGAGGAAGATGACGCCGACGAGTGTCCCGCTCTCCATGACCCGCGAGAGGTGGGCTCCCGAATGCTGCATGGCTATGAGCACATCTTCGACCTCGTCACCCACGCGGCTCACCGCGAGGGAGCGATAGCGGAATCGCTCAACAGGTGTATCGCGCAGTGCCTCCCCCGCGTAGAGCACGTCTTTGAGGTGGATGTAGCCAATCACCTCTTGACCGTCGGACAAAATCGGGAATCTGCTGAATCCAGTTCGCGCCACGAGATGTTCCACCTCGGCTGGCGTGAACCCGGGTTCGAGAACAGTGAGATCGGCGGGCCGGATCATGACATCGCCCGCGCTCTTCTCAGAGAACTCAAGTGCGCCGGACAGCAGACCTTGATCGTCGGAGATGACCCCTTGGGCCTGTGAGTGCTCCACAATGAACTGCACTTCCTCGGCGGTGTACGAGGAGGCCACCTCATCCTTGGGTTCAATTCCAGACCAGCGTACAAAGTGGTTGGCGAACCAGTTGAGCACGTAGATCAGAGGCTTGACCAGCCGCGCGAACCATACCAGTGGTGGCCCAAACAGCAGCACCGAACGGTCGGGGTGCGAGACCGACATGTTCTTGGGAACCATCTCGCCGATCACTACGTGCAGGTACACAACGATAACGAGTGCGATCACAAAGGCGATGGGGTGCACGAAGGCATGCGGTACACCCATCGAGTCAAGCAGCGGTTCGATAGAACGGGCTATCGCTGGCTCGGCCACTGACCCCAGTCCGACAGAGCAGACTGTCACACCGACCTGGCAGGCAGCAAGCATGAGGGACACATGCTCCATCGCCGAGATCACCGTTTTGGCGCGTACGTTCCCCGCGGCGGCCAGGGGTTCCATCGCGCTGCGGCGTGCGGACAGGATAGCGAATTCCGCACCCACGAAGAACGCGTTCCCTGCAAGAAGCAGCACACCGATAACGAGAGCCAGCTCAACGCTCATCGCAGCACCTCCGCTCGGATGGAACGAGGCGCGGCAACGCCGTTCTCCAATCGCAGGCGTACCCGTTCGACTCGACGCCCATCCATCGCCTCGACCCGCAGAGCGGCAACCCCCGCGGTCTCATGAGACCCGGTCCGCGAGGCTGGAACTCGCACGACGCTGCCCACAACAGGCACTTGTCCGAGTTCGGCCATGATGAGCCCACCTAAGGTTTCGTAGTCGTCCGACTGCGGCACCATGATGCCGGTGCGCTCGGTCAGTTCATCTGGGCGGAGCAGACCCGGCAAACCCCAGGTTCCGTCGTTGGCAAGCAGCACACCGGAGCGGCGAGCATCATGCTCGTCGGCCACATCGCCCACAAGCTCCTCGATGACGTCCTCAAGAGTCACGATTCCGGCGGTTCCCCCGTATTCATCGACCACCACAGCCATCTGCTGCCCAAACCCACGCAACTCAACGAGCAGCGCACCCAGGGTGACGGTTTCAGGGACCTGTGGGGCCTCGTCGACAATGGCCATCGCGGGTACCGTCGCACGCTTGTCATACGGCACGGAGACGGCACGGCGCAGGTGAACGAATCCGAGGATGTCGTCGCGCGATTCGCCGATGACCGGGAAACGGGAGTGGCCGGTATCCCGCGCACAGTCGATGACGTCCTGCGCGGTGCTCTCCTTGGAGAGCACCTGCATGCGCATGCGGTCCGTCATGACGTCAGCGGCGGTGAGTTCCTCGAAGTCGACTGCGTTGGTGATGAGTTGCGCAACGGACACGTCAAGGGTGCCCTGTTCCGCGGAACGCTGCACCAGAAAAGCCAGTTCGCGCGGAGAGCGCGCGCTCGACAACTCTTCCTTGGGTTCAATGCCCATACGCCGCAGGATTGCGTTCGCGCTGCCGTTCAACACGGAGATGACGGGCTTCGCGGCGATCGTGAACACGCGTTGGATGGGTGCGACCAGACGTGCTGTGCCAAGCGGCGCGCTCAGCGCGAAGTTCTTGGGCACTAGTTCACCGAACAGCATCGAGAACAGGTTGACCACGATAAACGCAATTGCTCCCGCGATCACCCCCGAGAACGCAGCCGTTGCGGGCGAGGCACCAAACGCGTCGGAAAGCAGCCGCGCAAGCGCCGGCTGCGCGGTGTAACCCAGCAGAATCGTCGTCAATGTGATGCCCACTTGGGACGACGACAACTCGGTGGACAGGTGCTTGAGGCTGTTGCGTAGGATGCGGGTACGCCAGTCGGCTTTCTTCTTCATTGCCGACGAGCCGGTGACGTCTCGCGTACTGGTTACGGTCCCAGCGGCGCCTGTTCCCCTCGAGCCGGGACTGTCTTCCTCCGCATCGTCGTCGTCCCCGAGAGTTGCGGAGTCGATTGTGACGAGCGAGAACTCAGTCGCGACAAAAACCGCGGTCCCCGCTGTCAGCAGGACACCAAAGATTACGTTGAACCAATCGCCCACGTTGGGACAGCCCTCCTCAGGGGTCTATGGCGCGCTATGCGGTCCATCCGGCATGGAGCGCGCCGGGACGAACACTCAATTTTACGACGATTCACCAACTCCACCCATCTTTATCCGTACTTTCACAGATTGTTTTCAGTGATTGCCGAGCGTAAGGGTAGGAAGATGTGCCAAAGTTTGAGGTATGACTATTGGCAATCAATCAACCGACGCTTCGGGACTTGGTGCAACAATCCTGATTATCGAGGACGAACCTGCGATCGCAACCGCAATCGCCCAGCGCCTCACCTCCGAGGGTTGGCGCACCGAGGTAGCCCGCGACGGCTTGAGCGGTGTCGACGCGGCCGCCCGGGTTCGTCCTGATGCAGTCGTGTTGGACGTGATGCTTCCGGGGATCGACGGACTTGAGGTATGCCGCCGCATCCAGGCCGACCGCCCCGTCCCCGTGCTGATGCTCACCGCACGCGATGACGAAACCGACATGCTGATCGGTTTGGGTGTCGGGGCCGACGATTACATGACCAAGCCCTTCTCCATGCGCGAACTCGTGGCGCGCCTCAAAGCGCTGCTTCGTCGAGTTGACCGTGCAGCCCAGGCATCGCAGGCACCAGAGTCCGAAGCGCTCATCACCGTCGGTGACGTGGTCATTGACCGCGCTCAACGCCGAGTACACCGCGCCGGTGAGGAAATCCACCTCACCCCCACCGAATTTGAACTGCTCATCATGCTGGCCAGTTCCCCCAAGACTGTGCAAACCCGCGAACACCTCCTCGCCGAGGTGTGGGACTGGGTGGACGCGAGTGGAACCCGCACCGTTGACTCCCACATCAAGGCGCTGCGCCGCAAGCTCGGATCAGATCTGATCCGGACCGTGCACGGCGTTGGTTACGCGTTCGAGCCACCACAGTAATCGTGAGCGCACCCGACCCCCATCGTTTAGGTTCCCGCATCCCGTCGCTGCCGGATGTTCGGCCACTCGACCGTGCACGGTCGATGAAGTTCAAACTCTCAGCCGTGGTCGTGGTGTCGGTAACCCTCTCTGCGTTGATTACGTGGGCCGGGCTGCGTAACGGGCTTGGACCCACCAAGACTTTCCCCATGGCGATCATCTTGTCGCTTGCATTGACGCTGCCACTGTCTCGTGGGATGACCTCGCCGCTGCGCGACATGACCGCAGCGGTGCAGGCGATGGCTTCCGGTGACTACACCCAGCGCGTACGGGCAACCTCCCGTGACGAGGTTGGCCAGTTGGCGTCTGCCTTTAATTCAATGACCGAGGAGATCGCACAGGCCGACCAGATCCGGCGAGATGTCATCGCCAACGTGTCGCATGAGTTACGCACCCCGGTTGCGGCCTTGCACGCCCAACTCGAAAACCTCGTGGACGGGGTGGTCGAGCCTTCTCCCGCAACCCTCAATACTGCGCTCGTTCAAACCGAGAGGCTTTCTCGGTTGATCTCCTATCTGCTGGACCTCTCGCGTCTTGAGGCTGGTGCAGCCTCGTTGCGGGTTACTGAGATTGACCTCATAGAATTCCTCGATGACGCGGTCGGCGCGCTGACCATGCTTGACGCGGGCAAAAACATCGATTTCATCGTGGACGTTGAACCCGAGGATCTCACCATCGCATCCGATCCCGAGCGACTCCGCCAGATCGTGACCAATCTGGTCCAGAACTCGATCCGCCACTCCCCATACGGTGGCAAGGTTGCAGTGGTTGCGCGCAAGGAAGAGGAGGAGATCGTTCTTGAGTTCACGGATGACGGCCCCGGCATCTCCAAGGAAGACCGCGAGCGGATCTTCCAGCGTTTCACGCGTGGTGGCACCAATAATTTCACGGTGAATCACCCGACCTCCGGCGGCACGGGTATTGGTTTGGCGATCGTGCGTTGGGCCGTGGATCTGCACGGCGGGACGGTGTGCGCGCTCGATTCCGTGCACGGTGCCCGGATCGAGGTGCGTCTCCCCCGGGTTTTCGTGCCGCCCGTTTCGAATGACGATCAGATCACATAATAAACTTGTTCTAGTGGGCCTATAACTATAGGGTTAGCGGTATGACCACTAGCGCACCCATAATCTTTGACTCCCTGTCTAAGAGCTTTGGGACCAAGCGCGCCGTTGACAACCTCTCGTTTACTGTCCAACCCGGACGTGTCACCGGCTTCCTTGGCCCCAACGGTTCAGGCAAAACCACAACACTGCGAATGCTCCTCGGGCTCACCCGCCCCACCTCGGGCACCGCACGAATCGGCAGCAAGTACTACACCGAACTAGCCGACCCGCTAACCGTGGTTGGTGCGGCACTCGAGGCCTCGAGTTTCCATCCTGGGCGCACAGCCCGCGACCACCTGCGCACCTATGCACCGCTCGCGGGTGCCAGCAACAAGCGCGTGGACGAACTCTTGGAACTCGTTGACCTGAAGGAGGCGAAAAACCAACGAGTTGGCGGCTATTCCCTTGGGATGCGTCAACGTCTCGCCCTCGCCACCGCGCTACTCGGCGACCCGCGCTACCTGATCCTCGATGAGCCCGCGAACGGACTCGACCCCATGGGCATTCGCTGGCTGCGCGACTTCCTCCGCCAACTCGCTGCCGACGGGGTGACGGTTCTCGTGTCCAGCCACATCCTGTCCGAGGTCCAGCAGAGCGTGGATGACGTGATCATCATCGCCAACGGTCAGTTGCGATACGCCAACCCCATCAGCGAACTCCACACGGCGGCCCGCCCGAAGACCCGCGTTGTCACCCCCAACGGGGATGCCTTTGCACAACTCGCTCGCGCCAATCACTGGGTGTTCGAGTACGCCAATGGCGCTTTTGATGTGTCGGATCTACGAACGGCCGCCGTCGGAACCGCAGCCTTCAGTTCTGGCATTGAACTGCACGAACTGTCCGACCGCACCGAATCGCTTGAGGACTTCTTCTTCCGGTTGACCAGCCCACTGCCTACCGCACCACCGGTAGGCGCTCCAGTGGTTCCCGCAGATCTCGCACCTCCCTCCGGTGACCCTTCAGCCGAAAACACCCCGACGCAGGACAACGGAGGTACCCAGCGATGATCAACCTGCTGAAGTCCGAATACCGCAAGTTCGTTTCAACCCGCATGTGGTGGGTGCTACTGCTCGTCATGGTCGGCTACATGGCCATGAACGCGAGCGCCTTCGCCTTCATGTTCGCTTTCGGCGATGCGGTCTCCACCGGCGATCCCGACATGGTCATGGACCCAACCCTGGCACCGCAAAGCGTTTACACGGTGGCGGCGTCGATGGGATACATCTTCCCTGCACTCATCGGTGTCATGTCCATCGCTGGAGAGTTCCGGCACAAGACCATCACGCCCACCGTCATCGCGACTCCCAATCGCACCAAGCTCCTGACCGCCAAACTGATCTCGGGAGTTCCGCTCGGCATCCTGTACGGTGCGGTGGGAACCTTCGCATGCGTTGGCTTCGGTGCGCTTATCCTGTCGCTCGGCGATGTGTCACCGCAACTCGACACCAGTTATGCCTGGGGAATCATCGGCCGATCGGTGCTGACGTTGACCCTGTGGCTCATCTTCGGTGTCGCCTTGGGCTCGGTACTGACCAACCAGGTTACGGCTGTGGTGATCCTGATCGCCTTCACACAGCTCATTGAGCCCATCTTGCGCATGCTGCTCCCCAACTGGACCAGCACCGAGGGCGCTGCCCGGTTCCTGCCCGGTGCAGTTGGAGACGCGATCGCGGGCGGCAGCATATACGACACGATGAGCGGTGCCACTCCGCTGCCCATAGCCTCGGCCATCGCCGTGATGCTCGCGTACATCGTGGTGCTTGCGGCGATTGGTCGCGTGTCCACACTGCGCAGCGATATCAGTTGACCCTCCCCTCCCGCACAACCCGCGAGAGCGCCCGCCCCTGCTGAGGGCCGGGCGCTTTCTCATCCGCCCTGCCAGACGTTAAGACAGGGCTGGAACGCGGCAGGGTCGTCGCAAATCCTGCGCCATCCGATGGGGCGAAAATGGTCCGCATACGCAACCTTTATACGCATACCCGGCCTATTTTGGCCCCACCGACTGCGGGACACAGGAACGCAAACCCTTGGGGAGTGGGATGTTTTCCACTCGCCATCGCACAGGTGGAAGTTTTCCCCTGGAGGCGACTAGCCCAACCCACCCTCAAGTTCGCTGAAAGCGAACAAGCGACCCTTGGTAAACGAAACCTGAGACCCACGGCACAATCCATACCTCACCTAGGGCAAAACCGGGGTTAATTTACCCCGTGGCAAACCCACTATTGCCAACGTTTTACCACCCGCCAACCCCCAGAGCGGCAGGTCAAACCAGCCGATGTCCACATGCACTTCCGCAGTCACATCCACGGGCCTTTTGGCCCTAACCTTGTAGGGATAGCCGTCACATACTGGCGGGCAATCTAGGCGAAAGTGGGCGATCCCTCAGTGTCCTCAAAGGCTGATTCAACGACGATCGGCAATCACGGCGGCGAATTTGGCGCAAACGAATGGCTCGTGGAAGAGCTATACAGCCAATACCTCGCCGACAAGAGCTCTGTTGATCCCGCATGGGCGGAGTTCTTCGAAGACTTCACACCCACAACGGAGCAGACCCCCTCGCAACCAAGCGAACCGGAAACTGCCCCCGTACCACCCACGCCGCCAACCATCTCCACCACAACTGCTTCTGAGGCTCCAACCGTGACCAGCACCCCGCAAACACCGGCCACTACCAGCGCAGCGCCGTCGGCTTCCCACCCGATTCCACAATCGGTCAACCCAGCAGACCGCCCCGTCGCAACCGCACAACCAGCAACCGCTCCATACGCGCACGAGGGTCAACGTCGCGCAGAGCAGATCATCGAGAACGAGCCGGACAACGTTGAGACCCTCCGCGGTCCAGCGGCTCGCCTGATCAAGAACATGGACGCCAGCCTTGAAGTGCCTACCGCAACCTCGGTTCGCGCCATTCCAGCCAAGCTCATGGTGGACAACCGCATCGTCATCAACAATCACCTCGTGCGCACCCGCGGTGGCAAGGTGTCGTTCACGCACATCATCGGCTACGCGCTCGTGGAGGCACTGCGCGAGATGCCGTCAATGAACGCGTCCTACTCAATCGTTGACGGCAAGCCCACCCTGACCAGCCCGGCCCACGTCAACCTTGGTCTGGCAATCGACATTCAAAAGCCAGACGGCACTCGTCAACTCCTCGTACCGGCAATCAAGAACGCGGACACGATGGACTTCGCGGAGTTCGTCGCAGCCTACGAGGGCGTTGTGCGCAAGGCTCGCAACGGAAAACTCGGGGTCGAGGATTTCCAGGGCGTGACCGTCTCACTCACCAACCCTGGAACCATCGGAACCGTGCACTCCGTACCGCGCCTCATGAAGGGCCAGGGCGCAATCATCGGTGTCGGAGCGATGGACTACCCCGCGGAGTTCGCAGGGGCGTCCAGCGAACAACTGGCACGCATGGGTATCTCCAAGGTGTTGACGCTCACCTCAACCTATGACCACCGCATCATCCAGGGTGCGCAATCCGGCGATTTCCTGCGCCTGATCCACAACAAGCTTCTCGGCCTCGATGACTTCTACGACCGTCTGTTCATCGCGTTGCGGGTACCCTACGAGCCAGTTCGCTGGGTCCAGGACAACACCGTTGACGCGGAGGACGAGGCCGAGAAGCCAGCGCGCATCGCCGAACTCATCCACGCATACCGCTCACGCGGACACTTCATGGCCGAGACGGACCCGCTGTCCTACCGTCAGCGCAAGCATGCAGACCTCGACGTGCAGACTCACGGCCTGACCCTATGGGACCTCGACCGCACCTTCCCGACCCGCGGGTTCGGCGGCAAATCCAAGATGAAGCTCCGCGACATCCTCGGGCTGCTGCGTGACGCCTACTGCCGCACCATCGGTGTCGAGTACATGCACATCGCAGACCGCACCCAGCGCAAGTGGCTCCAGGCCAAACTCGAGGCCCCCTATGAACGCACGCCACACGACGAGCAGTTGCGGATCCTGCGCCGCCTCAACGCCGCGGAGGCGTTCGAGACCTTCCTGCAAACCAAGTTCGTGGGCCAAAAGCGCTTCTCGCTCGAAGGTTCCGAATCCATCATCCCGCTGCTTGATGAAATCCTGACCGGCGCCGCAGAGTCCGGACTCGATGAGGTATCGATCGGCATGGCACACCGCGGCCGCCTCAACGTGCTCGCCAACATCGCTGGCAAAAGCTACAGCCAGATCTTCCAGGAGTTCGAAGGCAACCTCGACCCACGCACCTACCAAGGTTCCGGCGACGTGAAGTACCACCTCGGAACCGAGGGTACGTTCACCGCAGAGTCGGGTGAGACCACCAAGGTATCCCTCGCGGCCAACCCATCCCACCTTGAGGCCGTGGACCCGGTTCTTGAGGGAATCGTCCGAGCCAAGCAGGACCGCATCGACCTCGGAGGCGACGGATTCTCCGTCCTGCCGATCCTGGTTCACGGCGACGCTGCGTTCGCGGGTCAGGGTGTGGTCATGGAAGTTCTCAACCTCTCCCGCCTGCGCGGATACAACACCGGTGGCACGATCCACGTGATCATCAACAACCAGATCGGCTTCACAACGGCCCCAGCGAACTCCCGTTCGACGTTCTACTCGACGGACGTCGCCAAGGGCTACCAGGTGCCGATCTTCCACGTGAACGGCGACGACCCCGAAGCAGTTGTGCGGGTAGCTCGCCTCGCATTCGAGTACCGCGAGGAATTCAACCAGGACGTCATCATCGACATGATCTCCTACCGTCGCCGCGGCCACAACGAGGGCGACGACCCATCAATGACCCAACCACTCATGTACAACCTCATCGAGAACATGCGCTCGGTCCGCAAGCTGTACACCGAGACGCTCGTGGCTCGTGGAGACATCTCGCTTGAGACCGCCGAGGAAGTACTTCAGGACTACCAGGCCCAACTTGAACGTGTGTTCACGGAGACACGTTCGGATGACTTCCAGCCTTCGACCGAGACCGACCAAATTCATGGTCTGGAACGCCCCGAGTCCCAGCGCGAGGACGCCGGAACCATGGTGGGTTGGCAGACCGCCGTGCCGCAGTTCATGCTCGACCGCATCGGCGAAGCCCACCTGCATGCCCCCGCAGGCTTCACCGTGCACCCGAAGTTGCAGCAGCTCATGGAGCGCCGCAACAAGATGGTCAAGGAAGGCGGAATCGACTGGGGCTTCGCGGAGATCCTCGCGTTTGGAACCCTGGTCATGGAGGGCACACCCGTCCGCCTCGCCGGTCAGGACTCCCGTCGTGGAACCTTCGTGCAGCGTCACGCAGTGCTCCACGACCGCAACACGGGAGCCGAGTGGACTCCTCTGCTGTACCTGTCTGCGGACCAGGCAAAGTTCTGGGTCTATGATTCCTCCCTGTCCGAGTATGCCTGCCTTGGCTTCGAATACGGTTACTCCGTTGAGCGTCCAGATGCGCTCGTGCTGTGGGAAGCCCAATTCGGTGACTTCGTAAACGGCGCGCAGACAGTGATCGACGAGTTCATTTCCTCCGCTGAGCAGAAGTGGTCGCAGAACTCCTCCGTGGTCATGCTCCTGCCGCACGGCTACGAGGGTCAGGGACCGGACCACTCCTCGGCACGCATCGAGCGCTTCCTGCAGTTGTGCGCGGAAGACAACATGACGATCGCACACCCAAGTTCCCCGGCAAACTACTTCCACCTGCTGCGCCGCCAAGCTTACGACCGTCCGCGTCGCCCACTCGTGGTGATGACGCCGAAGTCGATGCTCCGCCTGCGTGCTGCGGCTTCATCACCGCAGGAGTTCACCTCGGGAACGTTCCGCGAGGTTATCGGCGACGCAACTGCCCAGTCTCGCGTGGCTCAGGGCGGCACGGTTGACCGCGTGATCCTGACCGCTGGAAAGGTCTACTACGACCTTCTTGCACAGGCGCAGAAGAACAACGATGAACGTGTCGCGTTTGTTCGTCTTGAGCAGCTTTACCCGCTCAAGACCGACCAGATTCGTGAGGCGCTCGCACCGTTCGGTGACGCCGAGGTTGTGTGGGTTCAGGATGAACCAGAGAACCAGGGCGCGTGGCCATTCCTGGCTCTGAACCTTCCGGAACAGCTTGGACGCAAGATCAGTGTTGTGGCACGGCCAGCCTCCGCATCACCGGCTGTTGGTACGGCTAAAATTCACAAGCAGGAGCAAACAAGCCTGATCGAGCGCGCGCTTGCCCGCTAGTAGTTTTCGCTAGAACTTGGGCCGCTACGGACGGATGTTCCGTAGCGGCCCAATGTTTTTCTATGAGGAGTTTACGTGTCTGCATCTGACGTGCGTATCTGTGCGATTGGTGATGAGCTCACCGCAGGCATCGGCGATCCCCGCGCTCTCGGGTGGATCGGACGCGTTGTCGCACGTACCCGCTCCCCACGCCCGCCGCAGTTGTTCAACCTGGCTGTCCCCTATGAGACGACTTCTGGTCTGTCGGCCCGCTGGGAAGACGAGTTCAACCGTCGCGTCACCTCGAATGCGGATGTGGATCACCGGCTCATCATCGGTTTGTCGCACAACGACATCACAGCGGAACTATCGCTGGCTCGTTCCCGCCTGAATCTCGCGAACGTCCTCGACGTGGCCTCTGAGCGTCGGATTCCTACGCTTGTGGTGGGGCCACCGCCAACCGTTCCGGCGCTGTCGAACGCGCTGGCCGAGTTGTCCGCAGCCTACGCCGATGTTGCCCAGCGTCGCCGCGTACCGTATGTGGACACGTTCACGCCGCTCGTGAGCCACGAGCAGTGGAACGCCGATCTTGGGGTCTCTCCCGGCGCTTACCCTGGGCAGGCAGGCTATGGCCTCATGGCGTGGCTGGTGCTGCACACTGGTTGGCACACCTGGCTCGGGTTGCCCGAGGACGAATAGTTTCCTTTCCGACGAGTCGGACGCCTTCCGGCCTCGGCTCTAGTTTGGCGCGTACTTTTCCCGTGTGAGTGCGCAAGCTATTGCTCACACTGCCACTCCCGGCTGACATGGTGATTTTCCGGTAAAAATACCTAAGAAAAACAACCCTGATCCCGGAAAATCACCATGTGGGTCGTGCCCAGCCTAGGTCCCACACCCCAGCATCCAGACAACGAAGGCCGGGACCCTGATGGGTCCCGGCCGAATCGTCGTCAATCAGAAAGAAGCCCGTCAACGGGCGAACGCGACTACTGGATGATGCCCGCCGCACGGAGTTGGACCGTGAGGTCCTGCGGCGCCGTCGATGCCGTGATCGCAGTCTCATAAGTCACGACACCGTCACGTACCAGGTCAAACAGGTGCTGGTCGAAGGTTTGCATGCGGTAGTACTCACCTTCGGAGATCAGATCGGTGATCGGCGGGTTGTCCCCAGGGTTGATGATCGATTCCGCGGTGCGGCCGGTGTTGATCATGACCTCGGCCACGGCGCACCGCCCCTTGCCATTCGAGCGTGTGACCAGACGCTGCGACACAATACCGCGCAGGGACTGTGCCAGAGCCATGCGAATCTGGGTCTGTTCGTGGCTTGGGAAGAAGTCGACGATACGGTTGATCGTTTCCTCAGCGTCGATCGTGTGCAAGGTGGAGAGGACCATGTGTCCGGTCTCACCTGCCTGGAGCGCTGCACGCACGGTTTCAGCGTCACGCATCTCACCGACCAGGATGACGTCTGGGTCCTGACGCATTGCCGCACGCAACGCGGTGTTGAAGTCTGCGGTGTCGTGGCGCACCTCGCGCTGCGAGATGATCGCCTTCTTGTCCGAGTGGAGTACCTCAATGGGGTCCTCAATCGTGACGATGTTGACCTCACGCTTCTCGTTGATGAGGTCGACCATCGCGGACAGGGTCGTGGTCTTACCGGAACCGGTTGGGCCAGTCACGAGTACGAGTCCACGCGGTTCGAGCGCAAGGTCGCCCAGAACGCTGGGCAGCCCTAGTTGCTCGAGGGTCTGCGCGTTCTCCGCAACCCGCCTGAACACCATCGACACGGTGCCACGGGCCAGATAGGCGTTCGCACGGAAACGGCCGACGCCGTCGAGTTGGTACGCAAAGTCCGCGTCGTGGGTGGCTTCAAAACTCGGGCCAAGGTTGGCTGGCAACACCTCTTCGAGCATGCTGAGGGTGTCATCGGCGGTCAGCGGCGGCACCTGGAGGCGGCGGAGGCGGCCATCAACACGGACTCGCGGGGCGGAACCAACCTTGACGTGCAGGTCAGAGCCGCCGTTCGAAGCCAGGGCATGCAAAAGCGGGATTACAGACTGTAGTTGCGTCACATCGAAGGTATCGGCGCACAGGTGGCGAAACTTTATAATTTCGCTTCCCGACGATACCCCTGGTCGGTCCCGCATCTCACATGGCAGGGTACGTGGCTGTGCACGCGAGAGATGCGAACGGGAGTGTGATCTGATGCGATCGGTTTTTACGGGCGGTGCGATGTGTGGAAAAATAGGGCTGGGCGTGTGCTCAAGCACGCGCGATTCATGTTTACCTCAAACAGGACGCTTGTTCTTCGCTGCGTAGTGCGCGGTTGAGAGCCTGAGGTTCTTTTGACCTGGGTGGGCATGCCTGACATTGAAGGAGATCACCATGAGCAAGCGCGGACGTAAGCGTCGCAGCCGTGCCGGTAAGGGCGCAAACCACGGCAAGCGTCCAAACGCATGAGTCGTTTGGACTAAGCACAAGGGCCGGAACACGTCACTGACGTGTTCCGGCCCTTGTGTTTTCCGAGCTTGTTTTCGATCAGAACGATGTTGCGCTTGTGTCGGCGGTGTCACCAATGTTTTTGGTGATACCGCCGACACAAGCGCAACATCGACACAGCCGCTGTGTTTAGCCCTCGGTGATGGTCACCTGCGTGAACTGCGCCCGAATTCGCACCCTCAGGTGCTCTGGAGCCCGTTCGCTACAGGACCGTTTGAGAGCGGACTTGATGAGTTCGTCGATTGAGAGTTCGGCGAGGCACGGCGAACATTCGGCCACGTGCGCACGGACACGGGCCGTGTCTTCCTCGGTCATCTCCGAGTCAAGGTACTCGAAGATGTGCTCCACGACGGACTCGCAGGCTTCTTTGTCGAGCTCGTATGCCATGTCCTTGCTGCAATCTTGTGTAGGTTTCTCGGTCATGATGCTTGCTCCGGTGAGGTCGAGGCATCCGATGCATCAGAGGCACTGCGCGCGCTCTTCGCTGAACTCTTGCGTGCTGTGCGTGCGGAGGAGGTTTCCCCTGTTCCAAATCCCATGCCCGCGGCGTAGTCGCGTAGGAGTTCACGCAGTTGCGCGCGGCCCCGGTGTAGCCGAGACATGACGGTTCCGATGGGGCTGCCCATCATCTCGGCGATTTCCTTGTACGGGAATCCCTCAACATCGGCGAGGTATACGGCGATGCGGCGGTCCTCTGGGAGTTCCTGGAGGGCGCGCTTGATGTCCGAGTCTGGGAGCCGCTCGAGGGCTTCAGCCTCGGCTGATTTCAGTCCGGTCGATGTGTGTGAGGCCGCACGTGCAATCTGCCAGTCCTCGATTTCCTCGGAGTTGGATTGCTTCGGCTCACGCTGCTTCTTGCGGTAACTGTTGATGTAGGTGTTCGTGAGGATGCGGTACAGCCAGGCTTTGAGGTTGGTGTCTGGGCGGTACTGGTGGAACGCCGCGAACGCCTTGGCGAAGGTTTCCTGTAACAGGTCCTCTGCGTCCGAGGGGTTCCGGGTCATGCGGAGTGCGGCAGCGTACATCTGGTCCAGGTATCCGAGCGCATCCCGTTCGAAGCGGGCGGCGCGCTGTTCCGCGCTCTCCGATTCGGGGGCACGGTCGGTGTCCTCGCCAATGTCATCGGCAAGTATCTGGTCCGCGATCGCCTCCGCATTCTCAGAGGTGATCACGTCCGATTCTGGGTGTGGGGTCGGGTTCGACTCATGAGTGGTCATCACTGTAGAGCCTATGTCGAGGGTCGCCGGGTTGACCAGTTGAATCGCTCCTGTGCCTCGGTCCATAACGTTTGCTGTCACTCACGGTCCAACAGTCATGGGGGCATTTTCATTCCCAAGGAACACTCGCAAACGCGTAGGTGCCCCTTGGCTTCGTTCACGCGCACTGTGAGTGAAGGTAAGGAGTACTGACAACCTGAGATGTTGCGTGCGGCAACGCGCGGATAACCGAGCGCTGAATGCCCTTGCCGGTTATGGTGAGTAGAGGAATGTGACCGTATCGATGTGGGTAGCGCGTGGCACCCACAGTTTGGGGTTTTTCAATGTTGCGTCGGATTGCTCGCCCGCTGCTCGCGTCGTGGTTTGTATACGACGGCTATGACGCGCTCCGTCATCCAGAGTCGCACGTCGAGATGGCTCGTGAGCCGGTCACGAAGATCGCCACGGTTGCAGGCCAGGAAGTGCCATCGGACACGCAGATCAAGCGCATCGTACAGGCTCAGGGTGCCGCTACGATTTTCTTGGGGCTGTCGCTCGCTTTCTCGAAGACTCCGCGCACAGCCGGTCTACTCCTCGCTCTCTCGACCGCACCGCATGCAGTTGCGAACGCCCCCGTCAACAAGGCGGAGTTGTCGCGTTCGGAGCGGATGAGGCCATTCATCGCTAAGGTTGGCGCTGTGGGTGCTGCACTTCTGGTTGCCGCTGACACGGCCGGTAAGCCGTCCATGCGATACCGGGTTGCGAAGGCTCGTGCGGATCGGGCTGAGGCGCGTTCGCACGAGAAGTGATCGCCTGACCTGGCTCGCGTACTTTCGTGGCGAGTGGGGAAAATCCCACCCGCTGCGTCATGTGGACGCAGATTGCCGACGAGCCTGCTGGTTCTGTCCGTATCCCCTGCCCCAGCGTGGCTGGGACATGGGCCGTCCTCTTGTGTGGCCAGATCGTCGCCAATGGGTAGTACACAAATGCACGCCAGGGTGCTGGGAAGTGAGACCCAGCGTCTTGTCTTGCGGAAACCTTCTAGACTTGGAGCATGACTTCGATCTCGCCAACCTCTGTTTCACCGTTGTGGGAAGCACCGTCGCGCCCTGCCAATGCCCGCTTGGATGCAACCGTGTCCGTTCCCGGCTCCAAGTCGCTGACCAACCGCTTCCTTGTGCTCGCAGCTCTGGCCGATGGACCGAGTGTGCTCCGCGGGACGCTGCAGTCCCGTGACTCCGAACTCATGATCGCGGCCCTACGCCAACTTGGGGCTTCGATTGAGCCAGGTGAGCAGGCGGGCGAGTTCCACATCTCCCCGATCGTTCAGGGAACTGATGTCGGTGAGGTGCACATCGACTGCGGCCTGGCTGGAACGGTGATGCGGTTCTTACCCGCCGTTGCAGCGCTCGTGCGCGGACGCATCGTGATTGATGGGGATGAGGGTGCACGGGTACGCCCGATGAAGCCGATTCTGGACGGCCTACGCGATCTCGGCGTGGACGTCGAGGACCTGTCAAATGGCTTCCTGCCCTTCGCGATGAACACAGACGGAATGGTTCCAGGTGGCAGCATTACAGTCGATGCCTCGGGTTCGAGCCAGTTCGTATCCGGCCTGCTGCTTGCCGCGAGCCGCTTTGAGAAGGGCGTGGAGTTACGCCATGTGGGCGAGAAACTGCCCTCACTGCCGCATATAGACATGACCGTCGACGTGCTGGGCGCTGCGGGTGTCTCGGTCGAACAGCCGGACAACGTGACCTGGACGGTCGCCCCGGCAACAATCACCGCGCGCGATGTTCACGTCGAGCCGGACCTTTCCAACGCCACCCCGTTCATGGCTGCGGCACTCGTGTGCGGTGGCACGGTGCGGATTCCCGCCTGGCCATCGTCCACGACTCAGCCGGGTGGTCTGGCACCGGAAATCTTCGAGCGTATGGGGGCCAAGGTGAGCCTCGTGGACGGCGTACTCTCGATCACGGGCACAGGACGGATTCGTGGCCTTGGACATCTCGACCTCTCCCCTGCAGGTGAGCTGGCCCCCACCTTTGCAGCGCTTGCCGCCCTCGGCGATGCCACCACCGAGATCACCGGAATCGCACACCTGCGTGGTCATGAAACCGACCGCCTTGCAGCGCTGTCCGCCGAGATCAACGGCCTGGGTGGCTCCGTCACCGAGACCCCGGACGGCCTGATCATCAACCCGGCACCACTGCATGGTGGGACATTCCGCACCTACCACGACCACCGAATGGCCACGGCCGGAGCGATCCTCGGGTTGGCTGTACCCGGCATCGCCGTGGAGAACGTCGCCACCACGGCAAAGACCCTTCCAGGGTTCGACCTCATGTGGCAGGACATGCTCGCGCAGTTGGCGTAGTAGTGTGGTGAGGGTACGCGGCGAGGTAGCCCGTGCCCTCACCCCTACAACCAACGGAATGCCTTTCAGTTTTATGACGCCACGCTTTCTTGACGAGTCGGACTTCTCCTCCCGCCCAGGGAAACGCGGTTCACGTCCGCGCACCAAGACTCGCCCCGAGCACAAGAACGCCGTCCAGGGTTTCGTCACTGGCGTTGATCGCGGTCGTTACACAATCCTCGTGGACGAGGACGGTCCCGACGAACGCATCGTGATCGCGATGAAGGCCAAGGAACTGAACCGCGACCGGGTTGTGTGCGGGGATCGCGTGGACATGGTGGGTGATGTCTCCGGCGATGAGGGCACGCTCGCACGAATCGTGCGTATCACAGAACGCGACACCGTCCTGCGGCGCACGGCGGACGACACCGATCCGTACGAGCGCATTATCGTGGCAAACGCCGATCAGCTCGTCATCGTGACGGCGCTTGCCAACCCGGAACCACGCACCCGCATGATCGACCGCTGCGTGGTTGCCGCCTACGACGCCGGCATGGATGCGATCCTGTGCCTCACCAAGGCAGATCTCGCGTCCCCGGATTACCTTCGTGACCTCTACGAACCGGTGGGGGTCCGCGTGGTTGTCACCGAACAGACCGATGATCTAGACCTCGACGGAGTGGCTGCCGTGCGAGACGAACTCGTGGGCAAGGTGTCCGTGTTCGTGGGTCACTCAGGTGTCGGAAAGTCCACGCTCGTCAACGCCCTCGTCCCCGACGCCGACCGCGCCACCGGCCGGGTGAACGACGTGACCGGACGCGGCCGCCACACCTCAACATCAGCCGTGGCGCTCCGACTTCCCGAACACACAGACCCTGCAACCGGCGAGATCCACGCAGGCTGGGTCATCGACACCCCGGGGGTCCGCTCATTCGGGCTCGCTCACATCGATCCTGACCGCGTACTCGCCGCCTTCGAAGACCTCGAAACCCTCATCGAGGATTGCCCACGCGGGTGCACCCACCTCGCGAGCGCACCCGACTGCGCACTCGACGACTGGCTCGAAGCCGCCCACGCCGGAACGGTCGACGAAGATGAACGCGAGGTCTCGTCGAAAATCAAACGCATCGAGTCGATGCGTCGCCTCCTCGACTCGCGCAGCGACGGCCCAACCGGCGCATAAACCCGCGCAGATCATGAGAAACACGCCCGCAAACCAGCCAAAACGCGCTATGTTTAAGGCATGAATTCCTCGGATTACGATGACGACCTGCGATTCGCGCTCACCCTTGCGGACCAAGTGGACCGCATCACGATGTCACGGTTCAAGGCAATTGACCTCAAGGTCGAATCCAAGCCGGACACCACTCCCGTATCGGACGCGGACCGCACCGCAGAAGAGGTCATTCGCGGGCAGATCTCGCGCATGCGCTCGCGCGACGCAATCGTCGGCGAGGAGTACGGAACCACCGGTCACTCCTCACGCCGCTGGATCATCGACCCCATCGACGGCACCAAGAACTTCGTACGTGGAGTTCCAGTCTGGGCGACGCTGATCGCGCTTGCCGAGGGAGATGATGTGGTTGTTGGTGTCGTTTCCGCACCCGCGCTCAACCGCCGTTGGTGGGCTGCCAAGGGCATTGGAGCCTGGACTGGACGATCGTTGTCCCAAGCCACGCGCCTGCATGTCTCAGGGGTCTCGTCGCTTGAGGATGCCTCGCTCTCCTATTCTTCTCTGGGAGGATGGGGACAGCTGGGACTACGCGAGCAGTTCCTGTCCCTGACCGACGACGTCTGGCGCACCCGCGCCTACGGCGATTTCTGGTCCTACATGCTCGTGGCCGAGGGCGCCGTCGACGCTGCGATGGAACCCGAACTTGAACTCTACGACATGGCCGCACTCGTCCCCATCGTGACCGAGGCCGGAGGCACGTTCACCTCTGTTGACGGGTCTGCTCAGGGTCCGTGGGGCGGCAACGCCATTGCAAGCAACGGCCTGTTGCACGAGGAGATCTTGGAGCGCTTGCGCGCCGAATAGCGCTGTTTTCGGATGAACGTTCTGATGAGCGACGATATTGCGGGGTGGCATGTTGCGTCGCCACGAGTGGGTGGCGGTTCTGCCTACGCTAACTAGCGCGGGATCATCCCCAGTTCGGACACGTCATACCAGAGCAGGTCTCGCTCGCCCAGCGCAATGATCGCAGTTTCCTTGCCTTCGAGCACGCCTTGAATGTCCCCTGCGGCCTCAGGTTCGTCAACATGCACGCATACGATCTTGGTCGGCCCGAGGTCCTGCGTGATGTCGACCGCGGAGAGCGCCTCGTCCGGTGCTGCCTCCACTGGCGCTACGGCTGCGTCCGGTACATCCACCGAAATGATCACGCGTGTCCACTGCTCATTGGGAGCGGCAGCGATGAGCATGAGCGAGTCATCTGCTGCGGCCATGAACGCACCGTACTCGACCTCTTCGATGTCCGTGATGTCTTCGACCGCGTACTGCCTTATGAGTGCTTCGGTTGCGGTGTGGGCGCGACGTGGGGTCAGGTTGATCTTGTTGCCTTTGACCTCGTCGAGTTCACTGAGGGTGGCTGGTACATACAGGCGCATGTTCTAAGTGTGCCATCTGAGGCCCGATAATCTTCAACGATGCGCAGCGAGAACAGTCAGCTCAGGCCGTACGGTGCGTCACAAACCCGGCGCTGATCATAGCCGCGAGAGATTCCAATGCCGAGGGCAGATCGCTCTTGGAACGACCCTCAGTTACGGCTTTACCCCATTCGAGGGCGCTATGCGCGATGTTCTGGTCATTCGCGATGAAGTACGGCGCGTCCTCATCAGCGAACCGCCTGAGTGCTTTGACGATCTGGCTGCGCCGATCTTTTCCAGTGACCCTCAGTGGTGCCTGGTTCACCACTACGAGGTAAGGACGGTTAGGGTGGCGCTCTTTGAACTGCGAGATCGCATCGATGAGTCGTTTGATTCCCACGGGGTCGGCTTTCCCCACAATCAGCACGAGATCCGCGTATTCAAGCGTCGTCAATGTGGCTGCATTGCGCTGTGGCGCATGGGAGTCAAATGCGCTGCTCTTGTCTTGATCGAGTGGCGGCGCACAGTCCACGATTGTCCAGGGAGCATCGTGTTTCACCTGTTCGTAGACTGCTTCGAGCGCATAATGCGCTATCTCGTCCCAACGATCGGGACGCGGCAACCCGGTCAGGAGCGTCAAGTTCTCGGCAAGGTTCATTGCGCTGTCCGCAAGGGTCGCCGTATCGAGGGTGCCCTGATTGGCGTGCCGGCACGCCAGCGCTAGGCCCGACGACTCTTCGAGTAGGCCCAACCCCTGTGCGAGCGATGGGGCGTAGGTGTCGGCATCCACGAGGATCGTGGGCTCACCCGTGTATTTCTTGGCGTCGCTGCGTCGGCTGCCGAGCAAGCGGCTCCGCCGCTTCGTCTGGTTTACAGCACCCTGTGTCTGCCGCATGTTCATTGCCGACGAGCCGGTTGCCTCGGTCCTCTGTGTCACGCCTCGTGAGAGCGCGTAAGCGAGACCTGAGGCTATTGTGCTGCGTCCCGGCGCTCCGTGTCCGCTCCACACCGCGATGATTTTGCCCTGACGTCCGGGACGGTCTTCCGGTGCTGACGGTTCCGGGGCGAATGCTGCGGGTTGACCAGGTGGCGGTAGCGGAACGTCGGGGGTTCCGCTTTTCAGGCTATCGGGTGCGAATGTCTCCTGCGCTGAAGTTAGGCCCTCCTGTGCACCGCGATCCGGGGCGAAGCCCTGTGGCAGAGAGTCTGGCAGTCTGGTGGGCAGGATGCCAAGGCTTTCGCGCCTCAGCACGTCTGCTGTCTCCTCAATCAGCTGCTGCGCGGCATAGGACCAGTCTGCGAGCGCTTGGTCATGGTCAGATGGTTGAGGGTCCTCTGGTGAACTGGTTGCCCTTGCCGGGCTGTCTCCACTGCGTGCGTGCGAAACCTCGTCGCGTCGGACCGTGAGTTCTATGTCATCAGCCTCTCGGTCGCGAACATTCTCATCTTCGCTGCCGTTGGTGGCCTGCCCAGAAGTGTTCTCTAGCGTGCTGGCATCGGCCCGCAGGGCATCGCTAGTGGCTGCTCCTGAGATTCCAAGAGCACCCACGGTGCCTGCGTTGTTCCAAGCGCCGACCTCTGCCACTATCTGAGCCAATTTCTCGTCAATGTCGGTGGGACTGACGGACACCGTGATTCCCAATGCCCTCAGTCGTTCGCGCGAGAACTGATCGTCTGGGTCGTTCAGAGCAACTATCTCGACCCCCTGGACCCGCAGAAGCGACACGAGCTCCCGGTCAAAGCCAGGGAGATCAGCACCAACAACCGCGACAGTTCCGATTCCCGCCTGTGCCACGCCTAGGAGTTCGGCGGTGTCAGCGCAGCGGCGTACGAGGGCTATACCCTCGGTGTGGGTCAGGATCTGAGCGATCCGTCCTTCGATGGCACCTTGAACCGCAGTCACCACGGACACGACGGCACGCGGATACTCCGAGAAGCCCGAGGATCGCACTCTGCGCGCTTGGTCCCAACTCACGATTCATCCTTCGGGTAGCTGAGGAGCGATAACGTCATGTCGCCCATACTCGCGGCGACCACGTCGCTGACCTGCTCAGCGGACACAACCACGTGTACGGTCTGTCCCGAGGAAGCGCTGAACCCCTGGTCGGTAGCAGGTAGTTGGGCCACCACGAGATCCGTTGCCACGAGCGTTGGTGCGGGATCATCGCCGCTTGCCGCCGCCTTGGGTGCGGCCCATAGTTCCACGGTCGCTCCGACTGTCACGTTGCGTGGCAGGACGGTGCTCGTAGAGATCGCGATCACGCGGGTTGCGTAGGCCTGATCGCGCACGAGTGATCCGGTGGGCACAAACTGCCCCTCGCCGATCGTCGTGGTGGCGATGTAGTTGTGGTCCGCGTCGAGTGGGACGCTCACGTACTGAGAGCCTTGCGCCGCGAGGTTCACCTCAACGGGGCGCAGATGCTCTTGAGTGACAGCCTGTCCCGCCACTATTGGCTGTGCGGCGACGTAGGCGACCGATAGGTCCTTGGCATTATCGACGGCCCATACGCCGAGCCACACCGAAAGCGCCACAAGTAAGATCCCAACCACAAGCCGTGGGTCTTTGACCGTTGGGCGTCGCAGACGTGTGGCACTCACGTTTTGGCTTGGCCTGTGTTGCAACATTACTCGTTCTATCTGTGTTTTTGTACGCGCTGATGCGCGGTCAACTGCTCATAACTAACGTGCACTAATCTCTTGCCGAGGACACAGTAAAATCCAATCGAAGTCTGTGGATAATGACTATGGGCCGGGCTATCCATGAAACAATGCCGGTATGGCACCTCGTTTTCTTACCCTCGCGGACGTGAGCGAAATCCTGAACATTTCTTCCACCCAGGCCTATGCCCTGGTGCGTTCCGGAGAGTTGCCTGCAATCCAGGTTGGCGGTCGCGGTCAATGGCGCGTTGAGGCCAGTGAACTGGAAGCTTACATCCAGCGCGGATACAAGCTCACGCAGGAGAAGGTTCAGTCCGGGCAGTTGTAGACCCGCCATACGCTGTTAGAGCAGCACGATTTTCGTGATTCTCGCGGCGGACACCGTCACGACCACTGGAGCCTGAGTGTGGGGAGTTCTCTCGACCTCCGTGTCCACGTCTAGGTGATCGGTTCCGACTGCCACGATCATTCCCAACACCTCGATCGGTCCCGCGGACAGGGCTATCCGCTCGCGGTCGCTCTGAATCGCTCGGAGCACTTGCTCAAGCGACCACTCACGGCTGCGTTTACGCAGCGCGGCGAGCGCACTGTGGCGCTCGTCTTCTTCCATTTCCGACGAGCCCTCACTGTGTTCCTGTACGACCGGTTTACGTGAGAGGTTACGGAACGTCACGACTGCGTGCGCGGGTATCAGCGTCCTCTGGCCGGAGATGGTGAGGAGTAACCATTCGGGTTCGACAGCGACGAGTTGTCCGTCCACAAGTTCCCCGGTCTCCAGGGTGAGCACAAGCCTGGACCCAAGGTGTCCGCGCATCCGATCCACGAGCGTAATGTTGCGCGTTTCCGCTTGTGAGACCTCATAGGCAGTGGCGCGGCGGTCTACTGATTCCTCGCTGCTTTGTTCTGCTTCCAACTGGGCGAAGAGTCTTTCCCAGCGGTCCATCGGCACTCCCCTGTTTGACGTGTTGACCCACATTCCATCACATAGTTCTCCACATCCCATAGACAGCGCGAGGAAAAGCAGGTTAGATCGAACTCGGTCAAACATCATCAAACCGCATCAAACGATATTAAAAGAGAGAAAAATGCCGTATTCGACCTTGAAAACCTCCGTCCTTGCTGTTGTCTGCTCCGCGCTCGCGCTGCTGCTCGGTTCTCACGTTGCAGCCCGCCTCACAACAGATGCATTCGGCTCGGCCCTCGTGTACGACCAGGTGGGTTCAGTGGTCATCATTGCGGTTCTGACTGCCGGGTGCGCGGCCGCCGCCTGGTGGGCGCTCTCAGCGTGGATACTACTCGCCCTCATGCTGCCCGTGGCATCGCGGGAGCGTCGCGAACACTGGGCACGCTCAGTCAAGGTATTCGTGCCACGGGCCATGCGCCCGATCATCGTAGCCGGGACCGGGGTTGGCATGGTTCTTGGTTCGCTTCCGGCCGCCGCTGTCGAGGAGGTGCCCACACCCCCGGTTGCTTCGCAGAGTTTCACCCTCACGATGTCCGCACCGGTTTCTGGGGAAGAGGCATCTACTGCGGTCCTAGAACCGTCAGATGACACAGCGGCCATATCACCTGATGCAACCGCAGGGAAGGTAACTGTCGAGCTCGACGATGACACTGTTGCAGTAGATGATCATTCCACGAGTGCTCCACAACCCGAGCCAGAGCAGCCCGAAGAACCTGTTGACGTTCCGGCCCCTACACCCACGTTCTCCCTGACCTTCAACGAGCCGTCACAGCAGAAACAACCAGACTCAACCGCATCTGAGTCACAGGAATCGTCCAGTTCCCAAGAAGGATCCAACTCACCTACCAGCGTGCCCGCAAAAGCAGCGGAAGCGACGGAACCCAGTACGGAGCCGCAGGAAATATCGGCGACCTCACCGTCCACCCAGAACAGCGAACAGATTCCCTCGCCCCAGGCCGTGCGCGCTACCACTCAGACAGGCGACACCTTCATCAAACCCGCCATCCCCGAAACGAAAGAAGCAACAGGCAAGCAGGGGCTCGTCGGCAATCAGTCACCAGAGCAGGCCGCCCACTACACAGTGAAGGCAGGTGATTCCCTCTGGAACATAGCCGCGGACCAACTACCCGCACATGCCTCCAACCGTGATGTCGCTCAACGCTGGCAGGAGATCTTCGAGCTCAACCGTGAGGCACTCGGAGATGATCCCAACCTCATCCACCCTGGCATGACTCTGGCCCTCAACTGACCACAGCCCGCACGCAGACCATCGAGGAACACCATGATCACTACACTTGCACCGCACGCCCCAAGGCCCACCGAACCCTCCACCATTGATCTCGATCTCGTGCACGACCCCGACGAAATGCGTCTCCGGTTGGGGCGAGCAGTGGAACTCCCCGACCCAACCGCCGTATGCTGCGCGGTTGCCCATGCAGCAGTCGAGGCGCTTCACGGGGCACGACCGGTGCAGCAGTTGGCCCGCCTTGTGTCGCCTCATGTGTACGAACAGTTGGCTCAACGAGCGCGGGTTCAGCAGCAGGTTGACCGCGTCAATGGTGTTGCACCTCGATCTCGGGCGGGAAGTGCTGGGGCTGCGAAGGCCCGACCACGCGCTTCGACACGGATCGTCAACGCGCGTGTCCTACGAGTCTCGCCGGTAGCTGCTGAGGCCTCAATCGTGTTGCAGGATGGGCCGCGGGCACGCGCTGCCGCGCTGCGGGTTGAGGAGTTTCGTGGGCGTTGGCGTGTCAGTGCCCTCCAGATCGGATAATCCACTCGACCTTCTCAACCAACATGGTGATCTGAACCAACATGGTGATTTTCCGGAATCAACACCTAAGAAAAATCACCCTAATCCCGGAAAACCACCATGTTGCACCTCCGACTTGAGCAACCCCGTGCTGAACACCTACACGTAGCGCCCGCCACATTGCGAAAGCCCCGCCGGACATCTGTCCGACAGGGCTTTCGCAACGGTTTAGCCTCAGCGCTGAGAACTAACTGTGTTAGCGCTTACGCTTGGCAGCCTTCGCCGCCGCACGGCGCTCCTCACGGTTGGTAGGCGCCGACGCAGTTCCCTCATCGCCCTCGCTGTCAGAGGATGAGTAGTTGAGACGCTGCGGGGTCTTGGGTGCATCAAGCCCCTTGGCAACGAGAACTTCCTGTTCCTCGTCTGGGGTTCCATCACCGTCCACGTCGACTTCCTGCTTCTCAACCTTGACCTGCAGGTTGTAGAGGAAGCCAGCGGCCTCTTCCTTAACGTTTGCAAGCATGGCCTGGAACAGGTCGTATCCTTCGCGCTGGTACTCGATGAGTGGGTCACGCTGTGCCATGGCACGCAGACCGATACCTTCCTTGAGGTAGTCCATCTCGTACAGGTGCTCGCGCCACTTACGGTCGAGCACGCTCATGACCACGCGACGTTCGAGTTCGCGCAGGTTCTCGGCACCTAGTTCCTCTTCACGGCGCTCGTATGCGAGACGAGCATCGGACAGGATCTCCTCGAGCAGTACCTCGGACTTGAGGTTCTGACGCCCACCGACGCTCTCTTCGAGTTCCTCAACCGTGATCGAGACCGGGAAGATCGCCTTCAGCGATGTCCACAGGGCGTCAAGATCCCACTCGGTCTGATCGTTGGCCAGGGTTGCGGAGTTAACGTAGTCGGTGATGACATCCGTGATGAAGTGTTGGATCTGATCCGCCATGTCTTCGCCTTCAAGCACGCGACGGCGCTCCGCGTAGACGACAGCACGCTGACGGGACAGGACATCATCGTATTTGAGGACGTTCTTGCGGATCTCAAGGTTACGGCCCTCGACCTGACTCTGCGCGGACGCGATACCACGGGTGACCATCTTGGATTCGAGCGGCACGTCGTCGGGGAAACCGGCGCGGTGCATCATCGACTCGGCGAGACCTGAGCCGAACAGACGCATCAGTTCGTCTTCCATGGACAGGTAGAACCGGGATTCACCGGGGTCACCCTGACGTCCGGAACGACCACGCAACTGGTTGTCGATACGGCGGGACTCGTGGCGTTCGGTTCCGAGCACGTACAGGCCACCGAGCTCGACGACCTCTTCGTGTTCGTCCTTCACGGACTGGCGGGCAGACTCGACGGCGCCTGGCCATGCGGCCTCGTACTCTTCAGGCGTTTCAACCGGGTCGAGCCCCTGCGCCTTGAGGAGGTCCTGGGCAAGGAACTCTGCGTTGCCACCGAGCATGATGTCGGTACCACGACCGGCCATGTTGGTGGCAACGGTAACTGCGCCCTTCCGACCAGCCATCGCAACGATGTTTGCTTCGCGTGCGTGCTGCTTGGCGTTGAGGACCTCGTGTGGGACGCCCTGCTTCTTCAGCATCGAGGACAGCAACTCGGACTTCTCAACCGAGGTGGTACCCACGAGAACCGGTTGGCCCTTGGCGTGACGCTTGACGATGTCATCGACAACGGCGTTGAACTTGCCCATTTCGTTCTTGTAGATCAGGTCTGGCTGGTCGATACGCGAGACGGGACGGTGCGTTGGGATCGGCACGACGTTGAGCTTGTAGGTGCCGTTGAACTCGGCGGCCTCGGTCTCAGCTGTACCGGTCATACCGGCGAGCTTCTCGTACAGACGGAAGTAGTTCTGGAGCGTGATCGTGGCGAGAGTCTGGTTCTCAGCCTTGATCGCTACGCCTTCCTTGGCCTCGATGGCCTGGTGCATTCCCTCGTTGTAACGACGGCCGGCGAGGATACGCCCGGTGTGTTCGTCAACGATGAGCACTTCGCCCTTGAGGACGACGTAGTCCTTGTCGCGCTTGAACAGTTCCTTTGCCTTGATGGCGTTGTTCAGGAATCCGATCAGCGGCGTGTTGAGCGACTCGTACAGGTTCTCGATGCCGAGGTAGTCCTCGACCTTCGCGATGCCGGGCTCCAGGACACCGATGGTGCGCTTCTTCTCGTCGACCTCATAGTCGGTGCCCGCGTCGAGGCGCCGCACGATCTTGGCGAATTCGACGTACCACTTGTTGACGTCACCGTCGGCCGGTCCGGAGATGATCAGCGGGGTACGGGCCTCATCGATCAGGATCGAGTCAACCTCATCGACAATCGCGTAGTTGTGTCCGCGTTGCACGAGGTCTTCCATGGTCCACGTCATGTTGTCGCGCAGGTAGTCAAAGCCGAACTCGTTATTGGTTCCATACGTGATGTCCGCGGCGTACTGTTCGCGGCGAACTTCCGGGGTCTGGTTCGCGAGGATGCAACCGGTGGTCAGGCCGAGGAAGCGGAACACACGGCCCATGAGTTCACTCTGGTATTCGGCGAGGTAGTCGTTGACGGTCACCACGTGAACACCCTTGCCGGACAGTGCGTTGAGATACGCGGGAAGGGTCACCACGAGGGTCTTACCCTCACCGGTCTTCATTTCGGCGATGTTGCCGAGGTGGAGCGCTGCACCACCCATGATCTGGACGTCATAGTGACGCTGTCCGAGGGTACGGGTCGATGCCTCACGTACGACCGCGAATGCCTGCGGAAGCAGTTCGTCGAGAGACGTTCCCGCTGCCACGTCTTCCTTGAAGCGCGCAGTCTCCTCGCGCAGTTCTTCGTCGGTGAATGCCTGGTAGTGCTCTTCAAGTGCATTGACCTGCTGAACGATTCCGTTCAGTTTTTTGAGAATCTTGCCTTCGCCGAATCGAAGAATCTTCTCGAGGATGTTAGCCACGCGGAACTCCCATGTGAGCGCTTTACGCCCCGCTTTCGAATATGAGCGGGTTATTCAACACTCCATCGTATTAGGTTTTTTCAGGGTTCGGTGACAATCCTGTGCGCCCTGAGAGTAATTCCGCGCCTTGCTGCAGGTGGTACGGCAGATTTCCGACGAGTCAGTGACCCAAGGACCTCCCACCCTGGGCGCACTGCACGTAAGCAGTTGTGCCAGCCCCGCCAACTCGTCACCAAGGGGCTCATGGAGCACGCCGCCGAACTCTACCTTTTTGCCCGAACTCAGCCGTAATCAGGCAGGTATCGTGCATAAATTGTTGAGTTCGATTCGGACGTCGCCCACCACAGACAACACGCAAAAGTGGCTGCCCCTCCCGGTACAAGGGGGCAGCCACTTGAAAGCCTCACTCGGCTAGTTCACTGAACGAATCGGTTACGGTCAGTCACCGCTGTTTGGTTCGCAGTCGCAGGTGGTGTCGAGCGCGATCACACCGTAGGTCCAGCCGTGGCGACGGTACGCGACCGATGGACGCCCTGAGTCAGAATCGACGAACAGGAAGAAGTCGTGACCCACCATCTCCATTTCATCGATGGCGTTGGCCAAGGTCATCGAGTCTGCCGTGTGCAGTTTCTGACGGATCGTGACCGGCGAGTCGCCCAGTTGGATCTCGACCGCTTCACCTGGCTTTTCAGGGTGCGGTATGGATTCTTCGACGTTAGGGGCGGATACTTCCAGCTCAAGCGCTTCAACGTCGACGGGCGGAACGTTGTTGCGCTGCGGACTGCGCCTCTTGGCGTGTCTGCGCTCGTGTGCTCGACGGAGTCTTTCCTGAAGTTTGTCGAGCGCTAGGTCAAGAGCCCCATATCGATCGTCTGCTGCGGCCTCTGCGCGGACCACGGGTCCCTTGTCGCGGACGGTGATCTCCACCCGCTCCTTGATGTTCGCTAGCCTCGGGTTGTTCTCGTGGGTGACTTCCACGTCGACGCGACGCACGGTTGGTGAATACTGCTCAATCTTTGCGAGCTTGTCTTCAGCGTGGCGGCGGAAACGGTCTGCTACTTCGGTGTGGCGACCAACAACTACGATCTCCATTTAAGCCTCCTGGCATTCGGGGCGCTCTCGCGCCAAAGCGTGATATTGGGGCGTTCATTCATCTGTGCGAACGCGGTGTCTACCACCTCCCTGCCGTGCTTGGGAATTGAACTTAAGGTTACATCTCAAACGTGCTCCGGGTCACTTTAGTTGGGGTGTTTTGATGGTCAATTCGCCCAATTCTGCTCACGGCTTAGCCTTTGGTGTGGCGACAAGCGCGAAGCCAGCGACCAAGGTCCCCCGTGCCGGGTGAAGTACTCTCGCGGCTTCTGCGATTGTGGCTCCCGTGGTGACCACATCGTCGGCAAGGATTATGACGTCTGCTGTACGCACTGCGGCACGTAACTGGTCCGTGGCTCGTATTTTGCCGCGAATATTTTTACGACGAGTCTGCCGTCCAAGCCCTGACTGGTCATCTTTGCCTGCCCTCACGTTGAGTCCGCTAGGCATGACTTGCACGGCGTTTGGGGCATTGATTCCACGTCTCAGCCCTTGGGTGAGGCCATCCGCGATGACCTCTGCCGGCACGAAACCGCGTTCCCTCGTCGCTGTGCGGCTTGATGGCATCGGCACGACGATCACACGTGGTGAACGCTCGGTGAACCGAAGGCGCTGGACAAGGTTCCGGCCAGCGATCTCCGCGAGCGCGCGGATAGGCTCGCTCGCGTCTTCGCGTCCGTGGTCTTTCCACCTGGCGATCACGTTGCGGTTGGACCCCTCGTAGAGGGTTGCATAGTAGATGGGGAACTCAGTGTCGGGGATGGCCGCGATTCGCGGGGCCATGCGCATCAGACAACCATCGCACAGGACGGTGTCCGGTGCATCGCATCCCACACACGTGAGCGGGACGATCAGTCGTAGCCATTCACGCACCACCAACACAATCAGACGTAGCGTGTGGCGTACGGTCTGCGCTGTCCGGTGTCCGCCCTGAGTGGTGAGTGTTTCCTGCACGCCGCAACCTTAGCGGGTTTCAGCTTCCCGCATACTCGCTGGGTCGAAAACGTTCCAAGTACGCAGGTTTTGCATATGCACCCGGACGAAAAACACCTCCCATCGAGTTTTCAGATGAACGATGGCTGGACACTGCGCCAAAGTGAGCCGACGGCCTGACCAGGGTGTCGTCGCTCATCTGAGGCTAAAAGCAGCAACCGCTAACCGGGATATGTGGGGAACCACGCGTCGAGCGACTCCTCAGACCACGAAGCACCGGAGGAACCACGCGTACGGATCATGCCCTGATCGCTGCCCAGGATCACGGCCCGTGGACCGCGCGCGGCGGTGAGGGTGTGGGTGTTCTCGGCCGGAGCTATGACCTCGCTTGGTCCAGAGATCGACACGCCAAACAGTGATTCCGCCTCATTGTTTGCGGTGTGCCCAATGACCCAGAGAGTGGATTCGTCCTGCCAGGCAACAGCGTTCGCCCCGGTGATCTGTCCACCCACGGTGACCGGGTCCCCGAGCGAGAGCGGTGCGTTCATCGCATCGCGGACGATACCGGCCACCTCGATGTGCGCGATTCCGTTTGCGGATGACACCACAGCAACCCGGGTGCCGTCAGGGCTGACGCGGAGCGAGTGCACTTCGCGTCCGGCAAGCCAGGGCACCACGACCGTGGTCTGCAGTGCGCCGTAACTCGAGCTCAGCATGAGTTCCCCCGCCTCGAGGCTCTGCCGCTGTTCTCCACTCCACACCCAGGTGAATCGGTCCACGCTCGGCGCGATGAGAGCGTTTCCGGTGAGGATCACGCTGGTCACGGTGGGCTCCTGCGAGGTGTCGGGGGTTGAGCCCTCTCCTGATTCCCCCTCCGTTGAATCGTCGTCGCTGTCCGTCTCAGGCTCATCCGCGGCGCCTGGGGTGGTGCTGGTAGCCGTAGGCTCGTCGGTGCTCTGACCGCTGGCAGGGCCAGCGTCATCCGACTCGTTCTCCGGCGTGTCCGTCGATTCGCCGTCAGCGTCTGCGGTTCCCTGCGTTTCAATGGCCGTGCTATTGTTCGCGGCGAGCGGGAGCCTGCGAATCTCGCTGAGTCCGTTGCGGAACACCCCGGCGACCACACTCTCGGGGATGGCGAGTGCCGTGACGTCGTAGCCGGTGAACGGAGCGATTTCAGTGACTGGTTCCAGTTCCCTACCGCGCAGTCGCATGAGGATGTCGTCGTGCAGCACATACGGGTCCGAGGCGTTCCCGGTTGCCCGATTCGGGTCTCGCATGATGCTGTCGTTGTACGTGATGTTCATGTCTATGGACTCGGCCTGAATGGTGACTGTGTTCACGCCGGGGATGCGCTTGAGGGTCGTCTGGACTTGAGCGGCCAGGTTGGCTCGTTCCGAAGGATTGGCGTTGAGCACGTTTCGGGACAGGTTCACCGTGACGTTTGCCCCGGTGCGGACTGCTGAGACGAGTCTCGTGCCATCGGGGACCGCTGTTCGCACGGAATCGCGCAGCCACGGGGATGGTCCTTCGATGAGTGCGCGAAGGGCTTGGCTCTCCGCGAGTGCGGAGACGACCCAGCGAGTGTCGGGGACGAGGAACTGCGCGTTGGGCGACAGGAAGTAGAGCGGCACGGCCCGGTAGTTGTTTTGGAACAGGGTGTTGGACATGACGAGGCCGTCGCGCAATCCGGATATCCGCCATTGCCCTTGGGAGTTTCGTAGCAGTTCAAAGCTGGCCTCAAGGCGGGCATCGGCGAGGGACTCTGTATAGGTGCCCTGCGCGTCGACTGTTCCGAGGGATTTTGCGCTTGCAACAACCTCGATACGGATGGCGCCTGAGAGGTCGATTTCGGGAACGATTGCAGGTTCCTCGGGTGCGCTGCTGTCTATGTACCCGAGGTCGATATCTCCCTGGTAGACGGTTGTGTCGGTGTTCGGGTCCCAGCTACTGGCGGCGCCCACGGTGAGGTATTCGCGGGCGACTGTGAAGTTGTCGGTGAGTCCCGCAGCCTGGGCGGAGATGAATCCGTTGACTATCTCGCGCGGGCTTGCGTCCTGGCGCGGGCCGGGTGCCCCGAAGTAGATGTTTCCAGGGTCGGACACGGACAGGTCCTGGCTGTGAATCTCGGACGTCACCGGGATCTGGGCGCAGTTCGCACACAGCGCGATCACGAGGATAGCTGTGAGCACAGCGCGCAGTCTTGCTGTGGTTTGACGTGCTTGACGACGATTCGGCTGGCTAGTCATCGAACGCCCCCGTGGTCTGTGGTGCGGTGGGGATGGCTGCCGAGTCTTGATCGAAACTTGGCAGGACTGCTGGCCCGTGATGCTCGTGGTCGTAGTAGACAGGTTCAGTTGTATCGGGAGTCTCACGCGATGGTTCGAGTTCAACGGGCGACTCAACGAGCGTGATTCCCGCACGTACGGGCAGTGTGAGGCGGAAGTTTGAACCGAATCCGGGGCGCGCCCAGACCTCGAGCCAGCCGCCGTGGAGGTGGGCGTCCTCTTTCGCGATGGACAGGCCGAGTCCGGTGCCGCCGGTTGTGCGGGCGCGGGCTGGATCTGCGCGCCAGAATCGGTCGAACACGCGAGTGACCTGTTCGCGGTCCATGCCGATGCCGTGATCGCGGACGGACACAGCCACGGCGGTTTCGCTTGCGCGCACGGTGACGTGCACTGGGTTTCCCTCGGCGTGTTCGACTGCGTTGACAAGGAGGTTGCGCAGGATGCGCTCGACCCGCACGGAGTCGAAGTCCGCACGGGTGCGGGTTTCGGGCAGGTCGGCGGAAACCCAGACTCCCTTCTTCTCGGCGAGCGGCATGACGTTGTCTATTGCCGTGATCACGAGTTCGTTGAGGTCTCGGGCCTCTGCGGACAGGACCGCCGCTCCGGCATCAAACCTGGATATCTCCAGGAGGTCCGCGAGCAGATCTTCGAAGCGGTCGATCTGAGTGTGCAGGAGTTCTGCGGATCGTTTGACGACGGGCGCGAATTCCTCGCGGTTCTCGTAGATCATCTCGGAGGCCATACGCACCGTCGTGAGCGGTGTGCGCAGTTCATGCGACACATCTGAGACGAACCGACGCTGCACCTTGGAGAGCTCCGCAAGCTGGTCGATCTGGACTCCGAGAGAGGATGCCATCTCGTTGAACGACATGGCGAGTCGGGCCACCTCGTCTTCGCCGCGCACCGCGAGACGTTCGTCGAGATGCCCGTCCGCGATACGCTCTGCCACCGCGGAGGCCTGCTGAACCGGGATGACGACCTGTCTGGTCACCGTGAAGGTGAGCGCGCCCAGGATCGCGACCAACGCGATTCCGGCGAGCCCTACGATCCCTTGCAGGTAGCGCAGGGTCTGCTCCTGAGCTGCGAGCGAGTAGAGGAAGTAGACCTCGAACTTGCCTCCGACCGGCATCTCCACGGTCGACCCAACCACGATGCCGGGCGATGTGCCGTCTGCCTCACGGATCTCCACAAACCGGTAGTGCTGCTGATTGCTACCGCGCACGTTCGTTTCGCGGAGGGCACGATCGATCAACCCGGCATGCTCCTGAGCGGTCGAGTGATCGAGTAGGAACATCGAGGTATCTGAGTTCAGGGCCTTCCACAGGTAGACGTCACGTCCCGAGGTTCCGCCCTGTTGGAGTGCCGGGATGATGTCGGTGAGGGTCTGTTGGACCTGAACCTGGGTGGTTGCCGCCGACGCATTCATAGTGGCCTGCGCCTGAGAGACGGACCGGGCTGTTTCCTCAAGGATCTCGGTGACACGCTGTTCCACGAGTCCATTGCGGATGTAGGAGGACAGGAAGGTGGTGAGCAGCACGAGCGAGATGACGCCGATCGAGATGGCGGCGAACATGACGCGAAATTGCAGCGACGTCCGAAATGGCCGGGTGACGGCCCGCCAAGCTCGCACGAGGGCGAACGCGGCGGGCTCCTCGGGCTTGAACGTCGAGCTGGCAGAACTCATCCCTTGCGTACGCCTGCTTTGTATCCCACGCCACGTACGGTCAGTACGATCTCAGGGTTCTCGGGGTCGTGTTCGATCTTGGAGCGCAGACGCTGGACGTGTACGTTCACAAGCCTGGTGTCGGCTGCGTGGCGGTAGCCCCACACCTTCTCCAGCAGCACGTCACGGGTCAGCACCTGCCACGGGGCACGTGCGAGGGCCACGAGCAGATCGAACTCGAGTGGTGTCAGAGAGATGAGCACTCCATCACGGGTCACCTTGTGTCCGGTCACATCGATTTCGAGGTCCCCGATGTGCAGCACCTCCGGTGCCGGCTCATCGATGCGGCGCAGTCGGGCGCGGATGCGTGCAACGAGTTCCTTGGGTTTGAAGGGTTTGGGAACGTAGTCGTCTGCGCCTGCTTCGAGTCCGGCGACAACGTCCACGGTGTCGCTCTTGGCGGTGAGCATGATGATGGGCACGCCTGACTCGGCACGGATTTCGCGGCATACCTGGGTGCCGTCCTTACCGGGCAGCATCAGGTCAAGCAGCACCAAGTCGGGCTTGGCCTCTTGGAATACGGAGAACGCCTTGTCTCCGTGCGCGCAGAACGATACGTCGTAGCCTTCCGATTCGAGAACAATCCCGATCATCTCAGCCAGGGCGGTGTCGTCGTCTACTACCAGCACTCGTTGGGTCATGTCGATATTTTGCCACTTAATGTGGACAAATAATAAGACGCGCACCGAGAGCACTCATACTTAAAGTGGATTACTCACGGCTAATAGCCAAGTAAAGTCTGTTATGGACAACTCAGCCCCGTCCGTTTGGTGACGGTCTTCGGGGTGTGGGCGTACGCGATAGGAAGGGTTTTCTGCAATGGCAACTGAGAACAACGGCGACGGAACTGAGATTAACGACGATTCGGCAGTTTCCAGTTCCGGGTCCACTTCCAGCGGCTTTGCAGCGCCTTCCGGCGCTGGCCAGGCAGGCACACAGGGTTCTGGCGCTCAAGGCGCACCTCAATATGGTCAGCCGGCACCTCAATACGGGCAGTATGCCCCACCAAGCAGCGGCGCTCCTGCACACGGTGGACCAGCTTATGGCCAGCCCGCTCCCCCGTCAGGCGCCCCGACTCCGCAATACGGTCAACCCGCCCCACAGTATGGGCAGCAGACACCACAGTATGGCCAACCCCAATACGGGCAGACGCCTCAATACGGTGCCCCGCAGGGCGCTCCCAGCCCACAATATGGTGCGCCCCCGCAGGGCGGTTCGCCGTATGGCCCACCTCCAACCGGTTTCCAGAACTTCAACGCATCGTTCAAGCCGGGCATCATTCCATTGCGCCCGCTGAGCCTGGGCGAGATCTATGATGGTGCGTTCGGTGCCATCCGCAAGGCCCCGGGCCCCCTTCTCGGCCTGACAAGTTTGATCGTGGGATTCTTTGTCGCGCTCGCCGTGATCGTCGGCTACGTGATCGCTCCGTGGCTCACCTCAACCTCGCTCGGCACCGAGTTCAACTATGTCCTGCGCGAACTCGATACGCTCTACGGCGGAGGGGCGGCCAACACCTTCAGCATTGCGATACTCATCAGCCTGGTTGTCCCTATCGCCACGATCGTTGCAACCGCGGTGGTCGTGGTGGCGGTGGGCAACCTCGTGGTGTCCTCCAAGGTTTCGGCCAGCGAAACCTGGATGAGGGTGTCCAAGCGGCTGGGTGGCATCATCGGCGTGTCCATCATGGTGTCGGTGGTTCCCGGCATCGTGTACTTCGGTGTCTTCGTTCTGCTGCTCTTCATGATGTCTGCATTCGATTTCGCGGCTGGCACGGTACTGCTTGGCATGGTCGGCATGGTCGCCGCAACCGTCTACTTCCTCTACCTGCAGATGCGCTGGATCTTCGCGGCAGCAGTGCTTGTGCTTGAGGAGCGCAAGGTCATCGACTCGATGAAGCGTTCGTTCCAGGTCTCCAAGGGGTCATTCTGGCGAATTGTGGGGTACTACCTGCTGACCAACATGATCTTGAGCCTTGCCGTTGGAATGGTGTCCGGCGTCATCGAGATCATCGCAACGGCGGCGCTGGGACTCGATACCCTACTGGTCACCTGGTACGGTCTGATCGTGTACGCGCTGATCCAGACCCTGACCCTGACCGTTACAGTGGGTGCGCTCTCCGCGGTTGTTACGCTGCTGTACGTAGACATCCGTATGCGCCGTGAGGGGTTGGACATCGAGTTGATCGCTGCGGCCCAAAAGCAATGAGTGTGTCAGCCACTGTAGTCTCGGCTCTCATGCGCTTGGAACCTCCGTTGGAGCCAAGTGCTGATGAGGCACGGAATCTACTGCAGTCCGAGTTGTCCAACCCGATCTATCAGCCGGCCTCGGAACCTTGGTATCTGCGTATCCTGAACCGCATCATGGAGTTCCTCGACTCGCTTGCTGGCACGCGAATGTCGACGGGCACGCTGTTGTGGATCTTCCTCGCGGTCGTGGTGTTCCTGGTCGTCGTATTCATCGTTGCCGGGCCGATCAGGCGGGCACGCAAGACCCGTAAGGACAACACCCTGTTCAGCGTGGACGTCATCACTGCATCCGAGTATCGTGAACGTGCCCAGCGCGCCGCGGCACTCGGAAACTTCTCGCAGGCAGCGGTCGAGTTGTATCGTGCCTGTGTGAGACGGGCCGAGGAAACGGTCGTGATCAGCGAGCATCCGGGACGCACCGCACACGAGGCCGCAACAAGCATCAGCACGGCCATTCCATCGCTCGAGTCCGATGTCCTATGGGCCGCAGTCGTCTTCGATCTGGTCGAATACGGTGATGGTAGCGCCACCGCGCAGGATGTCGCCCGGCTTGAGGACCTGTACACGCAACTCGAACACTCCTCGCGGACCTCTTCCGAGGTTACCCTCGAGGTGGTCGGTTCATGAGCGTCACCCAGGTCACCCCGCGTTCGACGATCGCCGAACGCCGCAAACAGTTGATGCGCTCTCTGCGCTGGCCGCTCGTCATCTTGGGTGGCATCACCATCGTGGCGGTCTTGGTTGCCCTCGCGGCGCCAAGCCGATCCGACATCCGGTTCGCCCCGAACAACCCCGACCCCGAGGGTGGTATGGCCGTCGCAGAGGTTCTGGGGAACCTCGGTGTCGATGTCACCTTCACGCAGTCGATCACCGAGGCTGAGTCTCTCGCCCACGACGGTGCAACCCTCCTGATCGCCGACGACCCGTACCTAGAGGGTCAGGCGTACGGGAACTTGCTCCAGCGGTACCGAAACGTCGTGCTCGCATCACCGCAGTGGGACCTTGTCGATCTTGTCGCACTCCAGTCGGAACAGCCCCTTACCATGGCTGGAATTGTGGGCAGCGGTGAGACCACGGCCGAGTGTTCGCTCTCCTCCGCGAGCGCTGCGGGAACGATCACCAGTTTCGGTGGCGGGTTCGAATTGTACGAGGAATACGACTACGACGCCCTTGAAAACGACCCGGACTATGTTCCGGCAGACCCGTACCAGGATTTGCCCGCGGGAGCTGTGTTCTGCTTCCCCGATGGCTGGGGCTACCACCTCGTACAGTTGCCGCTGGGGAATGACCGCCAGATCACGCTGTTTGACGATTCCGCTGCTTGGTCCAATGCCAGGATCACAGCGGAGGGCAACGCGGCACTCGCACTGCATCTGCTTGGTCGCAGTGACTCTCTCGTGTGGCTCCTGCCGCTTGAAGATGCGCCGACCTACACGGGAACTGACAGCCCCACGTTGCCTCTTGGTTTTGAACTGGCAGCCTTCGTCGCCCTGGTCGTTGCCGTGTTCCTCGCCCTGTGGCAGGGACGTCGCTTCGGTCCCGTCATCACTGAGAATCTTCCCGTTGTGGTCAAGGCGTCGGAAACGTCACTCGGACGCGCTCGACTCTACCGATCCGCGGGTGCCCGCGGACGCGCAGCGGCAGCGCTACGTGCCGGAACCGCAACGCGACTCGCGGCGCGGCTGGGAATCTCCAGTTCGTCGCACAGCGAACCACTCATCGCCGCGATCGCACATGCATCGCGTACACCTGAACCTGAAATCCGTGAGCTGCTCTTTGGGGCTGCTCCCATGAACGACCTTGAACTGACCGCCCTGGCTGGGCGTCTCACCGCATTGGAAAGCGAGATCAACGCATGACCGAGCCAACCGTTCCAACCCCAGAGCCGCTGCCCACCCCGCAGGATGCGGCACCGACGACTCCCGCACCTGTGCTGCCCAGCGAGTCTGCGCCAGTGCCGGGCCGTCGCACCCGCGGCCCACACGACGCATTCGCCGCCGTACGCGATGAGGTTGCCAAGGCTGTTGTGGGGCAGGAATCAGCAGTGACGTCACTGTTGATCGCGCTGTTGTGCCGCGGACACGTACTCCTTGAGGGTGTTCCCGGTGTTGCCAAGACGTTGCTCGTTCGCTCGCTCGCGACCGCGCTTGAGGCCGACACCAAGCGCGTGCAGTTCACACCGGACCTGATGCCAGCCGACATCACCGGATCGCTCATGTACTCGGTCAAGTCTGAGGAGTTCTCCTTCAAGGCTGGTCCAGTGTTCACCAACCTGCTGCTCGCTGACGAGATCAACCGCACCCCGCCAAAAACCCAGGCTGCGCTGCTTGAGGCCATGGAGGAGCGTCAGGTTACGGTTGACGGCGTAGGGCACAAGCTGCCGGAACCGTTCATGGTGATCGCCACCCAGAACCCGGTCGAGTACTCGGGCACCTACGAGCTTCCTGAGGCGCAGCTCGACCGTTTCCTCCTCAAGGTTGAACTGCCGTTGCCGGAACGCGACGTGGAACTTGAGGTGCTCGCACGGCATTCGCGTGGCTTCGACCCGCGCAACCTTGGTGGAGCCGGACTCAAAGCGGTGGCGACGATCTCCGACCTTGACGCGGCGCGTGAGCAGGTTGCCGCGGTGCAGGTTGCCCCCGAGGTACTTGCATACATCGTGGACATTGTGCGTGCGACCCGTCAGTCACCGTCGCTTGCGATGGGTGCGTCTCCACGTGGTGCGACCGCTCTGCTGTCAACGGCACGGGCGTGGGCGTGGTTGTCGGGCCGCCAATTCGTGACTCCAGACGACGTCAAGGCTCTTGCCCCTGCAACGCTCGCACACCGTGTGTCGCTGCGGTCGGAGGCCGAGATCGAGGGCATCACCGCACATTCGGTGTTGACAACCGTTCTCAACTCGGTTCCAGTACCCCGCTGAGGTTCAGGTGATCCGCTACCCAAGTGAAACGGGGTTTCTAGTATGGCGTTGAGTTGGCGACCAGCCGCTCTCATGGCATTTGGACTTGTGCCCGTGCTGATCACGCAGGCGCCGCTCATGGTGCTGCTGTGGGCTGCGCTCGTGGTGGTCGTGTGCGCTGTGGATCTGATGCTTGCCGCGCGTCCGCGCTCCCTGCAGATTAGTCGTAATCTGCCACTTCAGGTACGTCTCAGCCAGACGGTCGAGTCGGAGTTGATCATCCGTAACACCGATGATCGTCAGGCACGCGGCCGGATCAGGGATGGTTGGGAGCCATCGGCAGGAGCCGAGGGCGTTGAGGCTCCGGTATCGCTTGCACCGGGTGCCGCCATGCGGATGAAGGTCCGTCTGACTCCGACGCGTCGCGGTGAACGTCGTTCGCTGTTTGTGACGGTACGCCTGTTTGGTCCGTTGGGGTTTGCGGCACGTCAGTACACGTTCGATGGTTCCGCTTCCGTACGGGTGCTCCCGGAGTTCAAGGCTCGCAAGCATCTACCGTCGCGGATCGCCCGCCTGCGCGAACTCGATGGCGAGTCTGCGGTGCAGATTCGCAGTGCGGGAACCGAGTTCGATTCGTTGCGCCCTTACGTTGAGGGCGATGACGTGCGTTCGATCGACTGGCGCGCAACAGCTCGTTCGCAGGAGGTGACGTTGCGGACGTGGCGTCCGGAACGGGATCGACGCGTGTACGTCATCATGGATACGTCGCGCACCTCTGCGCCACGTATTGGCGACGAGCCGCGTTTGGACACCTTCATCGAGTCGGCGTTGTTGCTGGGTGCTTTGTGTTCGAAGGCTGGCGACAAGGTTGAGTTCATTGCATTTGACCGTGTGGTGCGGGCGCGGACCGCTCCGCAGTCCGCTGACACCGCGATCCGCGAGCTTGGCACTGCCATGTCGGGTGTTGAGTCCGTTCTTGTGGAGACCGACTGGGATGCGCTCTCAGCGCTCATCCGCAGCCGTGCAAAACAGCGTTCGCTCGTTGTATTCCTGTCGAACGCCTCGCTCGCGCAGGCTGATATTGGCGCATTGACCGCGCTGAGCGCGCTCGCTCGGGATCATCTTGTGATCAAAGCCTCGGTAACAGACCCCGAAGTTACGTTAATGTCTACATACCGGGAAAATTCGGTTGCGGTCTACGATGCGGCTGCCGCTGAGAAGACCCTTTTCGACGAGTCGGCTGGTGCCTCACTCCTGTCACGTTCCGGCGTGGTTGTGTTGAGCGAGCTACCCGAGGACCTCCCACCGAAACTCTCGGACAAGTACATTGAACTGAAGGCAGCAGGACGGCTATGAGCACCAAGAAGAACCACGACAACCGCACGACTGCCCAGGCAACTGGGCAGAAGCGCGCGGCCGCGCCCCAGAAGGCACAACCGCAGAGGGAGGAACTCAGCGCTGCGGGTCGGCAACAGCGATTCGCCAAGTTCGTTGCCATTGCAGTGGTGGCAGGGTTGGTTCTCTCGATGGTTGTCCCAGCGGTTGTGGGAATATTCGCCTGAGCCTTCATCTGTGTTGGCTTCATGACTGACAAGACGTATTACCACCGACTTGATGCATTCAAGTTCATCGCAGTCCTCATGGTTGTGGCGATTCATGCGACCACCTACATCTATCTGTCTGAACGAGCCAACTTTTGGAATTACGGCTGGTACCGGCATTTCTTTGAGATAGCCGTACCGTTTTTCCTGTTTGCATCCGGTTTTCTGCTCGGCAACAGGGGCACCGCAAAGCTCCTGTCCTATGCCAAGAAGATCTTCGTGCTGTACCTGGCCGCGAGCGCCGTGTACCTGGTGTTCGCCTTGGTCAAGGTCCTCACGGACCGAATCTTCCTCGGTACCGCCGTCTCTGAGTCCCTAGTTGAGGTCTTGTCGCGGTGGACTCCTACCGGGTTGCTGCGCGGCGATTTTTTGCAGGGCCACCTCTGGTATTTGGCGGCGACCTGCTGGGCTGTCCTGTTGCTTGCGCTTATTCGCCGGTTCACGTCCGATCACCGTGTGGTTCTGGGCATCGCTACGGGCCTCTATGCGCTGACGCTCTCTGGCCTGCTTCCACTTGAGGTGTTGGCCATCAATGGCGGTTTCCCCAAGGCGTTGTTCTACATCGCGTTAGGGATAGCCGTGTTCAACAGCAAACCACCACGTAACCTGTGGATTCTCGGGGTCGGGCTTTTGTCCCTCACCGTGTTTGCTGCCATGCGCTACTCGGGCATAGGCCCGCTGATGGAGATACCACTGGCGTTGGCTACGTTGTGCATCGGGATATACGCGACCGATCCGGCTGCGCGTTGGACGCGATTGTCTGAGCTCGGGAAGTACGCACTTAGCATCTACGTGCTGCACATACTCTTCCTGCGCATCATCGACTGCATCCTCCTATACGCTGCTATCGATGCGGAACGCATACGCTGGCATGTGGCTTATCCGATTGGGATCACCGCCATCGCCACACTCGGGTCAATCGCACTGCACCGCCTATTCACGGAACGAGTGCTACGCCCCACCCAGCGCCTCGTGGATCGGCTCGTGCCCATCACGACTCGCTAGCGTGATACTCGGATCAAGCGTAGACCTGCTGGTATCCGCGCAGTTCCTCATCTTGGTCCCCAATGTAGCCTTCACGGTAGGCACGGCCACCGAGGATGTACACGTACGCCCAGAAGAGCGCCAACACGAACGCGCCGATCAGGATCTTGACCCACCACAGCAGATTCGAGCCGGTCACCCAACCCTCAACGACACCTGACAACAGCAGCGCGAGTACCATCCCGATTCCCACCATGACAAGGGAACGGCCTTCCTCAGCGAGTGCCACGGTTCGCGGCCGCCGTCCGGGTTTGACGATCACCCAGAAGACTTTCAAACCCACTCCACCGGCCATGAACACTGCGGTGAGTTCAAGGAAGCCATGTGGCAGGATCAGCGTGTAGAACTGTTCGGCCTCACCGTAGTAGGTCATCATCCCGGCGATCTGGCCAACCGAAACGGCATTCATCAACAGGACATAGACCGGCCAGATACCCGTTATTCCAAAGGCGATGAGCTGCAGTGCTATCCATCCGTTGTTGGTGAAGACACGGGTGGCAAAGTCGAAACCAGGTGCGTAGTACTCGGCGAACTGGTGGTTCACGTAGTCGAGACGCTGTTCCTCAGATCCCATGGAACGCAGACCTTCAGGCGTGGTTGCGACCCACACCCCGAACGCAATCGCGATCAACACGCATACGAGCGTGACACCGTGAGTCCACCAGCGGCTACGGTACATGGCCGCAGGCAGATCAACCACGAAGAACTTCTTCAGGCTTAGGAAAGTAGAAGATCTCGCGCCAACGATCTTGCTTCGAGCCTGAGCCAAAAGCACTGACAACTCTTGGATGCGGGCGGGGTCCGGCGTGGTTGACCGCAGCATGGACAGGTGCGTTGCAGTTGAGTTGTAGAGGGAGATAAGCTCGTCGGCTTCCACGCCTGTAAGCCGTCTTTGCTTCGTCAACTGAGCGAGACGGGTCCACTGGTGCTGATGAGCTTGCGAAAAGGCGTCGAAATCCACTCCCCTACTCTCCCATATCAAGGTAGGCTTCAACAGTAGATTTCCATAGCGTGGCCACGATAAGTAGCCGGTATGGAACTAACCAAGTGAGGGAGCGTGAATGTCAGAGCAGTACGTCATCGGTGAGGGTGTCATCCTCGACGCCCGTCCGGCGTCCTTCATGACACGAATCCTCGGGTACTTGCTCGACGCCCTCGTCTACGGGATTGTCCTATTTGTAGGGATACTAGTCATGGAAAACGCTGGCTGGCTTCTCTACGACTACGAAACCCAGTCAGTTATCCTCCTGCTCGTTTTTGCGTTCGTGCTGCTCCCCACGATCATCGAGACGCTGTCGCGCGGACGTTCTCTGGGCAAGTTGGCAACCGGCGTGCGGGTCGTTCGGGATGACGGTGGCCCCATCTCAGCTCGTCACGCATTTATCCGCGCCATCGTTGGCGTCGGTGAACTCTGGCTGACGCTCGGTGCTGTCGCTCTGGTTGTGTCCTTCACGAATGATCGCGCAAAGCGATGTGGCGATCTCCTCGCCGGCACCTACGTAATTCGGGTGCGCTCCAAAAAGGCCAAGTTGGAACAACTCATGGTACCGCCACCGCTCGTGAACTGGATTTCCAACGCCGAGATCTCAAAGTTCCCGGACGGGCTTGGGCTCTCCGCACGACAGTTCCTGGAGCGTCGCTGGAACATGACCCCTCAGTCTCGTGCCACGATGGCGCTCACCTTCTACAACCAACTCTCCGTTCACGTGGCACCTCAGCCTCCATTCAACGTGCCAACCGAGGAGTACATCACCGCGGTCATCGCTGAACGCTCCCGGCGTGAATCAGTCCTTGAGCAGCAACGCCTCTCGCGCGCCCAGTTGATCCAGCAGCGGATGAACACGCTGCCGTTCGGCATCCGCGACAACTAATGCCGAGACTTTAGCGTTTTCAGCGCTCAACGAAATCCAAAGTTTTCTCCACGATTTCGCCCACAGCGTGATAGACCTTGGCATACTGGATGAATGCGTTACCCCAAAATCCTCTCCGTATTCTTCACGTTCGTGCTCGCGTTGACGGGAATAACCGTCGCGCAAGCGGCCCCTGCGGAGGCGGCATCGGTAACGCAAGTGCCAAGTGCGGGCGCGTTCGTGCCCGCCAAGGCCGCGACCGCTTTGGCAACGACGCAGGCTAACGCGGGTGTCGTCGCCAATCGGAACAATACCGGCTTTGTCATGGCAGTAAACAAGCGCTCCATCACAAGCGGCGACAAGGTCAAGTTCTCAGTCCGGAACTTCACAAACGCGGGTAAAGCCCGCACCGGAAAAGTGCAATTGCAGTACTACCGGTCCGGAAAATGGCAGACAGCGAAGACGCTGACGCTCAAGGATGGCCGCACCTCTCACACCCGCGCAGTGAAAAACAGCCTCCAGTGGCGTTACCGCTACCCTGCAACCGGAGCAGTCACCAAAACAGTCACGGTGACAGTCAAAGGCTCCGTGCTCCGTACCACCACATCCGCTACCAAAAAGACGAACATCTCACTCACCGCATCACGGACATCCCGTCTTGCAACGCAGAGTTCCAAGCTGACAGCAAAGTACTATCGGGCCGGGAAACTGCAGAAGAAGGGCAACCTGTACCTCCAGTACAAGAGTGGCAGCCGCTGGATCACGGTCAGCACCATGAAGATCAACAGCAAAGGTGTAGCTTCCAAAACGGTCAAACCAGCCGTAAACCGCACCTATCGCGTCGTGAACTCGAATCGCAAGGTGGTCAGCCCTGCACGGAAAGTAACCCTTAAGTCCGGGTTCACGATCACCCCCAACAAAACATCCACGACCAAGGGCAAGGGCGTTCGTTTCACCGCAGAGTACTACGCCAACGGCAAGCCACGCACAGGTAAGGTGCAGTTGCAGTTCCACAAGAACGGAAAGTGGAACACACGCAAGACCCTCACTCTGAAGAACGGCAAGGTCGCCTACACCACCAAACCCAGCACGACATTGAAGTGGCGCTTCTACCACCCTGGACTCAAAAAGGGAACCAAGAGCGTCAAGGTCTCGGTCAAGCCGCAGTTGACACTTGCTACCAACAAGACAAAACTTACCTCCGGCGCCTCTGCGAAACTCACGGTCAAGATGACTCGCAACGGCACAAACGTCAAGAGCGAGGCCGTTTCACTCCAAACCCAAGAAAACGGTAAGTGGACAACGCTGCAGTCCGTCACCGTGAAAAAGGGAACCGCCTCAGTGACGGTGAAGCCCACCGGGACCACCAACTATCGTGTGCTCGCCAAGGGCAACGTGAAGAGTGCCGTGCGCACGGTTCAGGTGACCAACGGTGGGAACAATACGCCTGCAAACGGTAAGGCCTTCTGGGTGAACACCAGCGCGGGGCTCAACCTGCGCACAGGAGCAGGAACCAACTTCGCCACAATCGGCTCGCAACTGCAATACGGCGAGAAAGTCACCACCATTTCCAGCGAGGCCATAAAAAACGGTTCTCTCACCTGGGTGAACATCAAGACCTCTGACGGTCGTGTCGGATGGGTCGCAGACATGTACCTGTCAGCAACCGACCCAGCAACCGGTAAGAACAAGAGTTTCACCATCACGGGCTCGGGTTACGGTCACGGTATTGGCATGTCCCAGTACGGTGCCTATGAGATGGCTCGTCAAGGCAACAATGTCACAAAGATTCTTACCTACTACTACACAGGCACAACCGTGAGCAGCCAGACCATTCCCACCGGTCTGCGGGACGTCAAGATCCAAGTACTCGGACCAGAAACGTTTGGGTTTAACTCCTCCTACGGCGACAAGTTCACAACACGGACCCTGACGTTCTCAGACACCAGCGGCGGCTTGAACGCCACCTGGCGGCTGCGGGGTTCGGACAACTCGTTCGTCTCCGCCAACGGAAGCCAGCACCTGCCCGCATCGTACAAACTACGGATCACGGTTTCCGGCACCAATGTGAAATCCGAGGTGCTCGCAGCAAACAACCAGGTTCTTGCCACGCTCACCGACTCAATGGTTCGCGTGTATCCAAGTGCCACCGGTGTCGTCACCGTCCCCGGGGCCAACGGAAGGTACAACAACGGCAGCCTTGAGATCAGCGTCATCAGCAAGGTACTGAACGTCTCGAACAAGTTGAAACTCAACACCGAGTATCTGTATGGAATCGCTGAGATGCCATCGAGTTGGGGTAGCAACGGTGGCGGTGCAGCACTCGAAGCGCAGGCTATCGCAGCACGTACCTACGCGCTCAACACCGCACGCACGAAGGCTGCTGACATCGCCAAGTGCAACTGCAACCTGGTGGATGACATTCGCCACCAGAACTTCACGGGCTGGCGCAAGCAGGGCGAAGGCACCAACCAGCAGTGGGGCAATGTCTGGAAGGCCGCAGTCGATCGCACTGTAAACAGCGCAACAAGCGGCCAGGTGGTCAAGCACAACGGCGCCTACATCTCTACCTACTACTTCTCATCCTCGGGTGGAAAGACCGCAAACTCCCAGGATGTGTGGGCTGCGACTTTGCCGTACCTCAAGGCAAAAGACGACAAATACTCACTCAACGCCCCCGGGAACAGCAAGAAGAGTTGGACCAAGACGATCACACAGGCAACGGCACGTAAGGCGTTCCCTTCGCTCCCAGATGTCGACAAGCTTGAGGTCACGGCCAAATACTCAAGCGGACAGGTCAAGACCATGCGGGCCACGTCCTCCGACGGCAAGACGCAGACCCTGACCAAGAAGGCCGATCAGTGGCGTTCGACGTTCGGCACTGATGCGGCGTGGTTCACGTCGATTAAGTGACCGCTCGCGCAGGTCGTGCTGACGTAGTGTGTGGATAGTGTAGGGCTTCCGCAGTTGGGGACTCCATCTCAAGGAGTTGCCCAGTGCGGGGCCCTATACTGATACGGTCTTACCCTTGTTCCCGGATTCGGGACCATCTTCTGGCTGGGAGCCACTGCATGCTTCGTCGCGCACGGTCGTTTTTGTCGCGCTTTAATCCCGTTGAGTTCCTCTTCAGCGCAACCCTGTTCGGCTCACTGGCTCTCGCTACGGCAGCGCTGCTTATCCTCTCTCCGGTTCTGGCGTTTACTGCCGCGGTGGCATGGTTTGTCTCGGAGTACATGCTCCGGCAGGTCGGCTCATTCTCGGTCAGTCTCTTCCGTAAGGCGGCTTTCGGTTTTGGGGCCCGACTGCTCGCGGTGTTGCTCCTTGTTCTGGGCACGGTTGATTCTCGTGTGACTGGTGGCGAGTGGACGTTCTATGTGGTGCTAGCCCTGGCGATCTTCGCTCTTCACTCGTTCACCACGCTGGCGTTGACATCGGTGAACGCCGTGATCCGGGACCGGGTGTTGACGCAGAATATTGGGTTGGCTCCGCGTGAGGCTCTCCCGTCGTACACGATCTTGGTCCGCAAAAGCGAGGTGCTGCGGTCAGGACCGGTTGTCGTGGTGTTCTCCTTGGGAGCGTTGTTGCTCCCTGGAGGTTGGGGTATCGCCGTCGCCTCGATAGCTTTCATGTACCAGTTGTTGCTCCTGTTCCTAGCGGTGTGGTCAACGAACGCTGCGGTCATGGGTAACCGCGCTCCGTTGGATGTTGATGCTTTGAATCGTGCGGTCGAGCAGTACGCGCCGACAGTTGTGTTCTATTTCTCCGGTGACGCGGCCTCGACTTACCAGGTCAACGTGTGGTTGACGAGTTTGGAGCGGCTGCAGGAATCCGGTTTTAGAACCTTGATCGTGCTGCGCGAGCGTGTGGTGTTCGACCGGATGTCCACGACATCGCTACCGGTGATTTGCGTGCCTAGCGCTGAGGACCTGCTGGCGTTGCAGTTCTCAACGGTACGGGTATCGCTGTATGCGGCGAATGTTGGCAAGAATATTCACTTCCTGCGTCTGCCACATATCAAGTCGGTGTTCGTTGGCCATGGCGACAGCGACAAGAACGCCTCATTCAATCCATACTCCAAGGTGTATTCGCAGATCTGGGTTGCTGGGCACGCGGGTGCTGAACGGTATGAGCGCGCCGACATCGGCATTGACCCGGGGTCGATCCGTGAGGTTGGTCGCCCACAGGTACAGGACCTGTTGGAGCATGCTGCTCGCCCATCAGGCGAGGTCACCACGATTCTTTACGCGCCCACGTGGGAGGGCTGGAACGAGCTTCAGAACTACTGTTCGGTTGAGACCATCGGCTTGGACTTGGTGCGCGCTGTGCTAAGTTCCGAAAAGCCCATGCGTTTGATCTACCGTCCGCACCCGTATATTGGGCGACGCTCTGACACGGCCAAGGCCGCTCACAAGGAGATTCTCCGGCTTATCGACGAGTCGAACAGGTTGGGCACGCAGGGCGCCTCGATCCCGGATTGGGTTCGCGGTGAACGAGCCGACAGTGCGCTAGAGGACTTACGCACGATCATGCAGGCTGATGTTGACTATCTTGACGCGCTCCCTACTCATGCGCACGTCGTCTCTCGGGGCAACAACAGTCTGTCGCTGTGGGGAGCCATGCAGGCGTGCGACGCGATGGTCTCAGACATTTCAAGCGTTATCACCGATTTCTTGGCAACGGACAAACTGCTTGGCGTTGCCAACCCACGAGCACAGGACGTGGCAGACTTCCGCAGGGAATTCCCCTCCTCGCAGGGCGGTATCGTGCTGGGGCGCGACCCTGCAGACATCGCGACCTTCCTGAACGTGGCAGCCGGTGAGCTGGAGGACCCAACGCGCCAGGATCGTCGCCAATCCCAACTACACCTACTGGGATCGCTTGAATACTCAAGCTTCACCGATGCCGTGCAGCAACTCACCGACGCCGCGAACCTGAGGGCTTCACGTCAAGGTCACTAGCACGTGGCCCGCCAGCTCTGAAAAGGCAAGGTATTGTTAACTTGGTCCGTGTGCGTATAAGGGTTCAGCGCATGGACGCCAATTTCATCGAAAGGTAGCAAGACTGTGCGAACTGTAGGAGTCATCCTTGGTGGAGGCGTCGGTGCGCGTTTGGGCCTCGACGTTCCGAAGCAGATGGTCAAGATCGCCGGCAAGACGATCCTCGAACACACTGTCGTGGCGTTTAACTCCAGCCCTGAAATTGACGAACTGATCGTGATGATCACACCAGGCTGGTCCGAACACGTGGCAACCCTGCTCGGCAACAAGTACGAGAAGTTGACCCTCATCCTCGAGGGAGGCGCAACCCGCAACGAAACCACAAGCCGTGTTCTGGATGCTCTCGGAGACGACGAGTGCAAGGTGGTCCTGCACGACGCTGTGCGACCACTGCTCGACGAGCGCATCATCAAGGACTGCGTTGACGCCCTCGACGAGTTTGGGGCGGTTGACGTGGTCATTCCATCGGCCGACACGATCGTTGAGGTCGACGAGAACGAGGTCATCACCCAGATCCCCAACCGTGAGCGTCTACGCCGCGGTCAAACCCCACAAGCGTTCAAGGCATCCGTGCTTAAACGAGCCTACGAACTCGCGTGGCAAGATCCTGCCTTCAAGGCAACCGATGACTGCGGTGTCGTGCTGAAGTACCTTCCAGAGGTGCCCATCAAGACCGTCGCAGGCGCCGAACACAACATGAAGGTCACGCACCCTGTGGACCTGTTCATCGCCGACAAGCTGTTCCAGTTGGCCTCTGTGGGAACTCAGGGCCATCCTTCCACTGAGGAACGTGCGTCCGCGCTCAAAGGCAAGACCATCGTGGTGCTTGGCGGCTCCTACGGTATCGGTGCCGAAATCTGCCAACTCGCATCCGACGCCGGCGCAAATGTTGTCGCACATGGTCGCTCCACTACCGGTCTACATGTCCAGGACCCAGTTGCCATTGACAAGGCGTTCCGCGAGACATTCGAAAAGTACGGATCAATCGATGCGGTTGTGCTTACCGCTGGCGTGCTGCGGATGGGCCGCCTGGCCGACACCTCTGAGGAACACATCCTTGAGGCATTCGGAGTGAACTATCTGGCGCCTGTACATGTGGCAAAGGCCGCTTACAAGTATCTGGTTGAGTCCAAGGGCCACCTGCTGTACTTCACCTCATCCTCCTACACGCGTGGACGTGAAAACTACTCCCTGTATTCCTCAACCAAGGCAGCAGTGGTTAATCTGACCCAGGCACTCTCGGAGGAATGGGCGCCACAGGAGATCAAGGTCAACGTCATCAACCCTGAGCGTACGGCTACGCCAATGCGCACCCAGGCATTCGGCGAGGAACCCGCAGGCACCTTGTTGTCCGCCACCTCGGTTGCCGAGACCTCACTCGACGTTCTCACCTCAGACATCACTGGCCTTGTCATTGATGTCCGCAAGGAACAGAAGAACGCACGTTCAGCAGGCGACGCCATCAACGTGGCGCTCGCGAACTCAGACGTGGACGTCAGCACCGCGAACTGAGCAAGCTACGCGGTTACGTTTGAGGACAGGAACTGCCGTTGGTCGCAGCAGACGAAGAACAGACAGTATGGGCTGACAGGGCCAACTTGGGAATAAAGTTCGCAGGTATGGCGGGTATCCGGCCACTGACAATGTCCGCTATATCAGCGGTCATTGCCGCGTGGGCCTATTTTGGGATGCCTCACGCACCCATTGTCGTCGCGCTCGCGGTTCTGGGGATCGTTGCACAGTTTCCGTACCATATTTGGCGATTGCTCAAGTCCCCGCGCCTGAGTCTGTTTGCTTCCGGATCGCCCGCAGGAACGTTCATCGTCCCGCGGGTGATCCTAGCCTTTGCCGGATATCTGGTAGCACAGTCGAGCACCCTTGAAGCACTCTGGCTCATCGGCTTCTACTGTGTGCTAGGTGCCGAACTCACCATCCGGGCACTTGCGGACCGCGTGGTTCCCGTTGCCCGTAATCTGCCGGGATACAGGCTGCGGGACTCGCTCGTGTTGGATCCGGCGTGGGCCTATCTGATCAGTAGTTTGGCTCTGCTGTTGTGGCCGCTACGGGACTACTTTCACTGGCTACAAGCAGGCACGACTGCCATGCTGATGGCTGCAGGCCTGTTGACTGTTTTTCTGATTGCCGACGCGTCACGCCTGATTCTGCGCAGGCGTGCTACCAGCACACAACTGCAGGCGGCGCTCAGCGCCTATGAGCCGCGGTTTCTGCTGCACTGGCAGGCTCCCAAGGGCACGAGTTATCAGGTGGCCATGTGGCTCCCGTACCTTGAGCAAACTGGCCACCCGTACTTCATTCTGCTGCGGAGCCCGGAAAACTTCGATGAGATCGCACGACTCACGAATCGTCCTATTCTGCTACGCGAGTCTCTGAGCACCCTGGACGATGTCATGGCGCCTTCGCTGCGTGCCGCGCTGTACGTCAACACCGCGACGGTCAACAACCATATGGTGCGCTACCGCGAGGTCACCCATATTCAGCTCAACCACGGGGACAGCGACAAAGCGCCAAGCTACAACCCTTCGTTCAGGGCTTTTGACCGTAATTTTGTGGCTGGCCAGGCGGCAATCGATCGTTTCGCTGCGAACGGTATCTCCACGACGAGCGATTTCTTTGAGATTGTTGGCCGTCCACAGGTCGCATCCGTGCAGTTGCCGGTCTCCCCCATCTCGTCTGTCTCTCAACCCACCGTTCTCTATGCGCCTACCTGGCAGGGTTTCTATCAGGACACTGACTATTCGTCCCTGGAGTTCGCTGAGGCTATCGTCCAGACCCTGTTGTTTGAGGGATATCGCGTGATTTTCCGGCCGCACCCGTACTCGCGCAAAAACCAGAAGCACCGGCCGCTGATAGAACGCGTGAACGCTATCCTTGCCGCTGATCCTCGCGATCATGTGTACGGGCGTGCCGCGACTGAGGCTGAGATCTTTGATCTGTTCAACGAGAGCGATCTGCTCATTGCCGATCTCTCGTCCGTTGTCTCCGACTACCTTGCCAGCACAAAGCCGATCGTGCTTGTACGGCGCGAGACATCGGAGGATGTGTCTCGCACCCTCGGTTCGGCATGCTACGAGCTTGATGTGGCTTCGGGAACCCTCGATAGGACTGCCTTCGCAGGACTCCTTAGCACCGTTCGTGCTGATGATCCTCTTTCAAGCCGTCGTACCGATGTGAGTGCCTACTACCTCTCGGATGTACCGGCGCAAGGCCGTACCCAACTATTCGTGGACATTCTTGATAAATACCTCAGTTAAGGTATTTCTCGCATATCTCGGTGAAACGACTTGAGTACCCTTCACCAACAAAGTCCCCTAGGTAGTGGATCTTGTATTCCTGCCTACGTCCGCTCAGTGGGTCCTTGTCGAGCAGATCATCGTAGACGCTCGGAATGTTCGAGCCGTCCTGTACGATCACGTATCCCGCACGTGCAACGGGGTTCTCCGTGTAAAAGGCTTCGATATCCTCAAACCCCATAGCGACGACGGCAAACGGCTTTCCCGAGTACAGATAATCTGGGACGACAGACGAGACATCCGAGATCAGGGCATCGGATACATTGAAACAGTCGAAGATTGTCATTTCGGTCTCAGCTGCCGCCCCGTAAATGTGCTGACTGCCCTTTAGGTTTTCAGCGACCAGCAACTTCTCAATCTCATCGCACGCCTCACGCAGTACCGCATCCTTGCGAGCGTGAGGGTGCGGGCGGAACAGTACTCGGTGCCCCCGGTCGACCAACTGCTGCACAATGTGAGGTCCTATAGGAAGCGATGAGACCGCTGAGTCAGCCATGAATCCGGCCCAGGTAGGCGCGTACAGCACTGTCTTAGGAGCACCGCCACTGGTCCCAACGTCCACGATCTCGATGCCTTCGATCTGTGGGCGACCCACGATCTCAAAGAAGTTGGGAGCTGTCTCAATCCCACGACTAGAGTAGCGCTCAATCGCTGCTGGTCCGGCGACGAAGTTCCGATCATACATGCGCATGACCGGGTTGTAACTCGGTGGCTTGTCTGAGTCACCGTGGTTCAGTTGGATATGTGTGATCCCAAGAAAGCGGGCGAAGTGCGCGTTGCGGATTGCATTGTTCGCATAGAACGTGACCTTCAGGCTTGGTACGACCACATCATCGAGTTGTGCCATGGCAGATCGCACCAAAATCGGTGTTTGGGTGGTGGCTGCTAGTGCTTCAAGATTGGTGTCATTGCGCAAAATAATGCAGAAATTGCGTCCCAGGCGTTCGAGGTTTGGAAGCCACATGGCCGCTTGAAAGACTGTGTCTGCGGGTGCATCCCAGTAGAAATAGAACTCTGGAGCATACTGCTCCAACCTGTCATGCAACTGCGCTTCAAATCGTTGCTTGCTACGCATACGAGCGATTGCCCTCAGCATCATGGCGATCTGCATTCCCAAGCTCAGAAGAGCGAAGGAACCTGCTAGGTAACCGAAGGTCATGTTTACGGAAGTTGCAAGAGCGGCTGCGATAGCCAGTACGTTCAAGAGATATACGTGCAAACTCAGATTGAGCCGTTGGGGCAGTTCAGGATGCCACGGGATATTCGCAAAGGTGGGGCCTGCCTTGCGGCGGAACGGAGACGTCACTGCCTCAAGGACAACCGCAGTCACCACTAGGACGAGCAGAACGATTTCTCCCGGTCCCAGCTGTGCACCATCCGCGACAGCCACGAGTACCGCGCCAAGGCCGATGATTCGGTTCGAATATCCAGAACCAAGAACCGAAACATCGGCTTTAGCTGTAACGACAGTTTTCAGACCCCGGATCCGGATGCGTCGAACGTGTCCGCGGGTCACAAACTCGAAGGTCGCAACAATGAGCCAGCAAAGGGCGACGACACTAGCATTCGTCTCCGAGATCAGCAGCACGACGATAAGAAGCAGTGCGGCGAGATTGCCTACGAGCGCGTAACCTCCAACTTCCCCCAGGACCCGGCTAATTTGCGTTGGGGTTGTCATGCAGAAGATGCTTTCCGTGCTGCCCTGATCTCTTCACGCCGTGCCGTGAGTTCCTTGACATGTTTCCGGTACTCGTTCGTGACTGTCTCTGGATCTCCATCCATAACAATTTGACCTTGATCTAGCCAGATCACGCGAGTACACATCGCTTTGATAGACGCGGTTGAGTGGGCGACAACAAATACTGTGCCAGCTTCACCACGTATCTCATCGATACGCTGCCGCGAACGCTCACGGAATCCGGCGTCACCAGTTGCCAGCGCCTCGTCGATCATGAGGACATCTGGTGTCGCTGCTGTTGAGATAGCGAATCGCAGTCGCGCCCCCATGCCAGCGGAATACGTTTTCATCGGCAAGTAGACCGCGTCGCCGAGCCCTGAGAAGTCAACGATTTCATCGAATCTTTCTTCGACTTCCTTCTTGGACAATCCGAGTGCGAGTCCACCGATCATGACGTTACGTTCACCGGTGAGTTCTTTCATCAGCACCGCGCTGACGCCAAGCAGCGAAGGGATACCAGACACATAGATCTCGCCCTGACTTGGAGCGAGGAGACCCGCGATTGCTTTCAGAAGTGTGGATTTTCCAGAACCGTTGGTTCCGATGAGTCCGATTGATTCGCCGTGGTGCGCGGTAAAACTCACGCCGCGAATTGCCTTTACTTCGGTGTGTCCGCCTGTGAGCGAGCGGCCTTTCCGCAGAATCTTCTTCAGCAGGTTGTCATTCGCAGGGGCGGAGGCTCGAGTTCGTGAGCCAACGACGTGGTAGGTAACGTGAAGATCGTGGACGATTACGGAGGGGTCTCCTATCACCTGCGCCGTGGGCGGGTGATCGGGGAGGTCTTCGATGTCTGCCTCGTAGTCGAACTCTTCGTCTAGGTCATTCGCGGCCATAACGCGCCTCATCTCGCCAGAAAACTATAAATCCGATGATAAATACCGCGATAGCCCATGCTGCACCTTCAAGCCAGAGCGACCAATCGAGTGGTGTAGCGGATTCGTCAAGGGCCGCTTGCCGGGCAAGATTCAGGTAGACGGCGACGGGCTGGTGTTCCATGATCGTACGTAGGAGATCGTGATTTACAAAGTGTCCGATTGCGAAGATAACTCCTGAGGCGTACATGCCCACGCGCAAGATGAATGGCAGAAGTTTTATGAGGTCGGGTACCCGGGAAGCGAACTTTGCAAGAATGAATCCCACACCTGCCGAGAATAGGGCAAGCAAGAGTGTTGCGGGGAGCAGCAAGAGCCATCGTTCAGGATGTAGTTCGCCGTCCAACTGTTGGGTTGCGATGGATACCTGCGCGATGATCATCATCACGACATACCCTGGCGCTAAGACGATGAGGTCTTTGAGCACAACTGACAGCGGTAACAGGATCCTGGGGAAGTGCAGCGACTGAACGAGTTTGATGTTCGACTGGATTGAACGTGCCGACTCGGTCACCGTTGACGAGAAGAAACCGTATACGAAGGTTCCAACCACGATGTATCCGATGACGTTGTCCATACCCGCTCGGGTACGCAGCAGAATCCCGAAGATCAGGACGTATACCAGTGAGTTCAGAAGCGGCGTGAGGATCGTCCAGACTTGCCCAAGGTAGGAGTTCTGGTTCTCTGCCTGAGCCTTAGACGAGGCAAGAACGGTTAGAAACTCCCGCCGGTTGAAGACATCTCGCAGATAAGCCTTTAATGGCGGCCTGACCCCCATCGGAGTTAGCCCATACTGCGCGGCCTGATCACTGGCACTCATACTTGGCCTCAAGATCGAATCTCTTCTCTTACAGTCATCTTAGTCGAAGCAACACGAACCCCATAACTACACATTCTTTACGGGTACTTCCAATGCTTCGATTGCCGCGACCACGCGCTGGCAATTATGTGTATCGTGGAATGCAAAAGTAGCCTTCGATCTCTCATCGTAAAGATTCCAGTCAATGCTGGAATCTCCCGAAAGCACATGCTCGAAGTCCGTGATCCTCTCATAGACCGGCCCAAGACCATCACGTTCGTAGGAAAAATAACCTTGTCGCATCGTATGAGCACCATTGAAAATCTGAGCCGAATCAAACTGGAAGTAAAGAACCTTGCCACCTGCATAAGAAACATCAAACGCCACCGACGAGTAGTCCGTAATGAGAAGATCTGTAGCGGCAAATAAGGCTTGCACATCGGACCGATCATAACCCGCTATCTCAACAAAATCGGGCAAATCAAATTCTCCCAATACGGTTGCCAGATTCGGGTGAGGCAAAAGAACTACCCTCTTGTTAGCATCTGCGGTCGCACGAAGAATGTCAGAGGAAAACAACTCCTGCCAATTTTTAAAGAAATCGGTCTCACGGAATCCATCTATGAGACGTCGAACAGGGTCCCCAATTGTCTTCGGTTGAAAGAGCGTAGATCGCCATGTCGGGGCCAAGAGTAATATTTCCTTCTCCGAACCCGGCTCATGCGCCAGCCTAAGCAATCGATCGTACCTAGGGAAACCAGTTAAGGCAACCTCTCTTTTAGTAAAGATATAGTTTGTACCGTCACCGACAAAAGACTCATACTCTGGCTCCGTTGCTGTAACAACACAATCGAACTTCTTCGTGTTAAGCCACAGCGAAAGGTCATCCTTCGTGATCCCGTGCTGTAAAAATGTAAATCGAAACTGAGCATATCCACGTGGATAGAAACGTCCAGGACGCGGATTAGTCATCTCAACATCAGCATGAGATGAAACCACATGCTTCGCGTGTAACAGAGCGACAGAGTGTTCGACCGATCCAAACTCAATCAACTTGAATCCCTCGAGCTCAAGTCGTGACCAATCACTGGATGAACGTTCAAGCACGAACCAGATGTTTAGATCACCACGCTCAGATTTCAGATACCTGTAAAGGTGTTCCGCGTTGTCTTGTGCGACATTGATTCGATCCATCAGGAGCCAACAATGTGCGAACTTCTTGACGGCGGAATCGCGTGACGCACGTCTCCACAATTTACGATAGCCTGCTTCGTCAGCAGGTGGCTTCTGACCCTTCGGCCTGCTTGGTAGGGCAAGATCCAGTGGAGTCTTGTATGGTGCTAGCTTTTTCTTGCTAACCTCACGATACCTCATCCATTTGATGAAGGAACGAACGCCCGTAATCTTTGGCGGTTCATCCATTTTTATTGCTCGATTTTTTTGAGCGGCCAATACAACTGTTCTGGAAGTGTTAAAACTGCGATAAATCTCTTGCTCAGTAAAAGCAAGCTTTCGAGCAGCGTCAGCAACTCTTGAAAGAGTTACAGGCTCACCATTGAGTCGAAGGGATACCCAACTATTTGCAGGTATCCAGATTATGCGTTCGCGCAGAATCTCCTGCCCAAAGTAGTCAAGTCGTCGAGTCTTCGAATATACGGGGGAGATCAGTTTTGCCCGAACTCGGATTTCCTCTGACGGCAACTCACCGGTGAAATAGTACTTCAATCCCAACAGATTGCGCGCCGCGTCGAGGTTCCATAATTGCGCTGTTCCCCTTGGGAATGTGACGCCCGCTAACGCGAGTAGCAGAAGCCTGATCTCCTGATGCATCGACGTTGTACGATACATTTCAATCTGATATGGCTTTAGAAAAGACATTAAAAGTCCCGCATTGCTTATAAACTCACGCCTCTGCCCAGGACTAAGAACGGCCTCTTTCGAACCGATCCGGGTTTCAGCCCCAAACAACCATCGAAACTCATAACAAATCTGCGTAGCTAGCCAATCAGGAATAAGTCCTAATTCCTCAAAGACCTTCTGAAATAGAGGAAGATAGCCATCAGAGAAACGAGTAAGATACGATTCAGCAGAAGCTTTGAATGAATCAAGCGCAGAGGATTCGTCGGCACGTTTCCGATAATAATACTTGGCTTCTGAAACAAGGCCAAGAAAGGGGTTTTCAAATAGAAGAAGGTACCTTGAGGTGAAAAGTGCATCTTCGGAGGCGTGTAACCCAAGATCAAATCCTAGATCATTTTCTTGAATTACAGAAAGTTGAAAAAATGCCGTCGGAGCTGACATGTGTAGATAGTGCGGACTCGCATTCATGTCAACCTTTTTTGTGCCGCGAGCAAATTTAAAACGCAATGCATGTGTGTCACGAATACTTGCATCAATTTCAAAGTATCTCAAGATATTTGTTGCTACAAGTGAGACATTCTGGTATTTTTTCGCGGAGAGGAACTCTTCGACTCGCCTAAAATAGTCATTGGAGAGGTAGTCATCTGGATCAGGGAAGGTGATCCAATCGCCAGTCGATTCGCGGATCCCGAGGTTCCGCGCCGCGCTAACGCCCTGATTATCTTGCCGGATTAGCTTTACAGCATGTCTGGTGGACTTTGCCCATTCTTCCACCAAATCAAAACATAAGTCGGGTGAACCATCATCAATGAAGATACAGTCGAGTTGATAATTACCAGACTCTTGCGCATCAAGACTTGTAAGCAAATCAGGTAGGTACTGTTCGACCTTGTACATTGGCACGACCACAGAGAACTTCATGAGCTATCTCCTATATATCACTGAGCAAGTTCCAGAATCGCTTCTGATATCTCAGGGCTGAGCGAAGCCGGGAACGTCGCAGACAAATGCCCAGAATCAAAATACACCGCGAAGCCACCAGCAGTCGAATAACAGGTCCCCGCACGACAAATTCGACCTGTTAGGTCAACCAGTTTGATGTAGCCGTTTGAAAGGTCTTTCGCAGTTTCAGCGAGCGGGTCAGACACCTCACGGCCCCTACCTCCATCACACTCTTCAAGACTATCTAGGTTCTCGGCGATACAATCTGGAACGTTCGCCACATCCGCGTATAGCGTATCCCTCAGAACAAGAACGGGGGTCTCCTCCGATACGAGTTCCGTCGACAAGCCCTTGTATGCTTCCACTTGTCGTGACTGCTGCTCGTCTTGCGGAACATCCAGAAGAGGGCACCAAGTACGCTGGGATGTCACAACTAGATCATTATTGTCATCGTCTACTGATTCGATTAAACGCTCGTTCCAGCGCTGGTAGTCCGCGGTCTTCTCCAGTGTCTCGAACTCAATCGCTGCGCGGACCGTGTAACACTCACTGATCAAGTACCTGGCAATTGAGTGCTCTCTAACCTCGGCAATCTTCTCGATGGCCGGTAGCCAGTCTCCAGCCTGAGAATTGGCCACCAAAGCGATCCACAACTGTGCATCAGCTTCAGCGACGCCATACAGGCAGTACCGCCACTCCGAGAAGTTCCCAAGAACCCAGGAGTCCTCAGCATATGAGGATGACTTATCTTCACGTGAAGAATGCGGCGCAGTCAATTTCGGCCAGAAGTGATGCAGCACGTCGGTCAGCACCGCTAGGGCTCGGAGGGTCTGGATATCGGAACACTGTGTGCTATGTGTCGTAAGTACAGGCTGAATCTTGGTATCTATAGGACTCAAGAACAAGATCTCCCTGCATCTGGAGCTTGCGCTCCCAGACTGCTAACGCAACACCTCATGGAGGAATCCCTCACCTCTCCACGTAATGTACTTGAACACAAAATTTGATGATAGCAGACTGTCCCGCAGGCGTAGTCTTCCAGCGCGACTGGCCAGACAACTGTAGGTAGTCAACATTCTGACGGGTCTGATGCACGTTTAGGTGACAGTTTGGTCAGGCAGCGAGTGCGACCTGCCTGTTCATGATGGTCTCGTATTCGATCGGCGTTAAACGACCCAACCGGGCCTGTCTGCGACGTCGATGATAAGTGCGCTTGACCCACGCCACTATCGCTGACCGGAGCTCGTCACGGGTCCCCCAGGTATTGCGATTCAGAACGTTCTTCTGGAGCAGGCTGAAGAACGATTCCATCGCAGCGTTGTCACCCGCAGCACCCACACGCCCCATCGAGCCGACCATCGTGTGACCGGTGAGCGCGCGCTGCAGCTTCTGGCTTCGAAACTGCGATCCACGATCCGTGTGCAGCACACACCCCGCGACGTTACCGCGGCGAAGTACGGCGTTGTTCAGCGCGGTCACCGCAAGTGCGGAGGTGATGTGCGCGTCGATGGAGTAGCCGACAATCCGGTTGGAGAAGACGTCTTTCACCGCGCATAGGTAGAGCTTGCCTTCACCGGTCCAATGCTCGGTGATATCCGAAAGCCATAACTCGTTCGCAGCAGCGGCCACGAACTCGCGCTGGACGAGATCGTCATGAACGGGCGAGCCAGGCTTTGTGCCCTTCCCGTGGGCTTTCTTCTTCCCAAACGCTGACCACCAGCCTTGGTCTCGGCAGAGCCGCCGGGACGCCGCTGCTGACAGCATCGATCACCTGCCGCATCATCTCCTTACTCTTGGTCTTGTCGGGTTCGCGGTAGGCAGCGACGATGCGTTGGTAGAAGCCCCAGTCGCTTCGACTTCGACGTGCTCCTCGATGGCGAACACCGCGTCGAGCCGTGCAGACTGCTTCTCGGTGAGGAAGCTTGCGCCGGTGTACAGGGTGCGCCGAACGGCGTAGATCGGGGAACCGGCATCACCACGGTGCCCGAGCGTGTCCTGCTGAACACGCTGCCTCGTCCGGTCGAGGGCATCGTCGGCAAGCCGGACGACGTCGAACGGGTCCATGACCGAGATGCATCAGGGAGCTCTTGGGCTGCGGCGGACTTAAACGCGGAGAACCCATCCCTCGCAACGACCTCGATCCCGGCTCGACTACCTACCGCATCGCGACAAGCCCGAGTTCATCGAGACCGCAGAACGCGGACCGGTGAGCAGGGGCGAAGGTAGCGTGGAACACGTGGAGGTCTTGCGGCTGGAAGGCATAGGAACCTCCATCGTCGGAAGAACTCGACCTCTACCCGAGCAACCACGCGCTACCCGCAGCTACACCCTCGTTTGCGATGAGCCTGGAAAGGGCATGTCATCAACCTCACCGCTACCTTGATGCTAGCGGCTGGGATTATCGCAGCTTCTCACGAGCGAAGGCATATTGAGCAGTCGTTCCGGATGAGTAAAACCAACCTTGCAGCTCACCCAGTATTTCACCTGCTAGGGGTGCGATCAAAGCGCAATTAACGATTGTATTCGCGGAGTTTGCTGTTACGCGCCACTTCTATGGCTGTACGGGGGCCGCGACTAAACGCAGCGCTCAGTTGTTACGTCCATTACGGGACGCGGGTGTCACGATCAACGGGCAACAGATCACCGCGGCCCACGAGATCCTAGATGATGTCAAACGAATATTGGAAAAACTCACCACGTGTGTAAGTCGCTAGACCTATTCAACTCGACTCAGAAACTTATCCTTGAGAGCAGAAAAGCTAATCTATATAGCGATTGAACTGAATAGTTGTCAGCGCGTGAGCCACCCGCGAAGTTTGACTCTAATTTTCAGTGGGACAAACCTCCTGAACAACCGTCGTAGGAGTCCCGGGGGCTTCAACTCTCGCTCAGTCAATTTCCAATAACCGCTTGGTGAAATAACAGTTGCGTCTGGCCGGTACGGCGGAGAAGTGAGAGAAAGGTGTGGCCTCTCCCATGCAATATCTCTCTTTACAATTCGAGCGGGATTTCCAACCGCGACCACGTTGTTCGGTAATGAAGCCTTAACAATCGAACCAAGTCCAATCACGCTACCTGAACCGATAGAAGTTCCACCCAACACCATAACTCCGTACGCCAACCAGACATAACTTCCAATCTCAATATCCTTCGAATGGTTCACCCGCTTCTTCGACTGGACTTCGTAAATCGCATGACCATCATCGGCACGGAGCTGAACACCAGACGCAAGCATAGAATTCGATCCGATAGTGACCTTTGTGCCCTCGACCGCAGAAACAACAACGACGCTAGTCGTGGATACGTTATCGCCTATCGACACGCGCGAGTCTTCCCCCACACGTATATTCCACATCCCACCACCGACCGAGGTTGATGCTCCGATAACTAACTCACCATGATTGCCATCGAAGGTGACTGATAACCGCTCAATACGTGCATTCGAATCGATCGTTATACGGTTATTCGCGCCGCGAAATAGAACATGAATATTCCGCGAAAGCTCTTTCGGAGAAACGATTACGTTTCCACGATGGTCACGATAATTACGCAGTGAATTTAGAGGCTCCGTCATATCCATCCTTGACTAGGCTTTTCATATTAACTTAAGGCGCACAAAGGGCTGAACGTCAGAGTAATACGTGACTGTGCACACCGTGCGATAAAGCAATACTTCACATAATTCAAACGCCACTTACTCCGATCATCACCGGCGGCAATAAATGAGGAGAGTGATATATTATATGGAACAATATTACTAAATCATCATATCGAGGGCCAGCTGTGAAAAATAACCAGGTCGTCAGCATACTCCTACAGTGGTGCCATTATATCAAGCAACCAATGGCCCTCATCGAAGTAAATGCTGCATTCTTGTATGCCATCCGAAAAATGGTCGCTGCCGATCAAGACATTACTTTCCCGCGCAAGTAGGTTAAACCCAGACTCATCTAAAACTTCAAGCACGAAAGTATCGGACGCGAGACCCTTCAAGTCTAATGACTGGTGCTGTGGTAGCGTGAAGGCCGCATACGTTTGCTCCAAGAACGAGAAACCTGCCGGAAGCGTATTAACAATCTCTCTCTTTAGCGCACCAAGTTTTACAACCTTTGTCACTCCGGTCCGTACACCGATCATTTTTAGTGTATGAACACGGCTACCCCACCCCGTAGCAGCCTTCGACTGAAGTGCATCGAAACCTGCCACGTACAATCCTTTAGCGGACAGAGACAACTTAACACGGGACGCACGAATAGCCTCATTCCCACCCGATTCTGCGGCAATCCACTGTGCAGAGGGCGGGTTATGCCCGGACCCAAGTGTTCCGAAAAGATAATCTGCAACACTTCCATTTCCCGTTAGTGCTGACAGCGCACCGGCGAAAGCAAGATAGAGATACCTGTATCCGTCCGCAATTTCTGGCGAAATACGAGTTGAATCGTAGTAGGCTAACGAGATATTTTGAACGCTACTGCGGTAATTATCCGGAAGTAGGAATGTTGCGCACTTCCGAAGCTCCTGGCGATTAGCTACTTGCAGAACTGTTCGAGAAAGCTGATTCTTAAGTTCCAATTGACCTGGAAATTCTTCACTTTCTTCTCCCGATGGAAGCGCCAAGTAAATAATGTTTGCGCCGGGCCTTGTTGTCCAAACTTCAGTCGCAACAGTCCAATTTTCTGGCCAAGCTACTATCAGTGTTTGATTAGCCGCTACACCCAAACGGTTCAACAAATTGGTAACACGCTTTGCGGTGTCGCCTCCTAAATCACCCGATATCTTAATTAACCACCCCATAACTGGATCGAAAACACTCTGGGAATCGTCCGCTGGACCTCCGATAAGCACCAATGAAGACGATATAGCGAATCGTGCTTGACGCACGTCTATTCCCGAGGACTGAAACCATTCATCGACTGCATAGATCTGTCCATTCATTCCGCATGTGATGAAATAGGGATCGTGGATGGCATTAGATTCCAAGATGGATCCTTTCTTGAATTTCGGGGATTAGTTCGATGTTACCAACCCGTCGAAGAAGCGCAGACAAGGTCGTGGGCGATTCGACTAAATTAGATCCAACTAACTGCGCGTAATGGCGCGGTGTCCACGAATTATGCAAAGCGAGTATTCCATGACTCTCATCAACGATCCTGGTTAAGAGGCTAGGCTCGACATTCTGTTTAAACCAAAAATGTTCATATTTTTCGCGGTTTCCTGCGTCATGATTTTCGGAAAACTGTACCTCCGGTGTAAACAGTGAAGCGGCGGTGTCAATCCTAGTCCATTTTTCTTCCAGTGCTGAACTTTTCACGATTAACGGATACAAAATCTGGTTTGCCACATAAGCCCAATTGTCATCTTTTCGCCAGTTCAATGTTCGTTCAAATAGCACGTCCTGCCAATTAGAGACGATGGTCCCTCCGATAGAGGAAGCAAGCACGCCCACGTGAATGCCACTTATGGCAGCGTTGCCGAAGAAAACAAACTTGTCATCGGTTAAATCGATATTAGTAAACTGTTCGCATCGATCATTGACAAAAATTGTATCAACGTCTAAAAACATACCCCCAAACTTATAAAGAAAGGCTGCTGAGACGATATCGGACTGTTTCGCAAAACTAAAATGCCTCAATGAATCGACAGAGACAAGATCACCAAGATATTTACTAACATTCGAGTGATTAAGAAAAAGAACATCGTCTAGGTTGATAAAATTTCGCCAAGAACTGACACACCAGGCCAAATACTCAGGTGGTCGAATTCCTTCCCAGAAACAACAATATTTCATTTCGTCTCCCTTCCTCGTGTTGTGTGGAACGCTTACACATCAGGAGTGAACGACACTAATTCCACACGTGCAGCGATTTTATCACATACGGCGGCACTTTGATGCTATCTTCACTCTTCGAAGTAAAGTGATTGCATAGCTTGCTCGCAAACAATCGAACGCTCGGAACGCTCACTTCCGAAAGTCGTCGGAGGAGTACCTTTGATCATGAAAACCGGCGACGAGAACTGGTTGTTCTTCGCGAGGCTCCCGGACTAAGTAGTGGAAAGATCGCTGAACTTACAGGATTAGTTCGCCCAACCGTATTACGTTATTTGTATTTGTTGCGGGCTGCTGGTTATGTTCAGTGGGTCGTGAAGAACGCGAAAGGTCCGAGGGTTTCTTGGCGGCTTGCTCTATGAACAGGGCTGCAAGCGCTCTACATCAAACGCGCCGCGGTACTGAGAGGGTTTCAATAGCTCTGTAACGAGATCGTTACTGTCACAGTAACGTCCGAGCAGTTCACAAACCGTAGGATCTAGCGGAAAACTTCTACACTCCAGCCACTTAAGCCTTCTTAGAGTGGACCAAATCCCAACAGATTTTAGATCACCCTCCTTTGCCTCTACGCACCCCAGTTAGGCGTCCCGAAGTACATCACACGACTCACGTGGCGTTTCCCCTTGGAGACACCACGATGCCCGGCAGGGAACGAACTCGCGGTGTTCCCCTCAATGGTGGTCACCCAACCGTCCTTCACGGCAACCACATACGCGATATGCGTTGCACGGCCATAGCCTCGAGAGTCGATGAACGCGAGGTCACCAACCTTCGGTGAGTTTTTGCTTGTCTTCCAGTTCTTCTTGACCCAACTCTCTTGGCTGGGAATCCGGTAGATCGGAGGAATCACGCTTCTGTTGCCGGAGGCGTCGGCGGCCCAGAACACGAACATGGCGCACCAAGCGTGAGTACGCCCGGACCATTTGTTGTACTTGGTGTGTTGCACGCTGGCGTCGCCCCTGTACTTCTTGCGATACCCCACCTGAGACTGCGCGGCTGCGGCGATCTCGCCTTTGATGCCGCGGATCTTCACGCCGGTCGCGGCTTTCTTGTAGTTCGAGGAGTAGATCGTGCCCTTCGTAAACTGTTGCACACAACCACCCTCAAGCAAACCGCATTTCGCGTCCCTTACAGGGACGCCGTACGTGCCTGTGGCCCCTCCGGCCTTGCGGTACAGCGTGTTGATCTTGCCTCGTACGATCCAGGTGTTGACTCTGCTGCCCTTGGAAACCTCAACGACCGTTGCGCTCTTGTAGTTCCGATACCTTACCGACTTCGCGCTGCTTGAGGCTGACTTCCTTGCCTTCGCGCTGAGTTTCTTGGTGGCCTGGAGAGGTTTCCCCAACTCGTTCTTGGCCACCTTGGCCCGCTGAGCAAGTGTCCGGTTGGCCTTGCTGACCGTCACCTTCATCGTCTTGGAGAGCACGGCAGCCTTGCCGCTGGCCGGGGTGATCGCGATCCGGTAGTCTCCACTGGACGTGGCTCGCCAGTACAGCGTGGCCTTGCCTTTGGAATTGGTGGTCTGGTTTCCGAGGGTCTTCCATTTCTTGGAGGAGTTAGCCCGGTATTGAAGGCGTGCGTTCTTTTTTCCCAGCGGCGTGCCACTGGCAGCCCGCCCATTGACGACGATCCGTATGGACTCCCCTGCCCTCACCTTGAGAGAGGTGTGTTTGACTGTGACGCGCGCGGTGCGCGCTGTCTGGACCGTTGCGCGTGGACCACCGTTGCCCACGACCCGAAGTGTCGTTGTGGAACTAACAGTGCTGTTCGTCGCCAATAAAGCGCTCGTACCCGATCCTGCTCGTTGGGTTCGTGGCCCGTCAGCCTGGGCGGCTGGTGCCACAACAAGTGTGGATACTGCAAGTAGGGCTGTCAGTACAGTGCCTTGGATTTTTCGATTCAATGTCACCCCTCCTCTGCGCAATAATATGACGATCTCTCCAGACAATTCTCACTAAACCGGGCCAATAGTTCGTTGCGTCATACAGCGACGGTCGTGTGCGAACTTGGCGATGTCATATACATCGGCAGGTGACAGGATGGATTGAGCGCCACGGTTTCCGGCCCTCCATGGTGTCTCCAACCCATCCTTCGGTGGGAGTGTCTCTTAGCCTCGTGCAGAAGATTAGCCAACGGGTGGAGCCTCTCCACACACGAGTGTGGCCCATGTCGAGATTAATCCAGACATGGGCCACATCAGGTGGTGATCCTCGTAGTGGAGGGGTGGCTCAGAGCGGACGAGCCTCACTCTCAAGGAGCACTGGAATACCCTCGCGGATCGGGTATGCGAGCGGACGCTGCGTGCTTGTGGAGTGAAGTTCAGGTTCCCCGTTTGGGCCGGTGCCTTCCACGAGTTCCGCTCCGGTCACCGGGCAGCGCAGGGCTTCGCGGATCCAAGCATCAAGGTTATGGGTGTTGGTCATGTCGCGTTCCTTTGTATTAGCTATTCACCACGGACTAGGCCGAGCACATCGTCACGGACCTTTTCCATCATGTCTTCGTCGGCAGCCTCAACGTTCAGGCGCAGCAGCGGCTCTGTGTTGGAGGCGCGAAGGTTGAACCACCACTGTGGGTGGGAGTGCCAGTGCGAGATCGTCAGGCCGTCCAGTTCATCGACCTCAACGTCCCCTGCGCCCTTTTCCTCGACGTATGCCTGGATGACGCGCTGACGGGCCGCGTCAACGTCCTCGATCGTGGAATTGATTTCGCCCGAGGCCACGTATGGCTCGTACATGTCCGCAATTGCTGACAATGGATGTTCTTGTTCCCCCAGCGCTGCAAGGACATGCATTGCTGCAAGCATCCCCGTGTCTGCGAAGAAGAAGTCCCGGAAGTAGTAGTGCGCCGAGTGTTCGCCGCCGAACACAGCATCATGTTCAGCCATCTGCGCTTTGATGAACGAGTGGCCCACACGGGTCCGCACTGTCTTCGCGCCTGCTCCCTGCATGAAGTCAGGCACAGCGCGCGAGGTGATGAGGTTGTGGATGATCGTGACCTCGCGCCCTTCGGCCTTTTCCTTCGCGATCTCCCGTAGCCCCACGAGACCCGTGATCGCGGATGGGCTTACCGGGTTGCCCTGCTCGTCCACCACAAAACAGCGGTCCGCGTCACCGTCAAAGGCCAGACCGATGTCTGCCCCGTGTTCGACCACGGCCTTTTGCAGGTCCACCAGGTTCTTAGGGTCGAGCGGGTTAGCCTCATGGTTGGGGAAGGTACCGTCGAGTTCGAAGTAGAGTGGCACGATCTCCAGCGGAAGTTCAGGCAGGCTTGCCGCAGTTCCAAGCACCGCGGGAACCGTGTAACCACCCATGCCGTTTCCAGCGTCCACAACCACCTTGAGCGGGCGGATATCCGACAGGTCAACGAGGTCGCGTAGGAACTTCGCATATTCGCTCAGAGTCGACCGCCGCGTCTCGGAGCCCAGTTGAGTTGCAGGGCCCGGCAGACCATGTGCAAGATACTGCTGCGCAAGTTCCTTGATCCGAGTGAGTCCCGTGTCCTGGCCAACTGGTCGAGCGCCCGCACGGCACAGTTTGATGCCGTTGTACTCGGCTGGGTTATGACTCGCGGTGAACATGGCACCCGGAACGTCGTAGGTGCCTGACGCGTGATAGAGCCCATCAGTTGAGCACAACCCAATGTTGATGACGTCAATACCAGCATCGGTCAGACCGGACACGAACGCCGCAACGAGCTCAGGCCCGGAATCGCGCATGTCATGGCCGACAACAACCCGTGGGCGCCCTGCGGCCTTGGTGACATCAGAAGGGGTGGCGTCCCCTGCCTCGCCGGCATCTGGGATCACAACAACCGTTGCGAACGCCGCGCCGATAGCGCGAGCAACGGTAGGGCTAAACGGCTCGGGGACGATCCCCCGCACGTCATACGACTTGATGAGAGACGACAGGTCAACAGGCGTAAAAGTCATGGGTCAAGCCTACCCCGCTCAAGCTTCAAGCAGACTCAGGAATCGTCGCGCAGCATCCGCAAATGACCGCGGCGCGCCACCTCACCCTTTTGCACCGGCTCAGGATCAGCGGCATGACGCGGACGCACCAGATTCTCAGGTGGAATGAATCCCTCTGGGACCGCAGTGCCCGCCGAGCGTTTGCCAGCGAGATACCCAACACCAGCCCCCACACCCGCGGCGCCCACGGGAGAGGCCGCCGTAACGCCAACAGTCGCTCCAACCGGGGCAGCAGGGTCGTCGTGGCGAACGACGTCGGCAATCGCCGCCCAGTCGTCGTCTGGCTCAGTCAACGGCTTCGAGATCTCAAGTTTCCGCTGCTCGAACTCATCGAGTGCAGGAGCGCCCTGATCGAGCATCTCCTGCTCTTTGGCTCGTACTTCCGCAAGTTGGCGGCGCGTGAGTGTGTCGGTCAACCCGGGCACGGACCCAGTGGAGGTGGAAGCGGAACCCGCCGGATCGTCGTAAATCCCCTGAACCGCATCTCCCGGAACCGCAACCCGCACAACCTCCCAGCCACGCGGCGCGGTCAGGCGGCTTGCGTGCGCCTGGCACAGGTCATAACTGTGCGGCTCGGCGGCCACCGCAAGTGGGCCGAGAACCGCCGTCGAATCCGAGTACACGTAGGTCAAAGTCGCTACGGCCTCGCGCGCGCAGGCGGTGCGGGAACATTGACGGAAGGAACTCACAGCCAAAAATGTACTCCGAATCTTCACAAGGTTCCGCACCACACGCCGTGCGGGCCTGTGAATCCTGTCCCATAATGCGGTTTGTGTGGCCTGACAGCCACATTTTTATTGGCGACGAGCCGTCCTCGTTTGTCCCCGGCCTACTTTCCAGCATGGCGGGGTGGGAGCGGTTGAGCTACGACTGATAGTCACCATCGATCTCGTGCGGAGCCTTACTCAACATGAACGCGATATTGTCCACGATGACGTCTCTGATGATCGCTGCTAGTTCCTCACGCCCTTCAGCGCGAGCCTCGACTGGACGACGATAGATCACGATTCTGCTCGGTTGGCCGCTGACAGCAGGGAAGTAACGGCCCAGCGTGATCCCGCCACGTTCCCATGGCGAAGGATCCGAGGGCGGCACCTCTTCAACCGCGAACTCGGTTCCGCGCAGTTCCCTACCCCACGTCATCTCAAGACGAGCCACGTAGGTGACGACGGCCTCATCGAACAGTTCCTTGCGTGTGCGATACAACGGATGAAACGGCGGATACTTCAGGCCACGGATACCGCGGCCCCGGCGATCCCGTCGCGCCCGAGTGACAGTCATGCCTGACCTAGCCATGACCTCGGCGAAGTCTGCTGGGCTTACCGAGGTCGCTGAAGGGCTGTCCTGGAAACTCCCCGGTGCACGGAAAGCCCGTCGATCAATCCCACGGCCTGCGGTGCCGTCATCGCGGATCGGTAGAGGGGTGCTGGGCCGGTGCGGGCCGCTGCCCGGAACGTCAGGAGACGAGGAAAACGCCATAGACACAAGCCTAATCCACTGAGGTCTGGTCAGGAGAACAGTGCTATTGGAGTTGCTGAGTCCTTGCCACCCACATGTCGGTCGGTTCTTGCCCCACCACGACCGGTGCCAGGTGGCTCACCGCTCCCGACAATCCAGGCGAGTTCAGCGCAACAGACCAGTTGACGTGAGAGTCTTCCCCCTCGATGACCGCGACAGCAGCCACGTTCCCAAAGTCGGAGAGATCCACGGTGGTTGACTGTCCAGGCGCAAGGAGCACATCACGGGTACCGACCACCTGGCCATTCGTGCCATATCCGACAACCGTGGCTGAGATGTTCGGCACCCAGCGTTCAAGCCGTGCCGCTGCTTCCTCTGAGAGTTCCTCGTCAGTGGCCTCGCCTTGGTTCTCCGGCGCATCAAGACCAGAGGCTTCGCTCTCCAACGCCGAGTACACAAGCGGGATATCCGTGAGCACGGCGTCGAGTGCCGCAACGTCTTCGACCTGCGGTACACCGAGGATGGACACCGTTCCCCTCACTCCTGCTGGAATGGCGAGCGCACCAGACCCAGAAGATTGCTCCAGTTCCCCCGCGAACTGATCGTGGCCGAGTTCAAGCGCAGCGAACCGTTCCGCGACCGTGTACTGCGGGTTGGACAACGCAGGCGTGGAACTCACCCAGGCGATGTCCTTCGGCGTGCCGATCAGTGGTTGATCAGGAGACTCGGTGCCACGCAGTACCGATGCCGCACCGGCGAGCAGCGGAACATCCGCCTCAATGATCACCGAGTACACTCCCGCCGGGACTCCACCGAGTTCGATGTCTTGAACGCTACCGGCGACCAGTTCGATCTCTTCGGCTCCGAACAGGACGATGTTGCCGTCAGGGCCAAGCAGATAGAGGCGCGCTGAGCCAATGACCTCAGAGTCCACCGATGCGGCGTCTTCCTCGCTCTGTTCCGCAAGGTTCACGGGCTCACTGAAGTCGGGAACCACAAGCCGGACGAATGAGGCATCGTCGGATTCGACCCCAACGCCCGAGGTTTGAATTCCGGTGATGGCCTGAACCCGCGATGGCGCAGCAGACCCCGTCACGTAGTCGATACCACCGGGCGTGATCCCGTCCAGCTGCCCCTGCTGAAGATATGCGGTGACGAGTGCTCCTTGGGCTTGGACGTGCACTGCCATGCGTCGTTGTTCGGGTGCCACAGCCTCAAGCAACGCGGACACCTGCGCTCCACCGGGCACGATATATGTGTCGGAACCTGCGAGTTCCACGCGACCGGAGGGACCCCACAGGGTGATGGTCACTGTGGCGGGCGTCAGGGACGGGTTTTGGATGATGAGCGTGCTCGAGCTACCGACCGAGGTCGATCCGCCAACGAGCCAGTGCTCGCTCGCAGCCGCACCGCAGGAGGCGGCGGCGATTCCGCGTTGGTCGCCACCGCTTTGGCTTTCAAGGAACGAGGCCGCGGTCAACGTCCCGCCAGCGGGGTCCCACACCGCTCTATCGGCAGTTGTGGCGTAGAGCGCACCGGTCGATTCCGAGATCCGGGTGATTGCCGCACGACTGTTGGTGGCTTCACCAACCACCAGCGCCCCACCTGGTCCGGGGGTTTCCGGAGCCGGAGGGGTGATCGCACCAGCCCCAACCGACCCGGAGTTCAGTTCATCGTCCGAGTCTGCGCCGCTCACCCGCGGAACCGGAAGTTGCCCATAGCGAACACTTCCCTCCCCGCCGATCAGGGCCGCGGCAAAGTTGTGAGCGACGGTGACTGGCTGGTCGTCGATTCCATCGACTCCGACCCCTGAACCGCCTCGGGCTGTCCCATCGGCCGCAAAACCCTGCGGGCACACGAGCGATACCGCTGGTGCCGCAACGGTTATCCCGGTGCCGGTGGCCCGTGCTCCAGCGTTGTCGACGAATCCGTGTGTGCCGAGCACGCCCAGTGCCCCGACACACGCAACGGCGGTCAGTCCGGACAGTGCACGAAGGAAACGTGTCGATCTCTTGTCAGTGTGTGTGACCTGTTCGCTAGTTTTCACGCCCATCTCTGGGTTCCCCTCCGTCGTACGGGAATCGCGAGCGCACCGAACGCCACGAGCACAACGCTCTGCAGCACGAGCCACGCGATACGCGATGACCGTTCGTATGCGATCTTCAGTTGTCCGCCCTCGCCCTCGGGAATGACGAATGCCTGCATGCCGTTGACCTGTGCACTGGTGAGAGTTCGTCCACCGAGGGTTGCGCTCCAGCCCGGTGCAGCATTTTCAGCGAGCACGATGGTGCGCTCAGCGCCGGCCTCAATTCGGGTGCGGACGGCGAGTCGTCCGGCAGACAACGTCTCCGGGTCGCGCAACGCCCCGTCCTCGCCCCGCACGTAGGTGGTCGCCCAGGCCGGTTCGCCTGCGACCACCACGGTGGTGGTCTCGAGTTCGATTGGCGACGATCCCTCACCTGACGTTGTTCCCTCGCCTTCGTCGGCGGTCAGGTTGGCCGGTGTAGAACCGTCTGGACCTAGTTCCGATTCAACTGCCTGGCTCGCCGCGCGTTCCTGCGCGATGGCGTTGCGTGCGCTCACGGAGGAGACTTCGCCGTAGGCACGTTCGGCTTCGAGCACGCGTGGATCAACACGCCAAACGGTTCCAGTCTCGTTCTCGGTAATGCGTTGCAGTCCAGCAACGGTGTCGAGACGCGCGATCAGTTGCGCGTATTCGTCACTGTCTCCCGGCGGCACGAGCACCGCACCGATGCCCATGGACGCGAGTTGATACGCGGAGGCGCTGTGCCCCTCCTGCTCAAGGCCGCGCGCAAGGTGTGCAACCAACCCGGCGATGTCGTCGGGACGCCCAGTCAGATAGGCGACGTCCACGACGGTGGACGTTTCCATGAGCTGCATCCCGTCACCGTGCATGAGCTGATAGGAGATCCGGCCAACCCCTGACGGTTGGATGCCAAGCACGCGAGCTTGGCGCCCGGAGGTCTGCATCTGCTGGGCCACGGCGGGCACGAGTGCACGATCGATCGCCTTGAGGTTCGCTGCCGGTGTCGCAGCACCGCTCGACGACTCGTGGGCGATGTCGCGGTCGCTGCCCCACACTGCGAGCGTCCCGATGGGCAGCACGAAGACAGCGAGCGTGGCAAGGCCAAGCGATACCTGCCGCCAACCAAACGAACGGGTCAGAGCTGCCGCCGCCACCTCGTCGGAAGCCAAGAGACACGCGGCAAGCAAACCGAACGTCATGAGCGATACCCCGGAGCCGGACCATCCGGTGATGGCTCCGCTCTCACCGGAGGCAACCACGATTGCGGAACTGGCGAGCGAGGTCACAAGCCCTAGTAGTGCGATCCACCACGCCAGACGGATCTGCCCCGCACGCGGGCCACGGCGCCCAAGAGACACCAGCGCTCCGATCAGCAGTGCCCCACCCAATACATATGGCTGGATCGCTGTCACCGCCTGCGCCAGCCCGCTGTCGAGTGACACGTCCATAACCGCTGATGGCACACCGAGCAGGCGCTGCCAGGGCAGGGACGGTTCATAGGCAAAGGCGGCGCCTGGATCGGCAAACAACACTCGCCAGCCGCCGACCTCACGGTTCACAAAGCCACGGAACAGCACCGGTCCGAGGACCGCGAGCGCTGGGATGGGTACGAAGAGCAGGGCACGGGCTCGGCTGAAGAGGCCCGCGAGTCCGAAGACGATGAGTCCTGGCAGCAGCAGTACGGGAACCGCCGCGACGATGACCGCAAAGATGAGAGCAGCCCCACCGATGGCAGCCAGCGAACGGCGCGGCTGCGTGGCGGGGGTCTCGGCGACGACACCGGCGGCGACGAGTTGTTCTTCTTGACGTTGTTCGTGGCGGAACCTCAGCGCCCCACGGGCGTCGCGCTTGTTGAGGCCCAGTCCTCGCATGACGGTGAGGGCAAGCCAGGGCAACGCGGAGTGGGCGATGACCGCTCCCATACGTCCTTGTTCAAGGGCGAAGAGCATCGTTGGGGCCGCAGCCCAGATGAGCGCGGTCCAGGCGCGGGCAGTCACCGAGCGGGAGATCGCTCCTGCAGCGAACCAGGCACCCATCGCGCTGGCAAGCAGCGCCCCTATCATCACGAGATTCGCGGCAAGCTGCATGTTTCCTAACGTGAGCACCATAACCGGCGCGAGAGTTGCAAGTAGTGGGTCGGACGGTGCAGAGGCGCCAAGACCATCGCGAATCCAACCGCTGCTCCAGTGCTGCCACAGTTCCGGCCAACCACCCTGCGCGGGGAGCATCGCACCGCCCACAAGTCGGTCGTCTCCGGTCACAGCCCCCATGAGGTCATGCAGCGCGTACAGGGTCGCAGCAACCATGATGAAGGTGACGATCCCGAGCACTGCTATGCGTTTGCGTGCCAGTGCGCGGAACTCGCGGCGATCGAGGTCGCTCGGCCCGTAGAGCCGTTTGCGCAGAGCAGTACGTGCGAGGCGTCGGTTGCGGCGGGCGTTCCTGATCTCAGCGGTTGAGGCCATGAGTGGTACGAGCACCTCGGCCGACACCTTCTTGGTTCGCACGATCTTGGACCGCAATCGGATGACGGCCGGGAACTTCGCGGCAAGCCAGAACGGCGCAAGCAATTCCTGCACGGCGAGGCGCGGAGCCTTGGTGAGCAGCCGGTACAGCATACGCAGCGGTGCGACAACAATCGCCGCGATGAGGATAAAGGGAAAGAGAAAAATCGAGTAGTTAGTTGCGCCAAAGAGCATCGAACTGGTCAGGCGCGCCCAAAAGGATCTCGCCGCAGGCTCCTCATCAAGCACCGTTGGCCGTGGGGTTTGGGTCAGTTCCTCGTGCTCCCGGATGTTCATGTAGTCCGCTTGCGCGTGTTCGACAACAGCCTGCGCCTCGATGATGATGCGGTGCCCAGCGAGCCGCGCACGACGGCAGAAGTCGAGGGAGTCGCCGTATTTGCCGAAGGCGGGCTCGGTGCCCTTGAGTTCGAGCCATGCCGCGGACGACACGAGTGCCCCGTTGAGCGATACCGCATACACGTCGTCGCGGGAGTCGTGTTGCCCTTGGTCGAACTCCTGGCTTTCGATCCCGGTGAACAAGGTGCCGGCTCGGGAGGTGGAGTAGCCGACGTTGATGAGTTCCTTGCCCTCACCGAGCTTGCGCTGTTTGGCCCCGACGATCGAGAGGCTTGAGGTGTGTTCGACGGGCTTGAGCTGGGCGGCGAGGGCACCGGGGTGTGCGATGGCGTCATCGTGTAGGAGCCACAGCCACTGCTCGTGCAGATCTATCGAGTTCAGTCCGGTTGAGACCGCAGAACCGAACGTCCGTGCGCGTGGGGCGTGCACTATCTGCACGTCTATCCCAGCGTCGTTGAGCACGGCTACGTCCAAGACCTCAATGTCTGCACGCGCACTGACATCCACGAGGACAACTCTGTGTGGTGCGACCTCCTGCTCGGCGATCGACCTGAGCACGCCAGGCAGGTAGGGCGTCCGCCCAACGGATACGACAACCCCGAGCACCTGGGGTGCCAGTGTTCGGGTGTTTTCGTGTTCGGTGTGCGTGGCCAACGCTGTACCTTCCTGCGATGTGCTGTGTCTGGTTGGAGAGTACGTATCTGCGGGGTTCGACTAACCGAGCGAAACCGCGGGGACACTCCAACTTGGGCGGCCAAAGCATGGCCTCATCAATACTGCCCCACCAACCTTGGAATCGGGTGCTTCACCCACGGTGCGCCGCCATCCCTTCCTCCCCGCTCACAGCGATGGGCTAAAAAGAGACCGGATACCCACACAAAACCCACGCACCCGGGCGAAAATGCGCCCATCGACTCAAGCAGTCATTCCTCCCTAACCTGCGGGAGCGACAAGAGCCACCAAAGACAGTAGGCGGCCTGCCCCTAAGAGCCGACCGCCTACTGTAAGTCGTGTTTAATGCGCACATCCACGCTGCGTGACCTACGCAGGCATGCACGTACCTAACATGCACCCCAAACGGGTACTCCCCCAAAAAATCGTTAGACTGCCCGGCGCTTGAGCTTGCGACGCTCACGCTCCGAGAGGCCTCCCCAGATTCCGAACCGCTCATCATTGGCCAGAGCGTATTCGAGGCATTCAACACGGACTTCGCACGCGACACAGACTTTTTTGGCTTCACGAGTGGAGCCGCCCTTTTCCGGGAAGAAGGCCTCTGGGTCGGTTTGTGCGCAAAGTGCGCGTTCCTGCCAGCCGAGGATCGATTGGTCTTCGCCGCCACCGATGAGCGACAAGACTGATGGGACCGCGCGCGCTGACTCCGATGCTCGATTGGCATCGCTCGGAAATGGTCCGTCAGCGTTGAGCAGGTTCCACATACTGTTATCCTCCACTGCTGTTGCTATTGGCTGTCTCGAAACAACCATACGCAAAATTACACGCGTGTCATCTTCGCTAGTCAAGCCGGAATGTGGTATTTGCCCCGGAATCGCGGGTGAAATCCTCGATCCTGCGCACACCGGCCCCTCGGCATCCACCTGCACAATCGTCTGACCACCGTGAGGTGTGAGCGTTCATCTCACATAAATTTCACTAATGTGACACAGGCTACTGTGTTGCGTGGGACGTGTACCACATTTCCATCATGGTCATCGACATCAACGGGTGAGACTTTAACCCTTTACACTGAAAAACATGACTTCAGGCGCTAATTTCTTACAGGCCACGCTCTCCTCAATGCTTCAGGACCCCGGCCATCCGCGACTCACCTGGTACGGAGGCGACTTTGAGCGCATCGAGTTATCGGGGGCGGTCCTTGGCAACTGGGTGAACAAGACCACGAATCTGCTGTGCGAGGAGTTCGACTGCGAACCTGGCCGCACCCTTCTCGTTGATCTGCCACCGCACTGGCGCTTGCTGACCTGGTCGCTGGCCGTGTTGCGCGCAGGTGGCCGCCTGACCCTTGAACCGACCCGCGAACCCGACGTGATCATCACCGACACGCCCGACACGTTCAGCGACGCTCGCGAACTCATCGTGGTGACGCTTGCTGCCCTTGCTCGCCGTTATCCGGGTGAACTTCCACCGGGTGCAGTGGACGCTGCGGGGGCGGTCATGACGTATGGCGATTCGCTCGGATTCGTTCCGCCCACCGATGTATCCCAGTGTGCAGTCACAACCACGGACGGGCACATCACGTACGCGCAGTTGCCTGACTGGGTGCGTTCCGCAACCGAGGACACCGGTGATCGCACTCTGCTACGAGTTGCCTCGGACTCGGTTGAGTCACGTGTCAGCGTGTTGCAACACGCCGTGGGCGTGTGGAGCCATGGTGGTTCGGTCGTTCTGTTTGGCCCTGAGATGACGGGCGAGATTGCCGACGATTCGGCTCGTCTGCAGCGCATCATCGAGTCCGAGAAGATCACCACGGTCATCGACATCCCCTGATGTTTGGGGCACCCTCAACTCTCCTCCCTCGCTGAGAATTACCGAATGTGCACTCTCAGTGTTTGAGAGTGCACATTCGGTAACTCTCAAAACGCCGAGGAATTTACGAGTTCGGCGGTTGAGGCTCATCACTGACCGCGGGCCAGATAACGGTCCTCGGTCGCCTGCTTCAGCGGCATCCACCAGCCCTGCTGGGAGTCGTACCAGTGCACGAGACGCTCCAACTCGTCGTACATCAGGCGCGATGTTGCCCGCCACCCAAGTTCGCCCTCAGTGTCAGACGGATCGATTGCGTACCGCAGATCGTGCCCGGCCCGATCCGCGACCTGAAGCAGATCGGTGCGCGGACGCCCGAAAATATCGAGCAGGGTGTGGACAATCTCGAGGTTGCTGAACTCGCTGCGCGCGCCCAACAGGTAGGTCTGCCCCATCGCACCGCCCGTCAGCGCCGCCCACACGCCAGCCGAGTGGTCATCCACGTGAATCCAGTCGCGCACATTGCGGCCCGAGCCATAGATGCGCGGCGGGCGTCCCTCAAGCAGTTCGGTGATCTGGCGGGGAATGAACTTCTCCACGTGCTGGAACGGGCCGTAGTTATTGGAGCAGATCGAGATCGTCGCGTTCACGCCGTAAGACCTCACCCAGGCGCGCACGAGGTGATCCGCAGATGCCTTCGACGACGAATAGGGGCTCGACGGACGATACGGGCTGAGGCGAGTGAACGGCGGATCGTTCAGCGTGAGATCGCCAAACACCTCATCGGTCGAGACGTGGTGGAAGCGAACGCGGTGAGCGCGCACCGCCTCAAGCAGAACACCGGTGCCGCGCACGTTCACGTCCACGAACTCCAGTGGCCGGTCAAGAGACAGATCGTTGTGGGATTCTGCCGCGAAGTGCACCACCGCATCGTGCACGCGTACAAGATCGCGTACCAGTTCGGTATCCCGGATATCGCCGCGCACCACGCGTACCGAGCCGTCCTGATCAGTCAACCAGCCGTCAACCTCGAGGTTCATGCCCTGCGCGGCGTATGTGTACGCGTCCAGAACCGTGATGACAACCTCAGGTTGGAACTGCCGGACCCACCGCACAAAGTTAGTGCCAATGAAGCCAGCCCCACCGGTTACCAAGAGCCGCACAATACCTCCGAAGGGTTCTACACATACGTTTCACACACAGGTCGCTCACGTAGGGTATGGGCACGACCGATACGACTAAAGGACCTCTTTTCTGCGTCAAACCCCACAAAAAGGCGACGCAAGAGCCGTATACACAAGATTTACACGGCTTTCCCCCTACCTATGCGGGCAAATACCGCATGTTCATTCTAGGATTTAATACCGTGACCAAAAAGAAGACCAGCCGCAATAGCGTCGAATTCGTACGTTCGTCGCCCGCGCACGCGCGCACCCAGCATGGGCCGCGCCTCGCACGTATCATCTCCCTCGCTCTCGTGGCGGTTCTGGGATTCGGCGGTTCGGTCGCTTTCGCAATCCAGTGGCGCGTTAACTCCTCGCTGACGCAGATCGACACCAAGAAGTACGTGTCGACCCCGCAGACTCCTAAAGATCCACGCGCTGGTGAATCCCTGAACATCCTGGTCATGGGCACAGACTCCCGTGCTGGGGCCGGAGCCGACCTCGCCGGAGACCATGTCGGCGGTGAACGCTCGGACACCACCATGATCGTGCACGTCTCCTCCGACCGCTCCCGCGTCGAGGTCGTATCGATTCCCCGTGACTCCATGGTGCACCTCCCCGCCTGCCAGGTCGGTGACGGCAAAACCGTGCCCGCCCAGCAGCGCGGCATGTTCAACAACGCCTTCGCACGCGGATGGGACTACGGCGGTGACTACGTGTTCGCCGCCGCCTGCACCGTGGAAACCGTGCAGTGGAACACCGGGCTCATCATCGATCACACGGTCATCGTGAACTTTGAGGGCTTCGTGGGTATGGTCGATGCCCTCGGCGGCATCGACATCGACATCCCCGAGGACGTCACCTCCAAGAAGGCTGGCAACCTCAAGCTCTCCGCTGGCGAGCAGACCCTTGACGGCAAGACCGCCCTGCAACTCGTCCGCGCCCGCACCGGCTCCGGGTGGGGCCTAAACATCGGCTCCGACCTCAAGCGAATCGAACGCCAGCAGGCAGTCCTCGAGGCGACGTTGCAGACAGCCCTGTCCAAGAACCTGCTCACGGACATCAACAAGCTCACGAGTTTCGTGACCGCATCGCTCGAATCCCTGACCGTGGACAGCGAACTTGGCGCGGATGACATCATCGCCCTGGCCTGGTCGCTCAAGGGCATCAGCCAGGACAACGTCAAGTTCTATTCAACCCCGGTCGGTGAGGACCCCACTAACAAGAACCGAGTGGTCTGGCTTGACGCGGCGAATGATTACTGGGAACGTCTCAAGGTGGACGACCCCATCGAGGATGAGCCAGACGAGGCAACCGAGTGCGAACCGACAGATGATGCCGAAGACGGCACCGAACCCGACGAGTGCGTGAGCACCGAACCGTCCGAGTCCACCACACCATAAGCATCATCCCTACCGATTGGTTTGACTCATGGCTAGCCACAACGACCCGCAGAACAGGCAAGGCGGAGGAGCACTTCCTCCACCAAGTTTCACGCCGTCCTCCGGGCGTCCAGGCCGACCGCAGCGCACCCGCGCAATCGAGGTTGGTTCACCTGAGACCGGACCTCAGCAGGCTCGCGCTCCACGACCTAGTGACGAGCCGCCCACAGTGACTGACTCACAAAAGATCGTGAAGATCCGCAGGGGAAACACCGGCGAGACTCCCGCCGCGGTTTCTCCCCCACCCTCTGTTTCCCGTGTCTCCACCTCCTCGCACCCGCCTTCGACACCAGGCGCAGAGCCGTCAAGGCCACAAGGCACATCGGTGCTGCCGCAGTCCTTCGCCCCGAAGAACAGCCGCGAGATGCCTTCCCGGTCAGTGACCGGAACTCCACGCCGAGTCAGTGGCACCCCACTCCAGGCCTCAGGCAGCCCTGAAGCTGCCCCTGCCTATACGCCCCGAGGCAACGGTTCCAGTCAATCAGCGACGCTTGGTGTCAACCCCGTCCACGCGCCGAGTGGCCCACGTTCTTCAAGTGGTGCCAAACCTGGTGGACCAGGACGGCCCCACGGCACCACACCCTCGGCACCAACCAGGAAGAAGCGCAAGAAGCGCATCTTCACAACCGTGGCACTCCTACTTCTGGCGGCGATGATTGCCTGGCCGATCGGGCTCCTCATGTGGGCCAACTCCAAACTCAACCATGTCGACGCACTGTCTGGCGCGTCCAACACGGGTGGTACCACCTACCTGATCGCAGGCTCAGACTCGCGCGGCAAGGACAGCGACTCCCACATTCAGGGAGCACGCGCCGACACGATCATGCTGCTGCACGTGCCCGAGTCCGGGCCAAATGCCCTGATCTCACTGCCGCGCGACATTTACGTGGCTATCCCCGGACATAACTCAAACAAGATCAACGCGGCTTTCTCCTTTGGCGGTGCTCCACTGCTCGTTGAAACCGTTGAGAACCTCACCAACCTGACCGTAGACCACTACGTTGAGATTGGCTTCAGTGGGGTTGAGGGGATTGTCGATGCCGTTGGCGGCGTTGAGCTCTGCCTCGACTACTCCGTGAAGGACAAGGAGAGCAAACTTGACTGGGAGGAAGGCTGCCACGAGGCAGACGGCGAGACTGCCCTGGCTTTCGCTCGTATGCGTAAAAAGGATCCACTCGGTGACATTGGGCGTGCCGAACGTCAGCGCCAGGTCGTCTCAGCAGTGGCCAAGAAACTTCAGTCCCCCGGCGACCTAATCAACCCAAACACGCAGCGCAAGCTCGTGGACGCGGGAACCAGTGCGCTCGTGGTCAGCGAGGGAACCGGATACGTCGACCTCGGCAAGTTGGCCCTCGCCTTCCGCAAGGCCAACTCCGATGGTGGCGTCACCGGAACCCCGCCGATCGTTTCGCTCAACTATCGCCCGGGCGGCGTAGGTTCGGCCGTGCAACTCGACGATGCTGGTACGGAACAGTTCTTCAAGGATGTCGCTGCGGGCACGCTCGAACCAGGCGAATACAACAGCTTGCGCGACTAGGCCCTCGCCATATTCACGCTCGGAACCCCTGAACTCCGACGTCTTGGGTCTTGGGCCCAACACCTTGCCCACCCGTCTTACGACGAAACCACCCGTTATGTGCGGGTGGTTTCGTCGTATTCTGGGTGCGTAGCGGTCTGAAAAGCGTTCAGTCCTCTTGCGCGTAGGCCGCGCGCAAGCGCTCGCCCTTGGCGTGCGCGACCTCGGCCAACTGCTGCTGGAAGGCGAGCATCTTCTCGCGGAGCGCAGCAGACTCGTCGTCAATGCCCGACGCCAGAATCCGCGCGGCAAGCAATCCGGCGTTACGTGCCCCACCGATCGACACCGTCGCGACAGGGACGCCCGCGGGCATCTGCACGATGGAGAGCAACGAATCCATGCCGTCGAGGTACTTGAGCGGAACCGGCACACCGATCACAGGGAGCGGCGTCACGGCTGCGAGCATGCCCGGCAGGTGCGCGGCCCCACCGGCACCGGCGATGATCACGCGGATGCCACGTTCGTGGGCGGTGCGGCCGTACTCGATCATCTCGACCGGCATCCGGTGCGCGGACACAACGTCCACCTCAACGGCGACTCCGAATTCCGTGAGTGCCTTCGCGGCCTCCTCCATGACGTTCCAGTCGGAATCCGAGCCCATCACAATGCCGACAACCGGCGCTTTTCCTGACATGTCTCTCCTGTTGGTTGCTGATCTCGGACTTCTGGTTGCTGATGTCCGACGATACGGTCAGTCGATCTCTCGGCGGCGGCCCGTAAATGGCCGGGTTTCCGCGCAGGCAGCCCGCACCTCGTCCACCGCAAGTGCGAGAACCCCACCGGCGCGCGCAGGTGGGGTTCTCCCCACTCGCGGTGAAGGCGTGTGGCAGGTCTAGTCTTGGTCGCGTACGAGCGCGGCCGCGCCACGCGCGGCCGCGAGAACCTGTTCGAGGTCACTGCCGCTGACGTTGACGTGACCAAGTTTGCGTCCGGGACGCGGTTCCTTGCCGTACAGGTTCACCTTAGCGTTCGGGTACTGAGCCAGCACCTGCGGCAGCGCATCGGTGAGGGTTTCGCGGTTGGATCCGAGAATGTTAGCCATGACGGTCCATGGTGCGAGCGGCGCGGTGTCGCCGAGGGGCAGGTCCAGAACCGCCCGAAGATGCTGCTCGAACTGACTGGTCACGGAGCCGGTGATGGTCCAGTGGCCGGAGTTGTGCGGCCGCATCGCGAGTTCGTTGATGAAGATGTTGGTTTCACCGGACTCCGATCTGGTCTCGAACATCTCGACCGCAAGGACGCCGGTCACGTCCAGTCCATGAGCGACTTTAAGCGCCACCTCGCGGGCACGATCCGCTTCGTCCTGCGTAAGATTCGGCGCGGGAGCGATCACCTGCGCGCACACGCCGTTCTCCTGGATCGACTCGACCACAGGCCACGTCACCGCATCGCCTGAGGGGCGACGCGCGACGAGAACAGCCAATTCACGCGAGAACGGAACCTTCTCCTCCACCAGCAACGCGGGGCCGCCGGCCTCCACGCCGTCGAACCAGTCGTTGACTTCCCCCGGAGTCGACACGACGCGAACGCCCTTGCCGTCGTAACCTCCCCGGGAGGTCTTCACCACGACATCCGGGCCGTGCTGGGCAATGAACTCGTGGAGTTGGGTCGTGGCGATTGCAGTGTCGCGGTCGAGGGCACGCCACGCCGGGCAGGGCAGTCCCATGCCGGTCAGGCGCTCGCGCATGATGATCTTGTCCTGCGCTTGGAGCAGCGCATCAGGGTGGGGCTGAACTGACACACCCTGGGAGATAAGTTCGCGCAGGAAATCTCCGGGCACGTGCTCATGCTCAAACGTCAACACGTTTGCACCGGTCACGAGCGACTTAATCGTTTCAGTATCGCTCGCTTTCCCAACCGGTGAGTCCACAACGACCTGAGCCGCACTTGAACTGTCACTCTCAACCAAAACCCGAAGCGTCACGCCCAACTCCGCCGCGGGAGGAGCCATCATCCGCGCAAGTTGTCCGCCGCCAATTACCGAAACAATAGGAGTAGCCACGGTGTCTAAGGGTAGTCGAATAGCTCCGCCGCCTAAACTCGTGTCCATCGCGATACCCTTTGATGGTGACTACATCGCAGAGCTCAAGCACTCAGGAGCTCGCCCCACAGCGCCTCTCCATCAGCGCGCGGCTCGCTGCACGGTTCGTGGAGCTACTCAAGTTTGGGATCGTAGGTGGCACCGGGTTCATCGTTGACATTGGCCTGTTCAATCTCTTGCAGCACGGCCCATTCGCCGTGCTCGCAGGCAAGCCTGTCACCGCCAAGATCTTCTCGGTTGCCGTCGCGATGATCGTCACGTGGATCGGAAACCGACTGTGGACCTTCGCCGATCAGCGCACGCGCACCAAGGTCCGCGAGTTTGTGGGATTCGTGGTGGTCAACATCGGCGGAATGGCTATCGCGGTGCTGTGCCTGTGGATCTCCCGCTACGTCTTGGGGTTCGATTCCCCACTCGCGGACAATATCTCAGCCAACGTGATTGGGCTGGTGTTGGGCATGATCTTCCGCTACCTGGCGTACAAGTACCTCGTGTTCACGGGCGACAAGCCGCCACTAGACCCGCGCTCAACCCACCTCTAACGCTACCGCTTGTGTACCTTGACCACGTTTCCATGCGGCAACACCGCATTTGCGTCCAGGGTGCGTGGAACGCCCGTCAGGTACAGCGTGAACTGAGCTGGACGCGGACGTGACAGTTCAAGGCGCGCGCCATCCGCCGCTGCGAGGTCTCGCGCCAACGGCAACCCAAGGCCAGTCCCCCTACCCGAGGTCACGCCACGCTCAAAGATGCGCGGCACGAGCTCCTCAGGGACACCGGCTCCCTCATCAGACACCTGGACCACGACGCCGCCACGTGGACCGTGCAACTTCGCGGACACCACGGTCTCCCCGTCACCATGCTTGAGGGAGTTCTCAATCAGTGTGGCAAGTACCTGAGCAAGAGAACCCGGCGTTGCGAGCACTGCGAGAGATTCACTCGCATCAACCCGCAACTTGCGCCCAGCCTTGGCAAAGACAGTTTCCCATTCCTCCTCCTGCTGCTGCAGGACCTCGTCGAGGTTGACGGCCTCAGTCGTTCCACCCTCGGCGCGGCGAGAACGAGCAAGCAGATCGTCCACTGTGGACACCAAGCGCTCGATCTGCTCAAGCGAGATTCGAGCCTCCTCCTGCACCTCCGGCTTGTCATCCGACAGCATCGAGATCTCCTCGATGCGCATCATCAAGGCGGTCAACGGCGTGCGTAACTGGTGCGAGGCGTCCGAAGCAAACTGGCGTTCGGCAGCAATACGCAACGCAAGTCGATCAGCGGAACGAGCCAGTTCGTCGGCAACCAGGTCAATCTCCTCGACCCCCGATTCCTCGACATGTGGGCGCACCTGCCCCGAACCCAACTGCTCCGCTGACGCGGCAAGATACACGAGCGGCGCCGACAACCTGTTTGCCTGCCACACAGCCACGGAGATTCCAGCGCCGAACGCAACGAACGCTGCAGCGACTACCAGCATGACCACCTGATAGGACCGGGCCGCAACCTCCCAGTAGGAGACCTCCACGGTCACCATCGCGTTCGAGGCTGACCATCTGACTGCAGACAATGTACGACCGTCGATGGGTTCGCCGGCGCTGCCCATCTGACCATCGGGCATGACAACCCGGACATGCGCAGCGGGACGATCCCCACCCGCCGCAACCCGGTCAAGGATCGACTGTTCCAGTCCCGTGCCGCTGGCAATGCGGTTGTCGACAGATCGTTCCAGAGACGCCGCCCTGTCCACGATGGCCCGCTGCTCATTGTTGAACACGTAGTAGCCGCCGAAGAAGGCGAGCGGAAAGCCGAGCAGAATAACTGCCACAGCCACAGCCGACACGGTAGCGATGATAAGTTTGCGGCGCACAAGAACCGTCCTCTAGGCCGTACAGATATGACAAAGCGGGGACCGGTTCGCATGGAACCGGTCCCCGCCGCGAAGATCAGTTGCTTCCGGCTTCGAACCGGAAACCCAAACCGCGAACCGTGGTGATGTACCGCGGGTTGTTCGCGTCATCGTCGAGCTTGCGACGTAGCCACGACACGTGCATGTCCAAGGTTTTGGTCGAACCGATCGGCTCGGAACCCCACACCTCGCGCATCAGCGAATCGCGGTTTACCACCGAACCCGCAGAAGCAATCAACACGCGCAGCAACTCGAATTCCTTGGTGGTCAGATGCAGTTCCCGGCCAGCCTGGAACGCGCGGTGTGCTGCAACGTCCACACGAACATCCTGCGCGGTGATTTCCTCAGCCTCGGTCGGGTCGCCGTGCGTGCGCCGAAGCAACGCGCGGACGCGGGCGAGCAGTTCCGCCAACCGAAACGGCTTGGTCACGTAGTCGTCTGCTCCGGCATCGAGCCCAACCACAAGGTCCACCTCGTCGGCGCGTGCGGTCAGCACCAACACCGGGGTGGTCAGGCCCTTTTGCCGGATTGCTCGCGCAACCTCCAAACCGTCCATGTCAGGAAGTCCAAGGTCGAGCACCACAAGGTCGGCAGCAGATGCGTTATCAATGGCACCCTGTCCTGTTCCCTGGACATTGACGTTGTAGCCCTCGCGCGTCAGTGCGCGAGCGAGCGGCTCAGCAATCGCCGGGTCGTCTTCAGCCAAAAGTACGTGGGTCATAGTGGCTATATTAGGTCATGAATCGGAATTTAGACTCCCTTTAATACCTAAAACCATCCGTGAGTTTGATGACCTTGAGTTGAAACCATCCTCACGTCGGACGCTCTATCACCTGTGATCACCGTAATCTTGTGTCTATGAATGTCTTCGAGCGATTCGGGCTGTGGTCCGAGGAGAATGCCACACGCCTTGATCAGGTGCTCGCGAGCCTGGTGGCGCTGTTCGTGTGCCCATTTGTGCTCGTGACACATCAGAACAGGGAATGGTTCTTCGGCCAAGATATCTCCGGGCTGTGGTCCGCCGTGTTCGCGGCATTGCTGATTTTTCCACTGGTTTGGCGGCGCACGCAGCCGGTTCGTTCCGCGATCCTCGTGTACTCGGCTGCTCTCGTACACATGCTGATCGGCCCTTCCGCGATCATGCCCGCTGACCTGATGGTTCTCGTGGCGCTCTACTCGGTCACGATTTATGGACCACGCTGGGCAAGCAGGGTTGCCCTCATCTCGTCATTCGCCGGGACGGCTCTGTTTGGGTACTTGGTGGCTCGGGAGGCTGACGGCAAGCTCGCACCTGCGCTTTTCATAACCTTTACCCTTGGATTGCTGTTCCTTACCGTGTGGGCGTTTGCGAACATGCGCCGCGCTCGAATCTGGTCGATGCAAACACTGCGCGACAAGAATCGCATACTTGAGATCGAACGGGAACAGCAGGTTCAGCTTGGGGCGGCTGCGGAACGTGCCCGTATCGCTCGGGAGATGCATGACATTGTGGCCCATTCCCTGTCCGTGATGATCGCTCAGGCCGATGGTGGCCGGTATGCGGCGACGGCCTCGCCCGAGTTCGCGGAGAAGGCTCTGAGCACGATCGCGGACACTGGTCGCGCGGCCCTTGCGGATATGCGCAGATTGCTCGGAGTGTTGCGGAACGACGTGTCCGAGGAGGACATCGACACGCTCGCACCCCAGCCGGCTTCCGGGGACATTGAATCTCTGGTTGATCAGGTACGTAGCTCCGGTGTGCGAGTGTCGCTCGTGCGCATGGGCACCCCTCGCATACTTCCGCCCGGGGCTGGGCTGACGTTGTATCGCATCTGCCAGGAGTCGCTGACCAACATCTTGAAGCATGCCGGCCCCGATCCAACCGTCACGATCGTCTTGGCGTGGGGCAAGTCGAACCTGCGTCTTGAAGTGGAGGACGACGGCCGTGGTGCTGCGTCCGCTGCCGCAAGCGACGGTCAGGGCATGGGTTTGCTTGGCATGAAGGAGCGTGCGGCCCTGTTTGGCGGCAACGTCAAAGCTGCTCCGAAGCCCGGTGGCGGGTATCGCGTCGAATTGGAACTGCCTCTGCCCGAGGCCCCCGATGAGGAACCTCCCGCTCCCGTGTGATTATTCATTCAACCGGCCTGTGGGTTTTCTCGCCGTTCTGTGGTGCCGGAAGGCACAGAACGGCGAGAAAACCCACAGATTGACACCGACCACAATATTCACGAGGCTGATTGGCGACGATCAGATGAGTTCCAGCACCACCCCACCACCCAGCTTCACCACGCGCAGTGTGCTGCGCGACAGCGAGAGTGCGCTGGAAGGTGGGCAGATTGCCGTGAGCGCGGCAGGCTCGTCGCCAATCAGCAACAATGTGCGGCGTGAGGACACCCGCCGCTCCTCGGCGTGGATAATGGAACCAGACCTGCACGCTGTGACACCTAACCCCTAGGAAACCAATGACCGCCGAAATCTCCTCCCCCATCCGCGTAGCAATCATTGATGACCAGCAACTTCTTCGCGCGGGTTTCAAGATGGTGATTGACTCGCAGCCGGACCTCGAGGTTGTCGTGGAGGCAGGCGACGGCGACACGGCGTGGGATGAGTTGCACGACTCAGACGTAGACATTGTGCTCATGGACATCCGCATGCCAGGCACGGACGGATTGGCCGTGACCGCCAAACTCACCGAGCACTGGGAGAAGAACCGCTCAGAGTCCTCGCCGAAGATCATCATCCTCACCACATTCGACATCGACGAATACGCTCTCGAGGCCATCCGCGCGGGAGCCTCCGGCTTCCTACTCAAGGACGCGCCACCTGAAGAGATGCTCAACGCGATCCGCGTGGTGCACTCCGGGGACGCGGTCATTGCGCCGTCCACAACCAAGCGGCTGCTGGAACACCTGATCACCCCGCAGCAGGTGGACGACAAGACTCCGAGCCCGCAAGCCGAGAAACTCGCGCAACTCACTGGCCGCGAGAGGGACGTGATCCTGCTGATCGCGAAGGGTATGAGTAACACGGAGATCGCTCAGGAACTGTTCGTCGCCGAGGCAACCATCAAAACCCACGTGGGCAGGATCCTGCACAAACTCGATGCCCGCGACCGCGTCCAGATCGTTGTCACGGCCTACGAGAACGGTCTGGTGACCCCGGGCGAGTAGCGCGGTTCCGGTATGGACTGCCGGACCAATCGCCCCGTCCCCCCATCAGCACCAGGAGCCTTGTGCGAGGCTCCCCTAGGTGACTCGTTGCACAAGTCATCCCTCAGGATGACGCGAGCAACCGCCCACGTAGTCAACAGGACGGACAAAAGGGCAGTCATTTTCCATCCCTGCGCACGACGCGCCCCTGACGCGGATGTTCATAAAGTGGAGTTACCGGTGCTCGCTGTTTGAGCAACCCAACGTTCCATACGCTTCAGGAGACCTCATGACCATCCCCGCAACCGGGTACAACCAGGCCCCCAACGTGTCTGCCGCGCCAATCGCGGTGTCAGCACGTAGCCTGTCCAAGCACTACGGCCACGGCGCCTCAACTGTCCGGGCACTCGACAGTGTAGACATCGACTTCGCCCAGGGACATTTCACCGCAATCATGGGCCCATCCGGTTCGGGTAAGTCCACACTGATGCACCTGCTTGCAGGGCTTGACACCGCGACCTCGGGCACGGCGTTCATTGGTCGTCAGGATGTCACGGCAATGACCGATGACCAGTTGACCCGGTTGCGCCGCAACAACGTGGGATTCGTATTCCAGTCCTTCAACCTGCTGCCGATGTTCACTGCCGAGCAGAACATCCTGCTCCCACTGACCTTAGCGGGCAAGAAGATCACCAAGGATGACCGTGACTGGCTGGCACGCCTGGCCACCACGCTGGGTATCTCGGAGCGGTTGAACCACCGTCCCTCCGAGATGTCGGGCGGTCAGCAGCAGCGCGTGGCCATCGCTCGTGCCCTGATCACCAAACCGGACGTGGTGTTCGCAGATGAGCCCACCGGTAACCTCGACTCACGTTCAGGTGCTGAGGTTCTGTCCTTCCTGCGTCAGTCCGTGCGTGAACTTGGACGCACCATCATCATGGTCACTCACGATCCCACGGCTGCATCGTACGCGGACCGCGTGGTACTGCTCGCTGACGGCAAGATCGCCGGTCACATCGACAGTCCAACCCCTGAAGCTGTGCTTGCCGGCCTTGACGCCCTGCGCAACTTCGATGCCACCATTGACCCACGATCCACCGAGACGGCCTGACATTTCATGCTTCGCATAACACTGCACCAGATGCGGCAGAATATTGGCCGCCTCATTGCGGCCGGTATCGCTATCTTTATCGGAACCGCATTCATTACCGCCACCCTTCTCGCTGGCGAAGTCTTCGTGAAGTCGACCGAGAAGTCCATGACGGCCTCATTCGCAGATGCCGATCTCGTGGTGAGCGCCAGATCCAATCAAAACGATAGTTACACCTACAATCCCATTGGCGTGGATCTTGTCCGAGAAGTTGCGGCCGTGGATGGGGTTTCAGATGTAGCCGTCGGAGAAGGACCCTACGTAGAGGCCACCTCCGATGGAAAGTCTGAGTACCTCCCGCTACTGACCTATGCCAAGGACAAAACCCTTCAATCGTATGAAATATCTGATGGGAAAGCTCCCAACAGCGACTCAGAGGTAGTTCTTCCGCTCAAGGTTGCCGAACGCCTCACGTTGAGCGTCGGAGACAGCATCTCCCTCGACATGCTTAGCCAGCACGGCGAGGAAGGGACAGCAGTTGCCTTCACAATCACGGGATTCTCAAAGGACGTCAGTGGCGGTTTCGCAAGTTCCGGCGGCGCGGTTGTTGTGTCCCTCGACGGTGCGGAAAAACTATCCAATCATCCGGTTATCACCGACGCGTTCCAAGGGCAGTCCATTCTACTCAATGTAGAAGACAAAATTCAGAAGGACCCGGCAGCGCTCGATAAACTACGTGCGGAAATCTCACAGGTCATCGGAGAGCGCCCTGTCCAAACACCCTCAGAGGCAGCACAGGACCGGATCAAATCGATCTCGGGAGACGCGCAAATACTGACCTATATGGTGCTGTCGTTCGCGGCACTCGCGTTGTTGGTGGCCTCGTTGGTCATCTCCAACACCTTCCAGGTTCTGGTTGCGCAACGAACCAAGACCCTCGCCCTGCTGCGCTGCGTGGGCGCTTCTAAGAAGCAGATCAAGAACTCAGTCATCGTAGAGGCACTCATCCTCGGCTTCGCCTCCTCCATCGCGGGCATCCTCGGCGGGATTCTCCTGGTCCAGGGAGTGTTGTGGGTAGTCGCCGCCATGGATCTATCTCCTGCGGTTCCGACCTCGGTTACTATTCCTGTGGCTGCCATCTGGCTACCGGTAGTTGCCGGAGTGCTCACCACTCTGCTTGCCTCGTTTGTCCCAGCACGGATCGCGACTCAGGTCGCGCCGCTGGCTGCGCTCCGTCCGATCGAGGGTACCTCCGAGGTCCGGCGCACGGGCATCGTGCGGCTGGTCTTCGCCGCTGTTTTCGTCACACTCGGTGTTGCCCTGTTCGCGTACGCGTTCTCGATTTACGACGAGCAGATCGACATGGGCCTCCTCCTTGGCATTCTCGGTGGTGCGCTCTCCTTCCTAGGTCTCGTCATGTCCGCGGTTCTGTGGGTGCCGGGTGTGGTTGCCGCGGTCGGTTCCGGGTTCTCCCGCATGGGTGCCTCCGCCAAGTTGGCAACCGCGAATATCGGCCGCAACCCGCGCCGTACGGCCTCGACCTCGACCGCACTGTTCATCGGTGTCACGCTCGTGGCGATGCTTTCGATTGGTGCCTCGACGGCCCGTACCACGATGAATCAGGAACTCGACAAGCAGTTCCCACTTGACGTTGCCATCACGTTGCGCGGCGAGACTGATGTCTCCGACAGCACTCTGACAGCAATCCGTCAGGTGGAGGGCGTTGAGGTGGCGCAGCCGGTCAAGCAGCTTGATCTGCCGTTCGTGCTCGGCAGCGATGACTGGCTGAACGGCGGACCGACGTATCTCTACGATGACACGGTTCGTGCGGCGCTTCGTGACGACAGCGTGGTTGGGAAGTTGAACGACAGCACGGTTCTCATCTCCTCGTGGTATTTCGTCGTGGATGGCTCGGAAGTCAACTATCTCGACCCGGCCGTACTGACGTCATCTGAGGGGGACCAGACTCCTCAGTCCACGCCGCAGTGGGAGACCCGAGTAACGCTGAAGCACGCTGGCTCGACAGGGCTTGAGGGTTCAGCGGTCACTCAGAAGACCTTCGAGGAGTTGAAGAGCAAGTTCCAGCTCACCGATGCCGATGTGGAATCCCGTTTGGTTCTGGTGAAGGTATCCGATCCGTCCAACGCAATGGATACGGTTGATGCCTTGCGGGATCTCCTCGGCGAGGACAATGTCGAAATCTCCGGTGCCGTCATGGAACGCGACATGTTCCAGAAGGTCATCGACGTGATGCTGCTGGTCCTGGTTGGCCTGCTCGGTGTCGCCGTACTGATCGCCCTGGTCGGTGTCGCGAACACACTCTCGTTGTCCGTGATTGAGCGCCGTCGTGAGAGTGCAACGCTTCGCGCAGTGGGTATGAGTCGACGTCAGTTACGTGCCTCGCTCGCCATTGAGGGTATGCTCATCGCCGGTATCGGTGCTCTTGTGGGTGTTCTGCTGGGTGGCGTGTACGCGTTCCTCGGTGCGAAGTTGCTGTTGGACACGTTCACCACTCCAATCTTCACGGTGCGCTGGGCTGATATTGCCGCGATCTTCGCGGTGGCACTTGCAGCAGGTTTGATCGCCTCGATCCTCCCGGGCCGCAGCGCGGCTAAGACCTCTCCGGTTGCCGCGTTGGCTGTGGAGTAAGAGGTGGCGGTTCTTGGGCGTGCGGGTCTTAGACATCTAACTCCCTGAGATTGGCGACGAGCCGGCTGGTTCGCAGGTTTTCCTGCGAACCAGCCGGCTCGTTTTCGTTGTATCGAACCTCTGCCTCACACCGTTCATCTTTAAGTCGGTGGGGCCTTTTGTTCCGGATGCGCAACTATTGTGGGTACAGGTGGATCAAAAAAGCCCCATCGACATGCACGGGGTGTGGCGGAGGCCGCCACAGTCATGTGGTGTTGTGGTTGGGTGACGTGTTTCCACAGGTAAAGATCACCACTGTGCACGTGCACGTGCACGAGCAGCTGTGGACGTTTTCCAAGCTGCCCCGTAGACATCGGGCAGTGTTGTGCAGGTGAGTGACGATGTGACGTTTGAAGTGGTGCCCTTCGGCACATACCGTGCGCGGCGAGGTGCTGGTGCACCTGAACTGGTGCGATCTCTCGCCGAGCACCTTCAAGTCCCACACCTTGGCCTCGGCTCCTTCCGGGTGGGCGAGCGGACGCTGCGGGACTCCGACTCTGTCGGCTCATGGCCGCTGGTGCACGGCGCCACCCTAACATTCTCCGCATTCGCACAGCCGGATGCCGCGGCATTGGCCCTGACCGAACATGCATTGCGCGTTGACACCTCTGAACTCGTGCCGGTCCTAGAGATTCCGGGGATTCGGTCAGGTTCCGGGGCGTTGAACACCTCACGAGTTCGAGCGAGCATTCGGGTTGCCTATCTGGTTACGAGGACCCCCGCCCCTGTACGGTTCGCCTGGTTCCGGTGGTTCTTGGCCGTAGCGCATGCCCTCCAATCTGTCTCACTCACCATCGGGCTTTACGTGGGTGGCATCAGGTTTCGTGATGGGATCACCCTTCGTCGCATCGGCCACGGAGTGCGGGTAAGGCCGGTGACACGTGTTGCGGCTGCGAACAAACAGGGCGCACAGGCACCTGAACGATACGAACTGCGAGCGCCCCTCGACCCCACCGCAGTTGACCGAGCGTTGGCGGCGCTTGCCACGCCCCTGCCCGAGGAATCTTCTTCCTCGAAGGCCGGGCTGCTCCTGTCTGCGCTCGTTCCCTTCGCCATGAGTGTTGTTCTTGCGGTTGTGATGCGCCAACCGTATTTCCTGTTGTTTGCTCTCACCGGGCCAGTCTTGGCCCTAGTTCATCTGGTTTCTCGTAAACGGGCTGTTCCGGGGCACGTCGAGATACGGGCTCTTCCTGCATGGGTCCAACGAGGGTTGCAGGGGCAGTGCGTTGAAGCACTCACGACTCTGCTGCAACTCGCCGTGCAGGGCACGCTGACACTAACACAGTGGCCGTTGCTTGGCTCCTCCCCTGCCAGTGGTCGTCGCCTGGCAGCACCGCGTTTAGGAGACCATGCCTTTGCTGTGGACCTGTCCATTCGGTTGTTGTCGTTGGCGAGCGGCGGATCATCGGCAGGCAACGCGTCAACACGTGGAAGCACTCGAATAGGGCTTGTCCAGGCTGCGGACACGACACCGGACATGGGGGACGGAGTCGTGCCTACCGTGCACGTGGTGACCTCCCGCCCGCAGGTGATTCACGATTCGTGGTTGCGTTGGCTTGCCCCACTCCTGAGGATTCACGAGTCGGCTCAAACGGTGCCGGACGATCCGCACCACGTCATACTCCACGTGGACTCCATGCCCGACCTGAGAGGGGTTTCAGGAATCAGCGGCAATGGGGGGCTCGACCGGTGGGCACGGGCGTTGACCGCTTACCTCACCGTAGGGTCGGCAACAGCCGGGCTGCCCCGCGTTGCTCCATTTACTCAGGTGTGGAATCCACGCGCCGGGGCACCACCCTGGCGTACCGAGGTTGAAGACTCGCTCGTGATTCCCGTTGGTGTCGGGGCACAGGGAGCGTTCACGATCGATCTCGTGGCTGATGGTCCGCACATGCTCGTGGCGGGAACCACAGGGGCGGGCAAGTCGGAGTTCCTGCAGTCTCTTATCGTCGCGACGGCGACAACCTACAGCGCACACGACGTTAACTTCATGCTGATCGACTACAAGGGCGGTGCCGGGCTGGGACGCTGCCATCGACTGCCCCACTCGTGCGGCATGGTCACAGACCTCGATCCAGGCGAGACGTCCCGTGCCCTCGCGGGCCTGCGCGCCGAGCTCAAACGTAGGGAACTAAGATTCCACGAGGTGGGGGTCAGCGACATCACCGAGTACAACCGCACCGTTTCACGCGTGGAACGTATTGCTCGAATAGTTGTGGTCGTGGACGAGTTTCGTGCACTTTCAGAGGAACATCCTGAGTTCCTCACCAAACTCATTCGACTTGCGGCGCAGGGCAGGTCATTGGGCATTCACCTCATTCTTGCCACGCAACGTCCAGCAGGAGCAGTGGGACCTGAACTTCGCGCGAACATCAACCTGCGCATCAGCCTCCGGGTGGCAGACGAGCAGGACTCCCTCGATGTTCTCGGGGTCAAGGACGGTGCGTACCTTCCGGTTGAGGCGCCTGGGCGGTTTCTCGCTCGGACCGGTGGTGCGCCGCCCACGCAGGCTCAGGCGTTCTACCTCGACGCGGCACCGACGCTGCCGCAGCATCTGGTCACGTTACCCGGCGCACGAGGCCCTGAAACGCCGACCGCCGATGTGCCAGACGTCATCGGTGCCCTCGTCTCGGCACATGATGCACGTTTCGGTATCCGGGCAACACGGTTCTGGAGCCCTGGACTACCCAGCGTGTTCACGGGACAGCAGGACACCGAGGTCCTCCATGAGGCACAGGTCGTCGCCTTGGGAGCACCAGAAGACTCAACCGGCCATCAGGCCCTTACCTGGGATCCCACGCTCGGCCATCTCGCTGTTGTCGGCCCCTCACTGCGAGGGCGTACCTCCTCCCTGCTATCGCTAGCTCAGTGCAGTCCTGCAGACACCCGCATTCACTGGGTCGGGCCGGTTACCGATCACACCCAGGTGAAACGGGCATTGACCAGCACATCGGCGGATCTCGTGAACCTGGTCGATTCTTCGAATCCGTATATGGTCCACGCCCTGATTCGTGCCATAGCCTCAACCAGTGCAACCCCCGGTCCTGCGCAAAGCAGAACTCTGCTCGTCATCGATGACCTCGATGCCCTACGCACCACCCTCGAGACGTATGACAGAGGATCAGGGATAGAACTCGTCGAAAATCTGCTAAAAATTGGGCCTGCTCAGGGTATCGCCTGCGCGGTGAGCACGGCACGCCCGATCACGGGCGGTTTGCAGTCCTTGTTTGGGCAGCGGCTGATCCTCGCAAGTGGGAACGCGGACACCGACGCGACAAACGCCGTGCCTCGCGAGTTGCTCCCACTGCCATCACATCGTGGGCGGGCCGCATGGTCTACTCCGAACGGTACGGTGGTGTGTCAGATTCGCGCCCCTCACCCGGGAACGCAGGCCGCGCAGTGGGACAGCGAGAACTATGACGAACAGCGGATCTGGTCGCTCGCTGATGTGCCAGCATCACCGACTCCCGGCATTCTCACCGGGCCGCAGCCACGTGCTTTCGATCCGACCACGGTGAATGCGATGATCGTTGCCGGTCCGCGCCGCAGCGGACGAAGCGCCGCCCTGGATGTGCTCGCCGCGAACTGGGCTGGAACACCGTACGGTTCTCGCCGTCTTGCAGGCAGAAACCACCACATAGGCGATGACCTTGAGGAGCTGATCGGCGTGTTGGAGGCAGGCACCCCACACATTGCGCTGATCCAGATCGACGATCTCGATGTCGTCGAGGCTACACACGGGCACCTTGTTCAGCGACTGCTCGATCTGGCGCTCGGCGCGGGAATCACGGTACATGGGTCGTGCACCACAGCCGGACTGCACCAAAGTTATCGAGGCGCACTGGCGGCACTGCGCGAATACGAGAACGTGCTCCTGTTGTGCCCAGACCCCGCCAAAGACCGTGAACTTCTAGGCACATCCATCGTGCTTGCCGTCGACCCGCGCCCTCATCCCGGCAAAGCCGTCCTCATGCTCGCAGGCCACATAGCGGCGGCACGAGTTGACTGTGAGAAAGGTGAGTCTTAATCCTCGCCTAAGGCAGGTTCACGGAAGCTGATGTGCTCCACAACCGGTGGGAGCACAAACAAGACGATCGTTGCAATACCCACCGTCATCAGGGAAACACCCAGCGGGTACATTGCCGCCTGGACACAACTGATGCCAATGAGCGCAACAAAGATCTGCAGGGTGATGGCGGGGCCGCGTACCCACGGCTGCTGCTGACCAACCCCGCGCGTCAGGGCGAAGATGAACCAAGCAAGAAGCAGAGAACACACGATCAACGCGACCGTCGCGCCCACATACTCGATCTGCCCCGCGATCAGGTCGATGACGCCGATTACCGCGTACGCGAGCGCTGCAAGCGATTGCATAGCAAGCGCCACGAGCAACACCCATACCGCACCCGGACGCCGACGCCGCAACCATGCGCCCCGCGTACGCGGACCGCTGGAGGGTACCGGGTCCGAGGAAGAGGAGGGATCTTCGGAGATTGGCGAGGTGTTGGTCATGAAAACAGTCCTTAGCGCGCGGGTTTATCGTTCTCCATTGTAGGGAGTGAATCTGAGGGGTCGGGCCCTTCAGCGGGGAGGGAAGCATCTCCTAAATGCCTCTCTGACCACGTCGGCAAAGAGCCCACAAGGGCGCGTCCACATTCTGACACGAGGGGCGCAGATACACCCGTTGACCGGTTGCGTCAAGAGTTAACGGGAGCCGTTTTGGCTGAAAAGCCGCCGTTTCACTGCGACTTATACCACCTTTTGTTCTTGTGACAAAAACCTCACGCGTAAACGAAAAGAAATACTCCCCTAACCCTTGTGAAGCACCGCCGTAAAAGACGAAACTAGTGATTACGTGTTTCCCGTGTATCTGGATCATTCCCCTGAGAAGAACACTCGAATGATCCCAACAAACTAGGAGTTGCAATGGATTGGCGTCACCGCGCCGCGTGCCTCGAAGAAGACCCAGAGCTGTTTTTCCCAATCGGGAACACTGGGCCAGCGCTCCTTCAAATCGAAGAGGCAAAAGCCGTTTGCCGTCGTTGCGAAGTTGTCGACACCTGCCTGAAGTGGGCAATCGAATCCGGTCAGGATGCTGGAGTCTGGGGCGGCTTGTCTGAGGATGAGCGTCGCGCTCTCAAGCGCCGCACCGCACGCGCCCGTCGCGCACACTGAACCGCGACCACATAACGTAAGGCTGAGGCGAGACCTGGTGGGTCTCGCCTCAGCCTTTTGTTCGTTTTCAGGCCCTGGAAGCTGAGGCCTCTCCGAGGGGCTCGCCCTTACAAGCCAGGCTCACTCCATCGTTTTCTCCGTTCGGTTGGAACTTGCTGAGGCTCGCCCTTACAAGCCAGGCTCACTCCTACAACCCGTATGGTGATTTTCCGGGAATGAGGTGGTTTTTCTGGCTCGGTGATTCCGGAAAACCACCGTGGTGGGCGCTCAGTAGCTTGCGCACACTCAGGCGGTCAGTGCGTAACCCGCCCACAACAGAAACGTGCCACACACAATGTTGAGCGCCGAGATCCCCGCAACCCGCGCCCACCGTCGTTCCCCGATCATGTCCCACAGTTCAAGGGCAAACGACGAGTAGGTGGAGAGACCACCACAGAACCCCACGATCATCAGCGCCCGCCACGCCTCTGCATCCGGTGCTGCTAGACCACCAGTCGCAAGCCCCACCACGAAACAGGCCACAAGGTTGGAGATCAGGGTTCCCCGAGCATCGTTGGGGCGTTCTCGACCTGCAAAGACCCGCGCTTCAACCCCCGAGAACACGAAGCGCAGCAGTGCGCCCATGCCACCGCCGAGCGCGGCCAACAGCCACGTCATTGCCTCTCCCGCTCTTCATCGAGGGCTCCAGAGTTCACGGTATCCACGTTGTGTGAGCTGGTTACGACAGTTCCGCCAGCGATATGTGCGTGGCGAAAAGTCTGATCGCGTCTGCCCACGGCTTGTCCCAGGCCCACCCCAAGTACGCACGCGACCAAGGAGAGTGCCAGATAGCCAAGACCAATCGACAGATGGCTTTCACCTGCAAGTCGATCAACCAGAACGATATAGGTGGAAAACGAGGTGAAACCGCCGAGCACACCTGTTGCGAGTAACGCGTGGCGATGCGGGTGCATCCTCTTGTTCACATGGTGCACAGTGATCGCACCGATGATGAAGCAGCCCGACAGATTGATCGCAAACAGTGACAGCGGCTCGGAAAGGTTACGATTCGGCCAGATCAGGGCCGCAAGTTCTTGAAGTCCATACCGAGAGACCGCCCCCAGAGCACCACCGATAAACACGCTCATGGAGCGCATCAACATATCGTTCACGAACACCCACTCTACTCCTAGCGCGTCACACGTCTGTGGTTCCTTACGCAGACGGATAGGGAAGGCGCACCGACCTCACCAGGCACTGAAGTGCGGTTCAGGAGGAGCTTCGCTCCACAAGCTTGGCGGGAAGCACAGTGGTGTTGCCTGTCCGTACGACTCCATCAAGATCAAGCCCACCGTAACGGTCTTCTTCGCTGATGTACCCGAGTTGATAGAGCAACTCGAAGGTAGCCCACCTGGTCATGTCCGAAACAGGGTTGATCACGGTGGTCAGCGGTGGGTCAGTGGTCTCGGCAACACCAAGATTGTCATAGCCAACAATCGCGATGTCCTCGGGGACCCTGCGCCCATGATGTTCCAGCACCCGCAACGCCCCGCTGGCCATGAGGTCAGAGCCCGCGAAAACGGCATCGATTGTTGGGTCCTCAGCGAGAATCCGCTCCATCGCGTGGGCGCCCATCGCGCTCGTGAACTCGCCGCCGTGCATGGGCCCAGGCGCGAGCCCAGCCGCCTCAAGAGCCTGCCGCCAGCCCGTCGCGCGGTCTTCCCCAGCAGTCATATCGGTTGGTCCGGCAATGTGTGCGATATTCTTACGTCCCTGTGCGATCAGGTGTTCGGTTGCAAGACGCCCGCCACCCAGGTTGTTGGTGTCCACGACATTCAACTCTTTGAGCGGCAAGAACGGTCTACCCACAAAGACCGCTGGCGTGCGAGACTGCACAATCAGGTTCTCGAGTTGGTCCTCGTGGTGGTGCGAGACCACAACCGCGCCATCAATATGGGCGTTGCCCAGATACTTACCGATCCTCGATAACGATTCACCCGGCTGAGCCATCAACAGGACAAGTTGGACGTCGGTCTCTTTGAGAGCAAGATTCATTCCACGGATGACATACGCAAAGAACGGGTCGGACAAAACCCTGATGTCTGGTTCGGGAACAATCAAACCGATCGACTCCGAACGACGGGTCACCAGCGAGCGCGCCGCGCGGTTGGGGGTGTATCCCAACCGCGCGATCGCGTCATCGACTGCGGCCTGCGCCTGCGGTGAGACCCGCGATCCCCCATTGATCGCGCGAGAAGCAGTAGACCGAGAGACGCCAGCCGCGGCAGCTACCTCTTCCAGCGTGGGGGTGTGCTTAATCATCGGGGACTCTTTCATCTGTGGCTCCTCGTGAAAGGAGCCGGTTGCGTTAGTTCGCGTTTCGCGCAGGAATCGTGTTGGTGCCTGCGATCTGTCCGTACCACTTGCCCGACGATTTCACGACGCGCGCCTGGGTCTCGTAGTTGACTCGGATAATACCGAATCGCTTGTGGTATCCCCAAGCCCACTCGTAGTTGTCGAGCAATGACCACGCGAAGTAGCCGTGCACTGGAACGCCCTGCTGAACAGCGTCATACGTGGCCCGCAGGTGTAGGTCGTAGAAGTCCAGACGGTTCTGATCGTCCACGTTATCGAACTCATCGGCAACATCGTCAAATGCACAACCGTTCTCGGTGATGTACAGCTTGACACCTGGCTCGGATGTGTATTCGTCGTGCAGGCGTACAAGCAGACGAGTAAGACCTTCCGGCTGGATCTCCCAGTCCTGATCCGTCACAGGAAGGCCGCGTGGGTGTACGTAGACACCGTCTGCAGCAGGATATGGCGAACGTGTCTCACGAGTGACCACCGCATCGGTGGTGAGCGTCGTTGCCGGTGGGGTCTTTGAAACGGCCTCACCATGGTAATAGTTGACACCCAGCGCATCGATCGGCGTGGAGATGGTCTCAAGGTCGCCGTCGTGGATAAGTGCCTCGAAGCCCTCACGCAAGCCCACCTCGCCAAGGTCCTCAAGCAGGTCAACCGGGTAGGCCCCCTTGAAGATCGGATCGGCGAAAACTCGGTTGAACTGGGCGTCGATGCGTCGAGCTGCGTCCACGTCCTCTGGATTGTTCGGGTCAACCGGGTCTGGAACGGTGAAGTTCAGCGTGATGCCGAGTTCCGCATCCGGGGCGGCCTTGCGCAGTTCCTGAACCGCAAGACCATGACCAAGCAGCAGGTGATGCGCTGCGGCAAGCCCATCTTCGGGTGACGTGCGGCCCGGTGCATGCACGCCCGCCGTGTAGCTCAGGAACGATGAGCACCATGGTTCGTTCAGGGTGGTCCACACCTTCACACGGTCGCCCAGGGCATCGTGCATCGTCATCGCGTACTCAGTGAACAGGTGCGCGGTGTCGCGGTGAGCCCAGCCGCCCTTCTCCTCTAGGGCCTGCGGCAGGTCCCAGTGGTAGAGGGTCAACCACGGCAGGATGTCAGCTTCAAGCAGTGAGTCCACGAGCCGCGAATAATAGTCCAGCCCCTTCTGGTTGATTCCGGCCGCGCCGCTCACACCGTCCGGCCGCACACGAGCCCACGAGGTCGAGAACCGGTAGGCACCGATGTTCAGCGACCTCATCAGGTCCACGTCGTGGCGATAGCGGTGGTACTGGTCGCACGCGACGTCACCGTTGTGTGCATCGGTGACTGCCCCAGGGATTCGAGCGAAGTGGTCCCAGATCGAGTCCCGACGACCATCCTCGTGCGCGGCTCCCTCAACCTGGTAGGCGGCGGTCGCAGCCCCCCACAAGAACCCGTCCGGGAACTTTATGGTTTCATTTTGTGGTGTGGTCATCCCTTAACAGCTCCTGCCATGATTCCCGCGACGAGTTGACGTCCGGCAACGAAGAATAGAACGAGTAGCGGCGCGGTCGAGATTGCCACGCCCGCCATGATTAGAGAGTAATCGTTCTGGTAACCAGACTGCAGAAGTTTGGTTACCATCGGCAGCGTCGGGTTCTGCTGGTTCAAGATGATGAATGGCCAGAAATAGTTAACCCATGAGCCAATGAACGTGAACAAGGCAAGCATCGCAGCCGCAGGGCGAGCCGCCGGGACCGCGACATGCCAAAATGTCCTGATCATTGAGGCACCATCAACACGCGCAGCCTCAACCAGCTCGTAGGGAAGCGCATTCTCCAAATACTGGGTCATCCAGAACACACCGAAGGCTGTGACCAAACCGGGAACGATTACTGCGGTGATACTGCCGGACCAGCCGATCTTCGTCATGACGATGAACAGAGGCACGACACCCAACTGGACGGGCACTGCCATCGTGGCGATGACGAAAACGAGAAGCGGCGCTCGACCACGGAAGTTCAACTTCGCAAATGAGTAACCGGCCAGTGTCGAGAACACCACAACAGACACTGATTGGATGACCGCGATGATGAGTGAGTTGGTGAGACCCTTGATCACAGGAATCGAACCGTCGAAGACTCGGCCCATGTTATCCCACAGGTTTCCTTGCGGAAGAATGCTCGGAATCACTGACTTTGAGATCGTCACCTGATCTGAAGAGGCAAGCAATACCACGTAATAAAGTGGGAAGATCGAGATCGCGATCACGACACCCAAAATGAGGTATGTTACCCATCCGGGGCGCCGGTTAGCTCCGCCTACTCCTGCTGAGCCGCGTCTGCGGCCAGCCCACTTCGCTGCGCTCTTTCCTGAAGTCTGCGCGATAACGGGAAGTGACGCGTTCTTCATTTTCCGGCCTTCCTGCTCTTCTTTTTGGACTTCTTGACTTTCGGTGCACCTGATGTGGAGATTTTTGAGGTAATGACGAAGTTCAGAATTCCGAACGCAACGATAACAAGGAACAGGAGCCACGCCACAGCCGCGGCTCGACCAAAGTTGAGTTGGTTACCCCAACCAAGCTCATGGATGTACATCGTGAGCGTCAGCCATTGTTTATCGCCACCACCGGTTCCTTGCGCGTCGAAGGCCCGTGCTTCATCGAATATCTGCAGACCACCGATTGTGGAGGTGATGACTACGAAAATGATGGTTGCGCGCAGTTGTGGGATGGTGACTGAGAAGAACTGCCTCAAACGCCCGGCACCATCGATGATTGCTGCCTCGTAGAGCTCGCCTGGAATCGCCTGCATTGCTGCGAGGAAGATGAGTGTGTTGTACCCAGTCCACCTGAAGTTGACCATCGTCGCGATTGCCATATGCGAGGGCAGTACCTCTGAGTGCCAGCGAATGGGTTCGAATCCTAGGAGATCAATCAGGCCGTTAGCCAGCCCATACTGGTCTGCAAATATCCGTCCGAAAATCATTCCAACAGCAATTGGGGCAACGATATACGGCAGCAGTACGCCCATGCGCCAGAAAGTTTTAGCCCGGATGTTTGCATTGAGGACAGCAGCGATGATGATCGCGGCGATCACCTGCGGAACTGATGATAGGAGGAAGATCGAGAAGGTGTTCCTGAAGGCCTTCCAGAACGAGGTCTGTCCGAGAACGTCGTTGAAGTTCTGTAGTCCCACGAAGTCGCCCTGGCCGCCAAGGGTGTGCCACTGGTGTAGCGAGATATATCCCGTGTAAAGAAGTGGAAAGAGGCCGGTGATGGCGAACAGAATGAAGAACGGGGAGATATATAGGTACGGCGAGACCTTAACATCCCAACGGCTCAACTTCTGGCTGAACGCGATTCGGGTGGGCCTCCGATCAAGTTTTGTTCCTTGATCATTGCGTGGTGGTGACTGCACAGTCATGGGCTTCCTCTGCGGGTGCTGTAAAGCAGGGATTAAGGGGCAGAAATTAGGTGCGCTCATAGGAGCGCCGGGCAACCGGAGTTGTCTCGGTTGCCCGGCGCATTGTCTAGCTACTCCTTACGCCAACGCATCCGTCAACGGCGATTAAGGAGCTCGTCAATCGAGAGCGAAGGGCGATGGAGGATCTAGCCGCATTCGATGATGCGGACCGCGGCTTTAGAGACCCAAGTCCTTGTAACCGCTGATGGCTTTCTCCCACGATGAAGCTGCGTCGTCGGTCTTCTCAACGTCGACTCGCTTGAATGCCTCAGTGACGAGCTGGTTGATCTTGAAGTAGTTGGCTCCCTTGTAGGCGAGCTTGCTGCCATCGATGTTCTGGGCACGTGCCGAGAAGATCTGTCCAACGGGTGCGCCGCTCATGAAGTCGTTTGTCGTGTCCAATACCTCTTGTGCGGACAGAACCTCAACCTGGCTTGGGAAGGCACCGGAGTTGCCGAAGGCCTTTACTTGGATTTCAGGTGAGGTCAGCCACGCTGCAAGCTTCTTGGCTTCCTCGACGTTTGCGCCTTCCGAAGGCACGGTCAGGAACGATCCGCCCCAGTTTGCACCGCCGTTAGGGAACACATCTGCGACGTCCCATCCTTCAACGCCACCGGCACGCTCCTGGATTGCACCAGTCATCCAGGCTGGGCAGAGCATCGTGGCAAAACCGTCGTTCTGGAAGGCTGCGTCCCAGTCTCCGCTCCACTGGTCAAGGCCTGCGGAGAGGTTGGTCGAGGCGGCAAGCACCGTGTTGTAGGCGTCCTTGATTGCGGTGTTGGACTCGAGGTCCTTTGGCGTTCCGTCTGCTTTGTTCTCGTAAGGTTCAGCGATCTGCGCAACGACACCCTGCCAGATTGCTCCGGCTGAGTCGAACCATGGAACGTCTGACTTAGCGGCGAACTCTTCTCCTGCTGCGAAGTAGGTCTCCCAGGTTGCGTTTTCGCCACCGATCATTTCGGCGACAGCCTCACGTGAGCCGTCAAGGCCCGCTGCGTCGAACAGGTCGGAGCGGTAGCAGATCGCCTGTGGGCCGATGTCGGTGCCGTAGCCGATGAGCGTTCCGTCGGAGGTGCGGCCCTGGGCTTCCTTCCAGTCCAGCCAACGTCCTTCGATTCCTTCGACACCGCTCAGGTCGGCGAACTTGTCCTTCACCATCTCAAGTTCCGGCATCCAGTCGATTTCGATGGCCTCAATGTCGGCGAGTCCGGTGCCGCCTGCAGCCATCTTGGTGGTGAGGTTGAGCCGTGCGTCGTCCGACTTTGCAGCGATCGTGTGCTCGATCTTGACGTTCGGGTTCACCTTTGCATACTCGGCGAGCAGTTCGTCGGTGTATCCGAAGTTGTTGAAGGTTGCGACGGTCAGGGTGACCTGCTCGCCGCCACCGGACGTGGTCGTTCCGGTCGAAGTTGGGTCGGTCTCTGTAGTGTCACCGGAACATGCAGTCAGTCCCAGTGCGAAAACTGATGCACCGGCGATGACCGCTGCGGCGCGGCGCGAACGGGTAGTACGAATCATGAGGGGACTCCTTTGTCAACGTCACGGGATGTCCGTGCGCTTAGCGGATGAAGTTCAAATCGTTCGGGGGAACCGATCTGTCTCCCACGTGGTGTGCGTTCCCGTTCGACCCGACCTTGGGCCTGCTTGGTAGCGCTCCCACGCGATAGATGAATCATGCGTGGGAGCGTTCTCACATGTCAACCCGCGAGATTTGTTGCGCAACGAAAATAACGGACGTGATCAAAGAAACTGCAGATGAGATGTGGTGAGAGCGTTCCCACCGTGATGCAATTGTAATCTTTTCGTTACATTGCATAGGATGAATCTGGGACCGATCAGCCTCGAGCAAGCCACTCGTTGACAAGCTTTGAGTGAGACGCCAAAACCTGCTCGACGACCTGGCCCACCGCCTTCTCGATCGTGGCACCGAACAGCGGGATCGAGGCTTTGACCTCGCCCTCGTAACGCAGCACCGATTGACCGGACTCCTCAGCGATGGTTGAGCGTCCCGCGATCCGCACAGGGGCACCCACAATCTCGATGTCAAAAGTTCCGTGACGGGTGGTGGCACCTTCTGGGATCGACTCAGCCCACGCCTCCGTCTGACGAAGCTCAATATCCGACCCCACGAACGATCGGAAATTGGCAGGAATCAGATCACTTGTGGCCGCTCGACGCACGACAAGCGTGATGGCACCTGAGTCAAGCTGCTCAATATCGGTGCTCACAAGACGCATGCCGGCTCGCTCAGTGGCAAAGGCGATGAACTCCCGGTCCGCAAGGGCACCAAGCACCTGCTGCGGGGTGCCGTTGGCGTGAATCTGGGCTGTCAGTTCCATGGAATGCTCCTTGAGATCGTCCAAGGCTGGACGGGTAACACGTCATCGCTGCTCCAAGAGCCGCACGGTCGGCTCCGACCGTGCGCTGGGCGTTCTACCCTAAGCCTAGTCGACGCCATGCCCGTCCACTACCTCAAGCGTCCCTCCCCCACCGCGAGTGGGACATTTCCCACTCTTATACACAGGTGGCACCCACATGCTCACAGGTAGTTCAGGGACTCGCAAATGAGTGGGGACGTTACGAGCACGAGTCCCGATTTCCGACGAGTCGGCCAGTTCCAGCATCATTCCACTCCCCTGGCCACCAGCCCAGACCCAGCACTGCCTCATTCCCAGCCATCTCGTCGGCAATCTGTGTGGGTAAAACCAGAGGGTGCGCTCACGCATCCACCACCAATGGGGCGAAAACTGTCCACATGCACGTACTCGGGCAGCGCTTGTGGACGCGATCAGCCCCATAGGACCACTACCCAAGCCGATGTGTCGCGTAGGCTTGATATGTGTCAACTCTCAGCGACCTCGTCGAACGCTACGGATACCTCGAACCCGCCCAAGTCGAATGGCTGCACCTGCTGGTAGGTGACTGGCAGTTCATCTCGGACCTCGCCTTTGCGGATCTCGTGCTGTGGCTCCCCACGGAAGACGGCAACTTCGTATGCCTCGCGCAGTGCCGCCCCTCAACCGGGGCGACGGTCCACTACGAGGACATCGTTGGTTCCCTCGCTCCCGACAACGTACGCCCGCAACTCGAAAAAGCACTAGTCGACGAGCAGATTCAGACGTCCCGCGAACCACGCTGGTTCGGCGCCTTCGCAGTGCGCGAGGAGGCGGTTCCGGTCAACTGCAACGGTCATACGATCGCAGTTGTGGCGCGTCAAACCAACCTCGGCTCGGGTCGCGCGCCATCACGCCTTGAGATCAACTACGTCGAGGCCGCCGACGATCTCATGAGCATGATCGCCGCAGGCGAGTTCCCCTCCCCCAACTCGGCAACCGGTTCCCGCCGCGGCGCGCCCCGCGTTGGTGACGGGCTCCTACGCCTGAACGCTGCGGGAGAGGTGCTGTACGCATCTCCGAACGCGCTCTCGTGCTTCCACCGCCTTGGTGTCCTCGGGCCGCTGGTTGGACAATCGCTTGTCGAGGTCACTGCCGACCTCGTGGAGCACAAGGTTCCCGTGGACGAGTCCATGCCACTCGTGTTGATGGGGCGTGCACCGTGGCGCACCGACATCGAGTCTGGTGGCGTATGCCTGTCCGTGCGGGCCGTACCGCTGTACGAGAACCACGAACGCATCGGCGCCGTCCTGATGTGCCGCGACGCCTCCGAGCTACGCCGCCGCGAGCGCGAACTCATCACCAAGGACGCAACGATCCGTGAGATCCACCACCGGGTCAAGAACAACCTTCAAACGGTCTCGGCCTTGCTGCGGCTTCAGGCACGGCGGATGACGGTACCCGAAGCCCGGGAGGCTCTCGAGGAGGCCCAGCGCCGGGTCGCCACGATCGCACTCGTACACGACTCGCTCTCGCAGAACCTCGACGAGGAGGTCGAGTTCGATGAGATGGTGGGCCGGGCGCTGCGTCTGGCCGCGGACGTTGCCTCGGCGGACACGTCGGTGCGCACGCTTCAACGTGGTTCGTTCGGCCTCATCCCAGCGAAGGAGGCAACCCCCCTCGCCCTCGTGCTCACCGAACTGGTGACCAATGCCGTCGAACACGGGTTGGCCCCGTCCGGCGGGGGAACCGTTGAGATCCGTGCTGAACGTTCAGGACGCCGGGTCAAGGTGTGGGTCGAGGATGATGGCACCGGTATCCCCGAGGGTAGCCCGCCGTCGACCGGCCTAGGCACGAGCATCGTACGGACCCTTGTGACCAACGAACTCCTCGGGTCCATCGAGTGGAGCAACCGTCCCGAGGGCGGCACCTCGGTCCAGATCGTGTTGGACCTCCACTCAGCGACAGATTACTGATCTCGCACACGCGCATAGACCGCAAAAACAGCAAAACCCTGGATTCCCATTCATGGGAATCCAGGGTTTTCTGTCACCTACACGGTTCTATCCGCTCTCTGCCTGCTCGCCGTCGTCCGTTCAGGTCACGCGTTGTAGTCAGAGAGCGGCTGCTTAGCGGCCCACTCGTACAGGTCAGTGCGTGGTCCGGTGTAGAACGGCACCTCTTCACGTACGTGACGGCGAGCCTCGGTGGCACGCAGGTCACGCATCAGGTCAACAATCCGGTGCAGTTCTCCAGCCTCAAATGCGAGCAGCCACTCGTAGTCACCGAGGGCGAATGCGGCAACGGTGTTGGCCCGCACATCGCCATAGTCGCGCGCGGCAAGCCCATGCTCGCGCAACATTGCGCTACGTTCCTCAGCGGGAAGCACGTACCAGTCATACGAGCGCACGAACGGGTACACGCACAGGTACTTGCCGGGCTCCTCATCGGCCATGAATGCGGGAATGTGTCCGCGGTTGAACTCGGCGGGACGGTGCATGCCCACGTTCGACCACATCGGATCGAGGCAACTACCAAGTTCACTCTGCCGGAACCGCTGGTAGGCGCCCTGCACTGCCTCCACGGAGGAGCCGTGCCACCACACCATGAGGTCGGCGTCGGCGCGCAGACCGGACAGGTCGTACCAGCCGCGCACGGTCAACTCTGTGTCCACCCCCCGGTCTGCTCCCCCGACTGCCTTGAGCGCTTGACGCACCATGTCATTGCGCTCAGCGTCGTCGAGCGGCAGAGTGTTCGCGGTCTGGAACACCGACCACATTGTGTAACGGATGGTTTGGTTGACCTGTTCGGCGATCTCGGAGTGATCCATGTTTCCCCTCAAGCGTGTGTTTTCGTGCCTTCAACCTACCTGGTCGGCGGCGGCGTTGGGTTGCGGTGTTGTGTGGTCGAGAGCTTGCCTGGTGAAGACCTACTGGCCCGCGACGGTTGGGATGCCCGTTGACTGGCCTGCACGTTGCAGGCAGCAGTTGGCCGGGCAGGTGTTGTGCAGGGCCGGTATGCGGGTGGTTGC
>DALZEF010000001.1:31796-255484 GCA_031979385.1 Timonella sp. | reverse complement strand
GCCCGGTGCGATACTCGGGCAGGTCGGGCAGGCAGACCCAAGCGAGGGCGAACATGACTGCCGGGCCGACCAGCCAGTTCAGCACCAGCGATGACACTAGGAGTTTCTTGTCGCCGGTAACCGCGGCAACCTTGTCGTAGCGCACCTTCGCGAGCACCGGATACATCATCACCAGTAGTCCCAGCGCGATAGGCACTGAGATCCCACCCATCTCCATGCGAGCAAACAGATCAGCAACGCCGGGAACGAACCTGCCGAGCAGCAGCCCCGCAATCATGGCGAGGCCAATCCACAGTGGCAGCCACCTATCGAGCGTGGAGAGTTGTTTCGTGACTAGGGGAGCGGATGCAGTAGTCGTGGTCATGCGAGCAGTTCCTCGATCTCTGCTGCGACCATGGGCATCCTGCGCGCACTCGAAGAACCTTGAATAGACATGTGTCTATATTGATAGATATCGAATCAATGTGCAAGAATCGTGGAAACTGTTCCCTTGGCGTTTACCTCCGGTTTGAAATCAAACACCCTAAAGGTGAAGGCAACTGTGCGGTGATCTTGGTTCTGACTTGTTGTGCCGCACAGTCTTGGCTGTCTACACGTCATTGATGTTCACCGCGTTCTTGAGCGATGTCGCCGCTGCTCGACTCCTCACCAAGGATGGTGCAGATGTGAACTCATAGGCTCACGACAGCGAATACACGGCACTGCATCACGTGGTACGCGCACCGCTTAATACCATCGAGTTCACCGAAGTTCTGTTGAGTACTAGAGTGCTCATCAACCTAAGAGCCGTGTGGCAGCGTAGCTGGCTGTAAGGACACTGGCCTTTAAAGGCCGAGAGCGACCAAAAGGGCTGATAGCGCAAGGAGCCCCGCGAGTGGAGTCATGACGGCCCGTTCCTTCTTGGACCGCGAGATCAGGTTCAGTAACGTCCCAAACGTCAGGAACCCAAAGACCACCCATACGGCGATCTTGGTGAATCCGTCGGGAAAGATGTCGAGGATCTCGGCCCGATCCCACACGATCAAGACCATCGCCGCGTAGATGAGCACGGAAAACACCGAGCTGATCCTTAGTTGCCTTGGGAGTGGTCCGTCATGCTGCCCTCCCCACACGTATGGGCCGAGGGGCGCTCCGGCAGCGACAGCGATCTGGAGCGCAACGAGAAGAACGCAGAGCGCAGTAAAGAAGAGGGCGGCGATCATGCGCTCAGTCTACGGTTCGACCACCCAACGGAACATGGGTAATCGTGCGCCGAAATCATCGATGTGTCAGATCGTTTCTGCGGCAAGCCCCACCAGCGCAAAGCACTACAGCATTGTGGATGCCCATTGGAGGAGCGCCTTGCGGCCCTCTGCACGTGCGTCGGGAAGTTTACGGAACCGTGCGGTGGCTGCCACCGAGGAGAGTCGTTCTGGATCATCAAGTGCGACGCACGCTGCAACTATCGTTGCCGCCGGATAGCGGTAACCAAAACCATCGCGCGAGAGAATGTCTTCGATGACTACGTCATCACCGTGAACAAAGTGATTGAGCAAGGGAAACGACACTACGCGAAGATATTCGGTGATTGTCTGGAAGTTTACGCTGACGCTAGTGTCCGCCGTGAACGTCAGCGTCCCATCTCGGCGTAGTGGCGGGAGTCGCAGTGGATCATAGGTCGAGGAAATCAGTAAGTCCGGGGAAGACTCCCACTGGGGTGACAGTTGCTGCAGAACCGCTGCTGGAACCCCGGACAGCACACCCCCGGTAGCACTCACCGTGACCGTGGCAGCCCATAAAGCACCCCACTCCATCAGCCGATAGTTCTTAACGAACTGAACTTCGATCACGGCGGATGTCTGGCTGTCAGGACTGGTGTATGCGATCTTGCGGCTGAACTTTCTGTGCCGCAGCGACCCGATCCTGGGAACTTCCCACTCTTTGAAAAACGCTGAGAACTCCGCTTGCTGAGCCTTTATGACATCACGGCTTTCCATGCTTATGCGCTCATCAGGGTGTCAGAATCGGTGCGACTGATCTGGACCCAGATCTCGTCGAGGGAAAGGTCGAGCACAGCGGCGATTGCGGCAATGGTTGGGAATGCGGGAGTCGCCACCCGCCCCGACTCGATCTTGCGAAGCGTCTCCGGGGATACCCCCGCCTGGAGCGCGACATCAAGCATGGAGCGGTTTCCCCGCGCTTGGCGGAGGATCACGCCGAGGCGTTCCCCGCGTTCGACCTCTTCAGCAGTGAGTGGCAGTCTGACCATGAACCCATTCTAATACCGGCATATTATTACCGGTATAGTTATTGGCAGTACGGAAGGATGCAGCATGATCGAGATACTGACCGCGGGCGAAGTCGAGCGTGCCCGGGAATCGGGCCGACTTGTCGCAAATATTCTGCACACCCTCAGGAACCGCTGCCGAGTGGGCACGAACCTGCTGGAAATAGACCAGTGGACCAAAGTGATGATCCAGAGCGCGAACGCTGATTCCTGCTACGTGGACTACGCGCCATCCTTTGGGCGTGGCCCGTTTGGCCACTACATCTGCACGTCGGTCAATGATGCAGTGCTGCACGGCAAGCCCTTCGACTACCAACTCAAGGACGGCGACCTGCTGACCCTCGACCTCGCGGTGTCAAAGAACGGCATCGCTGCTGACGCGGCCATCAGTTTTGTGATCGGCACACGAGCAGCACCTGAAGACCTGCGCATGATCGACACCACGGAGAAGGCCCTCGCTGCCGCTATCGACGCCGCCCGGCCAGGCAATCGCATCGGTGACATCTCGCATGCGATAGGTCAGGTTCTTTCCCGCGCTGGATACCAGATCAACCTTGATTTTGGCGGTCACGGCATCGGTTCCACGATGCATCAGGATCCACACGTACCCAATGATGGCCAACCCGGACGCGGATTCGCACTTCGACCCGGCCTGTTGCTCGCGCTCGAACCATGGATCGTGGCCGACACGGATCGTCTCGTGACGGACGCGGATGGCTGGACCCTCCGCAGCGAAACCGGCGCACGCACTGCGCACAGCGAACACACGGTTGCCATCACCGAGAATGGAGCCGAGATCCTGACGCTCCCCAGCGCGTAACGCCAAGAACGGACACCTAGTCGACGTAACGATCACGCCCGGAATGGTAGCCAACCACCACCAGGACGCCAAGGACACCCGCCAGCGCGGTGAGCGCTGGGACCCACGATCCGGTGGCATCGTGCAGTGCACCCACGGCAATCGGCCCAGCGGCAGCGGACGGACGCCCACAGTCGTGTGGGCGGTAACGCGGTGGATCATGAGACGATTCTTTTCAAGATGTGGCCCCGCACTGCGGGATAGGAGGCTCAGCATCCAGCCTACGTCCACGCCCCTCACTTCCACGGCAACACAACGCATCCACCGTCCACCGCAGCCCGACACCACATGGTGGCCGGATCGTCGGCAATGAGCACGACAAGGGGGCCAGTTCTGTGAACTGGCCCCCTAAAAATTGCCGACGATACGGCACAGGCTGCGATCAGCGCGCGTTGGCACGCACATCGCGTACCGGTCGACTACTCCTTGAGCGCACCGCTCGAAAGCGAGGAGATCAAAGATTTCTGAGTTGCAAGGAAGAAGATCATGAACGGAATCGCAACCGTGATCGCACCGGCCGCGAACGTGGTGAAGTCCGAGTTCTTATCCGACACGAAACTGATCAGACCAAGCGCCAGGGTCTGCTGTTCAGGACTGCGCAGCACGAGCTTGGGGAAGATGAAGTCCATCCACGGAGCAGCGAACGTGGTCACCGCAAGGAACACCAGAATCGGACGAGCCACCGGCAAGATGATTTGCAGGTACACGCGCAGGTGCGATGCGCCGTCCAACCGGGCAGCCTCATCGAGGCCACGCGGAATGTTGTCCATGTAGCTCTTGACCATCCACATCTGGTATGGCATGTTTCCCGCCAAATACACCAGAATCAGGCCCCACAGCGTGTCCAGGGCATCGATGCGCAGCAGGATCACGTAGATCGCAATCATGCCCACGAATGATGGGAAGATCTGCAGCACCAACATGGTCGTGAGCAGACCCTTCTTGAACACGAAGTTGAAGCGGGAGAAGATATACGCCGCGACCGAGGCGAACAGCAGCGTGCCCGCAGACACCGACAACGCGATGATCAACGAGTTCAGGAACCACCGAAAGAACAGCGTACTGCTGAACAGGTAGCCGAAGTGGCTCGCGGTAAACCCTGAGGCAAACGGAATCGGCGAGAGCGCTGCAATCGAATTGCCCGGCGCAAACGCGCTCGACACCGTGTACAGGATCGGCCACAGGACAACGACCGACACCAGAACCAGCCCAAGGAAGATGACCGCATTCCATACGATCGAGGCAAACTTTTGACGGCTCACAATTCCCCCTTAAAGGACTTCGTGCGACGGAACTGCATGATCGCGACTGGTGCGAGGACAAGGAAGATCATGACCGCGAGCGCTGCACCGTAGTTGTACTTCTGTAGATCGATCGTCAGTGAGTAGATCCACGTGACCATGATGTCCGTGCCGCCGGCACCCGTCTGCGTGGTGTCGGAGACGGTTGGGCCACCACCCGTGAGGAAGAAGATCGCGCCGAAGTTATTGAAGTTCGCGGCAAAGGACATGATGAGCAGTGGAGCCGTTTGGTAGAGCACGAGCGGAAGCGTGATGCGACGGAACTGTTGCACCTTGGATGCGCCGTCGAGCTCTGCGGCTTCCTTGATGTCCGGCGAGATCGCTGTCATCGCCCCAAGGGTGAGCAGCATGAAGTATGGGAACCCGGCCCACAGGTTGATGGCTACTGCCACGAACTTTGCGAGCAACGGGTCTGAGAGCCACGGAATGGCTGCGTCGATGATGCCCCAGTCCAGGAGTACCTTGTTGACTGCCCCGAACGCTCCGTTGAGCATATTGCGCCATACCAGCATCGTGATGACCGCTGGCACCGCGTACGGGAGGATGAAGATCGCCCGGAAGACAGGCTTGATGCGAATCTTCGACTCTTGCAGGATGACCGCAATCAGCATTCCCCCGAAGTAGCAGGTGATCGTTGCTGCGATGGCCCAGACGAGGGTCCATCCGAACACGCGCACGAGTGCACCTGTCCACAGGGCATTCCCGCCGAGCAGGTCCTTGAAGGTTTCGAGGCCCACCCAGTCCACGGTGTTTGCCGGTGGGATGTTGTTGGGTGCCGAGTAGTTGGTGAATGCGACGGCCGCTGAGAATACGAGCGGCACCACGACAAAGAACAGGATCAGACCGAGCATCGGCATCAGGCCGATGGTCGGGAACGCTCGTGAGGTGATGCTTTCGACCTGCTGGCGTGCGGTCGGGGCCGGACGCAGCGCGAGAGCGTCCGCATCTTGGAGGGCGCTCCGGACCGAGATCGCGTAAATGGTCGCGAACACGAGGATGACCGCCACCCCAAGGACACCGTCGATGAGCATGAACATCGAGTTGTCCCGTTCCATGACCGGGACGGACGGGTTCTGCTCACCCAACGTGACGAGATTGCTCAGGCGCTGGACCAGCGATGGGATCGCGAGGATGAACAACACCTCGATGAGGGCGAAGAAGGCGCCCTTCACCCGCTGTCGGAGGACCGTCAGATGGGCAAGGCCCATAAAGAGTATGGCCAGCAACCGGGTGAGGTCACGGTCCTCTTTACTCGCACCCCTGATGATCGTTGGGGTTGGCGTTGAGCCCTTCGCTGGGCCTTTGCTAGGCACTTGAGACGAGGGCGCCCGCGATGGTTTCGGTGCGGGGTGAGACGACATTGCAGTCATCCATGTTCCTTTCGTGGGGTTGGAGCGCCGCCCCACACGCGTGGGACGGCGCTCCAGGCCAGGGAGCCGGGCCGGGCACGACTACTACTGGTTGAGAATGACCTCGGTGGCTGCGTCGAGTTCCTTCTTGATGTCTGCACCGTTCCAGATGTTGGCCACAGCCGCGTCCATTGCTGCCCACACTGCTCCCATTTCAGGGATTGCCGGGGTTGGGAAGGCGTACTCACCCTGCTTGACTATTCCAAGGGTGGCTTCGCTGTCGATCTGGATCTCTGCCGCTGGGATGGAACCGGTGAGGCCGTATGCGAGGCTCAACATCTCAGGGGATGCGAGGAACGCTGCAAAGTCCTGTGCTTCCTCCGGGTGCTTGGAGTACGCGGAGACATACATGGTGCGCGAGTTGGAGAAACCGCCCGATGGGTTGTCGCTGCCTGCACGTGCTGGCAATGGAGCGATACCGTAGTTGACTCCAGCCTCATCGAAAACGCTGATGTTCCATGGACCGGAGACATGCATGGCAGCCTGCCCACCGGAGAACAGTGCGTCGACGGTTGCGGTGTCGAGGTCGTCTGCTGCCACGTCCAGGACTTCGCGGAGTGCTACGAGTTCTTCCATGCCTGCAATTGCAGCTTCAGAGTTGGTGTTTGGGGTTTCAGGGTCTGAACCAGAGTCACCGAACAGTAGTGAATCACCTCCGAAGAGGAATGGTGCGGTGTAGTAGAAGTTTGGCTGCATCACAAAGCCGTACTTGCCAGAGTTCTCGGCGTTGAACTCCTTGGAGAACTCGATGACGCCTTCCCACGTGGTTGGAGGTTCCTCGATGAGGTCCTTGTTGTAGAACAGCGCATAGGTGTCCACGGTGACGGGGACGCCGTAGAGGGTTCCACCCGAGGTTGCGTTCGCGATTGCTGCCTCAACCAGTTCACCCTTGAGTGCGTCAGGGTTCGCGATTGCCAGAATGTGTCCGGCTGCTGCGAGGTCACCGGCGTTGTCCGATGGTGCGGCGAATACGTCAGCACCGACACCTGCCGGACCATCGAGTGCGATTTGGTTCTTGGCGTCTCCGAGTTCGACCGCCTTGTACTCGATGGTGACGTGGGGGTTCTTCGCGGTGTACGCCTCACCCGCCTGCTTGATGACCTCGTCGTGCCCGTCTGGGGATTCCCACACGACAAGGGTTACAGGTTCCTTGTCCTCGGTTGTCGCGCTTGAGGTGTCTGATGCGCTTGGGGTTGCACTTGGCTCGGTACCGTTTCCGCCGCTTGAGCATGACGCGAGGAGGACTGCAGCGGTCGCTGCTGCGATCCAGGGACTAATCTTTTTCACGATTCTCTCCGTTGTGTCTCGTGGTGTGGCGCCTTCCACTGCGTGCAGTGTCGAGCGCCCGTGGTGATTTTCTACGAGCCATCACTGGTGCCGATGAGTTGTGGTTCAGCACCTGTCCTGGGACACGTGGTTCGCATGGCAGAGCACAACACATTTCTACATCGTTGTACAAACTGGACCATACGGTGAACTCGTATTGACCATTGGGGTTGATTTCAACTGGTTGACGAAAGACTACGCGCAGTGATTCGATGCCGTATATGGACGAAACGCCGACTGTGCCAGGCGCAGCCTCTGATGACAGATTTACTGAAACCCGATTTTCCGTAGTTCCCGAGCCAGCCGTGCAGGCGGCACTGAAACAACCTGTGACAAAACAACTATTGGTCACCGACGCCGGCTTCTTTCCACACGCTCATCGCCACGAGTGCGAGCGTCCCGAAGGAGCACGAGAGCACATCTTCTTGATATGCACAGCTGGCAGCGGTCACGTCCACACGCCCGCAGGAAGAACGAACATCACCAAGGGCGACGCTGTACTACTGCCTGCTGGGCTACCCCACGAATACCGAGCCGATCAAGACGATCCATGGACACTCTGGTGGTTCCATACGGTTGGTCCCGATGCGGACGAACTATTTGCCTCCGCGATCAGCATCATTGACGGCTATGTTGCACATCTCAGGGACACCGCCGCGATAGCGGCACTGACCGCCCAGGTCATCGAGGCGCTCGACACCTCCACAAATGGTGGATTAGTGCGCGCATCGGGAGCCGCTTGGCACGTACTCACCCACGTCATCTCTGCGGGCAAACGACCAACGAGCGACTCCATAGACGCCGTTGACATGGCACTCGAACACCTGCAAAGGATCAGCCCGGAGCGGGTTTCTGTCGAGGAGCTTGCCGCACTCGCTGAACTAAGCACCTCACAGTTCTCGGCACTATTCAAGCAGCGGGTGGGAGTACCGCCGCTGCGCTATCAAAACGATCTCCGCCTGGCACGCGCCAGGGAACTTCTGGCGACGACGGAGATACCGATCGCTGAGATCGCAACGCACTGTGGGTACGACGACCCCCTGTACTTCTCGCGTCAGTTTGCTCGTACTCACGGCCACTCACCGTCCTCATATCGGTCACGGTTTCAGTGAGAATTTCAAGCGTGGATTGGGGTTTTCTTGAGAGAACTGATACAGGTTTGACTGAGTTTGTCCCAGTTTTTTGACTCAGTTATGAAAAGCAGACCCGCGCAAAATTGTAACCTTCTCGTGACCATTCCCTAAGTGAGCGTCCCACACGAATTTCCTTGTTCTTCGCGCTGTTCAGCCGCATGTTTTTGCGCCTCACAACACCTGTGCCCGTTCACGGTTCGAGCTTCGTGCAGTTCTCTCAAAATGTGGACATATAGGCCCCCTCACAGTGCGTTCGCGTTGTGCCAGCACCGCAAGCGGCGCTGTACTCACCCAGCCCGCCGAGGACCAATCACCTCTGGGAACCCAGGCATCTCGTCGTCAATCAAAGTCGATGAGACCAGGAACACGGCACCCGTTCACCGCCGATTGTGCCCAAATCGGAGGGTTTCAGTTGGAAAACACAATCGCCCCGCAGCCCAAGGACTGCGGGGCGATCATTGCGAGTTCACACGCATACACCTCAACGTATCTGACTTCAATGAGCGAAAAATCCGCCAGCTACGGTGGTGCGGAACTGAGCGGTACCGGCGCTCAGTTGACTCGTCAGTAGACTAATCGTCTCCTACGTCTTAGAAGTTGAACACTTCCTCTACGCATTTTTAATAATGCACTACTTCACATGTTTTGTGGATACCTTTGAGAAGATTTCCTCAACTTTTTTCAAAATTTGGGACGATTCCTCCCCAAGAACAGTTCTGTACCTGACACCCAGGCCATAAGATGTGGCCCAGGTCACACTTATCCTGCACCCGACAATAGCGGGGCTGCAATTCTATCGCCAGCGCAAACACCTCTTACAGAGCGGTGTGCCAAATTGTTGTCGGTATACCGCTCAGCCCGTGTCATCACGGTTCTATACAGGTACGCATTTTCCGCATCCGGCATTCCGGATTCTTTACACCGTTGAAAATGCGACAAGAAATATGTTAAACGCATAACCATCGTTTTAGGGTGAAAACGGACTAAAGATTCTTCTCCGTGAACGACAAGGACCCCGAAGCCAACCTGGTATCAGGCATACCATCCAGTACCGATTGGAAGCGGCATGCCAAACCAAACTGAGCGAAATCGATGAGCGAAAACGATTCCGCATATGCCCGGGGCCTCTATCGCGTAGCGAACTAGTCGCTACTGAGCGAGTCACCGAGATCTAACCCGGCACACCCGCTGGAATATGGCGACGAGTCAGGATTGCAACTCGTCATTTTCAACAATCGTCGCCGAGGCTACATTCCTGACCGGTACTGTACGAATTCCGTACCAGCGACCTCGTCGGGAATACAGCCTTGGATCGTGTCTCCTGTGCCCAGAGTATGTTCCAGAGCGGAGGATGTAGATCATCGAAATGTTGATTCAGCGTAACATCAAAGGCTTAACGCTTGCTAGGAAAACTACTAGTTTCTGCTGGGTTCTTGTGCGTTGTCCACAATCTCTTATAGATTCACGCGCTGATCAGGTGCTTCGCAAAAAGAACGCCCACTGACTGTGATGCGACAGTCAGTGGGCGTTGCGTAGCGCGAGTGAAAAACCCACACAAACGGGTCTTTCCACACGGGGCGCAGCCACTATGAGAAACGATACTCACATCATCTTCGTACACCAGCCGAACGTCGATGACGGAGTATCGAGCCGATTCCTCGCTAGTTGGTCGTGACGCCGCACGCCTCGCGCTTTGGGGTTGACTGCTCTAGATCCAGCGGTACACCATCTGGTTCTGCCGCCGTGGCGGCCAATATGGCGTCTGGATATAGTGCAGCCGGTTCGCAGGCATCCGTCACCACTACGGACTCTGCCTGGGTCATGCTTGCCGCCGCAGCTCGCTCGGCCTCGCTAACGCCCGCAACGACCGGAGCGTTCTCAGTCGAGATGAGGTCAAATGCGAGTTCGTCTGATCTGATATCCCTAAGCGCGCGGCGCCACGCGGGCCAGAGCAGAACAACTGCAGCGATCCACGCGATCGGGTTACCCCACACAATTCCGGAGAATCCGAAGTACGAGCCAAGGATGATCGCAGCGCCAACGCGGCCCACGAGTTCAGTCACGCCGGTCATCATCGGCACAAAAGTGCGTCCCAGTCCTTGGAGAGCACCGCGGAGCACGAACAGAAGGCCGAGAGCAACGTAGAGGACGCCGTTGACCACGAGGTACCAGTGCGCCATCGACACCACGTTCTCTGCGGCATCGCCAACGAACATGCGCACGATTGGGCTACCAGCGGCGATCAACGTGACAGCAAGAACGATCGATCCGATGGTCGCCATGACGAGCGACTGACGTACGCCCTGGCGAATCCGTCCGAACTGGCGTGCACCGTAGTTTTGGGCAACGAACGTTGAGACAGCAAGGCCAAGGGAAGCAAGGAACGCAACGGCAAGTCCGTCCACGCGAGTTGCCGCAGTGTAGGCGGCAACCGCCTCAGAACCCATCTCATTGAGTTTGACCTGCACTACCACGGTTCCGATCGCGATGATCGATGCCTGGAACCCCATGGGAACGCCGATGCGCAGGTGATGGGAGAGTTCCTGGTATGAGACTTTCCAGTCCTTCCGCTCCACGTGCAGAACTGGAAGCTTGGCCTTGAGATACCAGAAGCATCCGATCACAGCACCCAGTTGTGCGAGCACTGTCGCAAACGCGGCACCGCCAACGCCGTGGCCCATGATCGAGACGAACAGGACGACCAGCGCGATGTTCAGTACGCACGACACGATGAGGAAGATCAGTGGGGTGCGCGCGTCACCGATGGCGCGGATGATTGCGGAGACGTAGTTGAAGAACATGGTCGAGGCAGCGCCAAGGAAACTGATGACCGCGAACGTGGTTGCTTCTGGGAGCAGTTCTGTCGGGGTGCGCATGAGACGCAGCAGCGGTTCTGCCAGGAGCGGCGCACTGACGGTGAGCAGTAGCGAGATGCCTGCGGTCAGGATGGTGCCAGCCGCGACGGAACGTCGCACTGCGGCATAGTTGCCACCGCCATATGCCTGGGCAGTCGGGATCGCGAATCCGGAGGTCATGCCCCAGGCGAATCCGATGAACAGGAACAGCAGCGAGCCCGTCACGCCAACGGCGGCAAGGGAATTGACACCCAGCGATTGACCCACGACCACCGCGTCGATGACGTGGTACATCTGCTGAACGATATTGCCGATCAGGAGAGGCACTGTGAAAAGGAGAATCACTCGCCATGGCGTGCCGACGGTGAGGGTCTTCTTGGGCTGGGACACTTTGCTCCGATAGGGGTGGTGCGGTGGGATGGGGGTTGGGTCGAGCGTTTCGGTTCGACTCTCTCGGAGTTTTCGAATCGATTCGATCGTATCGATTCGATGTTACGCCCACTCGTTTGGGTACGTCTTTATTTTTTGGGCGTGAACTGCGTCGCAACACGAAAAATTTACGTTTGCGCCAACAGAGTTTTGCCGAGACTCACGAACCTTTGCCGATTCTTTGTCTCAGCGCCACGGCGCCTTCGATTCTTGCTTGACGACGAGTCGGTCACGTCGGGTTTTCCCACACCTTTTTTGTGGTGGTACGGATGGAGGACTCAGTGACGGCGAGGGTGTGGCGGTAGATGCCCTCTTCGTTCGTGTATCCGCGGTAGTCGTACTGCGTCATGTGGCACCAGGCCGGTAGATCGTAGATTGAGGTGGGATCATCGGAGATGACGATGAGTTGCGCACCCACCGGCAGAGCGTTGAGTCGCGAACGAATCTTGAGCAGCATCTTGACGCATTTGTGTCCAGTCGTGTCGAACTCCTGGGCAGTCGCCGATGCGGGGTCAGGTCGCTGCTGGGTCATCCATCTCTCCTTCTAACTTTCTCTCCGCGATTCTCCCACGTGCGATTGCAGCAAGGAGGCAAAGGGCCGTGAGCGCAAGGACAATCCCTGCGACAGCGCCGGTCAAAAGATAGAACGCAAGTGCTTCGAACCACGAGTCGAACCCTCCAACGGCAGCGGTACGCGCAATGGCGCCAAAGACACCAGCACCAAGCACGAGAGGAAAGGTCAGTCTTTGGATTGTCGGAACGGGGCTTGACTGGCTGACGCTGCGCCTCTGTACCAAGAGCACGCCCAAGATGATGACAAGTCCCAGCGCACTCAGACCAATCTGCATCAACTCATATCCGGTTTTCAGCCCAACCGGTGTTCCGTATGTGGCCGCGATCGCCTCAATGTTCCTAGTCCCCCATCCCCAGGAGTGCGTGAAATGGTCAAGGGCGATGTGGGTTGCGATGCCGATCCATATCGCCACCGGAACTGACCACCACGGATGGCTCGTCCATGTGTCCGGACGCCAGCGCTCACGCACCACGTCAGGTGCCACATCGTGTAGGAGCGGTGCGATGAGACGCCAGATAACCCAGGTGGCAAGCCCCAATACGAGGTTTTCGGTGAACAGATATGGGGCCTCGTGCGTTCTCGTTCCGTACTGAATCAGCGGCGGGATGAAATAGAGCAGGTCAGGTGCCATTGAACCTATCGCGAGCGCGGCAAACGGTAGCGACAGCCTTTTGGACGTGAAGGGGAGAACCCCGGCGATGTGGCTTACCGTGAATGGCATGTTTTTCCTAACCAGCGATATGTGATGCGTATCGTGTCAAGCATGCCCTGTCAGTGCTCACTGGACGAGTGAGCCGCGTACACTCGCACAAATGATTCACAGCGTCTGTCTCACACGAGGCTACGAACCCATCCGCCGAGGTGCTGACGCACAACATCTGACAGGGCCGTGGTCCAGGCCTCACGCCCGTTCCCCCATGGAACGTAGTGGAACCGTTCGCCGCCGGCCTCCAGGAACGCCTCTCGGTTTAGCATGTCGATCTCCTCAAGGGTCTCGAGGCAATCGGACACGAAACCTGGACAGATCACATCAACCCGTTTGATCTCTTTCCTACCCAGGAGATCCATCGTGTCGATTGTGGCTGGCGTCAGCCATTTTGCCGGACCGAATACGGACTGGAAGGTCATCGCGAGACCACCCTTGTCGCCTTCCGCATCAACCACGGTAATCCCGAGGGCCGTCGCGAGGGCCTGAAGCGTCGCCTCGCACTCATGTTTGTATGGGTCGCCCGCACCGTGCATTGCCTGAGGGATGCCGTGATAACTCAGGATGACCCTGTCCCCTGCGTTGAAGTCGGGTCGACCAGCCTCTTCCCAATGATCCGTGAGTGCTGAGCTGAGGGCATCGACGTATCCCGCATCGGTCGGGAAGGATCGGATCGTGCGAATCTCGAGTTGATCACGAGATCTGAGGCCCCAGCGATACACCTCGTCAAACACGGTTCCCGCGCTGCACGCTGCGTACTGGGGATAGAGCGGAACGATCAAGACCTGTCGATAGCCGAACTCGTGCAAACGAGTCAGTTCATCATAGAGAGCAGGCTTTCCGTATCGCATCGCAACAAAGACATCAGCGATACCGTCAAGCTCTCGTGCAACGGCATCACGTTGCTGCAGCGAGTACACCATGAGCGGTGAGCCATTTTCCTGCCAAACAGTCGCATACTTATGCGCCGAGGCTTTTGGGCGAACCCGCAGAACAATTCCCTCAAGGATCGGACGCCACAGTGCGGGATGCATCTCCACCACTCGCCGATCAGAGAGGAATTCCCTCAGGTAACCACGCACCGCCGACGCGGTTGGGGCCTCGGGCGTGCCAAGGTTGACCAAGATGACTGCGGGTGGGCGGGTAATCACACATTCTCCTGCGGCTCGAGCATCCAATCTCATCTCACCCTAGCCACCATTCTCCCACCGCGTCTGGGACGTATGGGGTGACAGTCTGTCAGAAAAGCAGACAGTCCACCTGCATGAATGCACGATTGGGCGACCCAGCATGTGCTGGGTCGCCCAATCGTGATCCGCCTCTTGTGACGCCTCGGTGCTGACCTCACCGAATAGGATGCGAGCGGCTACTCGGTGAGGTCTATGCGGCCCGAGGCACGAGGGCGTCGGGCCGCATTGTCTCTATGTTTAGTTGCAGGAACCGCCCGCTGCCCATGGGCCCCACGGCGAGGCACCCGGAACATCGGTGTTGGTCCACCACTTGGCGGTGTAAGTGGCGCCGTTGTAGGTAACCGTGTCTCCCCCAACGTAGACCTGTCCACTCACCCAGGCCGGGCACTCGCCTGGGTCAACGGGGTCAGTTGGATCGACTGGGTCGGTGGGGTCAACCGGATCAGTTGGGTCCGTAGGATCGGTAGGATCTGGATCGACAGGGTCGGTCGGTGGCACCCATTCACCGCCGAGGTTGAGGCGATTGGCCATTGCCTGCGCAAACGAGTAGTTGTTGGTCGCGTCCCAGTTGATTGACCAGGTCATAACGCCACCGATCGGGCCGTAGGCGCGTGGTGCGGTGAATCCGCCGACAGGGGTTCCCAGTTCGAGTGCGTCAACGGCCCTCACAACATCGGCATTGGACATGTATCCGCCACCGGCTGCCCGTGGAACGGATGGGAATCCAAGCCCAACCTGGTCCGGACGCAGACCCATCTCGAGCTGGATACATGCAAGAGCCGCAGCGAACTGTGGGGTTCCCTGGGAGTAGATCTTCTGGTCGCAGCCCATCATGCCGCCGGAGTTGTAGTACTGGACGTTGACGATGGTCAATATGTCCTTGATCTTCTGCGTCAACTGGTAGTACTGCATCGAGGTCGCCTGGTAGTCGATGGTCTGCGGGGCCATCGCGATGATCAGCTCGTTGCCGATACGGTTGTGGAGGTCGTGCAGAGCAGTGGACAGCGACTCTGCGTGCACACCGTGTTCGAGGTCTATGTCGATTCCATCAAAGCCGTATTCGGTGATGATGTCGTACGCGGTGTCGGCGAAGTTCTTGGCGTGGGCTGGGGTGTTGATGGTGACGTGTGCCTTCTCGCCACCGACCGAGATGATGACCTTGCGTCCCTCGGCCTGAATTGCCTTGATGTCTGCCTTGAACTGGGCTTCGCTGTATCCGCCAAGTTCCGCGGATTCAAGCGTGAAGTCGATTCCACCGGGAATGGACGGGTGACTCTCAGCGAATGCGACCGCAACAAGGTTGTATGCGCTTGGGATGTCACTGAGCTTCAACAGGGTTGATCCGTTGTCGAAGTTGTGCCAATAGCCCGTAAGCCATTGGCGCGTGTTGTTCGTTGTGTTCGAGGTGTCGGCTGCCTGCGCGGCAGGGGAAACACCCATTGCGAGGAGCCCGACGGCTGCTACGGCCGCGAGCGCCCTTTTCTTCCACGATAACCTCATCGTCTCTCCATCCACGTCGCTGTGAATTCATTTGTTAGCCTTGCTAACAAATGAATTGTATAGTTTCGATTATGGGTGAAAAACTGGAGAAACAACCCTCCTACCAATGGATAGCAGTACCCGTATTCTAGTGGTCGCCGTCACATTGTTTCACTGCGTCAAACGCAAGACACGACCCTCACCAGTACAAACACCAGCCGTAGGAGCGAGGCAAAAATGCAGGACTCGTCGGAAATCTGCACGGACGAGTAGTGCCCATCCGGGCACCCTGTCCCGCACATAAGACTAAAAGGCTCACCACGCGTCATCGTCCGTCTGGCACGATGAGGACATGGACTTTCACCTCAGGCCGTTCGCGCCCGCCGATACCGCACAAGTCATCAACCTCTGGAACGCCGTCGGACTCACACGCCCGTGGAACGACCCCGCCATCGATATCGAACGCGCACACACAACGTGGCCTGAAAACTTCCTCGTCGCAACCGACACACCAGGGCATATCGCAGGCACGGTCATGAGCGGTTTCGACGGACACCGTGGATGGTTGTACTACCTCGCCGTAACGCCCGAACACAGGGGTAACGGACTCGGAAGCAAACTCGTCCACGAGGCGGAACGTCGCCTTGCGGCGCAGGGCTGCGTAAAAGTGCAACTTATGGTCCGCAGCGACAATGCCACGGCCCTGGGATTCTACGATGCGCTGGGATATGAGCGCTCCGATGTCATAGTGGCAGGTAAGCGCCTGGACGGTTGACGTTCTACCGGTAGTCGCTCGGAACGGATTGCCCGTCAATCACGGCAATCGACTCGGCGTTGTGAATGATGTCGGTGTTCTGCGCGGCGACGACCTGCCAGTCACCAGCAGGGAGCTTCTCGCACACAAAAGTGAAGATCCCACACCGTTCACCGGCCACTGAACCATCTGCGGCCACCTGGCCCGTGATCTTCCACTTGCCGTGTACCACTGCCGCGGAATCGCCGATCCGCCGGGACCGAGACTCGACAAAGCTGAGAGTCGAATCCCCAAAGATCACGTCGAACCCATAGGCATGCGCAACTCGAATCGCCTCACGGTCGTGCCACCACAGGCCAACCACGTTCACGAACTCTGCATCCTGGGCAAACAGGCCCGCGAGTGCCTGCGCATCGCGGTCCGCCCAAGCATGAGCGAACAGGCCAATTATGTCCTCGGGGTTCTTCATGTCTCAACCCTATCGAGTCATGTATGCCTGGTTGCCAACGGCTGACCGTGTCGTGTCCTGGCCATGGGTTCGGCGATCCTGGCTGTCGTCCCCTACATCTCACTCGTGAAGATCGGTGCCCTCCTACTTGCTGCTGCGACCGCTGACACGACACTCAACGCCCAGGAGGTCAATCGTTGGATCACGATCCTGATCCTCACGTTCACCCTCCGAGTTGATTCCGGGACAGTGTTGGTTGGTGGCACTCCAGTGACCGAGCAGACCACGGAACAGTTGATGGGGCAGCTCTCAATGGTCTTCCAAGACGTATATCTGTTTGACGACACCCTCGAGGCGAATGTGGCGGTTGATCGAGCCGTTTTCGCTCATCCAGCGGCCACGACGAGGATCGAGAGCGTTATCCGCACGATTATGGACACCAAGGTGGAGTTCATTCTCTTGAGGCTTGAACAGCATTGGCCGGAGTTCTAGTTCCGCTATTGGATAGAGCGCACACGAGAGGGTGGGTCTAGTTGACCGAGACGGCGATCTGATTCTTCCACGGGTCCTCGAACCGTAACGCCACACCATCATGGCGGGCGGCGATTCGCCTCGATTTCAGCCGATCCTGAAGTGCCTGAACCTCATCATCGGTGGGCACAAGGATGGAGACTTCTCCTAGGCCAAGCGAAGAGGCACGTGGTCCGGCTCCACGCGAGTGCCACGTGTTCATAGCCATGTGGTGATGGTATCCACCGGCGGAGACAAAGAGCGCACCCGGCATCTCTGCGGTGGCTTCAAAGCCTAGAGTGTCCACGTAGAAGTCCCGAGCAGCGCGCGTGTCGCCGACCTGAAGGTGCACATGCCCGACCTTTGCCTGATCCTCCTCTGGTGTGGCCAGAGCTTTATCGGTCACGTGCTTCTGTACAAATGCGTTGGGGTCGAGCCACAGCGAGTCCATCACAACCGTTGATCCATTCCACGCCCATTGGTCACGAGGTCGATCCCAGTACAGTTCTATGCCGTTACCCTCTGGATCGTTGAGGTAGAAGGCCTCGGAGACGAGGTGATCTGCAGAGCCTGTGTAGAGGGTTCCTGCATTCTGAGCAACGCTGAGTACGACAGCGGCCAATGCTGCCTGCGATTCGAACAGGATTGCCGTGTGGAACAGGCCTGCCTGACGTGATTGCGCAAATGGCAGATCAGGTTCGTGACGCAACACCATGATCGGCGTCGTTCCACGTCCTAACGTGACCACACCCTCGCGTTTGTCATGTGCTGCAGACAGGTGCCCGTCGGAGGTCAACACACTGAGGCGGATGACCTTTGTGTAGAAATCGACCATGTTATCGATGTCGCGCACGTACAGCGTGACCGCATCCATATCAAGGTCTTTGGATAGTAGATCCTGCGCAGACAAGACATGTCTCTCAGGGGTACGTGGTGTCTGTACCGAAAATTCTCGCTGTTCAACGGTGTTGCTATTGGCTTTTTCTGGCATTTTGATCCCTCGGTGACGCACGGCGTGATGCGGTGTTACGACACCACTCATCATTTAGTTGACCCTTCAACCATCTCATTGAATAGTTGAAGCGTCAAGTAATTATGATGTCGAGTACTCGGAGGCCCACCCCGATGGGCTGTTTTTGGTCCAGATATACACAAAAAGTTGGGGTATCCGGACCATTTTTAGCCCATCGAGTGGTACAGCACCATGGTCTCGCGCCGGTGACCACAAGCAAACGGAATGCAGCACCGTACACAACAGGTGAGACAAGGCCTTGTCGAACACTTACCAAGTGGGTACATTTATTTCGTTCACTACAGGGTTGTAGCGACACCCGCTTCTTCCAAGAAGTTCTCAAAGGAGAGAGATATGGTCCGCCTTAACTCAGTCTCATCACGCGACATCGTTGCCGCCGGATACGACAAGGAAAAATCAGAGCTGCACATCAAGGACAAGGAAGGCAACATCACTGTGTTCCACCGTGTCCCATTCACGGTCTACCAGGATTTCCTTGAGGCAAGACTCAAGGGCCGGTTCGTGAAAAAGCAACTCATCGGCCTCTTCGTGCAAACCGAGAGAGTTGAGGTTCCCGCCTAGTAATCTCGTAGTGAACAATCATCACTACCGGGGAGTCCCATGCCCAGCAGCCTCAATGACCCCACCACACAGGGTTTGATCGACGCAGGCTGGGCTCATGCACAAACGAACTGCTCCAACAGATGGGCACGGCCCCTGTTGACTGGCGAGTGATCTAACCTAGTTGCCCCGGGCGGATTCGACCAGACCGACCATGCCCACAGCCAAGACCACGAGCACCACAAGCAGGTTCACCCACTTGTACTGCACCATGATCGCGAGAAACTCCCGGATGATCGCACTCGGTAGATAGTAGAACTTGGTCTTTGCTCCATATACATGCGCTTTCATGCCGAGCTGGCGGGCAAGCAGCGCGGCCCGGAACACATGATAGTTGTTTGTGATGATAGCCGTGGGGGCGTCCGGGCGTGACATGAGTTCACGGGACATGGTGAGGTTTCCGCGAGTATTGATGGCCTTGTCCTCGACGATGACATGTTCGCTAGGGATGTTGTTCGCGTACAGGTATTCAGCCATGCCCACGCCCTCGGGCTTGACCTCATCCTCGCCCTGACCGCCGCTTGGAATGAGGGTGAGCGTGCGGCCCTGAGCCTCAGATTCACGGTAGAGGTCGATCGCTCGATCGAGTCGTGAACGCAGCAGGGGCGGAACATTGCCATCGATAAGCCTGGCGCCAAGCACGATTCCGTACTCCGGCACGATCCGGGTTGGAACGACCGAGTACAACCATGAGGCCACGAGGTACACAACAAACGCGACGGCAAAGTAGCCAAGCACCATCGCGACAGAAATCCAGCCCCACCCAAGATAGAGATTCACGTACCCAGAGCCGAATATTCCATTCATGGTCCAGATCATCGCAACGATGACCAGCCCCACAACAAGCGACAGCAGATTGCCGAGCGTCCGTGCCTCGCGCCGGTACATGACCAACCCGTTGGCAAGCAGCGCAAGGGTCAGTATCGGTAGTGAGAGCACGATAGGGAGAATGACGAGGAACACGAAGAGGGCAAAGAAGAGGCTCGAATTAACGCTCAGCCCACCCCACAGGAACAACACGCCAATGCCCATGAACAGCACCACAACATTGCGCAGCGCCGTACGGTTGCGCAGGAATCCGACTCCCGCGAGGACAAACAGCCCAATCCAGCAGAAGAGAAGAACATTGACCATTGTGGTTCCCGGTGTTTGTGTTGGTTATCTTGCCGACGAGCCGGTTACTTCCCAGCCTCAACTCACGGAGGTTCTGTACCGGGCAAGCGCGCATGCCGCGCTTGGGTGCGCAACCCACCATGCAGACTCCGTAACGTGATCATGTGACCAGCCGTATCGTCGCTCATCTCAAGCGATACTAGTCAAGCCATTCACGTGCGGCACTGACCAGAGCGAGCACACCCGTGCTGAGGGTGGGCTCGATGACGGGTGCGAAGTGAGGTGAGTGGTTGGACGGAATATCGCTGGACAGTCCACTTTCATGGGTTACCCCAGCGAACAGCGCAGGATCCCCACCGCCGAGGAACCAGTATACGAGAGGCACCTGCGCAGCGGTCGCGAGAACGCCAACGTCTTCCGATCCTGAGATGACCCCGGCCCCAATGACACGCTGGGTTCCGATCACCTCACCGAGTGCTTCGGTGAACCTCTCGGTTGACTCCGGATCGTTGTAGGTCAGCGGGAAGGACTCAGCATTGTGAATCGTGGGTGGCTTTGGTGCGCCGAAGGCCTCCGCCTCTGCGTTGGTCATGCGTTCGATAGCGCCGAGCACGCGTTCTCGCAGTTCTGCATCTAGCGTGCGGATAGAAAGGCCAAGTTTAGCCGTGGACGGGATGATGTTGTTTTTGGTGCCTGCGTGTATCTGCCCAACCGTAACAACCGCCTGTTCGGTGAAGGCAATCTCACGGGACACGATCTGTTGCAGCCGCAGTGTGAGCGAGGCGGCCATGAGGACTGGATCGACCGTGGTTTCTGGACGCGACCCATGACCACCCACGCCGTAAAGCGTGATGTCGATTGAGTCGGCCGCGGCCATGGCAACCCCTGGATGCACGGCTACCATCCCGGCTGGCAGGGGAGCGACATGTTGGCCCAGCACGACGTCGGGCTTGGGCACGATCTCGAACAGACCGTCATCGACCATCGCCTGAGCCCCACCACCGGCCTCCTCAGCGGGTTGAAACACGAGCACAACGGTTCCCGACCATTCATCGGTGGTCTCCGCAAGTTGTTCCGCTGCTCCCAACAGGGCGGTGACGTGCACGTCATGGCCACATGCATGCATGACGGGAACATCGTTTCCATCGCGGTCTATCGCACGGGCTTTGCTCGCGTAGTCGAGTCCGGTTTCCTCGTGAACAGGAAGACCATCCATGTCGGCGCGCAGCAGCACGACAGGACCGTCGCCGTTGACCAAAATCCCGGCGACTCCCGTCTGACCGATTTCGGTGTGCACCTCGTAGCCGAGTTGCTCCAGATGGTCCGCCACGATAGCCGCAGTCCGGTATTCCTGGAAGGAAAGCTCAGGGTTTTCGTGCAGGTCGACGTAGATTTCACGCAGATTCAAGGCCATAGTTCATACTGGCATATTTCGAAGAGGTTTGGCGCTACTTCGCGGCAGTTCCCTTCCCGACGAGCCGGTTGCCTGTGCACTCAACCTAGGGCGCGATGTTGAAGTTGTCGTTGAACAGGTTTCCTGGGTCCCATTCGCGTTTGAGCGCAACGAGCCGCTCCCACTTCTCCGCGCTGAACACGCCTTGGATGCGTTCCGGGTTGGTGTCCGTGTCGAGGTTGAGATAGTACCCGGTGAAGTGTCGGGACAGCCCAGACCAGGCGGCTTCAAGTCGTGCCCTGTTGTTGCCGAGCGCAACCACGTGGAAGGTGTTGGCTCGTCCAGAGTAGGCGGTTGCGTCCTCGGGCACTGCGCCTGCGGCTCCTCCTGTAGTTCGAATCTGGAAGAATCCGGTCAGTCCGCCGTGGATGAGTCCGGCCAGATCGTGGGCTGCTTCGCGCGTGATGTGGGGGAGTGCGCCAGCTCGGCTGAGTGGTTCGCCGTGTCCGTGTTGCGCTCCGGTTGCCGGCTCACCGATGGCACCGGCATAGGTGGTCAGGTACACCTGCTGGTTCACGAGTTGTCCGAGGTCGGCGAACGGTTGGAGTCGCGCCAAAATCGTGTCTCGGTCCGCGCTGTTGACTACGCCGTAGAGTTGCACAACGCTGGGTTGGCCTCGTCGTGCGCCACCCGTGAGCAGGAACAGCGTGGTGTCGTCCGGTGTCTCCTCAACAACCTGGCCGTACTCGTACAGGAACGTGGCGAGGTCATCGGTTTGGAATGCGAGTTGAACGTGCGCGATGAGCCCGGTCTTTTGGGCCTGGAACTCAAAGGACGTCACCACGCCAAAGTTCGGTCCAGCGCCGCGCATGCCCCAAAACAGTTCGGGGTTCTCGGTGCGGCTGGCCCGCACGACGTCGCCGGAGGCGGTCACTATCTCGAGCGCTTCGATGTAGTCAATGGTCAGTCCGTGTTCTTTGGCAAAGAACCCGATTCCGCCAACGGTTGCGAGTCCACCAACGCCAACGGTTCCGGAATCGCCCGAACTGATCGCTAGGCCGTGCGGTTCAAGGGCACGAGCCACTTCAGCCCATTGAGCACCGGGTTCCACGCGCACGAGGCCCGCTTCTGGGTCCAGCACGGTCACGTCTCGTAGTCCGCGCAGCGAGAGCACGATGCCCGCATTGTTGGTGGAACGGCCAGAGAACCCGTGTCCTCCCGAGCGCACCGCGAACGGCACGTTTTGGCTGGCGGCCCACGTTACGGCGTCACGTACGTCCTGGGTGTCTCGGGCGAGCAGAACAACGCCCGGGTTTCCACCACGCAGGTACGTGTTGCGATGGTGGGCATGGTGAGGGTCACCCGGCTCGATCGCAATCTGTTGGAGCCGAGCCGGCATGGAATCATAGTCGATAGTTCCCACGCGCCGTGCGCGCACGCCCGCATTGCGCGTGACCCCGACTCTAGTTCCGGCTTCCGCCCGCACCTGCGCGAGACGGTCCGCGACTGCTGGTGCCAAGTCTGTTGCGATCCAGGTCAGAAGATCCGAGTCGGTGGTTTCAAACAGCATCTCCGCGAATCCGGCATCCGCGAGCGCCAAGACTGATGCTCTCGCAGCATGCAGGTCTCGTTCGACGAATCCAAGAAGGTCTTCCTGCTTGACGACGACCTGGCGGCGTACTTCCCTCGGGTCACGTCCCGCGGTAATTGCGTGGGTGTCGACCTCGCGGGCGAGGTCGTTCAGGGCGTTCAACGCAGCGGGAAACTCTGCGCTGGTTGCAGGTAGGTCGGCGTACTGGACCACCCACCCGTCCGCGAGCTGCCCAGCGGCGCATAAGGAATCGTCGGAAATCCCGGTAGCCCAGAGGGGAATCCGGTGTGCCGGCGCGGGACCGCGTTGCGCTGCGGGGATACTGTAGTGCCTGCCGTGGAATGTGAGTGGGTTTTCGGTGCCACTGTCCCATATCCCACCCAGGATCGTGGTGAGTTCGTCGAGTTGCGTGCCACTTAGCCGGGGGAGTGCAAGGTCAGTGCGTGCACCGGAGAGTAAGTCGAGGCTTGCTGCCGAACGGGCGATGACCACGGGGTTCGCCCCCGATTGTGGCGCAGTGCGCAGCATGATCGAACCTGTGCGGGCCGCTAGTTGGCTGGCCAGCGTCCAGTGTTCGAGGTGTGCATCCTCGCCGATTTCACTGCCGTCGATGGAGCCGCTACCAATGGAGAGATAGTTCAGCCCGAGTCTTTCTGCGAGCGCAGCTGTTTCTACCGCTTGACGGGTGGGGTGGCTCAGGTGAACGCCGAAGGTGAGGGGGTGGCCGTAGTCCATGTTTTTCTCGTGTGCTTTTCGTGTGGTGCGCTCGTGGAACGGGGTATGGGAGGGCTTAATTACTGGCGCGGTCGTTTCCCACGATCTCGCGTACGCGCGGCGCGATCTCCTGTCCAAACAGGTCGATGAAGTCGCCTGAATCGGAGGCGAGGATGAAGGTTGAGGTACCGTACGTGCGGGTCAGGAAGGCTAGATCATTCGCCCACTTTTCCGGACTTCCCGCTAGGAACTCCGAAGTGTCCGTGGGCACGAGCTTCCCCGCGACGTTGAGCATGCGGCGAATCTCACGGGGCTCGCGGCCAGCATCGAGTGCAGCCTTGTCGATGATCTGGCTCATACCCGTCAGATCCTCGTGCGAGGACAAGTACATGAGCGAGGGCAGCCAGCCGTCTGCCTTGCGTCCGATGAGTCTGAGCATGCGGGGTTTGAGCGCACCTAGCCAGAACTCCACCCTGTGTGCCGGAGCGGGACCGCGTTTTGCACCATCGAGCTGGTAATACTCACCGGTGAAGGTCAGACGTTCGCGCTTATCGGTGTCCCACAGTTCCCGGATGAGGTCGATTGCCTCGTCGAGGGCCTCAACGCTCTGTCCCGCCGTGAGCCGGTCAACGCCCATAGCAACCATGGGGTCCCAGAACGCTCCAGCGCCCAAACCCAACTCGAAGCGTCCATCACTCAACAAATCGAGTGAGGCGGTCGCCCGGGCCAGAACCGCCGGTGGTCGCAACGGCAGATTGAGGACATTCCCCGAGATCTTGATCTTCTCCGTACGTGCAGCCACAAAGCTGAGCAGCGTCCACGTGTCCAGGAACGATGGTTGATAAGGATGATCCTGGAACGTCACCAGGTCAAGACCAGCCTGCTCGCTACGGACGGCAAGGTCGACACCATGCATCGGGTCGGCATTGGTGGGCGTGATGAACGTTCCGAACTGAAGTTCCTGGCCGTAGTCGGTCATGTGCTCTTCTTTCTGACGCTGGTTTCCCTCACGAGAACCACTGGGGGAGGCGTTGTATTCCACGCAATCCACAGGGGGATATCCCCGTGTGGATGAGCCCGCACACCCAAACGTGACTACGCTGAGAGACATGAAGATCACCGTCACCGGATCAGCCGAATCCCGCCACGCACCCAGCCGTGCCACTCTACCCATAGTGGTCACCGCGGAAGCACCCAACGTACGCACCGCCACACAGTGGGCCGAACAGACCAGCCACGCCGTATCGTCGGCAATCGCACAGCACGAAACTGCCGGAGCGGTCGAGAACTGGACCCGCAACCCCCTCACGCTATCCTCCCACCGACCCTGGACCAACGACGGCACCCCCGGTGAACCGCTCTACACGGCGCACGTTGCCTATCGAATAACCTTCACCGATTTCACGGCCCTCGCGAGCCTGCTCGAGGCGGTTGCTGGAACCGAGCATGTGCAACTACAGGACGTGGCGTGGGAGTTGTCCAAGCCGCAACTGCAGGAAGCCATCGATACCGTACGCGTCAAGGCGGTCAAGAACGCATACGACAAGGCCCTCACCTACGCGAGGGCTGCCGGAATCGAATCCATCGCCTATGAGGAAATCGCGGACATTGGACTCATGTCCGATTCGGGTGCGGGATTCGAGGGCAAGATGCTCATACGCAGTGCCGCACCCATCCATAGCGATACGGCATTTGAGGCTCGACCTGAAGATGTCGTGGTAAGCGCTTCGGTGAACGTGCGGTTCGCAGCCAAGTAGCGGGAACGCTGGCTATGGGACATCCCAAGTAGACAGTCGCGCCTCGCCCGCATTGTCCTGCTAGGCGGGGTAGTAACGCGACCCGAATAGGGCGCTGCCCACGCGGACGACGGTCGAGCCCTCTTCGATAGCGATCTCATAGTCCCCGGACATACCCATCGACAGTTCGGTGAGTAGCTCTGGATATTCAACGGTCTGCTGCGCCTGATCCCGAATGTCACGCAAGCCCCGGAAGCAGTTGCGGACCTGCTGCTCATTGGTGGTGTGGCTGGCGATCGTCATGAACCCGCGCACCCGCAGGGCGTCACAGTGTTTGAGCTCGCCGAGCAGCACTTCAACCTCGCTAGGCTCCACACCGGATTTAGTGGCCTCACCAGACACGTTGACCTGAACCAACACATCGAGCGACCTACCAAGTTGCTGAAGTCTCCGGTCAAGCGCCACCGCTATCCGAGCCGAGTCGAGGCCCTGGAACTCATGCGCAAACTCGGCCACCTGCTTGGCCTTGTTGGTTTGCAGGTGGCCAATCATTACCCAGCGTGCGTCAAGATCAGCCAGATCATGCGCCTTGGCGTGCGCTTCCTGCACCTTGTTCTCCGCGAACTGGGTTAGTCCGGCCGCGTGCGCATTGCGCATCCGCTCATGTGAGACGGTCTTCGACACTGCGAGCAGGCGCACACCCTCTGGAGCACGGCCTGCGCGCTGCGCCGCGCGTGTAATGTTTTGCTGCACCGCCTGCCGATTGAGCGTGAAGTCCGCAACGGTCATCGCAGGCTCATATTGCCGACGATAGACGCGCCCACCGGCATCATCGCTGTTTGATGCGGTGGTGCGGGTGGGAAATAACTCGTTAGACACCAACTGGTTCCTCACCGTGCGCGTGAGCGAGTTGTCGGTCGAGTTCTTCAAGGATCGCACGAGCATCCTCAACATCCCACTGAGTTCCTTGAAGTTCGAACTCAAACAGCATCGGTCGACCGGATATGTTCGCGATCTGACGTGCGGCAGCCTGGTAATGCGCACCGAAGTTTCGGTTTCCAGATCCCATAATCCCGACCATCTTGCGGCGCACGGCCGGATTTCTCAGGAATCTTTTCACTGGCTCCGGAACTGTGTCGTTGTCAGCATTCCCAGTCTTATACGAGGGTGTCAGCAGTACCCACGGCCCGTCAGGAACCGACGTGCGTACAGCACGATCAGTGAGGTCAAAGACAGGACGTTCCAGTGCGAGAGCGAACTGTCGCACCATTCCAGACTTTGACGAGTAGAAGTAGATCGGAGTTTGACGCATGACCTTTTCCCGTACGAACGTTGTTCCTCCAGCCTATGCCATGTTGGGCTCGTTGACCCTATCCGGATGGTCAGATGTGGTGTAGGAGAGAGACTCTACTCCAGCGATTCCATCCAACTGTCGATCTGAAGTTCTAGGAAGCGTTTATCGTTTCTTGATAGTGAAAATTTGTTGGCAACAACGTCTGAGAGCAGCGGAAACGAATCTCCTCGATAGACAAGAGCGCAATAATACTTCTTCACTTGGATTGACTCGCGTTTTCTGGAGTGATCGAGGAACAATTCACAGGCACGTAGGAGACTTCCCGACCCGTTCTCAGACGCTATGAGTTCCATCTCAAGCACTAGTTCAGACTTCGTGGCGATGATGTAGTCCTGTCGAATATTCTCGACCGCAGCCCGCCTTCGGGCTGATCAGGCTCCAGCGCAAGAGCAGTAACGCAGGAAGTGGGGTGATGCTGGAACGGAGCGGATCGTCGCCAATGAATATTCTAAAGAAGTCTTGCTAAAGTTTTCTTTAGTATTTATGGTGTAGGTATGACTCAGCCGCAACCGATCCACGATCCAGCCCACATCAAGGCTCTTGCCCACCCCATCAGGCTTGCACTCCTCGACTTTCTGGGATCCGTTCCGCAGGCCACCGCAACGCAGTGCGCCGAGGCCATCAAGGAATCGGTTGCAAGTTGCTCGTTCCATCTGCGCACGCTCGCCAAACACGGGTACATCGAACAGGCCGAGGCCCCAGACGCAAAGAGTAAGCCTTGGCGTGTCCTACCGGCCAATCGCAGTCGCTCATTCGAACCCGACTCTCCAGCCAAAGCAGCCGCGATCTCCGCGCTAACCAACGCGATGATCTCCCAACTGGCGGTTCGGGTCAACGAGTTCATCACAGCCGCTCCCACCCTCCCGGAAGAAGCGATCAATCGTGCCCTCGTGACCGCGCAGAACCTCTGGCTGACCGACCAAGAACATGAAGAACTCATGTCGGTGATCGAGAAGGCACTGAGCACATTCCACAAACGCAACGAAGATCCCTCGCTACGGCCAGAAGGAGCGAGTCACTCTCGAATGTTCCTGGTCATGACGCCTGAACTCTCAGCCTACGAATCGACCACACCGGAAGAAAACTCATGACCAAGGCACCTGACACCAGCGAGAATCAAAATCCACCCCTCAACACTGACTCAGCATCTCAACCGGCGCTTTCAGTAACCACACCCGCCGAAGCTCGCTCCACAGAGATCGGAACAACTCGAGAAGCCCTCAAGGTCCCCGCATTCCGTCGGCTACTCACCGCCTGGACACTGTCCAACCTCGGCGATTCAGCCCTCTTCCTCACGGTTGCGATCTGGATCAAAACCATGACAGACAACGATGTGTACACTGCTCTGACCTTCGTTGCCATCGGACTTCCGGCTCTGGCAGCCCCGGTGTTTGGCATGATGGCGGACAGATTCTCACGGATCAGACTTGTGGCACTGTCAAACATTTTGGTTGCGCTGTCGATCCTCCTGCTATTCACCGTCCAAGACACTGGGGACATATGGATCGTCTACGCGGTCATGGTGCTGTACTCCTGCACCACCTACATCAACTCAGCCGCCCAATCAGGTCTGCTGCGCGACACCCTCGATCTGCGTCTACTCGGGCCGGCAAACGGTCTATTCACTTCGATTGACCACGGATTCCGGATCGTGGTTCCGCTCGTCGCCGCAGGCGCATTTGCGCTGTGGGGCATCCAACCGATCTTGATCTTCACGATCATCATGTTTGTACTCGGTGCGGTGTTCCTGAAATTCGTGGGTATCAAGGAGACCGCGAACGACGTGCGCTTCGATAGCTCATGGTTGAACACCTCGCTTCGCGGTTTCCCCGAGGTGTATGCCCGCAAGCGTCTGTGGTCCTACCTGATCGCACTCGTCGTGGTGGTCACCGCCGGCGGCGCGATCAACGCACTCATCTTCCCGGTGCTCGACCAGGGACTTGGTTTGCAGCCCGAGGCCCTGCCGATCTTCACCTCGCTTCAAGGCGCTGCGGCTGTGGCCGCCGGTCTCCTGGGAGCCGCACTGATGCGTCGGTTCGGATTCGACCGGCTCCTGATTCTCGGTCTCGTACTGTTCACCCTCGGCTATGTCGCCTTCGCCATTCCAAACGTCATCGCGGTCCTACTGGCCAGCGTCGCTCTCGGTTTCTGCATGCCGATCATGGCGATGGTCGTGATGACGATCAAGCAGACCGAGCTGCCAATGGAGGTGCAGGGACGCAGCGGCGCGGCAATGAACATGATGCTCAACGGACCGCAGGTGCTCAGTTCCGCGCTCGTTGCAGTGCTGATAGGCATCACCCCATACTGGGTGATCCTCATCGTGGGCGCAGTCCTCTCGGCATTCAGCCTCGTGCCAATCCTGCGGCAGAAACGCAGGGGAGAGGCTGCTGGAACCGTGGGATCGTCGGCAATCTAGGACATGGCCCGCAATGCGGGACACCATTGACCAGGCGTACTTTCACACATCAATTCAAGGGCCACAACAGGGGTGGAAAGGCTCGAACTAACACACCTCGTGGGACTCTACAGTCAGTGGGGGTTCGAACGCCGCGACATCATCCACTGGGACGGAAAGACCTATGATTCCGTCGTGATGGTGCTTCCAGACATCAGGTCTGGTTCAGCAGGATAAACGTTCAACGCCGCCTGGGTCCAGGCAACGCGAAAGGCCTGGAACTCACGCGAGTTCCAGGCCTTTCATGCTTGTGGAGCTAAGGGGACTCGAACCCCTAACCCCCTGCTTGCAAAGCAGGTGCGCTACCAATTGCGCCATAGCCCCAGATGGGAAACCAATCAGTCGATTGGATCTGTAACCTCTGCCCACAGATCACGCTGACCATCGTCTCCGGCAACCTTACGCCAGATCGCATAGCCCGCGACCGCAGTGAGAAGAACAACTAGGATCTTCTTCATTGTGACTCCCTAGGGTGTGAGTACAGAGTGGGCCTAAGAGGACTTGAACCTCTGACCTCTTCGTTATCAGCGAAGCGCTCTAACCGCCTGAGCTATAGGCCCGTACCGTTGTGGGGGTTATCTTCCCTCGCAACGAGAATTAAATGTACACGACTTCGGCGGGGATTCCAAAACCGATTGGGCATCCCCGCCGCCGTGTTTTCGCGTGCAACGACCCTACGACCAGTGAAGCCGCATGTTTCTGCGTCAGTCGTCAGTCAGTGTGAGATGGATTCCACCAACGAGAGCAGCAACAACGTTGTAGAGGAATGCACCGATGGTACCGAGTGCAGTAAGCAGAACAACATCGATGATAGCGATGAGTGTGGCCAAAGACACGACCCTGCTGAGTTCCACGTACTGAAGAACGTTGACTTCGGTGTTCTCGCCGAGGATCTCCTTGATGATCGCATCGATCTCAGTGAAGACCTGAAGCCCGTCGAGAACCTTCCAGAAAACGACCGCTGCAACCACGAGCATGATGCCCGCCGCGATTGACAGCAGGAACGACATCTTCATGGCCGACCACGGGTCCACGCGGGTCACGGCAAGACGAACACGACGCGGTCCCACACTTGCCGGTGCTGCTTTGGATTCCCGTGGGGAGGTTGCGCTCTGGCTGCTTTCGGGCATGAGCTTCCCTTGAGCTGACTGTGAGGCACCGAGTTTGACGTCGGCGGTGTTGATGGCGCCGGTTCCCACAACCACGGCGTCCTTCGCATTCGGTGCGGTGACGTTCTTGGGCTTGGGCGCAAAACTCGCTGGTTTGCCGTCAGATGATGGCTTTGGTGGCACTGATGCCGGGGCATTGGTCTTGTTGCCCTGGGACTGCGTCTTCTTGGGAGCACTCATGCGTTCTCTACTTCGACGTCGGTTGTGGTCGCTTCGGTGTCATCGTCGCTTGGCTCGTCATCGCCGAGGTTACGCTCGACATTTCGTGCAACTGCGATGATGCGGTCGTTCTTGTCTGGTTTAGCAAAGGTTACACCCTGCGTGTTTCGTCCGGTACGGTTCACCTCGGAAACAGCGGAACGTACAATCTTTCCCTTCTCCATGATCACAAGAACTTCATCTTCTGCCTCTGTGATCAGTGCACCGACCAGGTCACCGCGTTCCTCGACGAGATTGGCGACCTTGATTCCGTATCCATTGCGTCCCTGGACGCGGTATTCGGAGATGTCGGTGCGCTTGGCGAATCCGCCTTCGGTGACCACGAACATGTCGGAGCCCTCACGGACCACGTCTGCTGAGAGCAGTTCGTCGCCATCACGGAACTTCATGCCCGTGACACCTGAGGTTGCCCGTCCCATTGGGCGCAGTGTGTCGTCATCTGCGGTGAAGCGGATGGACTGGCCCTTACGGGAGACGAGTATGAGGTCGTCGGTCTGGTCGACCACGCGCGCCGATACCAGTTCATCAGCGTTTCCATCCTCGTCTTCACGCAGGTTGATCGCGATGAGTCCGGCCGCACGATTGGTGTCGTATTCCGCGAGACGGGTTTTCTTGACGAGTCCACGACGGGTTGCGAGTACAAGGTAGTCGTGATCGTCGTAGTTGCGAATGTCAAGGACCTGAGCGATGCGCTCGTCCGGCTGGAAAGCGAGCAGATTCGCAACGTGCTGACCCTTGGAATCGCGTGAACCCTCTGGCAGTTCGTATGCCTTGATGCGGTACACGCGGCCATAGTTGGTGAAGAACAGCAGCCACTGGTGGGTCGTCGTAACGAAGAAGTGCTCAACGATGTCGTCTTCACGCAGGGTCGCTCCGCGCACGCCCTTACCACCGCGCTTCTGGGCCCGGTAATTGTCTGAACGAGTGCGCTTGACGTACCCGCCACGGGTGATCGTGACAACCACTTCCTCTTCAGCGATCAAGTCCTCCATGGAGACCTCACCGCCGTACGGCATGATCGAGGTACGTCGTTCATCGCCGTACTTGTCTACGATCTCGGTGAGTTCCTCGCCCACGATTGTGCGCTGACGTGCAGGATCACCAAGGATTGCGTTGTAGTCCTTGATAAGTTCCTCGAGTTCGGCGTGCTCATCCAGGATTTTCTGTCGCTCCATTGCCGCAAGGCGACGTAGCTGGAGGTTCAAAATCGCGGTTGCCTGGATCTCGTCGATAGACAGCAGTTCCATCAGGCCTTCGCGTGCTTCCTCCACGGTGGGGGAGCGGCGGATGAGCGCAATAACCTCATCAAGCGCATCGAGAGCGCGAAGGTACCCGCGCAGGATGTGGATCTTGTCTTCTGCTTCCTTGAGCAGGTAGGCGGTACGTCGGCTGATGACGTCGAGTTGGTGGTTGACCCAGTGTCGGATGAACGCATCGATCGACAAAGTACGTGGCACATCGTCGACGAGCGCGAGCATGTTTGCGGAGAAGTTCTCCTGCATCTGGGTGTGCTTGAACAGGTTGTTCAGCACGACCTTTGCCACTGCGTCGCGCTTGAGCACGATGACCAGGCGCTGTCCCGTACGACCGGACGTTTCATCGCGGATGTCCGCGATACCGGTGAGTTTTCCGTCTTTGACCTGGTCAGCAATCTTTGCGGCAAGCGCATCGGGGTTAACCTGGTAGGGCAGTTCGGTGACGACGAGGCACTGGCGTCCCTGGATCTCCTCCACGTTGACCACTGCGCGTTGCGTGATTGAACCACGTCCAGTGCGGTAGGCGTCTTCGATTCCGGAACGACCAAGGATCGTGGCTCCGGTAGGGAAGTCTGGACCCTTGATTCGCTCGATGAGCGCTTCGAGTAGTTCCTCTTTCGTCGCGTCGGGGTTAGCTAGGTACCAGTGCACGCCATCGGCGACTTCGCGCAGGTTGTGCGGTGGAATGTTGGTGGCCATACCCACGGCGATACCGGCGGAACCATTGACAAGCAGGTTGGGGAAGCGGGCCGGGAGAACCGATGGTTCCTGGGTGCGTCCATCGTAGTTGTCCTGGAAGTCAACGGTGTTCTTGTCGATGTCACGGACCATTTCCATGGCGAGCTGGGCCATGCGGGTCTCGGTGTATCGCGGCGCTGCAGCAGGGTCGTTACCGGGTGATCCGAAGTTACCCTGACCTGCAGCAAGCGGGTAGCGCATGGTCCAGTCTTGGACGAGTCGCACAAGAGTGTCGTAAATGGCCGAGTCACCGTGTGGGTGGTACTTACCCATGACGTCACCGACCACACGGGAACACTTCGAGAACGCACGGTCTGGACGGTAGCCACCGTCATACATAGCGTAGATCACGCGACGGTGCACCGGCTTCAGTCCATCGCGGACCTCCGGCAAGGCGCGCCCCACGATGACTGACATCGCGTAATCGAGGTATGACCGCTGCATTTCGGTGTTGAGGTCGACCTGCTCGATGTTGCCGTGCACGATAACATCGCTGCCCACGGTGTCATCGGTCCCGGGGAGGTCGTTTTCTGGAGTCTGATCGTCTGACACGATTTTTCTCTCTCATTCTCCGGCGCAAGCGCCTGGTTAAGTCTTTTGATTCCTAGTTTCTTTACTTGACGACGATTCCCTCGTTGAGCGGTTTCGTCGTGGTGTCCGTGTCGGCTGGCAGCGGCGCCAAGCGCCGCGCACCCGTTAACCGGTTAGATGTCTAGGAATCGAACGTCCTTGGCATTGCGCTGGATAAAGTTACGCCGTGATTCCACGTCCTCTCCCATGAGGATGGAGAAGATCTCATCGGCGGCCGCGGCATCATCAAGGGTTACCTGACGCAGGGTGCGGTGTTCTGGGTCCATGGTGGTGTCCCACAGCTCGGTGTAATCCATCTCTCCAAGACCCTTATAGCGCTGGATGCCGTTATCTTTCGGCAGGCGCTTGCCCGAGGCTGTTCCAGCGGCAACGGTCTCGTCGCGCTGTTTGTCGGAGTAGACGTATTCGTGTTCTGCGTTCGACCACTTGATGCGGTAGAGCGGTGGCAACGCAAGGTAGACGTAGCCGTGCTCAATCAGTGGGCGCATGTAACGGAAGAGCAGAGTCAACAACAGGGTCGTGATGTGCTGTCCGTCAACATCTGCATCGGCCATGAGCACGATCTTGTGGTATCTGAGCTTGTCCTCATCGAAATCTTCGCCAATTCCGGTTCCAAACGCAGTGATGAGCGCCTGGACCTCGCTGTTGGACAGTGCACGGTCGAGACGAGCACGCTCGACATTGAGGATCTTTCCGCGCAGCGGCAAGATTGCCTGGGTGCGTGGGTTACGGCCACGAACAGCAGATCCACCTGCGGAGTCACCCTCCACAATGTAGATCTCGCACTCTTCAGCCTTGGAGGACTGGCAGTCACGGAGCTTGCCCGGCATACCACCCGACTCGAGTAGGCCTTTACGGCGGGTTGCCTCGCGGGCCTTACGGGCTGCAAGACGAGCAGCCGAAGCCTGCATTGCCTTGCGGATGATTTCCTTTGCCTCGTTCGGGTGCGCATCGAGCCAGTCACCGAGTTTTTCGGTCACAACGCTTTGAACGAAGGTGCGCGCCTCGGTGTTTCCGAGTTTGGTCTTGGTCTGACCCTCGAACTGCGGTTCACCGAGCTTGATCGAGATAACGGCAGTCAGACCCTCGCGAATGTCTTCACCCGTGAGGTTGTCATCCTTGTCGCGCAGGATGTTCTTCGACCGAGCGTAACGGTTCACCAGACCGGTCAGTGCGGAGCGGAAGCCCTCTTCGTGGGTTCCACCCTCTGTCGTGGAGATCGTATTGGCGTAGGTGTACACCGATTCCGAATAGGCTGAGGTCCACTGCATCGCGATTTCAACGGAGATCTTTCGCTCGGTGTCCTCGGATTCGAAATCGATGATCTCATCGTTGACGATCTCCACCTTCTTGGCGGAGTTGATGTGCTTGACGTAGTCGAACAGACCGTTGTCGTACTTGTAGGTGACGGTCTTGACCGTGGAGGCTGGTATTTCCTCCTCGTGCTCACCAGCCACCTCGTCGACCTCGGTGTCTACCTCTACGCGCAGATCGGTCAGCGTGATCTGGAGTCCCTTGTTCAGGAATGCCATTTGCTGGAAGCGTGCACGGAGCGTTTCAAAGTCAAAATCAACAGTTTCAAAGATCTCGGGATCCGGCCAGAAGGTCTGAGTGGTTCCGGTTTCCTCAGTCTCCTCACCCTTGCGGAGCGTTCCTCGCGGCTTGCCACCATCAGCGAAGGATTGGTGCCAGGTGTAGCCGTCGCGCTTGACCTCGGTCTCAACTCGAGTGGACAGTGCGTTGACGACAGAGATACCCACTCCGTGCAGACCACCGGACACTGCGTAGCCACCGCCACCGAATTTTCCACCGGCGTGCAAGATCGTCATGACGACCTCAACGGTGGGTTTTCCCTCGGTTGGGTGGATGTCAATGGGAATACCTCGACCGTTGTCTGTTACGCGTACAGCGCCGTCTTCCAGAATTGTGACTTCAATGTGGTCACAGTGCCCGGCGAGTGCTTCATCGACCGAGTTGTCAACTACTTCGTAGACAAGGTGGTGGAGGCCGCGTTCACCGGTGGAACCGATGTACATGCCGGGACGCTTACGGACTGCTTCAAGGCCTTCAAGAACCGTAATCGCACTTGCATCGTAGTTGCCGTTGTTTGGGACTACGGTGTTGAGCGATTGTGAATTTTGCGGCTCGTTATTGAGTTCTGCCACGAGAGGTGGTGCTCCTAGTCATCATGCGGATCCTGCGTACTCATCGGTGCATACGGATCCCCCAGGGGATCGTGTACCGCGGGCATAGCAGTGATTTCGCTCGATATCTGGCCGAAAAACTACGACCAGAGTTACCTCACCATCTTACCAAGATGGGCCCGTTTTTCCGCGTTTTCAAACAGTGAAATGGCAGACTAATCGCCCCTTTCGCCCGGCCTTGACCTGCAAGTCTCACTGGGTGTGTCACGACGTGTAAACGAAGGGCCCTCATTCGCGACGATCCGACTGTGGAAGAGGAGGAGGCTGCGTGAGTGAGGAGCAGTTGAACCACGTTCCCAGCGCAACCCGCCACAATGAGGTCCACGCCAGAGGATTTCATCCTCCGATCATCCCCAGGTATCGCGTGCGCCACGTCCTTTGACGGAGAATTTTCCGCGCGAGAACTTGGGAGCATCGGGGCCTATGATCCGGATTTCACGGACAACGCCGTCACCGATGTCTGATGCGATCCTGCTCAAGAGATTGGGGATAAGGAACTTGAGTTGGGTGGCCCACGCCGTTGAGTGTGCTCGCACGGTCAGCACATTGTTCTCAAAGGTCTCGGCGGTGCTATGTGCGGCGATATCCTCTCCCACGATCTGTGGCCAACGCCCGATGACACCGCCAACGGCGACGTCTTGATTCCAGCCGCGTTGTGCCAGCAAGGCACCAAGTGTTTCGGTCAGAGTACGCGGGTCCCGTCCGCCGGCGCGCGAACCGGAGACCTGTGGTTCGAGGGGGGCACGTCGTGGTTCTTTGCCTGGATAGAGTCCCTTAGCCTTTGCCGCGGCTTTCGCTCGGTTGAGAGATTCACGAGCTACCTCCCCAGCGGGCTTGAGTCCGAGCGATTCCGCGATCGGTCGACCGTCGGAGGGCATGTCCCCAGGGTCGAACGAGCCAGGTGCTTCAGGAGGCGCCATCGCGAGTTCCATCCTGCACTGAAGCGGGAGATACCTCTATCTGTGTACGCGACTCGTTGTTTTGCGCAATGATCTGTTGCGCATAGACATCAAGATCGGAGGAGCCCTGCTCGTCTGGAACGACAACGGTACTTGTCGCGCCAGGCAATGTTTCACGTGAAACATAGAGGACTCGGCCACCAAGTTCTTGGGGAATGTCTTCCAAAACGGCTGCTGTAATGAGTACCTGCCGAGCATCGGAGACCATACGCGCCAGTTGGGTTCGACGTTTCGTGTCCAACTCCGCGAACACGTCATCCAAGATCAACACGGGCTCGGTGTCCACATCCGAATCGGTCCACCAATACCGCGAGAGTTCGTCCGTTCCCGCTTGCTCATCCGGTCCATCGGTCATCAAGCGATACGAGGCCAGACGCAGCGCAAGAGCAAAGGACCAACTTTCACCGTGACTCGCGTACCCCTTCACAGGAAGATCGTTGAGAGTCATCGCGATCTCGTCGCGATGCGGTCCAACTAGGCAAACTCCACGCTCAAGCTCGCGCTGACGAACAACGCCGAGTGCCTCAAGCAGATCCCTCTCAATGTCTTGGACCGACTGGAGTTCGGAAACCGACTCGTCGTGAATAGAAGACAGTGTGTTCGAAACGGAGGACACATATTCCACCTCAGCCACGGACTGACTCATGGAAACCTCGTCGTAGCTGGTGCGTACGTAAGGGCGTAGCGCCGCGATAAGGCGCTGACGAAACGCCATGATGCTCGCGCCGAGTTGTGCGAGTTTTCCGTCCCAGATCTCAAGTGTTGTCAGGTCTATCGCGCGGCCGGAACGGCTTGCCGCAACCGAGGATTTAAGCAGTGCTGAACGTTGTTTGATGACTCGCTCATAGTCGCTGAGAACCGAAGCCATTCGCGGCGAGATGAAGATCATCAACTCGTTGAGGAACCGACGGCGGGAATCGGGATCGCCCTTGACCAGAACCAAATCTTCGGGCGCAAACAGAACAGTCTTGAGCAGTCCAAGTGCATCGGACGGCCGGCCGGGAGTACCTCTGTTGATCCGTGCGCGATTGGCCTTGCCGTTGACAATCTCAATCTCGACCGTTGCGGACCGATCTCCTCGTACGATCTTGGAACGGATCATCGCACGTTGCGCTCCCGCACGAATTAGAGCGGTGTCTGCGGCCACCCGATGTGAACCGAGCGTGGCAACATAGCCAACAGCCTCAACGAGATTGGTCTTACCCTGTCCATTGTGGCCCACCACGATGTTGACACCGGGGTGGAACTCAATGTCGATGTGCTCATAGGACCGAAAATCCATGAGCGACAGGTGCGAGACGTACACGCCTAAACAGATCCCTTCAAAACCGCAGGGTTGCTATGTTTCACGTGAAACATAGCAACCCTGTCATTCGCAATGTGCGCTCAGTTGGCGAACCGGATGGGAACGAGAAGGTAACGGTACTCCTTGGAGTCCTCGCCCTCAAGCGATTCCTGACCCGTGAACTCAACTGGTTTGCTTGCGTGAGTGAAACTCAACCGCACAAAGTCCGTGCTGAGCGCGTTCAACCCGTCCAGTAGGAATTGTGGGTTGAACGCAACTGAAATGTCCTCTCCTTCAAGGACAGACTCAAGTGCTTCGGATGCCTGCGCATCATCGCCCTGACCCGCGTCCAGTACAACCTGGCCCTCGGAGAAATTCAGACGGATGGGAGTGTTGCGCTCTGCCACGAGAGAGACACGCTTAGCAGCCTCGATGAGTGGTTGACGTGCGACGACCGCGTGGATCGGGGTCTCGTCGGGGAAGAGACGACGAACCGGTGGGTAATCGCCTTCAACCAAAAGCGAGGTGGTGTGCCGTCCGCCCGCCTCGAAACCAATCAGATCAACGCCGGGACCATTCGAAAGAGCAATGTTGACGTCGCCTGAAGCTCCAAGAGACTTGGCAACATCGTTCAAGGTGCGTGCTCGAACCAGAGCCACTGTGGAGATCGACGGAGATGCAGGTTTCCACACCAGTTCACGCAACGCCAGCCGGTAACGGTCAGTGGACAGGAGAGTGACCTTCTCTCCCTCGATCTCCACACGCACGCCTGTCAACAGCGGAAGGGTGTCATCGCGCGATGCCGCAACGGTGACCTGATTGACTGCCTCAGTCAGAACATCGCCGGCAACCACACCGGTGACCTCAGGCATGTTCGGCAGGGATGGATACTCCTCAACGGGCATTGTCAGAAGTGTGAATCGAGAAGCGCCGCACACAACGGATACCTTCGTGCCCTCAACAGTGACATCAACAGGCTTGTTCGGTAGCGCACGCGAGATCTCAGCCAAAAGACGACCAGAGACGAGAACCGTGCCCGGCTCAATGACCTCAGCGGGAATCTCTGAGCGAGCAGATACCTCGTAGTCGAAGGAAGCGAGATTCAGTATTCCTTCGTTCGTCGCTTCGATGCGAACACCGGCCAGCACCGGAGCTGGAGGGCGGTTGGGCAGAGTACGGGCGGTCCAGGTAACTGCTTCCGCGAGAACATCTCGTTCGACCCGGAACTTCATGTGTACTCCTCTCGAGCAGAGTTGCTCAGATATGTCTGTGGATACTAGGTCAAGTCTAGTGGTCGTTCACGGAACTTCCAGGCCTTCTAGTGCTTGAATTTGATCTTGCGTGCACGAGACCGCTTGGTTCAGGCCCAAGCCTTTTTGAAGGTGTGTGGAAATCTCCAAAGTTAAGGGTTAGTAGTCGTGTTAGGGGTTGTGGATCATGTGGATAACCTCGATTTTCGTTGAATTATCCACAGTCTTGGTTGTGAATGTGGAAGGGGACAAGTTGTGAATCAAACGCGGCACCGGTGAATTCACGATTTTGTCCAGTTCTCTATCCACAGATTCGGCTCACCCTGTGCACAACATCGGACTGTTTGTCCCAAGGTTTTCCCCAGAGTTATACACAGCTGTGGATGGGGTGATTTTGGTCATTTCGTTCGTCAGGACGGATCGTAACGGCGTGTCTGAGAGGTTGTTCCGGCCATTAACCACGATGCTGCTGCTTGATCCTGCTCGTGAGTTCCGTGACCTGGTTGTAGGTGGAACGTCGCTCTGCCATCTGCTCAGTGATCTTCTTGTTCGCATGCATGACGGTCGTGTGATCGCGTCCGCCGAATTGCTGCCCAATCTTTGGAAGGGACAGATCTGTGAGCTCGCGACACAGATACATCGCGATCTGACGTGCGGTGACAAGCACCCGTGACCGTGATGTGCCACACAGGTCCTCAATGGTCAGGCCAAAGTAGGCAGCAGTCTGTGCGATAACCGAGGAAGCCGTGATCTGTGACGCCTCATCGTCCGTGATGAGATCCTTGAGCACTATCTCGGCTAACGCCAGATCAACCGGTTGCCGGTTGAGGTTCGCAAACGCAGTCACACGGATCAGGGCGCCCTCGAGCTCGCGAATGTTCGAGGAAATCTTGGATGCGATGTATTCGAGGACATCATCCGGGGCTGCAAGGTTTTCGTTGGCAGCCTTCTTCCGCAAAATTGCGATACGGGTTTCAAGGTCCGGTGGCTGAACATCGGTGATCAGTCCCCACTCAAAGCGTGAACGTAGGCGATCCTCAAAGCCGTTGAGTTGCTTGGGAGGAAGATCGGAGGTGATCACGACCTGTTTGTTCGCGTTGTGCAGGGTATTGAAGGTGTGGAAGAACTCCTCCATTGTGGCTTCTTTGCCCTGGAGGAACTGGATGTCATCGATCATGAGGAAATCGACCTCGCGGTGGCGGCGCTGGAAAGCTCCCGCCTTCTCATCACGAATCGAGTTAATGAAGTCGTTCGTGAACTCTTCCGAGTTAACATACTTGACCTTGGCATTGGGATAGAGATTGAGCACGTAGTTGCCGATTGCGTGTAGCAGGTGCGTTTTTCCCAAGCCTGAGCCACCGTAGATAAACAGGGGGTTGTAAGCCTTTGCAGGGGCTTCTGCCACTGCCGCTGCAGCAGCGTGTGCGAACCGGTTGGAGGCGCCGATGACGAAAGACTCGAAGGTGTACTTCGGGTTGAGCCGGTTGTCGTCGTTCGCTGCACCAGGGACGGTAGTGGATGGCACCTCGATAGCGGGCTCGGCATGAGTGGCCAGAGCCACTTCCTCAGGTTCTTGCACAACGATTGGCAACGTCAGATCAGGCTCAGGCTCTACCTCGAGCGTCGGATCAACGGTAATAGCGAAACGAGCCTCAGTTCCCAACTCACGGGAAAGAGCCTCGACCACACCGTCAGAGGCCCGACTTTGCAGGAAGTCGCGCTGGACTTCGCTCTGCACGTTGATGATGACGGTGCCATTGATGATTCCCAGAACCTTGGCCATCTTGACCGAAGCGAGGACGCGGGGCGTCACGTCTGGATCGGTTGCTAAAACTTCAAGGACCCGCTGCCAGAGCGCGTCGATGGATTCATCTTGCGAAGTCACTTAATGAAGTCCTCACGGTGTTTACGTTTCAACTGTGGAAGCCCACCTTCAACAACTGTGGATTAAAACTGCCAGAGAGCGGTAACCAAGTCTCCCACAGAACTGGTCATCCACAAAGTTTTCCACAGGCTGTGGGTATCTGCTCCTCCGTAGCCTAATACCCGAGTTTTCTGGGATCAACAGGGATCAGTAAGTTGCACTCATGTAGTTTTACGGTGATAGTGTGGACAAAGTTTCCACATCTAGATAAGTTATCCACAGCACTCGTTTGGGTCTGTGTATAAGTTGTGGGTGACAACTGTCCGGTTCCACGACACCCCGTCGAGGGTGACAAGAATGCGACGGACCCCTCGAGGGAGTCCCGACGATGGTGACCATTGACACAGGCTGCAGTTTGCCATTTCGATTGACCAGCAGATAAGTTCTGGCGTAACGTTTTAAGGCCATTCCAAGTAATTTCGCTATGCCCTAAAGTGGGGCACTTCCGGGCGTGATGGGCTCTTGAGGATCACTCCGAAGAGCAGGAATGCACTTAAGCCTCATGTCCACCACGGACATGTCAGAACAACTTATTGGAGTACCTCGTGAGCAAGCGGACCTTCCAGCCGAACAACCGGCGTCGTGCGAAGACCCACGGTTTCCGTCTGCGTATGCGTACCCGCGCTGGTCGCGCGATTCTCGCAGCACGCCGCCGTAAGGGTCGTGCTGAGCTCTCTGCCTGAGCTCGGTGCTAAATACGGCGCACCGAATGCGCCGATCTGATCAATTCGGTCAGACGGTGAAGTCTGGTGTGCGTACAGGAAAATCGACCATGGTCGTTCACTTTGCCGCGACGGCGGAGAATCAGAACGCACCACTGGTCGGTTTTGTTGTATCTAAGGCTATTGGGAACGCGGTCACCCGCAACCTTGTGAAGCGTCGGCTGCGTTCGATCGTTCGTGGACACCTGTCACAGCTTCCAGCCGGTTCAATGATGGTAGTGCGAGCACTACCACAGGCCGCACAGGCTGATCATGCGAAACTGAGTCGCGATTTCGGTGCCTGTATCGACAAAGTACTGTCGTTTTCTGGGAAGGTCGTGGACAAAGCGTGAGGTTACGTGAAGTTCCCAAGAGAACGTTGGTCGGACTCATACGTTTGTATCAGCGATACATCTCACCACTGAGTGGACCACGATGCCGGTTTTACCCGTCGTGTTCTAGATACGCGGTTGAAGCACTTGAAATACACGGAGTCTTCAAGGGAACCGGACTCGCAGCATGGCGATTGCTGAGATGTAACCCTTGGAACCTCGGTGGCGTTGATGACGTTCCACCAAAGAAGAATAAACCTTAAAACAGCGCACAGTTCAGTTGCGTATTGGCTTAAGAGCAGCCACCCATGGCGTGCTCGCAGTTGAGAGTGAACCAGATGAACATTCTTTACCCCATCGAATGGGCAGTGGCATGGATTATGTATCTTTGCCACAAGTTCTTCGTGTTTCTAGGTCTCCCCGACGGTGAGGGTGCCGCCTGGGTACTTTCAATCGTGGGACTGACACTGGTTGTCCGTATCATCCTGATCCCGCTGTTCTTCAAGCAGATCAAGGCATCGCGCGCGATGCAAATGATCCAGCCTGAACTGCAGGCTATTCAGAAGAAGTACAAGACCCGCCAGGACCCTGCGTCGCGTGAAGCCATGGGCCGCGAGACCATGGAGCTCTACCGCAAACACGGTACGAACCCGATGGCCTCGTGTATGCCAATCCTGCTGCAGATGCCGATCTTCTTCGGACTGTTCAACGTCCTGCGCAATCTCTCCAACATCGCCGAGGGAAATCGCGACGCGATCGGCCCAATTAACCAGGCTGTTGCGCAAGCTGCTGAGAACTCGGCCCTCTTTGGCGCACCACTGTCCGGTACATTCCTACACGAGCCGACCGATCCCACGACCAAGGTCATCGCAGCGATTCTGATCGTTCTGATGTCTGCAACCCTCTACATCACCCAGCGCCAGCTAACGATGAAGAACATGCCACCGGCTGCCCTCGAAGGCCCGATGGCTCAGACTCAGAAGATCATGCTCTACATGATGCCAGCCATGATGATGATCTCCGGTGTGAACTTCCCGATTGGTGTTCTCATTTACTGGGTTGTCACCAACCTCTGGTCAACCGGTCAGCAGTATTACACGATTAGCCGCATGCCAACCCCGGGTTCGGAAGCGGAGCGTCGTCTGAATGAGCGCAAGGCGCGCAAGGCCGCCGCCAAGGGTATCGTTCTCGAGGAGGACAAGCCGGTCATCATTGAGGCTCCACGTGGACAACGCCAGCAGCCGCAGCGGAAGAACCGCAAGAAGAAGAAATAGTTTTTGCATCAGTAGTTCATGAGTTTTACAGGAGAAAACATGGCACCCAAGTCCGAGGGGTCTAACTCTCGTAGCCGCGTTTCAATGCTCGAGGAAGAGGGCGAGGTCGCGGCAGACTATCTTGAAGAGTTGCTCGACATCGCAGACCTCGATGGCGATATTGAGATAGACGTCGAACACGGTCGTGCTGCACTCGCGATCGTCGCCGATGATCCAACCGGCGTGAAGCACCTTGTAGGGCGCGAAGGCGAGGTTCTGGATTCCATCCAGGAATTGACTCGACTCGCAGTTCAGGCGAAGACAGGGGAGCGGAGCCGACTGATGTTGGATATCGCTGGATTCCGTGCAGGGCGCAAGGCAGAGTTGACCATCCTCGCAAACAACGCGATCGCGAAGGTCCAGGAGACAGGGCGCAAGGTGGCTCTAGAACCTTTGAATGCCTTTGAACGTAAAGTCGTACACGACGTCGTGACAGCCGCAGGACTTTCCTCGGAGTCGCACGGTGTTGACCCAGATCGATACATTGAGATCTCACCAGCACAGTAATCTTGCGTAGCTCGAGGGTCTGCATGTTTCACGTGAAACATGCAGACCCTCGTGTATTGATTGGAGTTTTATGGACGCGACACTCAACCCAGAGAGGGTAGTGGAATTCTTCGGAGACTCATTCGAGAAGGTTGCCACGTATGCGGATGAACTGGCGGTTCAAGGCGAGATGCGTGGGCTTATCGGCCCGCGCGAGTTGGACCGACTATGGGAACGCCACATCCTGAACTCTGCTGCCGTGGTGCGGTATCTGCCTTCATCCGGGACTATCGTTGATATCGGGTCTGGCGCTGGACTGCCAGGCATCATTATCGGGTGCATGCTTCCAGAAGCGTCCGTGAAGCTTATCGAGCCAATGGAGCGCCGCTGCACCTGGCTGAGCGAGATGGTCCAAGAAGTGGGGTTGCCCAACGTCGAGGTCCTTCGTGGACGCGCCGAGGAGTTCCATGATGCATTCGAAGCGGACGCGGTCACGGCGCGTGCAGTGGCTGCGCTCGACAAGCTGTCGCGTTGGGCGCTACCACTACTCCGTACCGGTGGTGAGATGGTGTTGCTCAAGGGTCGATCTGTGGCTGATGAGATCGAACCGGCTCGTAAGGTTCTGCGCAAGTTCAAGTGCAGTGAACCTGAAATCCTCAGCGCGGGCACCATTGTTGGCGTGGAGACAACGACGGTACTGCGAACGATACGGGGTAAGTAATCATTTTGATGCGTGGAAACACGCACAAGTGCGCCAGTTGATCGTTTGAAACTACATGCTGCTCACGGTGCGATTTCCGGTGGAGGGTACATCGTGTCCAACCAATGGTGACTGCCCTATGATGTCGGCCCAGAGGCCGTTGACTCAATACCTGAGCGATGAATGAGGTTGCAATCGAGTGGGGTGATGTTTCACGTGAAACATCACCCCACTTTTCGTTGTGAGTCGAACGATAATCACAAGGATATGTTGTGTGGAAGACTGCAATGCGGCGTCACACAAAGTATCGTTGAACTGTTGCCCATTTTGATCCCACGTGAAATGTCAGTGGTCGGTGATCAAATGAGGGTAGTCGTTTCTCAAGTACCAATCCCAGCTTTGGAGGGGACTTACGTGTCTACCGACTCGTCAGTACAGCACAGCCAGCTCAGTACCGGATCTGGCGAGCGAGCAGTGAGGGTGGAAGAGATCCTCAGGTCTCTACCCGAGGTAGATGAGTCCACTCCACTGGCTGTGCAACTTGCCGAGGATACCCGTAGAAGAGTGTCACTGCAAGGGCTGCAGTTCCCCCGGCCTGACCGGACACGCATCATCACGGTTGCGAATCAAAAGGGTGGGGTAGGGAAGACCACCTCGACTGTGAATTTGGCCGCGGCACTCGCACAGGGCGGACTGAGCGTTCTGGTCATTGACTCCGATCCACAGGGCAATGCCTCAACAGCGCTTGGAGTGGACCATCGCGCGGGAATCCCCTCGGTCTACGATGTCCTAGTCAATGAGGAGCCGCTCAGTTACGCGATAACTCAGTGTCCCGATTTTGAGAATCTACTCGTGGTCCCCGCGACGATTGACCTCTCAGGTGCTGAGATCGAACTGGTGTCGCTTGTTTCACGTGAAACAAGGCTTCGCCGGGCAGTGGATGAGTACGTGCTTGAACGCGAACAGGCGGGCCTTCCGCGACTCGACTATGTTCTCGTGGACTGCCCACCGAGCCTCGGACTGTTGACACTGAATGCGTTTGTGACGGGGCGTGAAGTGCTTATTCCGATTCAGTGCGAGTACTACGCACTTGAGGGTTTGAGCCAACTACTCAAGACGATCACAATGATTCAACAGCACCTGAACCCTGAACTTCATGTATCGACAATTTTGTTGACCATGTTCGATGCGCGTACGAATCTTGCTCAGCAAGTTGCTCAAGAGGTGCGCGACCACTTTGGTGAACAGACCCTAGAGACGACGATCCCGCGCTCGGTGCGTATATCCGAGGCTCCTTCCTACGGGCAGTCGGTGGTCACCTATGAACCGACATCGACGGGTGCTCTTGCGTATCGTCAGGCTGCGTATGAGTTAGCCGTTCGTAACTGACCCATTTCCACTCCGCTGCGGCGGAAAATGTATACAACTATGGAGGATCCATCGTGGCAGAAAAGAAGCGTGGTTTGGGTCGTGGTCTTGGCGCACTCATTCCCACGACTCCCGAGGGTGAACGTCCCGTTGACGTGTTCTTTCCTGACCAAAACGCAGCAGGGCGCGGCACTCCACGTCCGTCCTTGATGTCTGACTCAGCGCGGGAGTTGCTAACATCCACGCCACGTATCCGGACCTCTGCTGATGTGGAGTCCGCGAGTCCGTCGAAGGCGAAGAACACCTCTCGCAGGGCGGCAACCAAAAAGCCTATATCCGATGTTTCACGTGAAACAGCACGCTCCGCATCAACGCCAGATCTTGACGGGGGAGTGGAACTGTTACCGGTTCCAGGTGCACACTTTGCTGAGTTGCCCGTTGCAAGTATTCGGCCGAACCCAAAACAGCCGCGCGTAAACTTTGACGAGGACGAACTCCAAGAACTCATTGATTCGATCCGAGAGATCGGTGTGCTTCAGCCGGTTGTTGTCCGGCCGGCAGAAGATGGTTACGAACTCATCATGGGGGAACGCCGGTGGCGGGCGACCCAAGAAGCTGGACTTGACTCCATCCCCGCGATCATCCGTGTCACGGAAGATCAGGATCTGCTTCGAGACGCCCTGCTTGAGAATCTGCACCGCAGCGCTCTTAATCCACTTGAAGAGGCTGCTGCATACCGCCAGTTGCTTGATGATTTTGGCTGCACGCATGAGGAGCTTGCGACTCGTATTGCGCGGTCGCGTCCACAGATCTCAAACACATTGCGGTTGTTGAACCTTCCCCCGCTTGTGCAACGCAGGGTTGCCGCGAATGTTCTCTCTGCCGGGCATGCGCGGGCGCTGCTTGGCTTGCCTGACTCTGAACAGATCGAACGACTTGCTCAGCGTATCGTTGCCGAGGGACTCTCTGTGCGCGCAACGGAGGAGGCTGTTGCACTTGGTTCGGATAAGCCCGCGGTCAAGAAGACGCGTGCTGCACGGGCGCAGCGCAATGAGGCAGCGGAAAGTCTCGCCACACGGCTTTCGGACCGTTTCGATACACGCGTGAAGGTGGATGTTGGCAAGACCAAGGGAAAGCTCACCGTTGAGTTCGCAACGATTGAGGACCTGAATCGCATCCTTGCCGTTATGGCGCCTGACGAAGATGGTCTGCCGGCTCAGCATTCCTGAGGTTTGTCTGGTTGCTCTTAGGCGGTCGAAGGTTCCCCGCAGCCAAGTCATGATGCTTTTCGATCTTGGTTGTCCGTGGTGTCCCTCCAGTGGACAATGCCTGGCAAAGTGATCCTATCTGACGGAGTCTACCAAGAATGTCAGATAAGTGAATGTAAAAACGCCCTCTGGGAGGCGTTTTCTGCGAGTGGGTGGGGTGATTCCCCTTCAGTGCAGATAAGCGGCCCTCAGAGGGCGTTTTCTATGGTCCTGATGATCTCGCGTGCTGCAAGAAACTCACAGGGCATCGAGAATACGGACTAGAACAACTCGTTGCCGTGCATGTGGGCCGTAGGATCGGATTCGTTGCTTGCAGCGAAGATGTCGTCGGGTTGCTCAGCCGGTGTAACTGACTCGGTAGTCGAGGTTGCACCTTGAGTGGGCGTAACTGGATCACCATCGAGCGAACTGACGGGCGGTTCAGGATCCGAGTCAGTGATTGATTCGCCAACGGAATCGGAGATCACGTTAGCCTCGGCATCACTGAGCGGGAATTCAGGAGACTTGGAGGCTGGTGTGGAGTCCGGTCCCGTCGCATCTGAGTCAAGAACAGGTACCGCACTGACGGAAGACTCGAACTCCGGAGCCGGGGTATCTGCGAGTACGGCTTCAACCCAGCCGCTATACACTGCCGCCAGAGAAGAACCTGTTGCAACAACGGATTGAGGTAGTAGCGATGTCTCGGTCATCCCAGGAGCCACGTTCACCTCGAGGAACCAGATGGTGCCGTCCTCGCCGATGATCATGTCGGTGCGCGAAATGTGTCGTAGTCCCAGTGCCTTGTGTGCGGTGATTGCCGTGGACTGAACCTCAGCGATCAGATCCGCGGACAAGCGTGCTGGAGTGAAGTACTGGGTCCGCCCGGGGTTGTACCGCGCATCGTAGTCGTAGGGTCCATCGGTAACGATTTCGACGGGTGGCAACGCCTCGATCCCGGAAGGGGTGTCGATCACGGATACTGCAACCTCGGTTCCGGAAACGGCCCTTTCGATGAGTGCCAGTTCGGAGTAGGCGAAGCAGTCCACGAGCGCCTGAGGCAGCGCGCTGGCGTCCTTGACCAAGGTCACGCCGAGAGCGGAGCCACCACGGGCTGGCTTGACCACGAGTGGCAGGCCAAGTTTGGACACGACGGCACCCATGACGGATTGCGCTCCGAGTTCGCGGAACAGTGACTGAGGCAGCGTCACGTACTGTGGCGTGGAGATTCCCGCTGCGCTAAGCACGGACTTGGCCACGGGCTTGTTCCACCCGATGCGGCTCTCGCGAGGGCGGGTGCCAAGGTAGTTCAGGTCAAGGAGCTCGAGGATGTCCCGTAGTGATCCGTCCTCGCCACTTGCCCCGTGGAGGAGTGGCCAGACCAGATCGGGCTGCGAGGCTGAAAGCGTGGGAATGAGGTTGGCGTCGACGTCGAGGACATCGACTGTGTGTCCTGCGGCGCGGAGCGCTTCGGCGACTCTACGTCCGGAACGGATGGATACGTCGCGTTCGTGGGACAGCCCACCGGCGAGGATGACTACGTGTGGTGAGGTGCTCATGCGATATCTGGTCCTGGTACGTCGACGTCGGTTACATCGTCTAGTTGAGGTGTGGTTCCGAAGATTTCGACGGATTCACGTTCGGCGCTGATAACGGCTGCGAGGCGTCTCACGCCCTCGCGGATCGTTGCCTCGTCGGGATAACAGAACGAGAGGCGCAGATGATCAGCGCCGGTTCCATCGTAGAAGAATGCGGTGCCGGGGGTGTATGCGACGCGGCCAGTGACGGCGCGCGGCAGCATGGTTTTGGAGTCGAGGCCTGGTGGGAGTTTGACCCACACGTAGAATCCTCCCTCGGGAACGTTCCAGGTGGCGTCGGGCAGGAACTCGGAGAGCGCGGCGATCATGGCGTCCCTGCGCGACTTGTACATCGAGCGGAATTCTTCGATCTGCCTCTTCCAGTCATAGTTGGACAGATAGGCTTCGATGGCCATCTGGGAGGCGTGCGAGGGGCACAGGATCGCCGACTCTTGGGCGAGCACGAGTTTCTCGCGGACGGCGTGTGGCGCAACAACCCATCCAACGCGGTAGCCGGGTGCGAAGGTCTTGGAGAAGGAGCCGAGGTAGACCACGCCTTCCTCCTCGAATGAACGCATTGCCGGTAGTGGTTCGCTATCGAATCCGAGCAGTCCGTATGGGTTGTCCTCGATCACGACCACGCCGTGGCGTCTACAGATGTCGACGACCTGGTGGCGCCGCTCCAGCGAGAGCGTCACGCCTGCGGGGTTGTGGAAGTTTGGGATGGTGTAGAGGAACTTGACACGCTTTCCCTGTTCCTTGAGTCGTACGATGCTTTCCTCAAGTTCGGATGGCACGAGCCCATCAGCATCCATGTGGACGTGCTCGACCTCTGCCTCATAGGAACGGAACACGGACAGCGCACCAACGTAGGAGGGCGCTTCTGCGATGATGACATCGCCCGGGTCGATGAAGATACGGGTCACGAGGTCGAGAGCTTGTTGCGATCCGGTGGTCACGACGATGTCGTCTGGATGAGCGTCGATCGCTTCGAGGCGCATGACGTCCACGATTTTCTCGCGCAGGAGGGGACGGCCCTGTCCGGAGCCGTATTGGAGTGCTGTCATGCCCTCGGTGGCGATGACCTTTGCCGTCAGTTCGGCGATGTCGTCGAGTGGCAGGTCGGCGAGGTTGGGCATGCCGCCTGCAAGTGAGACGACCTCGGGGCGGCTCGCCACCGCGAACAACGCTCGGACCTCGGACGCTCGCATGTTGTGTGCGCGCTGCGCGTAGGCGCCGAACCATGGGTCTAAACGTGTTCCCTGTGCGGGTGGAGTATTCGAGGTCACCATCCCAGTTTGCCACGGTTTACGAGCGATCCTGTGCATCGAGAGGTATCAACCCAGAATGTGAAACACAATCTGTCGCAGTTCTTCACAGTTGGCGGTGGCGTTGTTCGTGCCGTTGTATTGGCGACGAAAAGTTGAGTTGGCCTCGTATCTCGCCTCACGGCATGTGGTTGGGTCAGTCCTGACGCCTGAGGGGCGTTGGTACTACTGTCATGAGACCCGCTCACAGCCATGTGGCGGCACATGAAACCATGGTCTGCGTATGCTCGCGCCGTCGTCTCTGGGAGGTTTGGATGATTATTGATCTTGAGGGCATCGATGATCCGCGGTGGCACGCTGTCTTGCCGGTGCTCCAGGAACTGCGTCCTCACCTCACCCGAGAGCTACTTACGCAGGTCCTTGTCGAGGGACAGCCGCAGGGGCTGAGGTTTACCGCACTCTTCCAGGACGAAGCGTGCGTGGCGGTGGCAGGATGGCGCATCATCGCCAACACCAGCGCGATCCGCAAACTGTACGTGGACGATCTCTCGACGACCTCTAGGGCGCGTTCACGTGGACATGGTGCGCAGCTGTTACATGTGTTGATGCGGCGTGGTCGGGAGTTGGGGTGTGCCTCGATTGAACTTGATTCGGGAGTTCAACGTCATGATGCGCACCGTTTTTATCTACGTGAGCGTATGGATATCAACGCGCATCATTTCAGGCGCGTGCTGTGATGGTTGTATGTGCCTCGGTAGCACTAAGACCTGGCTATGCGCGTGGTGAATCGTGCACAGCCAGGTCTTGGTGGATGTTGAGTCAGAGCGCTGCGTCGAGTTTTTCGCTCAGTTCACGCTTTGGCCGCGCCCCGTTGATCGACTCGACGAGTTCGCCGCCCTTGAAGATGTAGAGCGTGGGAATCGAGACGATTCCGAACTTCGCGGCAGTCTCGGGGTTGGCATCCACGTCGATCTTGGCTATCTTGACGCGGCCGTCGTACTCGTTCGCCAACTCATCCAGAATTGGGGCGACCTGGCGGCACGGCCCGCACCACTGCGCCCAAAAATCCACGAGAACGGGGAGATCTGAGCCGAGGACCTCGTCGGCGAAGGTGTCATCGAATACTTCAACGGTGTTACCGCTCATGTCATTCTCCTGAGAACTGCGTTGGTGTGAATGGGGCTGCTGCCATGTCAGTGCGCCACGGGCGGTGTACCCACGAGAACATGGGCCACAGTCTGTCCGTTGGATTCACCCGAGGCATGAAAGCCGGTGAGTGTCGAACTGATCAGTTGTCCGCGAGGGACTCAAGGTAGTGCTGTGCGTCAAGTGCCGCGGAACATCCGGAACCTGCTGCTGTGATTGCCTGACGATAGGTGTGGTCTACGAGATCGCCGCAGGCGAAGACGCCTGTGAGGTTGGTCTTGGTGCTGCGCCCCTGGACCTTGACGTAGCCATTGTCGTCGAGTTCGATCTGGCCACCCAACAGTTCCGAGCGAGGATCGTGTCCGATCGCGACGAATAGGCCGGTTGCCTCGAGCAGGCGTTCTTCACCGGTGACGGTGTCGCGTAGAACCAGTGATTCCACTTTGTCCTCGCCGTTGATGCCAATAACTTCGGAGTTCCAGGCGAATTCGATCTTAGGGTCGTTCAGTGCGCGTTCAGCCATGATCTTTGAGGCGCGTAGCTCGTCACGGCGGTGCACGATGGTGACCTTGGAAGCGAACCGGGTCAGGAAGGTGGCTTCTTCCATGGCGGAGTCTCCTCCGCCGACCACGACGATGTTTTGTTCTTTGAAGAAGAATCCGTCGCAGGTGGCGCACCAGGATACGCCGCGACCGGAGAGACGCTTCTCGTCGGGGAGTCCGATCTCGCGGTATGCGGAGCCAGTGGCAAGGATGACCGCACGTGCGGTGATGGTTTCGCCGCCGCCGGTGATGATCGTTTTGACGGGTCCGTCGAGTTGCACTTCGGTCGCGTCATCCCATTCGATGACGGCCCCGAATTTCTCGGCCTGCTGTTGCATGTTGGTCATCAGGTCTGGGCCCATGATGCCTTCGGGGAATCCTGGGAAGTTCTCGACCTCGGTTGTGTTCATGAGAGCGCCACCGGCGGTGATGGAACCGGCAAGCACGTAGGGGGTGAATCCTGCGCGTGCGGCGTAGATGGCCGCGGTGTACCCGGCTGGGCCGGAGCCGATGATAACGACGTCGTGGGTGGCGGTCTCGGTCACGTGAGAGTTCCTTTGAGTGTGTTTTGCGCGTGCGGCATAGGCTGCGTAAGCCCGTTCAGTGTGGCTAACAGTGTGGGGGTTGGATTCATTCCGGAAAGGTCAGGTGATGGTCACTTCGTAGATGCGGGCACGGAACTTCCCGGTGTCGTCTAGCGGCAGTTCTGTGAACCAGACAACGATGGAATCCGTTTTGACGGGCTCGTCGAGGCGGAACATTGTTTCGCTGTCCATCGTGCCAGAGGCGAGAAGTTGGCCACCGCTTGGATCATCAGCACTGGTTGCACGGATCTCGACTTTTCCGCCGGTGTTGGCGCTTGAAATCAGGACGGATGTGACGGTCGATTCTTCCTCAAGACCGACGTGAATTCCGATTCCTGACCGGGGTAGACCTCCGAATGCGGCGGTCTTGTAGGTGCGTGAATACCATGCTTGGGTGGTGGAACCGTCAATGAGGCGGTCCTGTAGCTCGGGGTGTTCGTTGCCGTCACCGTCTGGGTCCAGCGCCTGAGCGGTCTTCGCGACTGGTAGCACGATTTCCTCGGTGGGTTCCGTTTCGGTGGGTTCGTCACTGACTTCCGCCGCAGGATTGGTTGGACGGCCACTAGGCGCCACGACAACTGGATCCATGGGGGCCGTGAGGGCATTGACCGCCCATACGCCGCCTGTGATGATTGCTCCAAGGAACAGCACGAGGATGAACGGGGTCGGGTTGAACCCGCCGTGCTTGGCTGGCTGTGTTGGTGGCTGAGACCATTCCATGGCTTGCGGGGCCGCCTGTTCTTGTGGGACGGGTGGTGGTACGGCGGGTGGCGGGGTGGTTTCACCGAGCGTGATGTCGTTGGTTGCCGGCAGGAACCGCGGTGGTCTGCCCGATTCACGTGCTGCGGTCGCATCGGGGCTGCTCGTCACCGCGAGCGGGTTTGCTGCATTGAGTTCGGCGCTGCCCGCGAGGGCGGCGGCTGCCCCGCCAATCGAGGCGGCACCCAGTCCTGCGACAACCGCTGGTGGTTGGGTCGATGGTAGTGGTGCGCTTGCCGACGCTCCGGTACGTGCGCTCGTCCGTTTCGGTGGGTCAGAGGTTACCGGGGGAACAGGATCTTGCGGTTCGTCGGGCGAACTCACCTCGGTGACCTCTGGAAGATCGGATTCCGACCAGGCCCCGAGTGCTTCAAGGAAGTCGTGCGGGGTTGCGATACCGGTTTCGGTTCCATTGAGCAGATCGGTTGTGAACCGGTCAAGATGTTCGTCCGCGTCCTCGAGGAACCCGGTAAGGCGTGGGAGGGGAGTGGACTCTTCCGTCATGTAGTTGGGCATGAGCCCCGTCAGCATGAAGTAGGTGAGTGCGGCAAGGCCGCGGGTGTCCTGGAACGCAAGTGCATCGTCGGAGATATCCTCATTGAGCCCAAGGAAGTTGCGCGGTGCGAGGCCGGTGAGGACCGCGGTGTTCTTGTGGAAGTAGATGGAGTCGGCGGTGATGCCACCGTGCCGGAAACCCTGGGTGTCCGCGGCCTTGACGAGGCTGCGCGCGATGGTCCCGATGACTGCCTTGGCCTGTCGGGTGGTGAACGGAGAACCTGAGATTGCCGCTGCGGTGGTGACGCCTGCGGGGCGTTCTGTGATGACGTATCGTTGGCCGGAACCCTTGTCGATGACATCGACGATACGGGCGATGTGTTCGACAGAGAGTTGGGCGGTTTCCTTTGCCCGTTTGATGGCGCCGGGAGCAATTGCATCATCGAGTACGTACACATTGACATCACGGTCAAAGATCTTGTCTCGTGCTCGCCATTTTTCAACGTCTATACGCGGTGAGGTCTCAAGGGTGTTGACCTCATAGCGGGCAACGAGGGTGGTTCCAGGCTCTAGCCGTGGCACTGGTTCCTCCTGACAGTGGCGTGAGCGTAAGGGTTTCGAGGCGTCGTGTTTCTATCCCACATGGTACGCGAGCAATCGGCGTGATTCAGCCAGCGCGACGTGAGAGTTTCTTGAGGATTGGGTCAAGAAGTGCGTTGTATTCCTGCACGCGGAAGATCTGCAGGATGAGCGCGTAGACACAGACCATCAACACTCCGACGATTGCCGTGACCACGAAAGCCCATGCGATCGAGTCGCTTGCCTGGAATCCCCACACGTTCAGGATGAGCCAGCCAGCACCGGCAGAGATCGCCGCGGCAACGATGAGTTGCACGTGGAGACGAACCACCCCGCTGACATCGAATGTGGACAACCGTCTGCGCATGCCGTTAATGCGGAGAAGGACGCAGAGCAGATTGCCGAGGCTCATAGACAGGCCGATGCCGACAACCCACCATTCGCCTGGTGCGACGGCCGTGGTGATGTAGCTGCCGATGATGAGTACGAGTGTCACTGGCACTTGGAAGTAGAACACGTTCTTGCCGTCTTCGAAGGCGAAATAGACCCATTTCATGAGCACCATCGCACCGAGCGGCATCAGGCCGAGCGCCATCGACCACACGACGGGGGAGACCACATCAACCTCGGCTGCGGTCAACGATGGGATGAGCAACTTGGTGATCGGTGCAGACAGCACCATGAACACCGCGGTTGCGAACACGGTGAATACGGCAATCACTCGTAGCCCTCGCTCCACGAGTCGGGCCACGGCGTCGGTGTCGTTCTTTGCCGCTGCCGCAGACATGCCAGTGAACAGAGCGGTCGCCACGGACACGGTGACAAGCGAATGTGGCAGCAGGTAGATCATGAGTGCCTGCGTGTAGGAGGCGTTACCCGCGATGACGGACACGCCATCTGATGCTGCCAGGGGAGCGGCGGTCGCGATCTTCGAGAAGACGAGCACGCCAATCTGGTCCAAGATGAGGGTCAGGAACGTCCACATGCCGACGCGGCCAACAGATCGTAGACCAATGCCGCGCAGGCCCCAGCGGATGTGCCAGCGGAAGCCGGAGCGGTAGAGCGGGACGAGCAGGATCAGCGCCTGGGATGCAACGCCAAGCGTTGCGGAGATACCGATGAGAGCGATGCTTGGGCCGGACCAGTCATCGAGAGTCTGGATCTGTCCGGTTGCCACCGGGCCGTAGACGATCAAGAAGATACCGAAACCGATGATCGAGACCACGTTGTTGAGCGCTGGCGCCCACATGTATGGGCCGAACTGTCCGCGTGCGTTGAGCACCTGACCAAGGAGGGTGTACAGCCCGTAGAAGAACAGCTGCGGGATGCACCACAGCGCAAACGAGACGGCCAATCCCTTCTGGGCGTCGGACCAATCGGCTGTGTACAGGCTGACGAGTGCGGAGGCCCCAATTGTCAGGATCAGGGTCAGGCCGAACAGCGATGCAGCGGCGAGGGTCAGTAGTTTGTCCAGGCGTTCCTGCGGGTTCCTCGACTTGTATGCCCGCATCACCTGCGGCACGATCACAGCGTTGAGTGCACCACCGGCGATGATCGCAAACAGGATGTTGGGGATCTTGTTGGCGATATCGAATGCATCTGCGACGGATCCCGTGGCACCGAGAACCGCGACGAGCATGACGTTACGCACCAGTCCAAGCACGCGGGAAACAGCAGTACCCGACGCCATGAGCAGTGAACTCTTGCCCATGGATTGCTGTTGTGGACGCTTGTTCCCCTGATCCGCGGCAACCTCAGCACTGGATGTGGACCGTGAACCCGCCGCAGACCGGTGGGCACGTTCTGGCTGCGGTGCCCGAGAGGCACCAACAGGGTGGCTAGGCTCCGAACTGCCACTGACTCGCCTACGCCCACTTGCCGTGCCGGATCCTGGCTGTCCAGAACCCTGTGGAGTGGGTGGAGGAGTCGGCGGAGCCGGATGAGTCGAGGAGGAAACCACCCGACGGCGCGTTCCGCCGCCCGGCTCGCTTACGCTGTATTCTCCCTGCGACCCACGTGGGTGCGCATCAGGGGTGTAGCTTTGCGACGAGATACGCCGTCCCTGCGGACGCTGCGGATCGGGCTGGGGGGGTGTTCTGCGGTCGGTCACTTGCGTTCCTCAGCTTCCGCCTCAACGAGGGCAAGAGCCTCTTTGGAGTCCAGTGCCGAGACTCGCCGTTCGGAATGACCGCGGCGCACCGTACGCCAGATACCTCCGGCAAGGAGGAGTGCGAGAAGCCCGAGGACCACGCCCGTGCCCACATTCTCCCAGTCCGCACGTACCCGCACTCGGAACACACCGGACGTGGCCACATACTTGCCGGACTCGTCGAGAATCTGGACCTTCACCTCGACGTTTCCAGAACCAACCGCCGTGACTGGAATGCGGATCGACTGCGTTGAGCTTGCCGTGATCTGCACGGGGAGAGTCGTCGGAGCCTGCAAACGTGAGTCCGAGGGACTCAACTGAACCGCGAACGAGACATCCTGATCCAGGTTGTTCTGCACTGTGAGCGGGATTTCCGCCCCCGTGCTGATCATATTGATGTCGCTGCTTGGCACGATATTGATGGAGTTCATGACTCCGGAAACAGACTCGTTGAACGCGGCAACCGCTGTCGCATGTTCAGAGGTGTTTGAGTACCATGCCTGACTTGTCAGGCGCGAGACCGCACGCCAGTGCGGTTCAGTGATCAGTGAGGGATCCTCAGTGACCGTTGCGAACCGTACGAGAGCTCGCTGGTTATCGCGCAACTGCGCAAACTCCCCCTGCGCGAACAATGCGGGACTCTGCGGTGAGGCTACAGTCACACGTTCAGCATCAACGGGCTGTTCCTGACCCGCAAGTTCGCTCAATCCGGCAGTCCGGATCCACGGTAACCCGGAGATGGCCGTCAACTGGGCTTGCGCGACTGCAGGATCGGGACTCCACGATCGATCCAATGCAATCACCACGTTGCGGTGCTCGTTTGGTCGTTCCTTCGACAGCACCGCTAGTTCCGCGATGAGCCGTTGACGTGCTTGAATCGGGTTTTCGGTGCCCGGGTTGAGCAGGAGCTCGGTGATGCGCTCGTCCGCATCGAACACAGTTGTCTCAGAGTCCTCTTCGGTTTTGAAGGTACCCGAGCGCGTGTACGACACAGCCTCGCTGTCGGTGAGCACCTGAGACTGCGCAACGGTGATGGGATACCCCGAAGACGCAGCTCGATTCAGAACGGAAGTGCTGAAGTCACTCGCAACTGGCCATGCGATGGGTGAGGTGAAGGAAAGATCTCCGAGTGCCCCATAGGCGCTTGTTCGCGGGGTGGGAACGTCCGCGGCAGTGGCGAGGTAGGGGGCGAAACTCGCGTCAAAGGTCGGAAGGGAGAGTAACTCATGCTTGGGCGCGACCTCTAGGAACCCATCCACCCAGCGGCTTGCCACTCCCTGCTCAAACGAAGCCTGAGTGCTCTCAACCGTTTCGGCTGCGGCCTCTTCCGATGTGGACTCGTCCTCGGTCGTGACAGTGGCTGCGTCCTGGATGGATTGGATCGTTGCCGCATCGACGGCAAGCCCAACGTGCTCGGAGTTCTCTACCGCCTTGAGCACCCGGGGGAGACGCTCATCTGATCCGGTCTGTGCAAGAACCTGACCGACATTGGCATCCGGGTCCAATGGATCGGACGTGACACCGGTGATCGCGGCCACCGTCGCAACGCTCAGATTCTGCTCAACCGCATCTGCGGCCGGATACCACAGCACATAGGTGTAGAACGCATCGATGCGCTGCGTCTGGCCTTCCACATCCCCCACGAGTTCGAACGTGATACCGCGCGGACCCCATCCTTCAAGGCCAGTCAGCAGGCCAAACTGCCGTGCATCTACCTTGAACTGGAACGAAGCCGTGCTACCCGGCTCAAGAACCTCGTCAAGAGTCTCCGACATGAGGCGCGTGCCGCCCGCATCCTCGAGTTCCTGAGCATCCCACACGTCTAGGCCGGATCGAGTCATAAACCGAACACGAGTCATGTTGAAATGAACCGTTGCGCTGCTGATTGGCTGGCTTGTGGTGTTTGTGACCCGCAGTGAGGCGCGCAGTTCATCGTCCTGCTCGACCAGAGTCGGCGAGAGCTCGGAGAGTTCCATCATCGACCGTTTTGAACCGGGCTGCTCCACCGTCCTTCCCACGGTGCTGGCCAGCGGCATCCCACTCGAATAGGAGTAGGACTGCAAGATCTGCGACGACGAGGCCGGAGTGACGGACGAGGGTGAGGGCTCGTCGGGAAGCGAATGCGCCGGCGTTGCCGGTGCCGCCATCAGCACGGCGCACGCGAACAACACCACAGCAACAAAAGAGTGCACGTACCGTGCACTCTTTGCTGTAATCGGTTCTCGTCTGTGTAAGAGCATCGTCCCTATTGTCCCGCCGATGACCGCGATTCGTCATCTTGCGAGAACGAACCCATAGAAGGGGCATGCAGTCGGCGCAGATTCTCTGCCCGACGATGCAGCAGCAACTCATGAGCGAGCGCGGCCAAGCGCCGCTCATTCGGGTAGCTTAAACGCTCTGGTAGCCGCTCAAATGCAATCCATTCCACGTCATCCGCCTCGGAATCCGGATCGCCCTCAACAGTCAAATAACCACCAATCGCATCAAGTAAGAAGTGGTGCACGACCTTGTGCACGCGGCGATCATCGCCCGTGAACCAGTAGTCGATCTTGCCCAAAGCGCGACGAATCTCACCCGTGATTCCAGTCTCCTCCTGGATCTCACGGATCGCGGCTTCCTCAGCCGTTTCCTCCCCCTCAAGGTGCCCCTTTGGAAGACACCATTCGAGCCGACCCGCGCGGTTGCGGCGAGCGATCACGGCCGCGTAGAACGTGCCGAACTCGTGCTTCACCACGAGACCACCAGCCGAGGTTTCCTCAACCACGGGAAGATCACTCGAGTTCACAGACGGATTGTTATGCACGACCGGGGCGTAGCGCGGGCGATTCGGGTTTATCCTCAAGGGGTGACCACCTGGGGGCGCGGGGACCGCAGTACGGTCGTTGGGGCGCTTGTTGGTGGACATATTGCAACCATATCTTTATCTGCCTGACTTTGTGGTGCGGCTACCCGTAAGACCCCCCACATTCACCACCAAATCTGTCAGCGGATGTGGCAGACTTTTTAAGTTCAGTTCGTTTTAAGCCTCGCATACGAGGCGCCGTCAGGTCGGCAGCCTAGTTTGCCTGCGTAACGGTCCAACCCAAGCGCAGCCCACTCGATTCACATCGTGGAGGGCGCACTACCCAGGAGACTTGCGTGTCATCCCAGTCACAGTCCGAAACCCTCGATCTTCTGCAGCGGCGTGTGTCCGCCGTACTGGCGCACATGAACCCCACCGTTGTAGAACTCGGCGAGGTTTTCAAGAAGGCTGGCCACGAACTTGCCATCGTTGGCGGTCCGGTACGTGACGCGCTTCTGGGCCGGTCTTCTAACGACCTCGACTTCACCACCTCTGCTTCTCCCGATGAGACCCTCGCCCTGCTCAGCCAGTGGGGTGACGCCGTGTGGGACATCGGCAAGGAGTTCGGGACCATTGGAGCCAAGCGGTTCGCACGGGATGGAGGAGAGGAGATCGTTGTCGAGATCACCACCTACCGCACCGACGAATACGACCCCGCTTCCCGCAAGCCGCTGGTGGTGTTTGGCGACAACATCGAGGGGGACCTTTCACGCCGAGACTTCACTGTGAACGCCATGGCTATCCGAGTGCCCGACCTAGAGTTTGTGGACCCCTTCGATGGGGTGCGGGATTTGGCTGCTGGAGTGCTGCGTACCCCAATCGAGGCAGTCAAATCTTTTGACGACGACCCCCTGCGCATGATGCGTGCCGCCCGCTTTGCAGGGCAGCTTGGATTCTCAGTGGAGGGATCGGCGTTCGAGGCAATCGTGGAGATGGCTGAGCGGATCAAGATCGTGTCTGCCGAGCGTGTTCGCGACGAACTCAACAAGCTTGTGCTGTCCGCAGACCCTGTGCGTGGGCTCACGGTCCTCGTTGACTGCGGCCTCGCTGATCAAGTACTGCCCGAACTGCCCGGCATGAAGGCAGCCACGGATGAGCACAACCGCCACAAGGACGTGTTCTCCCACTCCATGACCGTGCTTCAACAGGCCATCGACCTTGAAACCGACTCTGATGGACCGGTCCCAGGCCCCGACCTGGTGTTGCGTCTGGCCGCGCTGCTCCACGACATCGGCAAGCCAGCAACCCGCAAGTTCGAGGCCAACGGGACCGTGTCCTTCCACCACCACGAACTGGTGGGCGCGAAGATGACCGCCAAGCGCATGCGGGAACTCAAGTACGACAAGGAAACCACCAAGGCCGTCTCCCGTCTGGTCGAGTTGCACCTGCGCTTCCACGGCTACGGAGACGGTGCGTGGACCGACTCGGCGGTACGCCGCTACGTCACCGACGCCGGTCCACTCCTGGAACGCTTGCACCGGTTGACCCGCGCCGACTGCACCACCCGCAACAAAAACAAGGCCCGCAGGCTCTCGGCAGCCTACGATTCGCTTGAAGCACGGATTGAGCAGTTGGCGGCTCAAGAGGAATTGGATGCTATCCGTCCGGACCTTGATGGTGCGCAGATTATGTCCATTCTTGGCATCAAGCCTGGTCGAGCAGTGGGCGCAGCCTACAAGTTCCTCATGTCGGTGCGCCTTGATGAAGGTCCACTGGGCGAGGATGTGGCGCGCGAGCGCCTGCTCGAATGGTGGGCTTCGAATGCGGATCAGTTTGAGGGCACGCGCACGTACGACAACTAGTGTGTGGGTTCTTTTGGACGGTCGGTGACGTTTTTGTTGTCTGATTGCCGACGAGTAGGGTTTGTTCCAGCCCCACCTTGCGCTGGGCAGGAGTCTGGGGCATCGAATCTAAACCAACATGGTGACTTTCCGGTAACACCAACCAAGAAAAACGGCCCTAGTCCCGGAAAATCACCATGCTGGTTACTATGCGGTAACGATGGGCGCTACCGGGTGGAGAACGCCGCATCAAACGCAGCATCCGGTTGATCGAAGGCCAACCGCCGCACAAACTCAAGCGCCTCGGGTGCGCCGACGAGTCGATCCATCCCAGCGTCCTCCCACTCAATCGAGATCGGGCCGGTATAGCCGATCGAGTTGAGCATGCGGAACGAGTCCTCCCACGGCACGTCACCGTGGCCGGTTGAGATGAAGTCCCACCCGCGGCGTGGATCAGCCCAGGCAAGATGGGAGCCCATCCGGCCGTTACGCCCGTTGTTCATCCGCTTCTTCGTATCCTTGCAGTCCACGTGGTAGATGCGGTCCTTGAAGTCCCACAGGAAACCAACCGGATCGATGTCCTGCCAGACCATGTGGCTGGGATCCCAATTCAGCCCGAAGGCCTCGCGGTGCCCTATGGCCTCGAGTGTGCGCACCGTGGACCAGTAGTCGTAGGCGATTTCGGAGGGGTGTACCTCGTGCGCGAAACGGACTCCTACCTCGTCGAACACATCGAGGATTGGGTTCCAGCGGTCCGCGAAATCCTGGTAACCCGCGTCGATCGCCTCTTGGGATACCGGAGGGAACATGGCAACGTACTTCCAGATGGCCGAGCCGGTAAACCCGACCACCGTTTTGACGCCGAGTTTCGCGGCAAGCCGGGCCGTGTGCTTCATTTCCTCGGCAGCCCGACGGCGCACGCCCTCCGGATCGCCGTCGCCCCACACCACATCCGGCAGGATGTCACGGTGGCGTTGATCGATTGGGTCGTCGCACACGGCCTGCCCCTTCAGGTGGTTCGAGATCGCGTAGACCTTCAGGTTGTACTTCTCCAGCACTGCGAGTTTGGCGGCGACGTATTCGTCATCATCCCAACGCCACGGATCGAGGTGGTCACCCCAGCACGCGATTTCGAGGCCGTCGTAGCCCCACTCTGAGGCGAGTCGCGCTACCTCCTCGAACGGTAGATCGGCCCACTGGCCGGTGAACAACGTGATTGGTCGAGACATCTTCAGCTCCTTATCTCAAAACAACTAGACTTCAGTCCAGCCAGCACGGCTATGTGAACTGCGTTCCACGGCATCGAGCACCCTTTGCACGTAAAGCCCATCAGTAAAGGATGGGGACGGCTGCGTGCCCTGCGCAATGGCCGTGACAAGGTCGACCACCTGATGCGTGAACCCGTGCTCGTACCCCAACCCGTGACCGGCAGGCCACCAGTTGGCAACATAAGCGTGCTCAGGCTCGGTGACCACGATGCGCCGGAACCCACCGGTTTCGGACGGCTCGGCGGCATCGAAGAAGTGCAGGACGTTCATGTCCTCGAAATCGAACGCAAGCGAACCCCGCGAACCATTGATCTCAATGCGGATCGCATTTTTGCGTCCATGTGCGAACCGGGTCGCCTCGTAGACACCGAGCGCTCCGCCCGAAAGCTCAGCCAGGAAAACCGCCGCGTCATCCACTGTCACCGGCCCCATGTCCGTTCCCGCGGTGCCGGACAAGCCAGACAGATCCTCTGCGATGGGCCGCTCCGACACGAAAGTCTTGAGCGCCCCCGAAACGTTGGTGATCTGCTGCCCAGTGATGAACTGCGTCAGGTCGATGATGTGAGCGCCAATGTCCCCGAGCGCCCCCGAGCCCGCCTTCTCCTTGTCCAGACGCCAGGTCAGCGGCGCTCGCGGGTCCGCGAGCCAGTCCTGCAGGTACTGCGCCCGCACGTGCTGAATCGTGCCCAACCGGCCCTGCTCCACAAGCGAGCGAGCCAACTGAATAGCGGGGACTCGTCGATAAGTGAAACCGACCATCGCAACCACGCCGCGTGCCGCCGCACGCTCCGCAGCATCCGCCATTTCCTGCGCCTCGGCAACGGAATTGGCGAGCGGCTTCTCGCACAGCACGTGTTTGCCGGCGGCGAGTGCGGCGAGCGCAATATCGCGGTGTGAATCGCCCGGCGTGCAGATGTCGATCAGGTCGATGTCGTCTCGTTCGAGCAGGTCACTCCAGCTTGTCGACGATTCGGACCAGCCCAGTTTTTGGGCTGCGGCCGCGACTCCGTCCGGGTTGCGACCCGCAACGACCCGCATGGCAGGTCGCAGCGGGAGGTCGAAGAAGTGTGGCGCGGTGCGCCACCCCTGTGAGTGGGCGGCTCCCATGAACGCATAGCCGATCATCGCGACGCCGAGTTCACGCTGTGTTTCAGTGGACATGCTTGAGTCCTTTCGTGCGGCCGCGGGTCCCGCACGGGACCCGCGGAAACGCTGCTGGTGGTTTAGGACTCGAACGCGTCGTTGATGTACTCGTCGACGTTGTCGACCGTGACAACCGGCGCGTACATCTGCACGTAACGCGGCACCGTGTGGGACACGAAGTCGCTTACGGACTTGTCCTGCGCAACAAGGCGAGCCAGACGGATGCCGTCAGCGGCCTGGGTTGCCGGGTAGATGACGGTCGCCTTCAGTACGGAGTCGCCATCCTTGATGTGTTGCATGACGTTCTTCGAACCAGCGCCACCGACCATGAAGAACTCGTCGCGGCCAGCAGCGTCAATCGCAGCAAGGACGCCGACACCCTGGTCGTCATCGTGGTTCCAGATCGCATCGATCTTCGGAGCGGACTGGAGCAGGTTCGCGGTTGCCGTCTCGCCACCGGCCACCGTGAAGTCCGCGGCCACGCGGTTGGAGACGGACAGACCGCAGTCACTCAGCGCATCGGCGAAGCCCCGCGAACGTTCCTGCGTGAGCGGCAGGTTATCGATTCCAGCGATCTCCGCGATGACCGCATCTGACTGATTGCCTAGCTCCTGACAAATGTACGAACCGGCGCTCACGCCCATGCCGTAGTTGTCGCCGAGTACCGTGGTGCGTGCGGCAAATGGACTGGAGAACTCGCGGTCGACGTTGATGACCGGAATACCGGCGTGCATGGCTTCGAGTGCGATCTCGGTGAGGGCATCGCCGTCAAAGGGGAGCAGCACGATCGCATCGACCTTGTCGTTGATGAAACCCTCGATTTGGGATATCTGCAGCGAGACATCATTAGTGCCCTCTGCGAGGCGCAGTTCAACGTCCTCGTGTCGTTCAGCCTCAGCGATAGCAGCCTTGGTGATGGCACCCATCCAGCCGTGGTCAGCAGCAGGGGCTGAGAAGCCGATGACGACCTTCTCACCTGGGGCATCATTGTCGCTGACTGCGCCGGAACCACCGGTTTGTTGAGTTTCGGAGCCCTCAGCCGGTGCCGGAGGTTCGTTCGAGGTGCAGGCGGCAAGGGAAAATCCGAGTGCCGCTACGCTGAGCAGCGCAACCGCGCTGCGTCGGGTGGTTTTCATGATGGACATGGTTTCTCCTTTGAAGTGTCCGTGAATGAACTGACTGTGTGGTGATTGATGACAGATGAGGCATACTTACCCCGCCTGAGTGTGGCTTTGGGCCGCTAGGTGCTAGCCTTGCCGTGCTGCGCGAACCGCTGCTGGAGCAGAACCGCGATGACGATGATGGCGCCCTTGACCACGGCCTGGGCCGAGGTCGACATGTTGTTCTGTACAAAAACGTTGGTGAGGATCGTGAACAGCAGCACGCCCAAGAGGGTGCCCACGATCGTGCCGCGACCGCCCACGAGCAGGGTGCCACCAACGACCACGGCCGCGATGGCATCGAGTTCGTAGAGGTATCCCGTGGTGGAGGAGCCAGAGTTGGTGCGCCCGAGCATCATGACCGCCGCAATCCCGGCGGTTAGACCACACAGTGCGTACACGTACACGAGATGCCGCTTGACGTTGATACCCGCAAGACGTGCCGCCTCAGGGTTGCCACCAACCGCGACGGTCCGACGACCAAAGGTGGTTCGGTTCAACAGGATCCACCCCAGCACAGACACAACGATGAGAAGCCAGACGAGGTTTGGCACTCCCAAGAAACTGCCGCGAAGAGCCTCCTTGAACTCGTTGACAGTGATGATCTGGGTTTGACGATTCGAGATGATCTCCGCAAGGCCGCGGGCCGCGACCATCATGGCCAGCGTCGCGATAAACGCAACGACCTTGCCGTATGCGATCAACACCCCGTTGACTACACCCGCAATGAGACCCACGGCGAGAGCCGTGAACACCATGACCGTCCAATGGCTGTTTTGAGCCATCGTCTGGGTGGCCAAGGTGGTTGCCCACACCGTGGCGAGTCCCATCACCGCCCCGACAGACAGATCGATTCCACCAGCGGTGATCACGAAGGTCATACCGATTGCGAGTACGCCCATCGCTGAGGCCAAACGCAGAATCGTTAGGAGGTTGTCCGTGTTCGCGAACCGCTCACCCGTGGTTGCAACGCCCACAATGCACAGTGCTATGAGGGCGAGAACAAGACCGATGTTGCGGACAAACGAACCGGACAGGCGCGGGCTCCTGCTCTGTGAGGCGTGCGCTGCCCCAGGCTTCTCGCCCTGGTCCGCAGTGGTGACGTCACTCATGCTGCAGTTCCTTCCATTACTAGGTTCAAGACATCGCTTTCTGTGATGGCGGAGGCATCGCTTTCGGCCACGATCGAGCCGTCACTGATAACCAGGATCCGATCCGCCAATCCGATCACCTCCGGAATCTCGGAGGACACCACAACAACGGCAGTACCCGCGTCAGCGAGCTTGTTGATGAGCTGATAGATCTCCGAGCGTGCCCCAACGTCCACGCCACGGGTCGGCTCGTCGAGGAGCAAGACCTTGCATCCGTGGAGCAGCCACCGTGCAAGAATCAGTTTTTGCTGGTTACCGCCGGAAAGAGTTCCGGCTGCGCGATTAACGTCCACAGGGCGCAGATCCAGCGCCTTCGCCTGAGCCTCGGCGGCGGCTTTTTCTGCCTTCTCATTGAGGAACCCGCTCGATGCGATGCGGGCGAAGGATGCCATGGTGATGTTCCGGTAGATCGGTTCGGTCAGGATCAGTCCCTGGCTTTTGCGTTCCTCAGGGCACAGCCCGATTCCCGCCGCGACCGCTGAGGGCACCGAGCCTCGGGTGAGCCGCTTACCTGCAACTCGAACCTCGCCGGAGCTAGCTCTGCGGGCACCGTAGAGCGTCTCAAGAATCTCTGACCTTCCGGACCCTACGAGCCCTGCCAGCCCTACTATCTCTCCTGGACGAACTTCAAAGCTGACATCCTCAAACACTCCGGACAACCCCAAGTCCTTGACCGACAAAACGGGTTGCTGGTCGGTGTGCGTGGGAGTGTCGCGTGTGGGGATTGCGTGTTCTACTGTGCGGCCCGTCATGAGGGTGATGAGTTCGCGTGAGGGGGTATCGGCGACGCTCAGGTTTGTCGCGACGGTCTTACCGTCCTTGAGCACGGTGATACGGCTTCCGATCCTCCGGATCTCATCCATGCGGTGCGAGATATAGATGATCGCGACTCCGCGCTCCTGCAGTCCTTTGACCACACGAAAAAGGTTGTCTACCTCCTCCGAGTCCAGTACGGCAGAGGGCTCGTCCATCACGATGATCCGGGCGTTGTGGGACAACGCTCGTGCCATGGACACGATCTGCTTTCCTGCTGCCGAGAGCGTGCCGACCTCACGGGTTGCCCTGATCTCTGGGTGCCCAAGCTGCGCCAGTATTTCTTTGGTACGGCGGATTGCCTCGCGCCGCTGGGAGAGTCCAGCGGTGGCCAACTCGTGGCCGAGGTAGACGTTTTCCGCTACGGAAAGTCCATCTACCACGTCGAGTTCTTGGTACATCGTTGCGATGCCAAGTGTGAGTGCGGCTACGGGGTTGGCGATTGTGGTGGTTGCTCCGTCCATGATGATGGTTCCGGAATCTGGCTGATGGGCACCTGCAAGCACCTTGATCAGCGTTGATTTTCCGGCACCGTTCTGCCCGAGGAGGCAGTGTACTTCGCCCGGGAGGACCTCAAGGTCGACGCCGTCGAGGGCTTTTGCTCCGGGGAAGTGTTTCACGATATTGCTCATCCGCAGTAGCGGTTGTGTGGGGTCTGCGTTGACCATATGACAAAAGTAGGTAGACTTTTGTCGAATGTCAATCAAAAGTTGACGAGTGGCTTCATCGTTACGGATCCGTTATCAACCAAAGTGGTGCAGAAAACGACCGTTCCACACGAAACAGCGTGGTTAACTGGTGATATGGAGAGTCTGTTGAAATTTGCACCTCGACCAAACGGGGCCGGCGAGATGTTCCAGTTGCTGCGAGACGGCGTTCCACGAACCCGCTCTGAACTAGCAACCATCACAGGACAGGCTCGGTCCACCATTGCTGCGCGCATCGAAGTCCTCAGTAAAGCGGACCTGATCGTGACTGTCGGTGAAGCCACCTCAACCGGAGGACGCAGGCCAGCGACCTTCGCCTTCAACCCTGCTGCCCGAGTGGTACTCGGAATCGATCTCGGTGCGGCTCACGCCCGGATCGGTGTCACAGATCTGGCTGCAAACCTCCTTGCAACCCACGACAGCCCGCTCGACATCGCCGACGGCCCCGAGGCAGTGCTGAGCGCAGTCACGGAACACGCGGCAGCACTCTTGGCGCAGGCCAACCACACAGTGGACGCGCTGGCAGCAATCGGCATCGGACTGCCAGGCCCCGTCGAACACAAGACCGGGCGTCCAGTGGCACCACCCATCATGCCCGGATGGGACGGCTATGACGTGGCAGGATACCTTCGCAAAGAGTTCAATGTCCCGGTCCTCGTGGACAACGACGTCAACCTCATGGCAGTCGGAGAACACCGTACCGCCTGGAACGATCACGACAACCTCATGTTCGTGAAGGTTGCCACTGGCATCGGTTCGGGAATCATCCTTGATGGCCAACTACGCCGCGGAGCACAGGGTGCCGCCGGAGATATCGGGCATATAGCGGTCTCGGGACGCAGTGAGGCGGCGTGCACCTGCGGTAATCACGGATGCCTTGAAGCGGTCGCTGGGGGAGCGGCCCTCGCAAAGGTGCTCACAGTTCAAGGGTTTCACACCCCACACGTCTCCGATGTTGTTCAAGCCGTTCGAGATGGGAACGCTGAGGCTCGCGTAGCCGTCCGTGAGGCAGGCAGATCAATCGGTGGCGTCCTGGCTGGCTGCGTCTCCATGCTGAACCCGTCCGTTGTAGTGGTCGGAGGAGCGATGGTCGCTGCCGGAGAGCAACTCATGGCCGGGATTCGGGAGGTGCTCTACCGCAGGTCCCTCCCGCTCGCCACACAGCACCTGCGAGTTGTCACCTCACAGACCAAGGAAAAAGCAGGAGTCCTAGGCGGGGCCTTCCTTGCGATAGATCACGTCCTGTCGCCAGCGGCAATCGACCTGCTCTACTCAAACTGACGCGCCAGATCACTCTTTGCCGCCTCCGTCGCCTCACAAGAGAGCGCGCAATGACTATGAGCGACCTGAGATAAGCAGCCAAAGCGTGAGATGAAGTATAGATTCCGCTGCCTAAGTGCTGCGTGACGCGTAGATTTACTGTATGACCAGTGAAAACCCTTTGGGGAAGAACCAGAATCCATTGGACTCTACGTTTGGATCACCGTATCTTCCGCCCCAATCAATGGACCCAGGTATTCCTAGCAAATGGCGCAGGCCATCCATTCGAGAACGTGGCATTCTGATCTGGATTCTAGTGCTGAGCATCCTTGGTTTATTCAGCGTCAACACTGGTGGCAGCGAAGATGCATACAGTGGCGCCTATAACGCGGTGCAAGATGCAATGTACGGGGGCTATTACAACAACGGATGGGATGCAGACGCTGACGCTTACCTCACCCGCACCCCGGTGGCAGGCTTTGAAACCGAAGCCGGAGTAGTGGTCTACACGATCGTGACAAACAGTGGGGTGCGAGCCCAATCCCTGTACGACATCGTCATAGAGGGAGTCCCTGAAGGCGTGACCCCGAAGTACATTACCGGTCCGCTTTCGATCCTCGGGGGAGAGGCTCGCGTGCTTGCTGCGTTGCTGCCGGAAAAGACAAAACTCAGCGATGCGGAACTCGTGAACTTGGCTTTCAGCGAAGCGAAAGCTCCAGACCAGACGACGACATATCTGGGTGATGTCCTAGAACCCGATGAGGTCACGGCCAAGGAACTAGCCAGAGCCTACGAACCTATCGCTCGCCAACAGCTCGAGGACTATCTCAAACGCTAATCTCAGAATCCTGAAAATGGTAGCGTAGACCCCTCTTGCCTGCTTGTTTGTTCATGAAGATGGTGGGAGATATAACGGTATGGCTTATCTCAAGCGCACGGTAGATTCCGAACTTGATGAACTGCTCCCACTTGCTCCCGCGATTGCTCTGGATAGCCCCAAAGGTGTTGGGAAAACTGACACAGCACTGATTCCGATGTGCGGCATCTGAAGTGGTTGCGGGAGCAATTGCCTGACCGGGTGGTTGATCTTGTTGTGGTTACTACCGGCACTACTGCCTACAGGCGCAGCGATGGAGTGGCCGTGGTGCCGCTTGCGCTGCTTGGACTGTAACTACACCTCTTAATTACGCGGTTCTTAGGTGTTCCGACCGTGCTGGAAGACCCGAGTGATGCCGTGGCCCAAAGAAAACGTCCGCTAGATGGGCCCTCCTACCCGTGGCATTCCACCTGCACACTCAGTTCAGCGCACAACGAAGCCCTCACCCACCAGCGTGGGGGAACGCTGGGAGATGAGGGCTCGTCGGCAATGAGGCGCCTATGGCGCACCGACCGGGAGAGGGAAGTGTGAGGCCGTCAATACCGGCACCACGCCTGTCCCTACGAAACGGGTAACCGTTTCACGTGAAACAACCCGCTCAGTGCATGTCAGAATCAAGCACTCGCAGACGCTGTCACGGGCCTTCCCTCGGTTTCAACCGAAACCGAACGAAGAGCGGCAACCTTCTGGTAGTCCTTGAGCTCTGGGTAGAGCTCGTCCTTGAGTGGGTTACGACGGCGCTTGATGATCACGTAGGCCTGGTACACGAGAACGGCAACGTTGACGAGCAGTGAAAGCAGCGACACCGTGAACAGGGCAGTTGGGTTGTGCGAGGATGCAACCGAGAACTGTGAATCGGATACGAAGCTTGGCACAGCCATGGTGAACATCATCCAGAATGCGAGAGTGTGAGCGCGGTGCTGGAGCCACGCGCCCTTGCGAATGAAGAACGCCGGGATGGTGCAGGCGATCAGCAGAGCGGCACCTGCGTAGAATGCGTGGTCACCGACGCAGTTATACACGTATGCGAAGTTCCACAGGTCGTAGGCGATGATCCAGAACCACACCATATCCGGCCACAGCATGTCCTTGAAGCGGTCACGCGAGATGAAGATTCCAACCCAACCACAGATCGTGATGAGGTTGATGATTCCGGCGACGCCGTTCATGACGTTCCAAGGGCCACCGATCATGTAGACGCCATCAACAAGGCCCTCACCGAGGCGGGAGACTTGGAAGTCGCGAGCAACGGCTTCGGCGATGTTGATCGCAAGGATCGCTGGAGGGAACCAGAGGGCATACTTGTTGGCTGCAACTCGTGGGTTGTAGCGGATCACCATGAAGCCGATACATCCGGCAAGTGCCGAATACACCTTGACCCAGTGGAACCAGGAACCGGTCGACGAGCCTGCGGCTGTGTATGGCCACACAAAGATGGTCAGGATGATCGGAAGCACGATGAAGATCGCGTAGGCGGCGACCTTTGACCAGCGGACCAGTTCGTTGAGCCCGATCAGGGCACCAAGCACGACGAACCACATCAACCACTGAGTCAGTGAAATGGATTCAAACAAGAACATGACGTTCTCCTTGTGGGATTTATTTGGGGGATGATTCGGCTTGCCTAGCCGTCGCTTGGGGCCGAGGGGAGTCGCAACACCTGGCGGGTGATGTCGATGAGGACGTTGTCGCTGATGTTCGGGTTGTTGCGGGCGAGTCCCACAAGTCCGTAGATCAGGACGTAGAAGGTTTCGCGCACGTGCTCAATCTCGATCTTGTGGCGTGCGGCGTAGGCTTCGATCGTGGTGAGTTCGAGGCAGTCCACGATCGCTGTGACTGCCTGGTGCAGGAACCTGTTGTACAGACCGCTGCTTTCAACACTTTGCAGTTCTGTGTGCATCGGGCCTACGGTGCGCAACTGTGCGCGGAAGACCGTGATGCAGTCACGGAGCGCCTTGTCGATGTTGCCTGGTTCGCGTGCGGCGTCCCATTCTCGTACTGCCTCAACAAAGGTTTCGATGTGGCGATCGAGCACCGCATCGATGAGCGAGTCCTTGTCAGGGAAGTAGTGGTAGATGAGTCCGCGCGCCACGCCCACTTCGCGGGCGATGTCGCTGAACGAGGTTTTGAGGAGGCCACGGGTTGCGAAGAGCGTTTGCGCGACACGGACGATTTCGGCGGCGCGTTCGTCTGGTGTGCTGCGCAGATTCTTGGTTGCCATGGCTTCCTCTTTGGGTGGTTCTATTTCCGACGAGCTGACCGGTTTTGCGGGTTCTCTCATCAGTTCCTTCACAGTAGATCCGTTATTGACACTCCGTCAACAAGGGTGGGGGAAGTTGAGCCTTACGTCCTATCCGTCGGGATGCAACGGGATGTTCAAGGCGATACCAAAGTTGTTGGGTGACAGGAAGATCGCATCCGAAAGTATGAGGCGATGCAAGTGTGCTCGCAGTTAGCATGATGCATATGGAATCCGACAAAACGCCAGATCAACAGCCCAGTATCGACTTTACGCAACAGTACAACGCTTCGTTTCCGCCACCTCCTGCGCCAAGTGGGCGCCTACATACCGTGTTGCTCTGTGTGATTCTCGCGGTGGTCGTGTTGACGATGATGGGGCAGTGCAGCACTGCCGAATATGACTCTATTAAGTCGCAAGAGACGGCCCGGCTCATTTCAAGGCTGTCCCCAGAGATCGAAACCGATGGGTTCTATGTCGAACGAAAAGGCAACGACTACCTGGTCTATGCCACCGTGCACTACCTTGGCGACGGGGAAATCCATGCGACGTTCAAGCCTGAGTCCTCGGGTGGGTCTGAAATTGGTTACTTAGGGGCGCAGACGTTTCGTCGAGGTGAACCAGCCCGGACCGCCATCGTCTTTCGCGGTGCTTCACTCTCAGAAGGCGACAATGACTATAGGCCGCTGACGGACCTTGAGGTAGAGGTTTCGGTTGCGACCGGATCTTTCGAAGTCACAGGAGATAACACTACGCTCGCGTATCGGGAGCGTGCGTTGAATGAATCAACCCGTGCAGAACGCGACGCCCTGCGGGACTGGGTGCACCAGCAGTACGAGGCCTTCCTGGCAGAAGAAGCTCAGGCTGCCGAGGAGTTGGAATCTACCACCCAAGACTGATGCTTCCCACGCGTATTCAAAGGATGCTGCCAGAGTGGCCGCATCGATCTGTGGGTTTTCTCGTCAACCTGTGCCTCTGTTGTGCACAGATTGACGAGAAAACCCACAGACCGGTGGAAAGAGGGAGGCGGAAAATAACTTGCCCCCTTCATACAGGCCCTGCCTAGCATGGAGACATGTGACAACCCGTTGATTGATCCAACCCGTGCAGCACAATACACCGGAATGCGAAAGCATCGTGCGCGGGCCAGCCAGCATACCCACGGCACAATCAACCGGAGGCGCAGATGCCGTCATTCACAAACCCCGCACCACAGTCCAAGCACGCCGCAGTCACTCTCCACAACGTCACGTTCGAGTGGCCGGACGGGTCGGTAGCGCTCGATGGAATCTCGGGCACCTTCGGTGCAGGCAAGACAGGCTTGGTAGGACGCAATGGCACGGGTAAGTCCACGCTGCTGCGCCTGATCGCGGGTCAACTCACTCCAACACGTGGAACCATTGAACGCTCGGGTGATGTTGCGTACCTTAGTCAAACCCTCACGCTCGACACCACAACAAACATTGCTGACCTGCTTGGCATCAGGGACAAGCTCACGGCCCTGCACGCCATTGAAAACGGGGATGTTGCAGAGAGCAATTTCGACATCATCGGCGATGATTGGGACATTGAAAACCAAGCAGAGGAGCAACTGCGAGAACTCGGATTCAACGCGAACGATCTCACACGTAACGTCCAGCAACTCTCCGGCGGCGAGGCGATGCTCGTGGCAATCACAGGGCTGCGCCTACGCAAAGCACCGATCACGCTCCTGGACGAGCCAACCAATAACCTCGACCGCAGGACGAGGGACCAACTGGCCCGGCTCGTCGACACGTGGCCTGGCGCGCTGGTCGTGGTAAGCCACGACCGCGAACTGCTCGACCGGATGGACGCGACAGCGGAACTGTACGCCGCAGAGATGACCACGTTCGGTGGGACGTACAGCGAGTGGGAAACCTATCAAACAACCCAACAGCAGGCTGCGGAACAGGCCGTGACCAGTGCGAAGAGCGCGCTCAGGTTGGAGAAGAAGCAGCGCATCGAGGCGGAGACCAAGATTGCCCGCCGGGCCGCGCAGGGACGTAAGGCAGCAGCCTCCATGCCACCGATCATCGCGGGTGGGCTCAAGCGTAAGGCAGAGGTGAGCGCTGGTGCGGCCCGGAATCTCGCTGATTCTCGGGTGAGTTCAGCGCGAGCGGCGCTGGATGCGGCCGAGTCACGGATCAAGGACGACGAGGCCGTCCATCTGATCTTGCCCGATCCGGATGTGCCGCGTTCGCGGCGGCACGCCGAGATCGTCTATGGCGACCGGACCTTCTATCTGCAGGGGCCTGAGCGCGTGGCGCTCGTGGGCCCGAATGGCTGCGGAAAATCGACGCTACTCGAACACTTGGTGACGGGAGCGGACCCGATGCCTGGCGGTGCACATGGTACCCTGCTCACGGATCGGTTCGGATATCTGCCGCAACGCCTGGACGATCTTGATGAATCCCGCAGCGCGATTGAGAATATCGTCCCCGTTGCGCCCAGCATGACGGTTGGGGAGATTCGCAACCAGCTTGCGCGGTTGCTCCTGCGGGGGGAGTCCGTGAACCGTCCAGTCTCGAGTTTGTCTGGCGGCGAACGTTTCCGGGTTTCGCTTGCGAAACTGCTGTTTGCCGAGCCAGTGGCGCAACTGCTGATCCTCGACGAGCCCACTAACAATCTGGATATCGCCACCGTGGACCAAGTGGTTGATGCACTGCGCGAGTATCGCGGTGCGCTCCTCGTGGTCAGCCACGATTACGACTTCCTGCGACGGCTTGGCATCGGCACGGTGCTCTCGCTTGAGGGCGATGCTCTGGCGGTCTTGGCGGGTGACCAGCTCTAGTGCGTTTGTTCTCTTGGCGACGAGCCGGCTGAGTCGAGTTTCCCGTCTTTCGACTCAGCCTGCTCGCCTAGGAAGGGGGCACCGCCGTGCCCCTGGACTAACGGCCCCAGGGTGACTGTGATGCAGCACTACACTAAGAAGAGCGTCAAACTGCCGATATTAAGCAGTGAGGGTTTGTGCTGTGGGGCTTTGATGCAATTGGCTACATAGTGCGTTAACTGCAAAGAAGCGGGAAGAGTCTGCAGAGTTTTTCCCGGCTCCACTGTGGTGTGGCTGATGCGTCTTGACTTGAGACTTCGACCCCCGATGGAGTTTCCAATAATGGCTGTGGGGTGGCTTCGCCCACGACGAACTGCCCTGCGAAAGAACTGGTACTGAAAGCAAGGATGGCTATGGACTTGAGCAAGATGAGGCTCCTCCGTAGGTTGCCGTGGGGTGACTCGTCCATGATGCCTGCAGACTCGGAGAAGGAACATAGACAAAAGTACATTTCCGCGTCATCCTCTGGGATGATTTTTGGTCCCGTTAGCGCCCAGGCTCCGCACCCAACTGTCACTCAGAGGCTGTTTGGCTGGACCCGTAACATCAGGCCGGTGCCTTGGCCTAGGCCGGTCCGCATCGTATTGGCGATACTGATCGTTCTGGGGATTATCGGCGACAGTCAACGCGACGATGCCATCCTGACGACACCACTTGGCCTGCTTGATTTCCTGGTGCCTTTTGCACCCGCAGTCGGCTTGCTAGTGGGACCCTTGACGGCGTCGGTGGTGTGGTTTGCATCCATGGGCATCGTCGTGTTTCTTGGACCTACGAACTACCTGCTCGCTGGGACGTTCATCGCCACGATGTTGGTGTTGTTCTTTGTGTGTGCGTTGTTCCCGATACGTCAAGGTATAGCCTTCTTTGTCGCTGCCCTCATGGTTACGGCAATACTTGTGGGCCGTGGTCCACAAGATTCGTTCGCACTGTTTTATGCGGGTTTTTTGCCGGGGTTCGCGGCTGTCGGGGCAGCAGGTTTTGCCATGCACCGCCTGTGGGACCGGATCAAGGTACGCGATCGGCAAATCGATGACCTGAAAGACCTCCAAGAGCGGGTGCGTCGTGAAGAACGCCAACAGATCGCCTACGAACTGCACGATATTGTCGCTCACGACATCACGATCATTTCGATGCAGGCACGCAGGGCTGCACTGCTGAGCGACCCAGAGAAGAAACAGCAGATCTTCGACAGCATCGGTGCCACAGCAAGTCAGACGCTTCAAGATTTGCGCAGCCTACTCGTCGTGTTGAAACCGCCCACGGATGATGACTCCGGTACGGTCACGTCTGCTGCGGGGGATCCAGTGCTGGACACTCCGGAGGTCTCTGGCGAAACCACGACGGCTGTTGGCTTCCTTGAGGACTTCAACGATGTCGTCGAGGCGCTACAGCGTTCCAGCCTCAGCGTGGAGAAGAACATCGACGGTGACGCCGAGACGATCCCGATGAGCCAGAGACAAACACTGCGTCGGATCGTACGGGAACTAGCCACTAACGTCCTCAAACACGGTGCCCCAGGTTCACGTGTGTCGCTCAACCTCAAAGTGGATTCCGACTTTGTGGTCATGAGCATGGAGAACGTCATCTCCGAGGCGGAGCCCATCATGTCCAGTCAAACTGGACTCGAGGCCATCAAGGCACGTGCTGAAGTCTTTGGTGGTGTGGTCTCGTCCGGTTCCGAGGACGGGACTCTGTGGAAAACCACGGTCATGCTTCCACTGGCTGGGTTGGACGGTGGCACGTCATCATTCAGTCTTGTGCAGGACGATCTAGGAATGAAACACCCGGGAGAAGCGCATGGGTAAGATTCGCATCTTGGTGGTCGATGACGAGACGTTGGTCCGAGAGATCCTTGCAGACTATCTGCTGGTGGACCCAAACTTAGAGGTCGTTGGTGAGGCGGCGGATGGGGTGACTGCTGTTCGGCAGGTGGCGTCGTTGCACCCAGACGTGGTGCTCATGGACATGCAGATGCCGGGCATGAACGGGGTTAACGCAACAGCGGAGATACGTTCTCAGTATCCCGATGTCATCGTTCTTGGCCTGACGTCATTCGAGACTGACCGGTACGTGGTGGACTTCTTGCGGGCAGGTGCCTCCGGTTATCTGGTTAAAGACACGAGCCCAGACGCGCTCAAGGCTGCGATCCGAACCGTTGCGGGTGGTGGTTCCGTACTCTCTCCTGAAGTGACGCGGTATGTCATCCGAGGTCTAGAGGAGTCGAGGCCTGAAACGGCAGCCCCTGATCTGGAGATGGTTGCGCGGTTCACCGAGAAGGAACTTCAGATTATCCAACTGCTCAGCACCGGCATGAACAACCGTGAGATATCCGAGAAAATGAAGGTCAGTGAATCGACGATCAAGTCTCGGTTTACCACAATCGCCGACAAACTTGGTGCGCGTGATCGAGTGCAGGTGCTCGTCAAGGCAATTGAGTACGGCCTAGCGGATGTCCACAAACTCTAGGTGTGGATATGGACGGGCGTAGGGCGTTCGATGCCACACCTCTGTGCGCTTGAGTGAGGCTGCTTATCTTGGTCGCATCAGAAGCGGTGTGACATGCGCAAACGCTCTTGAACGAGCGCAACCCTCACAGTGATGCCAAGGTGGAGTGGGTCCACTTAGCTGAGTGAGGGGCACGATCAGTGTTCCTCAACATCGTCGAAGGAGGGTGTATGGAACGCCCAGTCCACTCCACGTATTTTCCGAGCCCAACTGTCCGGCTTGAGCGACTGTTTGGTGAACAACCGGTTGGTATCCACGCCAAACTCGACAACCTACAACTGACTGGAAGCACCAAGGAGCGCACGGCTGCCTCGCTGTTGGAAGGACTGCTCGAAAGTGGCGGTCTTGCCACGGGTGGCACGGTTGTGGAATCCACCTCGGGCAACCTGGGGATGGCTCTTGCCCGCCAGTGCGCCCTGCTCGATCTGCGGTTCATTGCCGTTGTGGATGAGCGAGCGAATCAGGCCGCGCTGGATACCATGCGGGCTTTCGGCGCGCAGGTTGACCTGGTGAAAACGCCACCGGACGGCAACAGGTTACGCGCCCGAGTGGAGCGGGTCAAGGAACTATTGGAGCGCGAACCGGGCGCCGTGACGACAAACCAGTACGCGAACCCCAGCAACCCCAAGGCTCACGCCGATTCGACCTTCCCGGAGATCTGCGATGCGCTTGGCGCCGCTCCCACCAAGCTCTTCGTCGCCACGAGCACCACGGGAACATTGCTTGGCTGCCTGAATGCGGTCCGCGCACTGAACGTGGACACGCAGGTCATTGCCGTTGACTCGGCAGGATCGGCCCTGTTTGGTGGAACCTCCGGCGACCGATACCTACCCGGGCTCGGTGCAGGGTTCGAGACCGACCTTTCCCGGCACGCTCACCCGCACGCCATCCATCGCATACCCGAGGCCCAGATGGTTCGTGGCGCGCGCCTGCTCGCCCGGCGCGAGGGGATCATGGCCGGAGCCTCGACGGGAGCGCTTGTGGCGGCGGTCGGTGCGGAACTTGCCTGCGCTAGTGCGCACCTCGCTACCTCGGGCACACAAGCAGCCAACGAGACGTGGGCGTTCCTCGTCCACGACGGCGGAGCCCCCTACCTGCCCACCGTGTACAACGACGACTGGGTGCGCACCTCGCTCGACTACGACCCACACACGGACATAGACCTGATCAGGTGCAACCCCTTCCACAAACTTGCTGGGCAGGGACGCAGGCTCCCAGACAGCCTCATCCCCATCACCGAGTACGTTCGCCCAGGGGTACCTGCATGAGGCTGGCCGTCATTGGCGGTGGACCCAAGGCGCTCGCGGCTCTGACGGAACTCGACCGTGCGCTCGATAGTAGGGGTGCGCTGGATAACCACGGCGCGGTGACGGATTGTAGGCAACCGCGAATGAGCGTGGACGTGTTCGATCCGCACGAGATGGGGCCGGGTGCGGTGTGGGATCGTCGTACTCCCGAGTATCTCCTGATGAACGTCCCCAGCAGGATAGTGGACCTGTCCGGCCCGAGTTTCCCGCTCAGTTACGCGCAGTGGGCGGAAGGCCACCCCGATTCGCGGGCACGCGAGGTGTTCCCGCCGCGCAGGTTCATGGGCGAATACCTGCGCCGCGTCTGCGAGGGCCTGATCAACTCGCCGCGCCTGCGTGTGCGTCAGGTTCGCCGCACAGTCACCGACGTGCAGCGCACCACCGCGGGGTGGTGGCTCGTTGGGGACGGCTCAACGCCGTCTTTGCTTGCCGACGAGCCCTCACCTCCCAGCTCATCCTCACCCGTCCAGGGTGCGGGCTTTGGCGAGGAAAGAGGTTACGACGCAGTGCTCCTGGCAACTGGGCATCGTGCCCCGCTGCTCGTGAACGAGTACCACGCTCTGGCTCAGGATGAAGCGCTGACCGGTCAGGACATGCACATCCGGGGTGCAGCGTTGACTGGGATCGACTATGTCATGACACTGACTCTGGGTCGCGGTGGATACTTTGATCCTGCTCCTGTGGCCGATGCCGCAGCACTGCTGATGCCGAGCAGGCAGGGCCTTACGTCCGGTGAGCCCGAACGGTTGCGGTACGTGCCGAGCGGCCGAGAACCACGCACCATCACGCTACACTCACGCACCGGCGTGCCACTGTCGCCCAAGCCACCCGAACAGTCCCAAGAGCTCATTGACCACATCACGCAGGCCACGGCCAAGCTCCTCATGGTGGTCAGCAGCGCTGAACCGCAACCCAGCGCCGACTGGTGGGACACCCTGGTTCGAGCAGCGCACAGCACCGCACGATTCCTCAACATTGATACGGGGACGGCCGCACTCGAACGCACCCTACTCACCCCAGACCACCTCGAACCCGGTGAAACAGCAGTAGAACGAATGCGCTCGCACCTGCTCATGAACCTCGGCCACGTCACCCCAGACGAACGCTGGATCTGGGGCAGGGTGTGGAACCTCGGATACCGAAACATCATCGACTCCCTCGCCAGGCACCCACGAGACGCAGCCGGATGGAACAGTTTCCGACTCGCCGCCAGCAACGCCGAACGCTGGGCCTACGGTCCACCCCAAACCACGGTCGAACGCCTCCTCGCCCTCACCGAAACGGGACTGTTGCGCTGGGAAGCGGCAGGATCGTCGCCAATCCCGCCAGAAGCACTGAACGCAATCACACAGCCACCCGGGGTGCGCGACGAGCGCACCAACACCATCCCCGACCCGCTCTGGAACATCCTTGCAACCAGCGGATACGTGAGCGTGCGCGACCACGAACGCGGCATCATCACCACACCGCAAGCCCAATGCCTCGGTCCAGACGGAACCCCCACAAGCGGGCTCTACGCAATCGGGCGTCCCACAGAGGACCCCGTCATCGGCCATGACACACTCAACCACCGGCTCCACGCCGAGATTCAACAGTGGGCACAACACCTTGTGGATATCGCAACGGAGGGAACATGACACAACAACTCGACTGCCACGGCACCCCACCACTCACCGCACGCACCGAGCCCTGGATGGACGCGCTCACCCAAGATGCCCAGTTGTGCGCAGCCCTCGTTGAACAGCACGGATCGCCCCTCAACGTCCACAACTTCGAGCCCATGCGCCGCAACATAGACGAGCTACGGGACGCCGCCGCCCAACACCAGATCGCCTTCCAGGTGTTCTTCGCACGCAAAGCCAACAAAACCCACGGCGCAGCCCTCGCCGCCCACCGGGCCGGAGCCGGAATCGACGTCGCCTCCCAGCGAGAACTCGAACAATGCCTCAACCTCGGCATCCCCGGCCACGCCATCATCTTCAGCGCAGCCACCAAAACCCCGGCAGCGATCGACGCGGCGCTCGCGGGCGGGGTGACGATCAGCGTGGACAACGCCGACGAACTTGCGCTCATCAGTGCCCGAGCCACCGGTGGCAGCGTACCGGCACAGATAGCTCTCCGGTTATCCGTCCTTGACCCTGAAATCCCGCCCACCAGATTTGGACTGGCCGCGGGGCAATGGCTCGAGGCTCTAGGTTCTTGTGCGGTCGAGTCGCTGAGCATCACGGGGATTCACTTCCACCTCAATGGGTACTCCGCCGAGCATCGCGCTATAGGGTTGCGGCAGGCCCTGACGTTCGCCGATCAATTGCGGTCCCTGGGTCACCCTGTGGAGTTCATCGACATGGGCGGCGGAATCCCCATGTCCTACCTCGACTCGAAGGCGCAGTGGCAGGAGTTCTGGCGGGCCGTCGCTGCTAGTGCGGACGCTGGTGCCTTGGACGCGGCAGGAGTGGGCACAGGTGGCCTTGGGGAGGATGTCGTTGCAGTGGGGCGGTCTGGGGCGAACGGTGATACCACCACCCCGGCTCGGCCCGGTGGCCTAGGAGCCGGTGTTACTGGGTCTGGCATTACCGGGTCTGGACCCACCTGGCGTGGCGACACCCTGGGTCTCGTGGATCACGAGGCGGACCGGCCATCACCAACCACCTATCCGTATTATCAGGCGGTCACGCGAGGGGAGTGGTTGCGCCAGATCCTCAGCGCACCCGCGGGGAGTGACGGCGGGACAGTTGCGGATGAGTTGCGATCCCAGAAGATCGAACTGCGTTGCGAGCCGGGCCGAAGCCTACTGGACGGCTGCGGCATGACCATCGCGCAGGTGGCGTTTCGGAAGCACACCTCAGATGGGGTGCCGCTCGTGGGGCTGTACATGAACCGGACCCAAGTGCGCTCGACCTCGGCGGATTTCCTGGTTGACCCTGTGCTGATCAGGCGCTCGCCTCAACCCGTCGCGTCCGGGTCCTCATCTGATCTTGGACACCTCGCGTCGTCCGATCCGTCTGCGCCGTCTGACTCGTTGAGCGGCGCGTTCCTCGTGGGCTCATACTGCATTGAGGAAGAACTGATCCTGCGGCGGAGCATCGACTTCCCGAACGGCGTTCAGGTGGGTGACTTGATTGCCTTCCCAAACACGGGCGGCTACCTCATGCACATCTTGGAGAGCGCATCGCATCAGCTTCCACTTGCGGCGAATCTCGTGGCCACACCGGGCGACTCCAAACTGGGGATACCGGAGCACTGGGTGCTGGATGGGGTTGATCGATGATACGGCTAGCGCCATGGCCGCTCAGTGAACTCGCCCGGCCAGTCGCTCAACTGGGTGGATAGGACCCCTGCTTCCCATCCACCCAGTTAAGCCACGCTCACGCAACTGCTTTGAGGCTGGTGTTACGCGAGGTCTTTCAGCCAATCAGCAGAAGAACGGGCAGCCTCTGAACCACCCAAAGTGCACGGAGTTGATCTGTGTGACCTCACTGTGCCCGTGGCGGTCAAACTGCTGCGCTCCGTATTGGCCGGAGATAAAACTAACGATCAGGACGAATGAGACCGCGAACTTCATGACTGGAGAACCTCTCAGTGAGATCTGATTTGATGGTTCAATCCTGTCTTCAACTTGTTAGATGACATCTATACCAAAGAACAGTTTTCTTTTGGTCTTAGGGATATGCGCGAACGTTAATCGGTTTGTGTGTCAGCAGGTGGTACACGGTGGACCGCTAACGTACAAATCCGGCATACTCGCTTGTATGAGGGGAAGCGAATGGCTCGCGTGGACGCGTGACATCAGGCCAATACCCGCGCCCAAAGTCATCAAACCGGTACTAGCTATCCTCATAACGGTGGGAGTCATAGAGGATCTACGCCGACCTGAGATAGATTTCCAAACGGCACTCGGTGTCGCTGACTTTGCCTTGCCCTTTGCCCCAGCCGTAGCGCTGATCATCAGCCCACTCGCTGGCGCAGTCACACTGTTGTTGTCCCTTCCGATCGTGTTCTTTGTCCCCCCTGAGAGTCAGTTGCTCCAAGGATTTGGGATCGCTACATCGATTATTCTGTTCTCTACGTGGGCGCTATTCCCAAGGAAACAAGCGGTCTACTTCACGGGCATGGTCGTGGCGATTCAATGTCTCGCACTAACACGTGTACCCGAGGGGATGTGGAAGTTCTTTTCCTACTATGTCTCCGTCTTTGCTCTATTCGTGGGAGCCGGGTTCATGGTCAGCCTGCTGTTCCAGAAAGTTGACGCGAAAGACAAAGAACTCGTAGAAGCACGCGAGAAGCAACTTCAAGCACGCCGAGAAGAACGCCAACAACTCGCCTACGAACTTCACGACATCGTGGCACATGACATCACCATCATCGCTATGCAGGCGCGCAGGGCCGAGTTCAGCGACAACCTCGACCACACCAAACAAATGCTGGCAAGTATCGGAACAGCGGCCCAACAAACGATCCAAGACCTCAGAAGCCTCTTGGTGGTACTGCGCGATTCAGCCGAAAACGACACCCAGGCGGCAGCCACCGATACCGTGGAGGATCTCCTCGCATTGCTGAGCGGATCGGGAGAAACAACTACGGCACTAGGACTCATTCAAGACTTCAACGAAGTAGCCGATTCCGTGGAACGTGCGGACTTCCAAGTAGAGCGGCTAATCGAAGGCGAAATGGCCGCGATCCCCACCAGTGTGCGCCAAGTGCTACGGCGCACGATCAGGGAACTTGCAACAAACATGGTCAAGCATGGTGAACCACACACACGTGCGCTCATGAATCTCACCGTCAATAACGACTACGTCACCCTCAGCACCCAAAACAAGATCTCGCACAAAAAACCAGTGATGAGTTCGCACACCGGAATGGAAGCTCTCAAAGCTCGTGCAGAAGTTTTTGGGGGAACAGTCCAAGCGCGAGCAATCGGCGAAATGTGGTGCACAGTAATTGAAATTCCGCTTACTGGCCTCGGCGGAAGCATTGATATCGACGACGTCATCACAGAACTAGACCGGAACAAGACACTCCAGGAGAAGCCGTGACTGCGGTAAGAGTAGTACTCGTTGATGATGAACACCTAACCAGAGCAGCACTGCGTGACTATCTATCATCCGATCCCGGAATTGAGATTGTGGGAGAAGCCGCTGATGGGCAGGCGGCAGTAACGCAGGCTGGTTCGCTCAAACCACACGTGGTGCTCATGGACATGCAGATGCCGGGGATGAACGGAGTCGAGGCTACTTCGATCATCCGCAGGAAGTATCCTGAGGTCGCTGTCCTAGGGCTTACCACCTTTTCTAGCGACCGATACGTTGTTGATCTTCTTCGAGCGGGCGCTTCGGGATATCTTGTCAAGGATATTCAGCCCAAAGAACTCATTGCGGCAGTGCACGCCGTAGCGAAAGGTGATTCCGTTGTTGCCCCCGCCGTAGCGCGTCACGTAGTGGCTGGTCTCGAACAGTCCAAACCTATTCAGCGAGAGGCAGACCCAGAAGTCCTTAGCCTCCTGACGGACAAAGAGATCGAAGTAATCCAGTTACTTGCCCGCGGCATGAACACGCGTGAGATGGCAGAGGAACTATTTGTTACAGAGTCCACGGTAAAAGCAAGATTCGCCAAAATCCTTGAAAAACTGGGCGCACGCGACAGAGTTCAGGTATTAATGATTGCCATCGACAGGGGAATTATTCTGCCTGAAAGCTATTCGACTACCTAAGTATTTGCGGGTCGTGCAGACTAGACGAGACTACGTTAGGCCCAGCACCTCCCGAATAGGGACCGTAAAGTCGATGAGGGATTTCCCTGCATCCAAACTGTCTGCTTGAGATAAAGCTTCACGGGGTTGCTCAATCAGGATGCCGCCCCACCCCATGAGTTCGTACCGCACAACGTTTTGTGACAGTTCAATAGGGTTGCGCCATGCACGAGACAGGTTAGCTTGAGCGAACTCCCGGGCGAGTTCGAACTTCTGGGAGGGGACATCGCCAGCAAACACATCTATGACCTCCAAAGTGCGTTGCAGGACTTCAAACCCACTGCTCTGCGTGACAACCTGCCACAGTAGTGAAGGTGTATGCCCCGTCAGTGTTCGCGTGACGTTCACTGATCCCAAGCCCGGAGCCTCTATCGAATCCGGAAGCAGGGTCCCTGGGCCTGCTGAGAGAAGGCACAACGCCAGGAAACTGGCCGCGTGATTGCCACGCGGAGCAGCACCGGCGATCAGCACCTGCTCAAATCCATCAATTCGGCGCTGTTGCATGTTGCTTCGAAGCGGCTGCAAGGCTGGGAACACAACTATCTCGTCCAAGGCCGTATCGTCTGCGGCTCGGAGGCGATCACTAACAACCGGTGGCGCGACGATTGAAAGTGCGTTCGGAGATTCGTCATGGGTGAGCTCAAGTAGATAGTTCGGGACGTTCTCAGCGGATGCCGGTGGAACCAAGGTAAGGGTGAGTGTCAGCACTCCTAACGAGTGTGACCAAGTTTCATGTATTAACTGCCCTTGACCGTGCATCTTGCTAAGGCGCTCTGTCAGCCGGGTGCGTAACTCTTGTGCTTGCGGACCTGGAATGATCCATCCGAGAGTAGCGAAAACGAACCGGGTACGTGGTTCGTTAGTGACGTAGACCGCAGTGGGGGAGGTTAAGAGTTTCACAGGTCAATTCCCGTCTGGATCGTAGTACTGATAGCTGGTTGAGAAGCGAGCCGGTCAACGGTCTGGGTGATGAGGCCACGGGTGTCGTACGGGGCCGCGAGCAGTCCACCGAGCTGGTCGATAGCATTGAGTGTGAAATCGGGGATGGACCTCAGGAGTGTGTCTCTGGCAATAGTGCGGGCTAGTTGACCCGTGTCGTGCACTTGCTTCTCGATCAGGAAAAGTGCCTGATTTACGCACCGCTGCAGGTCCTGATCGGTGAGGCTCAGCACGGCGCGTAATCTATCCTCGGGTCTAATACTGATGGATGTGTCGTCTACAAGTACGAACAGATCATCGTACGCAATATCGAATGGCCCAAAGAGCCCAGCGCTCGCGTCTAACCGTGGCACAGTTTTCAGAGCTTCAGCGGCGATGATTGGGCCAGCTGGCGGAAGGTCTGGAGGCAATTGGGTGACCGTGATGGTGCGTGCATGACGGAACCTCTGCTTAGAATCCTGAACGGTTATGTGGCTGCTCTCGCTGGGTGATTTTGCGTGAGTGTGAACCGGATAAGTGGGCGCACGGCTGGGGATGTACTGCTCAAGGAGAGCGGCCGCTTTGTCTCGAATACTGTCGGGATCTTGCGAGGTGACAATACACACCACGGTGTTTGCGGCGTGGAAGTATTGTTCGTGGAGGGAGCGTAGCGTCTCAGAAGTGGCTCGCCCTTCAAGGTCCACATTTCCTGTGCCGTCGTGGTTGTGAGCGTGATCTAGCCAGGCACGTTGGGTGAGGTGTGGCCACGGCAAAACCTCGCCAGGAGCGGGAGCTAGGCGGTTGGCACGTTCCGTTGCTACAGCCTGAATCTGCTCTGCTACCTGGTGAGCATGCACGGCAGGATGAAACACCTGGTCAAGCATCCGATCCACCATTGCAAGAGCGGAACCCGTTTGTGACAACTCGTAAAACTCCATGTACTCCATGTGGGTATTACCCCCAAGAACACCGCCGTGGAGAGTTGCTTCTCGTTCGGCGGCAGTGAAGTTCTCGCTGTCCTGGTAGATGACGTGCTCCAAAAGGTGCATCATTCCCTCTTGACCAGGTTTCTCATCGCGCATGCCAGCCCGAACGCTCACCGACACAGCGTCATTCAATGCGTTAGGGTCACGCACAATAACAAGTTCGGTGCCGGTGGCGCTATGGGTGCGGTCAAACACGTAGAGCGATTGGCGAGTTATGGGCATGGTCCACGCTCCTTACGGGTGTAGGTAATGGGTTGCAAGGTGTACGAGACGTTGGGCATCAGCGATGGAGGCTCCGGCGTAGTGATGCCAGTCGTACGCATGGTGAATAAGCCGGTAGGCGATTCCGGTCCGCTCGGTGGCCGTAGAGATAGCGAGGCCGTAAGCGGTCCGGAAATTTTCCTCAAGGACATCTAGCGGTGACCCTAGTTGCGGGTAGAACGCGCGGAGTTCCGCGATCTCACCCAACACCCACGTCAGATCGTAAGCCCGGGATGCAACACCGAGATCTTCACCGGTGAGTAGTGCACCATGTGTGCCTTCCGCCTGCGTGACCCAATGCGCCATACCGGGGTAACCGTGGGTCAGGACCGGGCCGGACGTACGCATCTCCTCGACCCAGGCGTGCAAAATCGGGAGATACGGTTGCAGAATAGACTGTGCGGGTTCCCAACCATTGAGCCAGACCTGTGCCCTGTGTAGGGTGCGGGGAGCGTCTAACGTGTGGTCGGGGGTAGTGGCAACAGCGTGCAACTCCTTTAACGCCAGTCCCCATCCTGTTCCTGCTGCGGCAAGAGCCTTCTCGTCAGAAACGGTCAGCAGATCCAACATCATCACGGCGCCAGCGGTGTGGTATTCGCGCATCGTGGCTGACCCGCTTCCGAAAACTACGCCCGAGCCCACCTGCTGTTGGACGCTGAGTGGAATCGTGGCGTGGTCAACAAACAGCAGCGGTGCTTGTTCTCCAACGTGGTGGACCCACCGGGCCCCTTGCGGTTCCCGGAACACTGAGGTTTTCAATAGGCCTGATTCAAGGGTACGGATAGCTGTGTTCATGCTGACTCTTGACGTGTGGTGGCTTGTGCCTCTCGGAACGATTCGGCGGCTCGCAGGACCGCGGGAAACGGGGGAGGCACCCAAGCGAGGGCGATATCGCTCGATTCGCTGGGGCCAGGAACCGGGTCGATGAGTAGGAAGTTTGTTGGTTCCCGCAGTCGATCCAGAACGGATGAGGTCACTGGGTTGTCTAGCGCTCGCGGAGGAAGTGCCGGAGCTACTGCGACGGCTGCATGTGTTGAGAGTGCGGCAAGGATTGAGGGGGAGTCAGAGATACCGTGGGCCAGGCGAGAACAATAATCCAAGGTAGCTGGATAAATGACGATTAATTCAGCCCACTCAGCGAGTTCAATGTGTTCAGCGATGAGCTGGTCGCCCCACGAATCATCGGCGACTCTTTTGCGCAGCCTACTCTCAATTGAGTTGCGTGTGATGAATCGGTGCGCGGTCTCCCGCATGATGACTCGGAACTCGGTGTCAGGAGCAGCCTCTTGAGCCCACTCGATCCAATACGGCATGACCTGGGTGACGTTCGAACCGGTCAAAACGACTGCGACCCTCGAATATCCGAATGAATCGAGGGTTAGGTTGGACCAAAGCGACTTAGGCTGCTGTTTAGTGGTGGCCATTGTGGCACTCCTTTGCGGCTTCGCCTATGTGGCGCCCGCATGAGAGCGGGCGCCACAGGGATTTAGGTTCGGTGAATTAGCAACCGAGTGTGAGAGTCAAACCGACAGCTACACCTGCACAAAATGGCGTAGTTGCTGGTGCTTCGGTGGCGGCGTCGGTGCCGAGTTCTTCGGGTGCTGCGAAGGTGTCGTGGCTGGCGGTGAGGTCAGCGAGCTGTGCTGGTTCGGTGATGTGTGCGATGGTCATTGAATTGCTCCTTTGTGTGAATTGATGATGTGGATGGTGCTTTCCCAGAGGATGGGAACTATGCGGTGTTGCGGGACACCGGTTACGAACGGGTAGTTTGTCCGTGTCATAGTGGTTCTGATTGGCGACGACTCAGCAGCCGGCACCGAGGGTCGCGCCAACGATGATGCCAACGCAAAACGGGGTGGACGCTGGTGCTTCGGTGGCGGCGTCGGTGCCGAGTTCTTCGGGTGCTGCGAAGGTGTCGTGGCTGGCGGTGAGGTCAGCGAGCTGTGCTGGTTCGGTGATGTGTGCGATGGTCATTGAATTGCTCCTTTGTGTGAATTGATGATGTGGATGGTGCTTTCCCCGGCTGAGCGGGGCCCTGCACGAAACCCAATGGGTGGGCTTTGTGCAGGAAACTTAAATGTTGCGTCCTGGGACAGCAGGGTTGATCTGCGCTAGATGGGCTTCGTGCTGCCACGCCTGCGTGAACGAACTGCCAGTGGTTGCAGCCCTGATCAAGGCATCAACCGCGACGCGTGAGCGATGCTGGCCAAAACTCAACCCCGCGTAACCGGGGCGCCTATCGGTCGGTTCAGTTGCTCGCCCAACCCCGTAAGCCACCGGCTCAGCGAACACAGACTGAGGTGACAATTTCACTGCGCAGCAGTTAATGACACGACAGAGCATGTGCTCAACCTGGCCGGCACGGTCAGAACTTACGTACACGACAAGCGCGTCAGAGCGCGGATAAGCGGCTGCGGCAGATAAGGTCTTCACCTGGTACGCGATACCAGAATCGTCGAGTCGTTGAAGTAGGTGCTCCCACACGGCTACGGCGCTGGCAGCATCTGCGCAAGCAACATAGAACCGGACCATTGACTGCGCAGACACAACGCCCTTACCTCCCATAGCGAGCAGATATCCCGGAGTGGTGCGCTTACGCCAACTCGGAATCCGCACCGCGGTGACTCGGCCCGAAGAGGACCGGACCAGGTGCTGTTCGGGGAACAGCACCCGCACGCCTTGAACCTCAACTACCTCACAGCTTTGGCCGCCAAACCCAAACCCTTCAACCGAAACCGGACCAAGCCCAACCGCACTGTGTGCGACGGTGGGCCGAGGGATGAGCGTAACCAGCTCGTCGGCAAGGTCTTGAACTGCAACCGGACTCATTTCATCGAGCCGTGGATTACGTGAATGAAGCAGGCTGTAAACCGCTGCTGTAAGCAGCGACCGGAGTTCAGGAAGGCTGCCCGCCTGAATATCGCGCCCAGCCACACGCCCGGTAAAGGTGGAGGCATCGAGGCTGACCGCAGACTCAAAAATCTGCGTAAACTCGGTAGTTTCGTGAACGACAGTCATCTCATTCGCCCCCAAAACCAAGTAGCTGAGCAAAGCGCTCCGGTGAGAGCAAAGCCCGGCGGCCAATACCCGCTGCCGCCCGCTCGATACCAGGCAAACGCGACACCAGCGGTGCCCGTGCGATCGTGCGATCCACCAAGTGCCAGCCAGCATGCGCGGTAGCCCTAACAGATAACTCACGATCCGTGCGCTCGCTATGTAACCGGTAGGTTAGCCACAGTGCTTTGACCTGCGGAACCACCGATTCGATCCGTTGCGCAATCAAAGTGGTTGCCAGGTGAGAATCAAACTCACTGGGCGGGACAAAATCGCCCGAACCACGCGTTGTAACAGTGTCCAAAACGGCACGATAGATCAGTTCGCCTGCCAACGCCCCAAGATCGCGGGCAGGGTCGCCATAACCAAACTCCTCCCAGTCCACGAGCGACAACTCATGGCCCTGGACATGAAACTGATCAAGACGAACATCATTGTGGGTCGGCGCATACCTGTGGGCAGCCTCCAACTCCCTGAGATGCTGAGCCGCAGCAATCAGCGGAACATCAGCCTGCAATTTGTGCCACAGTGATATCTCGGCGATTGTGAAATCGAAGAATCGGTGAGCAGGAATACCCGCTGCCAGCATCAGATGTGGAGGACTCGGCGGCTGAGCATCAGGCAAATCAGTGACCCTACCGCCGTGTAGTTGCGCCAACAACTCGCCCGCCCGCATCGGAAAATCGCTGGGTAACTGCTCCTGAGCAAGTAGAGTTGCGGCGTTCGTTCCGGGGCACTCCTCAAAGATGAGCAAACCATCGGTTTCGCTATAACCAAGCAGCTGCGGGGAGGACGGTGCGTGATCCTGGTTCTCCCGAGCGAATTGGCCGTATGCCACCGACCGCCTAAACGCACTCGGACCAGCAACGGCAGGGTCAATCTGCTTCACAAACACCCTAGCCCCGGATTCGAGCTCCATAAGCCAAGAACGGTTACGGCCAAGCAACGGCCTCGAGTCCACCGCTGATACAACCGGAAGGCCGCGATCGCGCAAAATACTCGAAACGGTGGCACTCACTGCGTGCGTTACCTCAGCCGGTATTGTCGGCGCTGCCAAAGTGGTTACTGCAGTCACGTGCAGGCCTCCTTTCGTTGTTCAGGTGGTTAATGGATGGGGATAGCTACTTGAGGAGCGTGATGATCGTGTAAGCCACAACGATTCCGACAGCCAGCCACACGGCGTTTAGCAGGTGCTTTTTGGCGTTGGACCGGGGACGTTCACTGGAATTAGACATAGTTGTCTCCTGAAATGTGCTTTGTTGGGTTGGAATTGCCGTAGATAGTGGGGGCGAAGCCCCGTACGGTCTTGGTGCGCGGCTGCGGTGTGTAGCCGCAGCCGCGACAGCCTGAATAGTTAAGGTCGAATGCTAGTTGTTATCGCCAGCCGCAAGCGACTGTTGAAGCGAAACGCGAGACCCGGTCCGCAATGCGTTGTTGCGGTAGATCCGCGTCGCCACAGCGAACAGCAAAGGAACAGCAACTACAGCGAGCGCAGCCGCCAGGATCAGCTCCCAAGTCTCGACTAGGCCAAGTCCGTCGCGGACAGGCATGAGATACGACGAGAACATCGGGACATAACTGAGGATGTTGAGAGCCAGAGTGTTGGGGTTGGTTGGTAGCACGTAGAGCGCAATAACCAGCACAACCATTTGAGCGATAGATACCGGAGTCATCGCGGAACTGAGGTCTTCTTGACGTGACACCGTCGCCGCCAAGATCGTGTTAAGAATTGCAAAGATGACGTACCCCAGCAAAAACCACACGAGGAACCACAGCAGTGACGAACTCACATCAGCCTCAATGACAGACCAGCCATCAACCACAGTGAATCCAAGAACAGCAGCGCCTCCAATGAGCAGCAACTGAGTGAGCGTAACCAACCCGATGCCGATCATCTTCCCCGCAAGCAACGGCCCCACACCAACCTTGGTGATCAAAATCTCCACCACCCGTGAAGCTTTCTCTTCAACAACGCCACTGGTCAGAGTCGAAGATGAATACACGAGCGAGGCCAACAGAGCCGTGACCATTGCAGTAGCAAAGTAGAGTCGCCCACCTAAGTTAATGGTGAGCCCATCATCAACCGCACCGACTAAGAACCAGCCACCAACCCCCGCCGTAACACCTAAGAGCACAGCAAGTGACAACGTTGCAATCAAGATGGTTCTGTTGGTGCCCCGAGTAAGCACTTCACGGCGAATGATCAACCCGATCTCCCGGGCAACAGTGGGCTGCGTCAACAGGGGCGAATGGACGGAAGCCCCATAAGCGGTCGTTGTCATGACGTTGCTCCCGTCGTGCTAGCTGCCGCACTGACTCCGGCAGAGATGAACTGTTCGGATAGCAGATCCCCGAGCGACTTACGGTAGGTTTCGATGCTACGTAGCCCTCCGTGGTTGACCGCCAAACGCAGCACATCCTCGGGGACATCACGGCTAGAGCCAGGCACTGAAAGAAGCAAACTCTGATGGGAATCATTCGTGAATGACACGGATACCCCCCGAAGCATCGACACCTCAGCGGCGAATCGGTCCGCCTTGCCAGAGAACGTGAGGATCCAACTGCTCAGACCGTCGTTTTGCAGGTCTTGCACGCGACCGTTAGCTACAACCCGGCCACGATCAAGGATGCAAACCCTGTCGCAAACGCGTTCAACAAGGTCGAGCTGGTGCGAGGAGAACAGAACCCCAACACCGCGCCGTGCTTGTTCTTGGATGAGAGCCGCCATCGTTTCGACCGCCAGGGGGTCAAGCCCGGAGAACGGCTCATCGAGTACCAGCAACGACGGATTGCCAACGAGTGTGACTGCGAGTTGCACGCGCTGCTGGTTACCCAGCGAGAGGTCTTGGACTAGGGTGCGCTCGCGGCCGGAGAGGCCAAGAGACGAGATAAGCTCCGCTGCTGTGCGTTTAGCAGATGCGAGGGTGTGGCCTTCCAACAGCGCGAAGTGCACGATCTGGGCGGCTACCGGCATTTGCGGGTAGAGTCCGCGTTCCTCGGGCATGTACCCGATGCGACGACGGTCCAAGGCAGTGATCGGTGCGCCATCCCACGTCACGCTTCCGCTGTGCGGTGCCAGTAACCCCAGGATGATTCGCATCGTGGTGGTCTTACCGGCACCGTTCCCCCCGATGAACCCGACGATCTCGCCGCGTTCCACGCCGAATGTTGTGTCGTGGAGTACTTGGTGGTCACCGAAGTTACGGCTGATAGCTGTGAGCTGTAGCCCGTTCATGGAGTCCTCCTCAATGTCGTTCGGTGTTGTTGATACCTAGAACGTTATTGAGGTTTTTCTGGGCCGCATATGTCCTTTGGAACATATTTGACTTGGTCCTTGGGACACCGTTTGGGTATGCCGCCGCGAGGGGAACTACTCCTTGAGCATACGTACGAGCATGTCAAACGACAGTTCGTTCATCGCTCCAGCCTCGTTGTACACCACCTCGCCGTCCTTGACTACGGCGACAGTCGGAATCGACTTGATCTTGTATTCGTCGATGATGGCGCGGTTGTCGTCGGTGTTGACCTTGGCAAAAACCACGTCATCGTGTTCTGCGGAAACGTCCTCGAAGATTGGTCCGAACTGTTTGCATGGCGCACACCACGGTGCCCAGAAGTCGAGCACGACCACCTTGTTGTTCGCGATGAGTTCCGGGAGTTCGGCTTCGGAGACGTTGATTGTTGCCATGGTTCAAGCCTAAGCGTTTTCACGCTTTGCTTGGCGACGAATAGGTCACCCACGGCTCTCGGCTCGCGTCATGTGGGTCGAGTGACCTGAGTATGACTGGAACCTAAACGACCGTCTGGCGTAGTTTGGACGATACAGACGGGCAAGCTACACGAAGGCCATCCTCAACGGCGGTTTGGTGGGCTCAAACACCAAATTCCACCTGACCTGATGGAAGGGTTTTGATGAAGAACAAATGGGCGTGGGTGATCGGCACTGGAATTGTGGTGCTGGTGGTCATCGCAATTATTGCGATAAGGGAGTTCGTTCCCACGAAGAGGGTCCTTGCCGAGGTTGCTGACGGATCAGTTGTGAGCCTTGAACTGTTTGAGTACCCCTATGGGCAACTTCCTCAAGAGGTTAAACGTACGGTCATTACGTCACCGGAACTGCTCTCGGAAACGACTAGATTTTTTAGCGGTGTACCGGTAACTCCTTTTCGAGGCTCGGATGATGACCTGATCGGTAAGACTGCCACTGCGTTCAGGATGCACTTGTCTGATGGAAGCGTGATCGAAACCACCCGTGTTTTTATCAGAAACCATGACACTGCTCTGTTTTGGCCGGATGGGACGGCATATTCGACCACATGGGGTCGACCCTATGACGGTTATTACGACGAGTTAGGGGTTATCGACTACGTGACCAGTGACTTGGTGCCGGTTGTGAACTTCTAGATGTTTCGAGGTTTCCGGTACACGAGCGCAATGGCCAGATAACCGAACGCAAGCACTGCGTAGAGCGGCTGGTTCAGCCCAGTGTCAGGCAGGAACACCACGCCAAGGAGTCCCGCAGTCATGAACGCAGTGTTGAACAGCATGTCGTACAGGACGAACGCGCGGCCTCGATAGTCGTCGGGGGTGTCCTGCTGGATGATCGTGTCGAACGCGATCTTGGCTCCCTGCGTTGCCACGCCGAGCAGGAAAGCCACCACAAGGATCGTGGGCACCGAAATGTGAATCGTTGCAATGATCTGCGCGACGATAGCCACCCCCATGCAGGTAACGATCCAACGATGTTCACCGATCCGGCTCGCCACAAGCGGGGTAGCGAAGATGGCAACACCAAAACCGGCTGCGGTCACGCCGATGATCTGCGCGAACGAAGTCAGGCCATCGCCGTCCGCGGACACGAAATAGTTGCGTGCAAGCAGGATCGATGCAACAAAGATCAGGCCATACAACAGTCGCATAAGCGCCATCGACAGCAGGGCGCGAGCCGGAGTTTTCAATTCAAACACCAGGCGGACGGCCCCGCCCAAGTCTCCAACCACCTGACGGACAGAGGCTTTACGCGCCCCAGCCAACTCGTCGGCAATCGGTCCCAGCCGATCCTTATCAAACCCGAGCGCAACCATGATCGAGCACGCGAACACAATGATCGCGGCCCCGAGGGTCGCGGCATCGCGCGTCGAGCCGGCCGGCAGCAGCAGGCCGATCGCGACGCCGAGGACGGCGCCGATTCCCGTTGCGGCAGCGCCGATGGTTGGCAGGATGGAATTGGCGACGAGCAGTTCACTTGGCGCCACAACGCGCGGCAGGGATGCGCCCAAAGCCGCGAGGAGGAACCGATTCAGCGACAGTGCCGTGAGCGCGAGCACGTACACCCACGCACTGAAACCACTGGTCAGGATCACTGCGACGATGCCGACCGTGAGGAGTAGGCGGATCGAGTCGGTGATGACGATGATGTTGCGGCGCGGCCACCGGTCAATGAACACACCCACGAACGGCCCCACAAAAGTGAACGGCGCGAGCATCACGAACAGCGCAAACGCGATACCGCCCGGTGTGCCTTGGGCTTCCGGGGAGAAGAAGAACAGGGTTGCGAGCGCCGCTTGGAACATGCCGTCGCCGGATTGGCAGAGCAGCCGGATCACAAAGAATCGTTTGAAGTCTGCGTTGCGGAGGAGGCTTCTCAGCTCGGAAGTGGCGCTCATTGAGACCTGACTGTGTGGGGTGGTTCTACGGCGCGGCCCGCTAGCAACTCGCGGTGTTGTGGTGGCGCTAGCGTGGCGCGCTTGTGGGTGCGCTCGTGAACCTATCATGCCCGCCTGACTGGTTGCTCATGCATTGATTTGATCTGGGATGATCTCGTTGGTTCGGGTGCTGGCGTTGTCGATTTCCCCGGAATCCGTTGCCAATTTCACCAGAGTCCGTTAGTGATTCCCATTTCCCAGCACTCGCATGGTGATTTTCCGGGATCACCCACCACAAAAAACCACCCTAATGACGGAAAACCACCATGTTGATGTGCGGGTCAGCGGCGATTGACCAGAACCACCACATCATCAATGGGAGCGGGTTCGCCAGTGAGCGCGGTGGTCATGCGGCTGCGTTTCTCGGTGATGACTGGCTCCCATGAGTTGGGATCGAGGTTGAGTTGCGTGAATTCCTCCTCGGGACTCAAGAACCGGTGATCGCGTTGATCGGAGGCCTGTGAGTATGGCGGGAAGTCAGCGTGTGAGGTGATGAGCAGGTGCCCGCCAAGTGCCACCCGAGTTGTGGCTTCCCGCAGAATCTCGACGCGAGGCAGTTCCACGGGGGAGTGGAAGAAGCTGGCGGTGACCAGGTCGAACTGGCCGGGTGGAACGGTGGCGAGGTCGGCCGCAAGGAAGGTGGCCTTGTCCGAGACTCCCGCGGCTTCGGCTGCCGCAGTTGCGCGGGCGACCGCGTTGGTTGAGATGTCGATTCCGGTTGCCTGCCAGCCGTTTTGGGCCAGCCAGATGACGTCTCCACCCTCTCCGCAGCCAAGGTCGAGTGCCGTGCCGGGAGTCAACGTTGAAGCGATGTCGGACAGGACCTTGTTGACCTTCCCTGACCAGACCTGATCGGGTCCGCCGTAGCGGTCTTCCCAAAAGTCGATGGGTGCGATCTCGGGCCACGCGGTGCTGTTGGCTTGTTCCGTGGTGTGGTTGTGCATGATTCAAGTCTGGGTGCAGAATGTTTGGTATAGCAAACAGTTTTGCGGAATTGGCAAGGAGTGAATTGTGGATGCCGGTCTGTCGCAGGTGGGCGCACGGCTAAGGGCGGTGCGTCAGGACCGTGGGCTCACCCTCGAAGAGTTAGCCACAAGTGCGGGCATGTCCATGAGCACCCTCTCGCGCCTTGAGTCGGGGAAGCGGCAGGCGAGCCTCGAACTGTTACTCCCGCTGACCCGCAAACTGGGAATCCGGCTTGATGATCTTGTACCGGCAGAGCCAGTGGACCCACGAGTTCGCCGGCCAGTCATTCACCGGGAGGGCATGATCATCACCCCACTCACCCCTGAGAACTCACCGGTCAACACGCTCAAGATCACCTATCAACCGCGTGCCACTGCTCCCGAACTCCGCGTGCACGACGGCTACGAGTGGCTCTATGTCCTGTCTGGGAAACTCCGCCTACGGCTTGGCGAGCAGGACCTTATTCTGGTCCGCGGCGAGGCGGCCGAGTTCGATACCCGTACCCCGCACGCCATGTCGGCTGCGGGTGGTAAGCCTGCGCAGGTCATCAGCATTTTCAATGAGTCGGGTGCGCGGATGCACACCCATACGGCGTAGCGTCTGGTTTTCCCAGATTTACGACGATATGGTGCGCGGGTAGTCAATCGTTAGTAGGTGGTTGTCCCGCATGTCACGTAGTACCCGCTCGGTGACATCCTTGAGGCGGATGCCTCGTGCGCGTGCCGGGGTGACGGCGTCCTCTTCAGGGTTCCATGCCCGCAGTATGGCCAAGCGTGATAAGTGGGGAACATGTTCGGGTAGCTCACGTAGCCAAGCAAGCCAGTCTTCTGCGCTGGCTTCGTCTTCGCCAACGGGTTCTTGCCTCGCTCCGATGAGAGTGCTGCAGTCACACATGTTCCGGGTCAACGTGAACAACACCGAAGAGCCTCGAACCCGGCTCGACGCAATACTCATCTCGGTGATTTCGGGTTCGACACCGAGCCGCTCAACAGTGAACTGCTGAAACTCTGGTGTGAAGGCCGCGGCGTTCACCGCCCACAGGTTTGTCGCGCACATAGGTCAATCCTCGCAGATCATAAGCACACATCAAGCAGGATGCGGGTAGGGGATCGCGCAGCGGTTCCCCGGTCCAAGGCGCCATTCCGCACCGTCTATGTCAAGGTACAAGGCTGGAACCGTGCCCCGGCGAAATAGCCGACGTTTCTGCACAATACGTCCTTCACCGTCAAGGTACATCCTCATGGCGATGCAGAGTGGCCGAAGCGCATTTTCTTTCTCTTCCTCAATATCGTCATACTCAAAGATGATTCCCATGACCTTCAGCTCCGGAATGAAAGCCTCCATCCACTCGTACGTGGCACAAATAATCGTCGTACGTTCCGGAATGGCTGGGTTAGAAACGCGGATTGCGTGTATCCATGGGGTCTTGCTAGACGTCGTCTCTTCGACTGTGAAGTTCTCATCGAACACTTCAGCGACAATCCGGTGGAGCATGGCTTTGATGTCGATAGTCACAGCGACAGTCTCTCACCCGCCACCAAACCATTTTCTGGGCTCATGTTTGATTCACCGTGGCAGCCCTGTGTGCTGATCTGAACACCGCTCTGGCCTAGCCGCAGAGGGCCAAACAGATTGGTGTTGACTATTGATCATCCTTCCTCAGGAGAACCACCGCTGAGCCAATTGGTGCCTAGGGTGAGCCATGACAGGTGTCATGGGCAAGAAATGATCCGTAGCACTCACACCAGCGGAAGATGTGCGTAAAGATAGATGCATGACTTCCACCAGCACGCCCACGGTCGCCCTCACCGGCGTACATAAGGTCTTCAAACTCAAGAAAGAGGTTGTGACCGCTGTTGCGGGGATCGACCTGACCATCGATAAGGGCGAGATTGTCGCGTTCCTTGGTCCTAACGGTGCGGGCAAGACCACCACGATTGACATGATCCTTGGCCTGACGGAACCAACCAAAGGCACTGTCCTGATCGACGGCTTGAAGCCACGCCACGCGGTCGAAGCCGGACGTGTTTCGGCGGTTCTCCAAACGGGCGGGCTGCTCCACGACCTCACCGTCAAGGAAACCCTCCAGGCCGTCGCCTCCCTGCATGACCTAGCTCCACGGCGCACCCCGATCAACATCGACGCGATCATCGAAAAGACCGGCCTCCAGCCGATCCTGAATCGTAAAGTGTCCAAGTGCTCCGGCGGTGAACAACAACGCCTCAAGTTCGCCCTGGCGCTACTACCGGACCCAGACCTGCTCATCCTCGATGAACCCACCGCAGGGATGGACGTCAACGCCCGCCGCGAATTCTGGGCCACAATGCGCAAGGATGCCGACTCCGGGCGCACGATCATTTTCGCAACCCACTACCTCGAAGAGGCGGAACAGTTCGCGCAGCGCACCATCCTGGTCAACAAGGGGAAAGTCATCGCGGACGGACCCACGGACCATATCCGGGCGATTGCGGCGGGACGCACCGTATCGTCGACAATCAGCAAAAACCCGGAGCAGACGCTCGCCGCAGTGCAGAGCTTGCCCGACACAAAATCGGCGACCCTCACCCATGACCGCCTGATCGTGACCACGACCAACTCGGATGCCCTCGCGCTCGAACTGCTGACCAACCACGGCGCGACGGACCTCGAAATCTCGAAGCCGAGCCTCGAAAACGCGTTCGTGGACCTCACGAACGCCGCGAGCAACACCGCAACCAGCGCCGAAAACAACACCGACACCGAGCAGGAGGCAGCACGATGAGCCTGACCTACATTCGTATTGACTTGGCTCGACAACTACGGGACCTGTCCAATCTGACGTTCATCGTCGCGATGCCGGTGGTCATGTACCTGGTGTTTGGGGCGACTGCCGAGTATGGCGGCGAGCGTGCTGGCAACGGGAACGTGCAGTTTTACGTGATGTCGTCGATGGCCGTGTATGGTGCGGCGATGGCGGCAACGAGCGTGACCGGAACCGCGAAGATGGAGCAGATTCTTGGCTGGGGGCGGCAGATCGGGCTGACTCCGGTGACCAACCGGGCTGTGGTGGCGATGAAGGTGGTGGTGGCGCTCGCGATCACCAGCTTCACGATCCTCGCGATCTTCACCGCGGGAGTCTTGACGGGTGCGGAGGCTGACAGCCTCAATATCTGGGCCGCGACCTTCGGCATCACCCTTGCGGGATCGGCTCTGTTCGGGCTGTTCGGCTACATGGTCGTCCAGTGGTTCAAGTCCGAGTCGGCGTTGAGTGTGGCCACAGGTGTTCTGGTGCTGATGTCGTTCCTAGGTAACCTGTTCATGCCGATGTCCGGCATCATGTTGACGATTGCTAAGTTCACGCCGCTGTATGGCTTTGGTGGGTTGGCCCGCTGGCCGATCCTTGAGGGCTACATCGTCAACACGACCGATGGCCTGCCGTCGCGTGATTCGGTGTGGCTGCTTCTCGCGAACTATGGTGCGTGGATGCTGATCTTTGGGGCGCTAGCCATCGCCGGGGTGCGCCGCAGTAGAGGACGCCTGTAGCCGATGGCCAGCGAGACCCGAGGGGCCAATGGCACCGAGGCTTCCGGCAGAAACTCCGCTACCAGCGGGACCCCAACCCCGAGCCACAGCTCAACTTCCAACCAAAATCCTGAGACTCCCGGGGCAGTCCTGCTAGCGCCTTCCCGGTTTCCGTGGCTGCGCTACGACGTCTTGATGCCCATGATCTTCATGGCGTTCCTGATCTTCCCGGCGTCTTCGGTGTTTGCTGCGGACCTGTCACCGGGTTTGAAGGTTTTGGGAATCGGACTCATTGTGAGTTTCGGGGCGACTTGGCTTATAGCTTTTGTGTGGCTCGACTTATTGCCGCATCAGGGGTCGAAGGTTAAGGCTCGCTGGTGCACGCTGCTTTTCCTTGCACATATCGTGGCGCTAGTGCCGTTGATCGGGTGGAGCGGGATTGCGCTGCTGCCGTTTGTGATTTCGTTTCAGGTGTATATCGTCGAGCCGAGGGAAGCCTCGATTGTCTCGTTCACGCTGCTTGGAATACTTGTCGCGCTGGTCGCGCAAGATGGCTGGCATCCAAGCGGGGTCGAGTTGTTGACGGTGTGCATTGGTGTGTTTGTGTTTTCGGCGGTGAGTGTGGGTCTTATTCGCTCGTCGATCCGGCTTTCTGGGGCGGAGCGCAATCTCGCGCTTATCTCGGAGCGTGAGCGTATGGGCCGCGATGTCCATGATGGTCTCGGTCATACGTTGACGGTGACCGCGATTAAAGCTGAGCTTGCGGAACGCCTCATCGATTCCGACCCTGATCGGGCGCGTGCGGAGTTGCATGAGTTGCGTGGGTTGCTGCGTACGGCGCTCACTGACGTGCGTGCCACGGTGGGTGGTCTGCGCGCCAACACGGTGCCCACGCAGATCGAGGCGCTTCGTATCTCGTTCGCGGGCGCTGAGATCGACTTCGAGGTGCGTGGGGATTTCTCGGGGATTCCCCAGAATGTGGATGCCCCGATTGCCTGGATTCTGCGTGAGGCCTGCACGAATGTTCTGCGTCACGCCGACGCGACGAGGTGCGCGGTGTCGTGCGATGCGTCTGCTGTGGGTGGGGTTCTCACGATTGTCGACGATGGGGTCGGGTTCGCGTTCGATGCTTCTGGTGAGCGGCCGGGCAGTTTCGGGCTCGCTGCGATGCGCGAGCGTGCAGACATGGCCGGGCTGCGTGTGGAGATCGGTCCCGCAGACTCAGGCGGTAGCGTTGATGGGGGAGCGCGGCCCGCTGGCCGCGTGGGCACTCGCGTGGAGGTGGCCTGGTGATTCGGGTTCTCATTGCCGACGATCAGGCACTCGTGCGCTCAGGTCTCGCCGCGCTGTTGTCGCTTGAGTCAGATCTCGAGGTGGTTGCGCAGGCAGCAAATGGCAGGGAAGCCGTGGATTTGGCTGTGAGCACGCAGGTTGATGTGGCGCTGTTGGATGTGCAGATGCCTGAACTCGATGGGATCGCTGCCGCTCGCGAGTTGTCCAAGCGTGCTCCGGGATGCAAGACGTTGATTGTGACCACTTTCGGCCGGACGGGGTATCTTCGCTCCGCGTTGGAGGCCGGGGCCAGCGGCTTCATGGTCAAGGACACTCCAGCGGAGCAGTTGGCTCAGGCGATCCGTCGGGTGCATGAGGGGTTCAAGGTGGTTGATCCGGAACTCGCGGCTGCCTCCTTCAGCGAGGGCGCGAGTCCGTTGACCGAGCGGGAGACCCAGGTGTTGAGTGTTGCCCGTGATGGTAGTGAGGTTGCCGTTATCGCCGCCCAACTTCACCTCAGCCAGGGAACGGTGCGTAACCACCTGTCCAGCGCGATCACCAAGACCGGTGCCTCCAACCGGTTCCAGGCCGCAACGATCGCGTTCAACCGCGGGTGGATCTGACTCCTTTATCGGCTGGGTGGCGAGACGGAGTGTTACGCCGCTGTTCGTCGTCAAGTAGTGTGCTGGGGAACACTCACTGACCGCGTCTGAATGAACTGGACTAGTGCCGCACCACCCCTTCAAGAGCAGGGTGGGTGCGGCCTTCGCCAAGCGAAATCATGCATATCTTCGCCTTGTGCGGCTCCCAAAGTACCTGAAATAAGAGTCCTCTGAGAGCCGCACTAAGGATTGTGCCGTCTACCTTTGGCCTACACCCGAGTGCCAGTTCCTTAGCGCCCGGCCGGAACTAGATGTCGTAGTTAATCTGATCAACGCTGGGAAGGGTGTTCGTCGTGGCCAACGTCCGGTACCAGAATGCCGAGTCCTTCCAAGTGCGCTCCAGGGTCTCGTAGTCGACACGAATGATCCCGAAGCGGCGTTCGTATCCCCACGCCCACTCGAAATTGTCCAGGAGGGACCACGCGAAGTATCCACGCACATCAACACCCTGCTCGTAGGCGTCGAGTACTGCCGCGATGTGATCGTGCAGATAAGACACCCGACGCACGTCATGGATGCGTCCATCTACAACCTCATCAGCAAAGGCCGCACCGTTCTCGGTGATCATCAAAGGCTGGTCCGGATAGTTCTCTTTAAGGGACAAGAGCAGTTCCGTCATACCCGCCGGATCAATGTTCCAACCCATCGCGGTGTAGGGGCCAGGCAGTGGGAGCCACTTGACGTGTTCCGAGCCGATCCATGGACTGTGCGATGAGTTACCGTGTCCGTCGTTGTCTGAGGCTCCGTCGGCTTCCTCGCCCTCGCGAGGCCCGCGGACCATTCCGGTGGAGTAGTAGTTGACGCCAAGCATATCGAGCGGAATGTTGATGAGCTCGGTGTCACCCTCAAGAACGAAAGACCAGTCCGTGATCTCTTTGGTGTCCTCGAGGACATCCGCAGGGTAAGTGCCCTTCAGCAGTGGTTCAAGGAAGACGCGGTTTGCGAGACCATCGATACGGCGTAAAGCGTCTTGGTCTCCTGCATCTGAGGGGTCTTCCATCCGGGTGACGTGTAGGTTGAGTGTGACTGAGAGCTTGGCACTGTCACCGAGAACTTCGCGAATAGCGCGTCCCGCGAGTCCGTGAGCAAGGTTGAGGTGATGGACAGCCTGAAGCGCTGCGAGCGGCTCGGTGCGGCCAGGCGCGTGGACGCCGGAACCGTAGCCCAGATAGGCGGAGCACCAAGGTTCGTTCAACGTGGTCCACGTGTCGATGTCTCTGCCGAGTTCTTGTGCCATCTTGCGTGCATATTCGGCGAACAACAGTGCGGTCTCACGGTTGGTCCAACCGCCTTCGTCCTCGAGTTCCTGAGGAAGGTCCCAGTGGTACAGAGTGACCACAGGCTTGATGCCCGCGGCCAGAAGGCCTGTGACGAGGTTCTTGTAGAAAGCGATGCCCTCTGGGTTGAAATCTCCTCGTCCTCCTGGCTGCACCCGCGGCCAAGAGATGGAGAAGCGGTACGCATCGAGACCTAGGTTCTTGATGTGTTCGATGTCTTCTTCCCAGCGGTGATAGTGATCATCGGCTACGTCGCCGGTATCCCCGCCCTTCACGAGTCCTGGGGTGTGTGAGTAGGTGTCCCAGATTGAAGGACCTCGTCCGCCTTCCTGGGCCGCACCCTCAATTTGGTAGGCGGCGGTGGCGGAACCCCACACAAATGATTCGGGGAAAGTGCGCGCGGTGGTCATGACTGGTGTGCTCCTGTTAATCGGAATGGTGGGAGCGATCCCACAGGTTCTTGACACATCCTATCGAAACGATTCGATCATTGCCTAGGGCAGAGTCAATCTCGCCACACAAAAACGTCCGGCCCACGTACACAATGTACGTAGACCGGACGGTTCTTAGGTGAGAATCTCGCTACAGTTCGGTCCCCACCACGAAGTAATTACATCAGCGCTCTTGTGTTTTTGATCGAGCGCTTACGTCCAGTTCTTCAGTGGTGGGGCCTTCGCAAGCTCGGCCCCACCACTCAGAACTTCCCTCAGCGCTCGATGTCACCGGCGATGAATGCCTCCAAACGCGCACGACCCTCGGTGTCCTCCATCTGAACCGGAGGGGACTTCATGAAGTAGGTCGAAGCGGAGAGGATCGGGCCACCAACGCCACGGTCCTTGGCGATCTTCGCGGCGCGAACAGCGTCGATGATGATACCGGCCGAGTTAGGGGAGTCCCACACCTCAAGCTTGTACTCAAGGTTCAAAGGCACCTCACCGAACGCGCGACCCTCAAGGCGGACGTAAGCCCACTTGCGGTCATCGAGCCATGCAACGTAGTCCGAAGGACCAATGTGTACGTTGCGGTCTTCCTTCTTGCCGGCGAGGGGGCCGTCGTTGATGTTCGAGGTCACAGCCTGGGTCTTCGAGACCTTCTTGGACTCAAGGCGCTCACGCTCAAGCATGTTCTTGAAGTCCATGTTTCCACCAACGTTGAGCTGGTAGGTGCGGTCGAGGATGACACCGCGGTCCTCGAACAGGCGGGCCAGCACACGGTGGGTGATGGTTGCGCCGACCTGGGACTTGATGTCGTCGCCGACGATGGGAACACCGGCAGCCTCAAACTTGGCGGCCCACTCAGGGTCGGAAGCGATGAAGACAGGCAGAGCGTTCACGAAGGCCACGCCAGCGTCGATTGCGCACTGAGCGTAGAACTTCGCGGCAGCCTCGGAACCAACAGGCAGGTAGCAGACGAGAACGTCAACTTCGCGCTCCTTGAGAACCGAAACGACGTCCACAGGCTCGGCGCTCGACTCCTCAATGGTTGCGGAGTAGTACTTGCCCAGGCCGTCAAGGGTGTGGCCGCGCTGAACGGTGACACCGGTTGGTGGGACATCGGCGATCTTGATGGTGTTGTTCTCGGAGGCCTGCGTGGCGTCAGCGAGATCTACCCCGACCTTCTTTGCGTCAACGTCGAAAGCGGCCACGAACTCAAGGTCGGAGATGTGGTAGTCACCGAACTGGACGTGCATGAGGCCAGGTACTTTGTCGTTAACGTCTGCGTTCTTGTAGTACTCGACACCCTGGATGAGGGACGTAGCGCAGTTACCTACACCAACGATGGCGACGCGGATGGAAGAAGACATCCTCGCTCCTTGTTGTCAGTGCCCCGTAGGGCAGGATTCATCGGAAAAAGAAACAGCAAGCTCAGGCAGGTTTGTCGCGACCCGAGCGTCGCCCGGGGTCCTTCGACTTTGACCGCACCCGGTCTCGCTCGGTGTTGATCAGTCCATCGAGCCAACGAACTTCGCGTTCGACCTGCTCTAGACCATGACGCTGCAACTCGAGTGTGTATTCGTCGAGTCGTTCGACAGCCCGCGTGTTGGACTCTCGGATCGACTCGAGGCGTTCGTTCATGCGGGAACGGCGGCCCTCGAGAATACGAATTCTTGTCTCGGCGTCAGTCTGGCCAAAGAAAGCGAAACGAACGTCAAAACTCTCATCCTCCCAGGCCGCTGGGCCTGATGAGGCAAGCACGGTTTGTAGGTGTTCCTTGCCGTCTGCGGTCAGCTCGTACACGATCCGGGCGCGTTTGCCGGACAGCGCGTGAGGGGGAGCCTCGGTCGAGGTGTGGCCGGAAATGAAACCGCGGGCCTCGAGGGATTTCAGGCAGGGGTAGAGGGAACCATAGGAGAGTGCGCGGAATGACCCCAACACGAGGTTGAGGCGCTTACGTAACTCATAGCCATGAAGAGGCGAGTCGTTCAGCATGCCAAGGATCGCTGTCTCGAGGACAGTCGACTTGCTACGCACACGCACCTCCTAAGAACCGTAACTTGGTTGCGATGTATCGAATCGATACATCGTAACCATATGTCGATTCACATAAGCAAGCAAGGGGCACGACTCGCCGAATCGTCGAGAATTGTGAAGAACGGGCGTGCACCAAGCGTGAAACTGCGCTGATTTCGTGGTTTTTGCTCACGCAATCCCCCGCTTGCCGGTCTTGACCACTAAAGTTCAATGTGGGGACGTGAGTCTCTTTGACTGGCGACGAGCCCGCATCACGACGGCACATCGTCGGGAATCAGCGTGCTCACCTGCCCATCGCGGTGCCGTGTGCGGCACCGAAAAGCAAGAACCCGTGTGAAAGGTAAACCGTGGCGAAATCGAACCAAAGCCGCCTCACTGCGGTCGAGAAGCCGACGAAGCGTCGGCTGATCGACTACCCGAGGTACGGAAAGCGTGGCATCCGCCGTTGGATTCCGTCGTGGCGCTTTTTCCTTGGAACGTTCCTGACCGGTGTGGCCCTTGTGGCTGGACTGATCATTGCGGCGTACTCGAGTGTCAAGATCCCTGCCCCGGTCGACATGGCCCTCGCGCAAATCAGCACCGTCTATTACGCCGATGGCGAGCGCGAGATGGGACAGTTCGCGCAGGTATCGCGCATCCTGATCGACAACCCCGAAGACCTGCCAGACCATGTCGGCCACGCCGTCGTCGCCGCGGAAGACCGCACGTTCTACACGAATCGTGGTGTGGACTTCAAGGGTATGGCGCGAGCGCTGTACATCAACGTCACCCAGAACAAACGTCAGGGTGGTTCAACCATCACGCAGCAGTACGCCGAGAACTACTACATGGATGGTGCCACAACCTACACCGAGAAGTTCAAGGAAGCCCTGCTGTCCATCAAGCTTGCGCAGGAGGTTGAGAAGGACGAGATCCTGCTCAACTACATGAACACGATCTACTTCGGTCGTGGCGCCTCAGGTATCGAGGTCGCCGCGCAACGCTACTTCGGGAAGTCCGCAAAGGACCTGACCGTGGAGGAAGCCGCGCTCATCGCCGGCGTCATCCCATCACCATCGCGCTGGGACCCAGACGCAAGCCCTGAGGCGCGCGAGCAGGCGGTGCGCCGATGGAACTACGTGCTTGACGGCATGGTCGAACTTGGGTTCCTGGATGCAACCGAGCGAAACGAGATGGAGTTCCCGGAGACCAAGGAGTACGACAACAAGAACCAGTTCAAGGGCACGCAGGGATACCTCATCGAGCAGGTTCGCAAGGAGGTCCTTGAGGTCACCGGCATGACGCAGGACGAACTGGAGACCTCTGGCGTCAAGATCGTGTCGACCTTCGACTATTCGACCCAGCGCAAACTGGTGAACGCAATCCTGGACATGCCCAATGATGGGGACAAGAACCTGTCCGTGGGTGGTGTCACGATTGATCCTAAAAGCGGTGGCGTGCTTGCCATGTATGGTGGGCGAGACTACGTAAAAACCCAGTTCAACGCCGTAACGCAGGGCCGCGCACAGGCTGGATCGACCTTCAAGCCGATCACGCTCCTTGCAGCGCTCCAGCAGGGAATCTCCGTGGACAGGCAGTACTACAACGGAAACAGCCCACGTACTTTTGACAACAATGGTGATCCCTATACGGTGCCCAACTTCGCAAACGCCTCCTACGGCCATGTGAACTTGGTGAAGGCGACCGCGAACTCGGTGAACACCGCGTACGTTGAGTTGAACCAGGAAATCGGCCCGCAAGCAACCGTCGATACCGCGCTGTCCCTTGGCCTCCCCGCAGATACCCCCGACCTCGAACCCCACCTCTCCAACGTGCTGGGTACGGCAACGGTCCGCCCGATTGACATGGCCGGAGCCTATGCGACCTTCGCCGCGAACGGGAAGAAATACGACGTCCACACCGTCAAGCAGATTACTCGTGCGGATGGTCGGACCATCTACGAGCCATCCAACCTGCCCCAAACCGTCTACGACGAAGAGATAGGTGCAGAACTGACCTACGCTCTCTCGCAGGTGGTTGAACAGGGTTCTGGCACCAAGGCGAAAACCATTGGCCACCCAATCGCGGGTAAGACCGGAACCTCCAACGAGAACCGGTCTGCTTGGTTTGTTGGGTACACGCCCAGTTATGCCACCGCGATCACTCTGTACCAGTCTGACGATGATGGCGGGCAACAGACGATTACCCCGTTTGGCGGTTACCGCGAGATTACCGGTTCGACCGTGCCGCTCGACATTTGGGTGAGTTACATGGGCAACGTTCTCGCGGGCCAAACTCCGGAAGAATTCCCTGAACGCACCCTCAAGCAGACGGTACCAACTCCAACCTCTACCGCTACTGAAGAACCTGACGAGGACGAGGAAGAAGCAAAGCGCCAGGAAGAGGAAGAGCGCGAGAAGCGTGAGCGCGAGCGTGAGGAAGCGCGTGAGCAGCGTCGCGAGGAACGCCGAAAAGAACAAGAGCGGCAGCAAGAAGAGGAACGCCAGCGCCAAGAAGAAGAGCGTCAACAGCAAGAAGAGGAACGCCAGCGCCAAGAAGAAGAGCGTCAACGGCAAGAAGAGGAACAGCGCGAACAGGAGAACTCCACTCCGTCGCCTACGCAGACGCAGACGCCGGACCCGACTCAACCTCCGGTCGAACCGGACCCTGGCGGTGGCGACGACACTAACGGCGATAGTTAAAATACCGCTCTAAACTACGGGGTGCCCCACCGCCGGGCGCGCCCCGTAGTTATTGCTAACTGGGTGTCTCCAGTCTCCGTGCGAACGGGAACATGGAGGCAAACCTGGCTAGGTGAGGCTAAGTAGGTGGTCCAAGATTGTGGGCCAGAGAAGTTTCAGTAGGCCGAGCAATGCAAGGAAGACTGCGGGCGGGATCAGTGCCCGGTAGATGAGGTGGAGTCGTTGGGCGAGGAATGCCATCACGGCCATCGTTACAACTCCAGCGATGTATGGGCTGAGGGCAATCTGGGAAAGGGTTGTTTCGGGCCAGCAGTCGGCGTAGTAACAGCCACGATCCCCAAAATCGATATCGAACCATAAAGCGAAGACCGTGAATCCACCGAGTATGAGCGCTATTCCAAGTTGCAGGTAGTCGAAGCGCATAGAAGTGGACGCGTGAAACAGCATCAAACTGAAGGCCAGCCATACGATATTCCACATCGTCGACCTGAGGGTTTGCGTATAGACGGTTAGAGAGATTGGATCGATATAGGGCATTCCCCATAGTCCTGCATCAACGTTAAACAAGTGTATTACTGAGCCGAGGATTATCACGGGGATGACCACACACAGATACAGTTTGTTCAGTGTCCAGAACAATCTGGAAAGTACTCTATTTCTCGACGACCCTGCTGCTAACTGCATGATGTCGTCCCTCTCTACGAACTGTAAATCCTCATAAGAGCTTTATGGAATGCCCTACCCGCTTGAGTCGCCTCATCCTGAGTTAGGTCTCTTTTGAGTCCAGTTGCATCCCGAAAAGCCCACTTTAGTGGCTCTTCGGAATCAAGGGTGTAGAGCGGGTCTGAACCCGCCGGTCTCGAGCAGGCTGCGGGCGATGTAGTTGGTCTAGGTTCCGGAAGCCCAGGGCCGATCCGCGCACGTGTTCGAGGCGGCCGTTGATCGCTTCGGTCGGTCTTGTTGCGGGCCGGGGTCAGATCGATGATCACGGTCACGTACTTGTCGCCGAACCGCGTATGACGCCAGACGTGCTCGTCGACACCGATCGTGGTCACCCCATTAAACCGGGCCGGGTCATCGGTGAACTGCCGCTTGCCCTCGGCGAGGATCGCGGTGTTCGCGGTAAGCCACGACACCCCCAAGCCGGCTGCTGCGCGGGAGACGGTGAGGTGGTCGACGACAATCGCGGTCAGCGCCCACCTGATCCCGACGCGGAAGATCTTCGCCCGCGGCGCTGCCGCCTTCGTCGTGTCCTGCCGCTAGGTCCGTGAGCAGTGGCTGCACCGGTAGTGGCGCACCCAAACCAGCAGCGTCGTCGACGACACGGCACTTGATCACTGCCCGGTCGTGCTCGAGCAACTGCCCGACGGCTTCGAGGCCAAACTCGTCCAGAGGGCAGAACGTAGTCAGATCGGGGGGCGAACGTAGGGTGGTACATGTCGAGGTTTTCCAGCAGATGGTGAGCCTAGGAACTTCCATCCTGGAAGACCTCGACGTCTACCCGCGAACCAACAACCCCTCGACTACCCCCTCAACTGCGAAGAGCACCATAAGTCATCGCAGATCACATCACGCGTTGCCACACATCCAAGCCTGGCCGATCCCTCGAGAACCGTTTAGCAAAACACCCTAGGTGAGGCTAAGTAAGTGTTCGATGATTGCGGGCCAGAGAAGTTTCAGTAGGCCGAGCAATGCAAGGAACACTGCGGGCGGGATCAGTGCCCGGTAGATGAGGTGGAGTTTTTGGGCGAGGAGTGCCATTGCTGCCATCGTTACAACTCCAGCAATGTATGGACTTAGTGCGATTTGGGAGAGCAGCGCTTCGGGCCAACAATCAGCGAAGTAACAGCCGCGATCCCCAAAATCGATATCAAACCATAAAGCGAAGGCAGTGAACCCGCCGAGAAGTGCCGCTATTCCAAGTTGCAGGTAGTCGATGCGCCCGGCTGCGGGCGAGTGGAACAGCATAAGACTGAAGGTCAGCCATACGATGCTCCATATCATCGACTCAGGGATTTGGGGATAGACCTCTAAAGAGATTGGTGCGATATAGGGCATGCCCCAAAGTCCCGCATCAACGTCAAGCAAATGCAGTGATGAGCCAAGGAGTATCACGGGGATAACCACGTAAGAATAAACCTTGTTCAATAACCAGAGTAATTTAGAAGAGTCTGGTTTCTGTGTGGGCTCTTTTGACTGCATGCCGCCATCCCTCTCTACGAACTGTAAATTCTTATAAGAGCTTTATGGAATGCCCTACCCGCTTGAGTCGCCTCATCCTGAGTTAGGGCTCTTTTGAGTCCAGTTGCATCCCGAAAAGCCCACTTTAGTGGCTCTTCGGAATCAAGGGTGTAGAGCGGGTCTGAACCCGCCGGTCTCGAGGCCAAACTTGTCCAGAGGGCAGAACGTAGTCAGATCGGGGGGGGGCGAACGTAGGGTGGTACATGTCGAGGTTTTCCAGCAGATGGTGAGCCTAGGAACTTCCATCCTGGAAGACCTCGACGTCTACCCGCGAACCAACAACCCCTCGACTACCCCCTCAACTGCGAAGAGCCTGTTAGGCCCCCGGCGAATGACAGCCAAGGAAAAAGTGTGAAGTGCACCGAAAAATGGCCTGAACACTAGAGACCAGAGGGAATGTCAGAGTAGACTCGTACACTGCTGTGTGTTGGCTTATTCACCGAAATAAACAGCCCACGGCAGGCATGAACCCTCTTGTCACGGACCGACCGTGACCGCACAGACCATAGGAGGTGGGTAAACATGCGTCCATACGAACTGATGATGATTCTCTCCCCAGAGATCGACGAGCGCGCAGTAGCCGCAACCGTTGAGAAGCTCGTTGCTGTTGTTCCAGCCGAAGGCGGAACCGTAGACAACACTGACATCTGGGGTCGTCGCCGTCTGGCTTACGAGATCGCAAAGAAGTCCGAGGGCATCTACGCGGTTATCGACTTCACTGCAACTCCTGCTACCACGAAGGAACTTGAGCGTCAGCTCGGACTCAACGAGTCCGTACTGCGTATCAAGGTTCTCCGCGCAGCAGCCTGAACCGCCCAAGCCAACCGAAGACGTATACGCACACCTTAGGAGAAACACATGGCCGGTGACACCGTAATCACGGTAGTTGGAAACCTCACGGGAGACCCTGAACTCCGCTTCACCGCGTCCGGGGTGGCCGTCGCATCGTTCACGATCGCGTCCACACCACGCTCCTTTGACCGCCAGACCAACGAGTGGAAGGACGGCGAAGCGCTGTTCCTACGCTGCTCGCTGTGGCGTGAGGCAGCCGAGAACGTAGCAGAATCCCTGACCAAGGGAATGCGCGTGATCGCACAGGGCCGCCTCGTACAGCGTTCCTACGAAACCCGTGAAGGCGAAAAGCGAACAGTCATCGAACTCCAGGTCGAGGAAATCGGCCCATCGCTTCGGTACGCTTCCGCAAAGGTCACCCGCAACGCACGCTCCGGCGGCGGAAACGGTGGCTTTGGTGGCGGAAACCAGGGCGGCGGAAACAACGGTTTCGGCGGAGGCAACCAGGGTGGTTACAGCCAGGGAGCCCCAGCCGGCAACGGATTCGGTGCTAGTTCAGGTGTTCGGAACGATGACCCGTGGGCAACCGCAGGTCCGGCTAACGGCGGCGGATTCGCCGACGAGCCACCGTTCTAATCGACACACAAGAGAAAACTTGGCCCGTCACCACGGGCATCCAGTGAAGGAGAAACCACAATGGCAAAGCCAGTTGTGCGTAAGCCCAAGAAGAAGTCCAACCCATTGAAGTCCGCCAAGATCGAGGCGATCGACTACAAGGACACCGCCCTGCTGCGTAAGTTCATTTCCGACCGTGGAAAGATCCGCGCACGCCGTGTCACCGGTGTATCCGTACAGGAGCAGCGCCAGATCGCTCGTGCCGTCAAGAACGCACGCGAGATGGCTCTTCTTCCTTACTCGTCGTCCGCACGCTGATTTCGGAGTACTTTCCAATGGCAAAGCTTATTCTTACCCACGAAGTAAACCGCCTTGGCGAGCCAGGCGACGTTGTTGAGGTCAAGGACGGTTACGCACGTAACTACCTGATCCCACGCAAGCTCGCCACCCCTTGGACCAAGGGTGGAGCAGCAGAGGTTGAGGCAATCCGTAAGGCTCGCAAGGCCCGCGAGATCGCCAACCTCGAAGATGCACGCGCACTGCGTGACGCTCTCCAGGCAAAGCCAGTCACCGTTGCCGCTAAGACCGGCAAGGGCGGACGCCTCTTCGGTTCCATCTCGACCGCAGACATTGCTGCTGCAGCCGAGGCTGAGGGCCACAAGATCGACCGCCGTAAGGTTCAGATCCCTGAGGCGATCAAGGTAACCGGTAACCACTCCGCTACCGTTCGCCTACACCCAGAGGTCGAGGCAAAGCTCAAGGTTGTCGTAGTTTCCGCGTGAGTTGAAACCGCTTGAGAAGGCTCGGGTGCCGCGCGCCTGGGTTTTCTCGGACACCTAGACTCAAGGGCTCTCCCATTGCGGGAGGGCCCTTTTGTTGTGCCTTCCTGTTGTGTCTGGTGTCTGGTGTCTGGTGCCTGGTGTCTGGTGGTAGGCGGGCGTGCCTCCAGGCGTATCGGCCGGAATGTCGATGGGGTACTTTTGTTCCGGATGCATAGTGTTTGTGTGTGCATCCGGACGAATTTTGCCCTATCGGTTTTGATTGGCGACGAGTTGGCTAGGCCAGGAGATACGGCTGTGTCCCAGCCGGCTCGTCGCCAAGCCCTTACGGGCCCTTATGCCCCCTTGTTGAACCAGAGGGCACCGCAGGTGCTCCCGACATAACATGGGCGTAGGGTAGGACAAACTCAAGGAGATATGATGCCCAAGCTCAGCATGATCACGATCGATGCCCTTGACCCGCGTAGCCTGGCGGACTGGTGGGCGGAGCGCTTGGGAGGTGAAAAGATCTTTGATGCTGCAGGCGATTTCATCATTATCTCGATTCCTGGGGTACCCGTGACCCTGGGGTTCCAGAAGGTAGAAGACCCAACGCCAGGTAAGAACCGCATTCACCTCGACCTGAGTTGGGGCGAGGAAGACGACCGAGAGTCAGGTATCGCCACCTGGGTCGAGTCCGGTGCTACACATCTGGGACAACGCGGAGACAACGACTTTCAGTGGGACACCTTCGCGGACCCCGCAGGCAATGAGTTTTGCATCAGCCCTCCGCATTAACAAGCGGGTGCGCCAGCAGGTACTTAAGCAGTCAGCACATCGATGCCGTAGTCCTCAAGCACCTTTATAGGAAGAACAGGGCTTTCTGCGTCGGTGATGATCATGTCGATCTCATCGAGCTCAGCAAAGCCCACGGTCGCTGTCAGGCCGAGCTTGCTGGAGTCTGCAAGCACGATGACTTTGCGTGCGCACTTCACCAAAGCCCGCTTGACCGCTGCCTCCTCGGGATCAGGAGTGGACAGACCGTTTTCCACGCTAACGCCGTTGGTGCCAAGAAACACCACATCCAGTTTCAGCTTTGAGATGGCTTGAACGGTGACCGCACCAACTGCTGCCTGCGTGGTCGTACGTACTTTGCCGGGAAGCAGGTGCAGGTCGAGGCCCGGGACAGTCGCGAGCCGTGCAGCGATGGGGACGCCGTGGGTGAAGATGGCGAGATGGGTGTCCGGTGCGATGAACTCGACGAGTTTGGCGGTTGTGCTTCCAGCGTCAACGGCAAGAGTTCCTCCTGCTTCGGGTAGGAATGCCGTGGCCTTCAGGGCGATGCGTTCCTTTTCTTTCGCCCGGCTGTGATCGCGCTCATCGAGACCGCTTTCAATCGCGGGAAGTGAGGAGATCGGGATCGCTCCACCGTGTAGCCGGCGGATGAGCCGCATACGTTCGAGAACTTTGAGGTCACGCCTGATTGTCTCGTTGGTGACTTGAAATTCTTGAGCTAGATCGGCGACGGACATGCGGCCCCGTGCGAGTACTAGTTCAACTATCTTGGATTGGCGTTCCTCTGCGTACATGCTGCTCTCTACCGGTATGGTGCGTGGTTGTTGTCCCCGTATGCGGGTTGAACTCTTGTGGCGTAACGAGAACAACCCACCTCGAATCATCGCAGAAAAGTGATGCCGCCTAGCAAATGCACCGGGAACTGGGCTTGCTAGGCGGCGAACCTGTTGCTTCTGGGAGAGCAGTAACGTTACTGCGACCGAACCTTAAAAAGGTTACGGCTCTACCGTGACTTTGATTGCCGTGCCAGAGCGTACAAGGTCAAAGGCACTGAGTACATCTTCGAGTGGAATGTGGTGGGTGATGAGGTCCTTGACTGGAACCTGCCCGGTAGAGATGTATTCGAGGGCTTTTTTGTTGTGCTCTGGTGCAGAACCGTTGGCGCCGTGGATATGGAGCTGGCGGTAGTGCACGATGTTGGAGTCGCACGTGATGGTGGGGTTCGTCTTCGGCAGTCCGCCAAAGAAGGAGATGCGGCCGTTGCGTGCCGCCATCGCAATTGCCTGTTCCTGGGTGATGTTCGCCGCGGTTGCGGTGATGATGACGTCTGCGCCGCGTCCGCCGGTCAGTTCCATGACGCGCTCCACGACGTCTACCTCGGAGGCGTTGATGACCTCATCCGGTGCGGCTGCCTCTGCGGAGAGCTTGAGGCGGTCCGCATTGACATCCACAAGGTAGACAGGGCCGCACTTGTGGACGCCGCGAGCGATGCGCACGTGCATGCATCCGATGGGGCCGGCGCCGAAGATGACAACGGTGTCTCCCTCTTCGATGCCGAGGAGTTCTTGGGCGTTGATGGCGCAGGCGAGGGGTTCCGCCGCAGATGCCTCATCGAATCCGACGTTCTCGGGGATTCGGTTGAGGCCGTCAACCTTGAGTACTTGGCGTGGTACGACCATGTATTCCGCGAATCCACCTTCGTACTGGTAGCCCACGGAGGTCTGGTTGGCGCAGACGGCCATCCAGCCCTTTGAGCACTCGTAGCAGTCGCCGCAGGGGACCGCTGCAATGACTTGGACTCGGTCACCGATGCTCCAGTCCTGCTGGAAGGCTGTGGAGACGTTGCTTCCCACCTCCACGATCTCTCCGGCGATCTCGTGTCCGATGGTGCGTGGTGGGCTGAGGTTCTGGTGTCCGTTGTGGAATATCTTGACGTCTGTTCCACAGGTGGAACAGTTGCGTACTCGGATCTTGACTTCGTCCGGTCCACATTCTGGTTCGGGCTGGTCTTCGAGCCGCACGTCCTCGGGCGCGTAGAAGCGCAGGGCCTTCATTGGTCCTCCAGGTGATTGAGTATGTCGTGGCACGGTGTCACGCGCCACAATTCATCATAACCACACTTTCGGACATAAAAATAGTTGGAAGTCCTTGGCAATGAGTCTGTTTATGAGGTTTAATGGCCAAGTCTGTATGACGTTAGTCACTGATCTCAAGGAGGAGACATGTCTAGTCCTGCTGACGCGCCATCAACCAAGGGTGGTTTGCGCATCGCAGTTCAAAAACTCGGGACGTCGCTGTCCAACATGGTGTTACCTAATATCGGTGCCTTCATTGCGTGGGGCCTGATTACGGCGCTCTTCATCGAGGTCGGCTGGATAACACTCATCGGCACGAGGCTCTTCGGCTACGAAGGCAGTTACGGGTTCGTGGAGCACTTCGGTGCCTGGGGCGCCGGTGCCGACGGCACGGGCATCGTCGGCCCGACAATCACGTATCTACTTCCCATCCTCATCGGATACACCGGTGGACGGATGATGTATAACGACAACGTCCGAGGCGGAGTTGTCGGTGCTATAGCAACAATGGGTGCAGTCACCGGTGCAGACGTACCTATGTTCCTAGGCGCGATGATCATGGGCCCACTGGGCGGTTGGTCGATGAAGCGCCTAGATGCCCTCTGGGAAGACAAGATTCGACCTGGCTTCGAGATGCTGGTCAACAACTTCTCAGCAGGTATCTGGGGCATGATCCTGGCAATCGTGGGGTTTGTGGCGGCAGGTCCTTTCGTGTCCGGGTTCTCCCGAGGTGCAGAGGCCGTCGTCAACTTCTTGGTTGAGCACAGTCTCTTGCCCCTCACCTCCGTCCTAGTGGAGCCAGCCAAGATCCTGTTCCTGAACAACGCCATCAATCACGGAGTCTTCACACCACTTGGCACGACGGAAGCCGTGCGAGAGGGTCAGTCGATCCTGTTCCTCATCGAGGCCAACCCTGGACCAGGTCTTGGGCTGCTGCTTGCATTCACGTTCTTTGGCGTTGGCATGGCGAGGGCCTCGGCACCGGGTGCCGCACTCATCCAGTTCGTTGGTGGTATCCACGAGATCTACTTCCCATACGTTCTCATGAAGCCGAAACTCATCATCGCGGTGATTGCTGGTGGTATGACCGGTGTGGCAACCAACCTCATTTTTGGCTCGGGACTTCGCGCACCTGCGGCACCGGGGTCGATCATCGCGGTGTGGCTGCAATCTCCGGTTGGCAGCCTCGTTGGGGTGACCTTGTCCGTGGTGTTCTCGGCTGCGGTCACGTTCGCGATCGCCGCTGTGCTGCTGCGTCTTGATCGCAACGGCTCCGGTGACCTGGCCGGTGCGACAGCGGACATGGAGCGGATGAAAGGTAAGTCCTCGATTGCGTCCGCGGCACTACTTGGAAACCGTGCGAACGGTGGACAGATCAGCTCGATCGTGTTTGCCTGCGATGCGGGTATGGGTTCCTCTGCGATGGGTGCCTCTGTGCTGCGCCGTAAGATCCGTGGCGCAGGATTCCCCGACGTCTCGGTTGTGAACAAGGCGATCTCGTCATTGACCGACACCTATGACTTGGTGGTCACCCACCAAGACTTGACCGAGCGCGCGCGGGAGCGTACTCCATCCGCCCTGCACGTGTCGGTTGAGTCTTTCATGGAGAGCCCTCGTTATGACGAGATCGTTGAGTTGCTGCAGCGGGAAGGTGAGGCAGGTTCGGGCGGTGCCCACAGTGCCTCGGACAGCACGGGGGCAGTGGGCGTTGGAGACCTGCTTGCGCCTGAGACGATCGTGCTTGAGGGCACGGCTCGTAACAAGGAGGAGGCCATTGAGGAGGCGGGTCGTCTTCTCGTGGATATCGGAGCGGTTACCCCCGAGTACGTTGAGTCGATGCACGAGCGCGAGCGTTCTGTCTCCACGCACATGGGTAACGGTCTGGCCATTCCGCACGGGACCAACGAGGCTAAAGCGGCGATCCGCCGCTCGGCTTTGGCCTTTGTGAGGTATCCACAGGGGCTTGATTGGGGTGGTAAACCCACGACGTTTGTCATCGCACTGGCTTCCGCGGACGGCCAGCACTTGGAGACGCTTGCTCAGATCGGGGAAGTCTTCACCGATCAAGAGCAGGTAGCTCGGTTGGAATCAGCAAACTCTGCTGCTGAGGTCCAACGACTGTTGAATCCATTGAAGGCCTGATCGTTGGATTCACTGCTGGGTGGTTCTCAGTTCATTAGCGCCGACTGAGAACCACCCAGTTTTTCGACGACGTGGTGAGCCCCACCCCCACCTCACCTTGGGTGTGTGCAGTCTTGGCACACACCGGCTCGGTCCGTAAACGCACCTGTCCCGATTGGACTTTCGTGCGTTACTCCACAAAGGGTGCGGGTAGCTAAACGCCTCAAGCGGGTAGCCACCCGCACCCTTCTCGCATTGCTGACTCTCACGTGAACCGTCAGCAACCCCACGCGATGTTTCGGTTCTGTCGGCACTTTTACCACATAAAACCGGGACACCGCGGACAGACCGAAACGGTGGAGGGAGAGTGCGATGATTGGCGACGATCCTGCTGAGTTGTGGGTGTTCGTCCTGACCCAGCCCGGCTGGGTCGGGAGATGGTGGGGTATCTGCTCGGATCGTCGGTAATCTGAACCCCCGCAAATAGGGTCATAGGTTTTTTGCCGTGTGTGAGCCTGGTGAGCACTGGAACACAAGAAGAAACTTATAACCCTCATCGCACGAGAGCGTTGTGCTCTGTTGGGTGACAGTGCACTTTTCGTAACTCTCAAAGGGACGGGCAGAACGTTAGAGGGCGTGTTCGGTCCATGCGTCGGAACGTAGTCGGACGCCGTTGGCCACAGCACGGGCGCCCGTGTACACGAGCCCAAACGCGATCCACAGCCACACGAGGCCTGCCGCGCCGGATGGGGCCCACGCGTACACGGCGAATGCGACCGGAACGTAGACGGCCAGGTTGATCATTCCGACCTTGGCCAGGTAGACGCCGTCACCGGCACCCATCAGTACACCGTCGAGGATGAACACCCACCCCGCAATGGGCATGAACACCGCTGCGGCGATAAGCCCAGCGATCACAGCACGCTGGACCGATGCCTCCGAGGAGAACAGGGGAGCGATGAACGGGCTGAGTCCAGCCATGATCGCACCGAGGACCACGCCAGCTCCAACGCCCCACTGCAGTGTTCGTCGCAGCACCGCCGCCGTCGCCGCCCTGTCGCGTGCACCCACCGCTTGACCTACAAGCGCCTGGGCGGCGATGGCAAGCGCATCGAGAGCGAAGGCTGCAAAGTTCCACAGTGCGTTCACGACCTGGTGTCCAGCAAGCGCGGTCGTGCCCAGATGGGTTGCCACAAAGATCGTGACGAGGAGCGCCGCACGCAGCGAGATTGTTCGGATGAACAGGGGCGCTCCGCTGCGGGCGCTCGCCAGGATTCCGGCGGGTGCAGGGTGCAACGAGATGTTCTCGGCGCGGGACTTGCGCACCACAACGGTTGCGAGCACGACGCCCATGCCGATCTGCGTGATCGCGGTTCCCGCACCTGAACCGGCAACGCCCATGTTGAGGCCATATACGAGCACGACGCTCAGGACCGTGTTCACGATGGCACCGACCACCGCCACAACGAGCGGAGTCTTCGTGTCCTTGAACCCGCGCAGCACACCGGTGGCGGCCATGACGATGAGCATTCCCGGTAGACCGGGCACGCTCCAGCGCAGATAACTGGTGGCTTCGACGAGTAGGGCGTCACTGGCCCCGAGCAGGCCGAGTACCCACGGGGCCGCCGCCCCAAACCCAACGGCGAGGAGGATACCGAGTCCGAGAGCGAGCCATAGACCGTCAATACCTGCCTTGAGTGCGCGTTCACGGTGTCCGGCGCCGATGAGCCTGGCCACCGACGAGGTGGTGGCGTATGCGAGGAAGACGCACAGTCCCGCGATGGTCAGGAGCACGGTCGAGGCGATGGAGAGTCCTGCGAGCGGGGTCTCGCCAAGATGTCCGACGATTGCCGTGTCGATGAGGACGAACAGCGGTTCGGCGATCAGCGCGCCGAAAGAGGGGATGGCGAGCGCGAGGATCTGCCGATCATATCCACTCTTTGTTCGTTTGTTGTCCACTTACTGGTCCTTGCTGCGGGATTTGTTTGACGCTCTCCTTAACCTAGTCATCCACAGTCAAAATGGCTAATTTGAGCCATTGTGTGGACGAAATCACAGGGTTGTGCAACGTTAATCCACAGTTATCCCCATACTTGTCCACAGCTGTGGACTGGGAATCTCCGCCAATCTCCACAGTTATCCCCAGGCATGTGGAAAAAGGTGTGGAAACATGCTTGGGCGGAACCCGATAGAGTGCTAGAGGCTCGGTGTATTCTGTCGAGCTTGAGACACCCACGCGCGGCCACACTGTCCAAGACCGTACTGATGAGACGCAGAGTCTGGACCGGGCCCAGGTCTGTACGTACGGGACCCATTCCCGCTGCGGTCCACATGACGTCAGATCAACGCGTAGCACGCCACACGGCTTATGCCGACCGGTCCACAAGGAGCACACCACATGTCGATCGAACCTTTCGACCCCGCATTCTCCTCTGCGCCGCCGTCGGAGAGTGAACGAAGGTTTGACCGTACGCCCCCGCAGGATCTCGCGGCAGAGCAGAGCGTCCTCGGCGGCATGCTCATGTCCAAGGACGCAATCGCGGATGTCATCGCGCAGATCAAGTCCAACGACTTCTACAAGCCCGCACACGAGGCGATCTACGACGCGATCGTTGACCTCTACGGTCACGGAGAGCCCGCAGACGCGATCACGGTGGTCGCGGAACTCAACAAGCGCGGCGCCCTCTCCCGCATCGGCGGCGCCCCATACATCCACGACCTTATCGCGATGGTCCCGACGGCGGCCAACGCTGGATACTACGCGCGCATCGTACGGGAACGCGCCATCATGCGCCGTCTGGTCGAGGCCGGAACCCGCATCGTCCAACTCGGCTACGCGACCGACGGCGCGGACGCGGACGAGGTCGTCAACAACGCTCAGGCTGAGATCTACAACGTCACCGAAAACCAGCAGTCCGAGGACTACGTGGTCATCGGCGAGTTCCTCTCGGACGCAATCGACGAGATTGAAGCGGCGCAAAACCGCACCGAAGGACTGACAGGCGTCCCGACCGGACTCGAGGACTTCGACCGGCTCACCAACGGTCTGCACCCAGGCCAGATGATCGTCATCGCGGCCCGTCCGGCGATGGGTAAGTCCACGCTCGGCATCGACTTCGTGCGCTCCGCATCGATCAAGCACCAGATGGCCTCGGTCGTGTTCTCCCTGGAAATGTCCCGCAACGAGATCGCCATGCGTATCATCGCCGCAGAGGCCTCGATCTCCATGGGCAAGCTCCGCAACGGTGACATGCAGGAGGCGGACTGGCAGCGCCTCGCGCAGGCCCAGTCACGCATGCAGGAAGCGCCTCTGTTCATCGACGACTCGCCCAACATGTCCCTCATGGAGATTCGCGCGAAATGCCGCAGGCTCAAGCAGCGCAACGACCTCAAGCTCGTGGTCATCGACTACCTCCAACTCATGACCTCGGGCAAGCGCGTCGAATCACGCCAACAGGAAGTCTCCGAGTTCTCTCGTGCGCTCAAACTGCTCGCAAAGGAAATAGAAGTCCCGGTCATCGCGATCTCACAGTTGAACCGTGGCCCTGAACAGCGTACCGATAAGCGCCCGGCCATCTCCGACCTTCGCGAATCCGGGTCGATCGAGCAGGACGCAGACATGGTCGTGCTCGTGCACCGCCCCGATGCCTATGAGAAGGAACACCCGCGCGCCGGAGAGGCCGACCTGATCGTGGCGAAGCACCGTAACGGTCCAACCGCAGACATCGCCGTTGCGTTCCAGGGCCAGTACTCACGCTTTGTGAACATGCAGCAGTAGGTGTGACGAGGCCAAACCCCTGATCGCCAGCCATCCTGCCAGCGGTTACGGCCGTACCGCACAGTCGGCTCGTCGCCAAGCAAACCCACCCGACGCAACACCCACCCGCACCCTCGCGAGAAACTTGGCAGACTAGTCCAAGACACGTACCGCAACACCTGTTCAGACGGGTGAAAAACCGCTACAGTCGGGGCATGAGTTCATCTAATCTCAACGAATCGATCTCAGGTGCACAGGATGCCGTCCACCGTGCGGTTGAGGCGCTGAAAGAGTCCGGTGGCGTAGCGGAAGGCAACACCGTGGACGCGTTGCGCCAGGCCCGCGCATTCTTCGCCTCCCAAAACTCGCTCGCACAGGCCGCCATCTGCGCGATGAACCTGGGTGATCTGTACTGGAGTCAGTCCAATGCCGTCGAGGCGCACGAGATGTACGCCGCCGCCCGCACCGAGTTCGCTCAGACTGACATGCCCCGCGAGGCCGCCGACGCAACCATGAACGTGGCGATGGTGCACTGGAGCAAGGGTGAACTCGCCGAGGCCCGCGCCCTGTACCTCGAAGCGCTCTCCTACTACACCGAGAACGAACTGGAGCACGAAGTGGCCTCCGCGAAGCTCTCGCTGGGAGGCGTTCACGAGGCAACCGAGGAATCCGATCTCGCTCTCGCCGCCTATCATGACGCGCTTGAGTACTACTCATCCGCTGAGAACGACCGCCGCGTCAGCCAGTGCCAACTTGGAATTGGACGCGTGCTCCTGAACGCGGACAACTTCGAGGAGGCCGAGCCGTACTTCCTTGAGGCGAAGAAGGCATTCAAGGCCCGCAGCCAGCAGCACCAGTACGGCGAGTGCATGGTCGCGCTCGCTGACATCTACCACGCACTGGACCGCAAGGACGATGCACGTAAGGCATTCGAAGAGGCCCGTACGGTCTTCTCGATCGCGCAGTAAGTTTCGATCTGTCGATCGAACGGCAAACGTGTGGCGGCCTCCCCTGTTGGGGAGGCCGCCACACGTTTTTGCGTCTAATTGTTGGTTGGCGTCGCCGGTGGGGTGGTGCCTAGTTCCTCGCGGCGGCCATCCCACTGTTCGTCGAGTTCCTCAAGGTTCTCCTCGATGGTCTCGGAGATCTGCTTGAGGATCGCGAGCAGCTCGATGGGGGTGAGGTTCGAGGACGTGAACTCCCACTGGCCATCCCCCTTGAACTCGATGAGCGCGTGCGTGGTCTCGCCATGAGTCACGGAGGCACCGACGGTCTCGTCCGAGCCAGGCCAATAGCAGGTTGCCTCGTAGGAGAAACCGCCGTCGTCGAGGAGTTCATCGCGGATGGGAAGGTCCGCGAGTTCGATCTCGATTTCCTCAGCCTCATCTTCAGCAAAGCCATTTGGTGGTAGCACGATGTTGTTGAACGCGCCTTCACCCTCGCTTGGGAAGTCTAGCGAACCTCCGCGCGAGATCTCTTCAGCGATGCGTTGAAACTCGCGTTCCATTGGGGATTCCTTAGACATGATGTCGCCTTTACAAAAGTGGTGCATTGGATAGGTACACGCTACTAGATCTGGGCGAGAGTTTGATACTAGGCACGTGGTTGGACGACCGCGCATCCGTTCATATTGGCGACGAGCAGGTGACGTCTTGTCGTTCCGTCACATGACCGTGCGGCGAGTGATGTGGGGTTGTTGTTGACAGGGGTGACGGATGGAGTTAATTTAGTACTAAATTTAGTACTGAACAAAGGTGTCCTCAGTGGTTCGCACAGTAGTTTCCTCAAGCGGGGATCTTGTCCCCTCAGCAGTCCTGGCACTGTTGGGACTACACGGTCCGATGTCCCGTGCCGACATTGCCCGTCTGCTCGACGTCAGCCCGGCAACAGTCACACAGGTGACAAAGAATCTCCTCAGCCGAGAGATCATCGAGGAACGGCATTCTGTTCCATCCGCAGGCGGTCGCCCGGCCCGGCTGATCGCGCTCACCCAGGGTGCAGTCGGAGCAATCGGGGTAAAGGTCGCCTCCACGCACGTGCAGATCGTCGAGGTCGCCATCGACGGAGATATCGTCAACGCCCACACCCACACATTCGATGCAAGTGCAGCCGGGGCAGTGGAGTACCTCGGCGACCTCCTCGAGAAGCAGGTCGAGAACCACTCAGGGAAGCTCCTGGGAATCGGCGTCGGGATCGCGGGTAGCGTCAACTCGCAGGAATCGGGAATCGTCAATGCCCCAACCCTCGGCTGGAATGACGTGAAACTCGGTCCCTATCTGCGCAATCGGCTCGATGTTCCCGTGCTCGTTGAAAACGACGTCAACGCACTCTCCGTTGCCGAACGCCTCTACGGAACCGGCCAAAAGTACGCGTCGTTCATCGCCATCACCATCGGGCGAGGAATCGGATGCGGAATGATCGTGGACGGTGCACTGCACCGCGGCGCATCAGGCGGTGCCGGAGAGATCGGGCACCTGCCCACAGCAATCGACGGACCACTCTGCGACTGCGGAGCCTACGGGTGCCTGGAAGCACTGGTCGGACAGAAGGCGCTCGAGGCCACCGCTCGCGAGCAGAAGATCATCTCCGCAGAGGAAGGCATCGCCCAACTGCTTGAGCACGCCGCCCGCGGACACGAGGCGGCACGGGAGATCTATCGCTCCGCCGGATACCTACTCGGTCGATCGATAGCCGGGGTCGTCCACACGATAGACCCGGAGATCGTGGTGCTCCTGGGCGAGGGCATTGACGCCTGGGAGTTCTGGCAGCCAGGATTCGAACGAGGATTCCGGTCAGGACAGTGGGCAACACGGAACAACCTTCCCTACATCGTCGAGGCCTGGGCTGACGACAAATGGGCGCTGGGGGCAGCAGCCCTCGTCTTGGCGGCCCCATTCGATGCCCGCAATACCTCCGGCGGTCAGGGAAAACTCGTCCGCGAGCGACTCAGCACCCATGTTGGAGTGGGAGCATGAACACCGCCGCCGCCTCCCTGACGGAACTGAACTCACCGGGAGACGGACAAACCTCCCCGGCCCCACCACCTCGTCGGAAAAAGAAAACCAACTGGAAGCACTACGGGTGGCTTGCGTTCTTCCTGCTCCCCAGCGCTGTGCCGCTGATGATCTTCGTGTTCCGTCCCATGATCAGTTCCCTGTGGATATCGCTGCATGAATGGAACCTGATCTCCGACATGCAGTGGGTTGGATTCAGCAACTACACCCGGTTGCTGAGCTCGGAACGGACCTGGGACATAGTGGGGCACACCCTGCTCTACATCGTCGGATACCTACCGATCGTCTACTTCGGTGGTCTCGCGCTCGCGGTTCTGCTTAACCAGAGGATATTCGCACGCGCCTTCTTCCGATCCGCCTACTTCCTTCCCGTCATCACGAGCTGGGTCGTCGTCGCACTCGTCTGGCAGTGGCTGCTCAACCCATCCAACGGACTGGTCAACCAGGTACTCGGATTCCTCAACCTACCGCAACCCGGATGGTGGACCGATCCGACCTGGGCCATGCCATCGGTCATCATCGCCTCGGCCTGGAAAGACCTCGGCTTTGTCATGGTCATTCTGCTTGCCGGACTACAGGCCGTCCCAAACGATGTCATCGAGGCGGCAAAGATCGACGGCACCAATGCCTGGCAGAGATTCTGGCGCGTCACCTTCCCCCTGCTGTCGCCCTCGACCTTCTTCGTCATCGTCATCTCACTGATCAATGGCTTCCAGGTGTTTGACCAGGTGTACATGATGACCGGAGGCGGACCGTCCGGATCAAGCCAGGTCATCGTCGGACAAATCTACGACCTCACGTTCCGATACGGCCGTGCCGGCGAGGCGTCCGCGCTCTCGTGGATTCTCTTCCTCATCATCATGCTCGTCACAGCCTTCCAACTCGTTGGCCAGAAGAAGTGGGTGCACAGTGCCTGACCCATACACTCGAAACAAGAAGCGTCTGACCACGAAGTCCGTTGTCCTGCACGTGCTGGTGGTGCTCGGGGCCGCGCTGATGCTCTTCCCCTTCCTGTGGACGGTGGTCACCTCCATCACCCCAGGTGGAACACTTGCCACGGGACCGAGCCTCATCGTCAAGGACCCAACGCTTGACGCCTATCGCAAACTGTTCGGTTCGCTTCCGGTCATGAGGATCATCGCCAACTCGCTGTGGATCGCGATCGCCACGACGATCCTTCAACTGATCACCTCGTCGATGGCCGCCTATGCCTTCTCACGCATCGCATTCCGCGGAAAGAACGTCGTGTTCGCCCTCTATCTCGCAACCATGATGATCCCGATGCAGGTGCTCGTGGTGCCGCTGTTCATTCAGATGACTGAGTTCGGTTTGAACGACACCTACCTGTCCCTCATCGCCCCCACCATCGCCGCAGCGTTTGGGATCTTCCTCGTCAAGCAAACCATGGACTCCATCCCGCGCGACCTCGATGAGGCGGCGACCCTTGATGGAGCAGGTCATCTACGGATCTTCTCCACCATGATCCTCCCGCTCACCAAGGCATCACTGGCAACCCTTGCCGTGTTCGCGTTCATGAGCAGTTGGAACAGTTTCCTGTGGCCACTGGTCGTGATCCGCTCCCCGGAACTCATGACCTTGCCTCTGGGGCTGGCCACCCTCAAGGGGCAGTACACAACCGAATGGGACGTCGTCATGGCTGGCTCGGTCATGTCGATCATTCCCATCGCCGTGATCTACCTCTTCGCACAGCGGCACATCATCGAGGGCATGTCGCATACCGGTCTCAAATGACTCGCCACAGCTACGCGCTCGATGACCTACCCAACCCACCGTTGCCCGTCAACGGACTCAACCAACCCCGTTGCCGCGAAGGAGCGGCACAACTGAAAGGACCCACCCCATGAAGACACCGAAGACCCGATCTCTCGGCGTGAAACTCATCGCGTTCTCAGCCGTATCGATGCTTGCCCTCACGGCCTGTTCGCAGGGGTCTGCCACCAAGCAGGAGCCAGGCTCCACCTCCTCGGGCGATGGCGACAGCAAGACGGTCGTCCGCTACATGAACTTCTCCGCCAACGGTGGGAACGAGGAGACCCTCGCCGCCATAGAGGCGGCATTCGAGGCGGCGAACACCGACATCGACGTTCAGATCGAGACCCTTCCCTACGACGACTACTTCACCAAACTGCAGACCGCCGTCGCGGGCAAGACCGTTTCAGACGCCTTCGAGCTGAACTACGAGAACTTCGTGACCTACGCCGCGTCCGGTGCCCTCGCGGAGATCCCAGTGTCAAACGCCTCCGCCTACAGCCCACGGGTGTTCGAGGCATTCCAACACGATGGCAAGCAGTACGGTCTGCCTGTCTCGTTCTCCAACGTCGTGCTGTTCTACAACAAGGATCTCTTCGACAAGGCTGGCCTCGACTACCCGACAGCGGACTGGACCTGGGAGGACGAGCAGAAGGCCGCCGAGGTCATCACCGACAAGGACGCAGGGGTGTGGGGCGACTACCAGCCAATCTCCTTCCACGAGTTCTACAAGGCCCTGGCACAGACAGGTGGTCAGTTCCTCAACGACTCTGGAACCGAGGCCACAATCGCGACGCCGGAGGGCGAGGCGGCGGCAACCTGGCTCATCGAGAAGTCAGGCGTCTCGATGCCCACTGAGGCAGATGGCGCTGGCACCCCTGACTTCGACACCAACCTGTTCAAGGAGGGCAAGCTGGGCATGTGGCACTCGGGCATCTGGATGTTCGGCGGCTTGGCTGAGGTCGAGGGCCTCAACTGGGACATCGTGGTCGAACCAGGCAACACCCAGAAGGCCTCGGCGCTGTTCGCAAACGGTGCCGCTATTTCCGCCACCTCACCGAACCTCGAGGCAACGGCGAAGTGGGTCGAGTTCCTGACCTCCTCCAAGGAGATGGTGGATCTGCGACTGGAGAAGGCATGGGAATTGCCGCCAGTGGCCGATGACGCACTGTTCGCACCGTACCTTGAGCAGACTCCACCGGAGAACCGTCAGGCCGTCATCGACTCCCTCGACGCGATCGCGATGCCGCCGGTTGTGGTTCAGCAGCAAGAGATGCAGGACATCGTCGGTGAGGAACTCTCCAACGCCGCTGCAGGTCGCAAGGACGTTGCGACCGCGTTGCAGGACGCACAGGACCGCATCAACGCCACACTCGAGTAAGACTCGCCGATCGAATCGTGGGGTGGGGGAGAACCCGCTGCCACCCCACATCAGTTACTACACACATAAGGGCAGATATGTCAGCAACGGCTAACGTACGCGAGATTCTCCGTACACGGGGCATTTCGGATGAGAGGCTCGATTTTCTCATCCAGCACAGCGCCGAGGTCATCCGTGGTTTCCAGGAGCCAGACGGCGCCTACCCGGCGAGTCCAACCTTCTCCGCCTACAAGGGGTACTCATGGCTCCGCGATGGCTCATTCATCGCTGAGGGGATGTCTCGGTTCGGCGACGTGAACTCGGTGGACAACTTCCACAACTGGGTCAACGCCACCCTGTCGGGACGCCGCGAACAGGTGGACGACCTGGTGGCACGCCACCAAGCCGGTCAGGACATTCCGCTTGCGGACATGCTGCCCACTCGTTTCACCTTCGACGGACGCGACGGCTCCGACCCGTGGTGGGACTTCCAGACCGACGGGTACGGGATGTGGCTGTGGCAGGTCGGGGAACACGTGACCCGTCACGGAGTGGATCCAACGCAATGGGCCGCAGGCCTGGCCGTGGCCTTCGACTTCGCCGCGGAGTTCTGGCAGACGAACTGCTATGACTGGTGGGAGGAACACTCCGAATGCGTGCACACATCGACGTTAGGCGCACTGTTCGCCGGCTTTGAGGCGGTGGCCCGTGGCAGCCTTCTCGATGCCGAGCGTACGGCACGCTCGGTTGAGCTTGCAGCCGCGGTGCGCGAGTTCGTTCTGGCGAAGGCCACGGTGACAGGCAGAGCGCAGGACCCAACTGCCCCTCATCTCGCGAAATGGGTTGGCTCCGAAGCCGTTGACGCGTCCCTCGCGGCCTGTGTCGTGCCCTTTGGCGTTGTGGAGATCGACTCCTCGCTGGGACACAACACGATCGATGCCGTGGAACGCGACCTCAGCGTGGATGGGGGAGTACATCGCTTCCGCGCGGACGTGTTCTATGGCGGCGGGCAATGGCTGTTGCTCAGTTGCCTCGTTGGCTGGAACAAGGCAGTGGCCGGCGATGTCGCAGACGCCGCGCGATATCTTGCATGGGTTGCTGAGCAGGCTCGTGCGAACGGGGACATGCCGGAGCAGGTCGACAACCACCTGAACCATCCCGAACACGAGGCCGAGTGGATCGAGAAGTGGGGTACCGTGGCGACCCCCCTTCTGTGGTCCCACGGCATGTTCCTGACCCTTGCCCACACCCTCGGCCTCATCTCCTCGAAAGCGTGATTCTGCAATGTCTCTTACCGTGACACACCGCCCGTACGGCATCGAACACCCATATGCGACCTCCGCCGACCAGCGCGTTCCCGTTCACCCTGCGATTCAGCAAGATTTCTCCATCGGTGCGGTGGTGACATCCGACGGCGATCCGCAGGTGGAACTGCACTACACGCCTGATGGCCAGGAAACCCAGATCATCCCATTGGCGCCCTACTCCCCAAGCGCCGCCGATGCGGCCGCACTCGCAGGAGGTGATGGGCACCTCGCGTCTGCGCAGGCGGCGCAACTCGAGTCGGACGGTGCGTGGTCGGTGACGATCCCAGGGCTTCGTTCAGGGCAGAGCGCGAGGTATCGCATCGTGGCAACGCAGGGATCGGAGAGCGCAGAAACCGCAGAGTTCGTCGTCTCGCCCACGCAGTGGGTCGCAGACGGCGAGGAACCGCGAGGGAAACTCACCATCAATGGGGGTCATACACACGACAGGCTTGTACCGGGGTCTGTCGAGTGGCAATCCAACGCGGATGGACTCCTCAAGGTTCGTTTTGCACTGCGCTTGGAGGACGCGGAGCACGTTGTCGGGTTCGGTGAGCGATACGACTACGTAGACCAGCGTGGGCACACGCTGGACGCGGTCGTCTTCGAACAGTACAAGAGCCAGGGGGAACACCACCGCACCTACATGCCCATGCCTTTCGCCCACGTCATCGGCGGAACTGGGTGGGGCTTCCACGTGGAGACCCTGCGTCGGTCCTGGTACGACGTGGGCGCGTCCAGCGCGAACAAGCTGTTTGTCGAGGTCGCTCTGGGCGGGTCACAGTCGGAGGAGTTGAACGTGCGGATCATGGATGGTTCGGCGCGAGCCGTGCTCTCCGCATTCCTCGACACCGCGGGCCGTCCAGAGCAGATGCCCGAGTGGATCTTCGAGCTGTGGGCCTCCGGAAACGAGTGGAACACCCAACAGATCGTCATGGATCGCGTGGACGCGCACCGGGACCTGGACATACCGGTCGGGGTCATCGTCATAGAGGCGTGGTCGGATGAAGAGGGGATTACCATCTGGCGCGACGCGGAGTACAGCGTGAACAGCGACGGCTCCGCGCACGTATTCGAGGACTTCACGTTCAATCGTGAGGGTGCTTGGCCCGATCCCAAGTCCATGATCGACGAACTGCACTCGCGCGGCATCAAGGTCATCCTGTGGCAGATCCCGCTGCAGAAGACCTCACACGATCTGGGCGACTCGGTACCGCAGGACTCGCAGGTACTGACGGATGGCCGCGCAATGGTCGAGGCTGGTCTCGCGGTGCGTGAGGCTGACGGTACGCCGTATCACAACCGAGGCTGGTGGTTCCCGCAGGCCCTGATGGCTGATCTCTCAACGCAGGAGGGGCGTGACTGGTGGACAGAGAAACGCCGTTATCTGGTTGAGGGTTTCGACATCGACGGTTTCAAGACCGACGGCGGCGAGCATGCCTGGGGATGGGATCTCCAGTATGGCGATGGACGCCGGGGTGACGAGGGCAACAACCTCTACCCGGTGCATTACGCTCGTGCGTTCGGCGATCTGCTTCGGTCTGCGGGGAAGGCACCCGTCACGTTCTCGCGATCCGGGTTCACCGGCTCGCAGGCGCATGGCCTGTTCTGGGCCGGCGATGAGAATTCGACCTGGCAGGCATTCCGCAACTCCGTGGTTGCCGGTATCACGGCAGGCTCGTGCGGAATTCTGTACTGGGGGTGGGACCTGGCCGGTTTCTCGGGGCCCGTGCCGGACTCCGAACTCTACATTCGTGCGACCGGTGCCTCCGTGTTCATGCCGATCATGCAGTATCACTCGGAGTTCAACCATCATCAACGTCCCCTGCGCGACCGCACACCATGGTACGTGGCGTCAAGCAATGAGACTCCCGAGGTGGTGGATCAGTTCCGATACCTCGCAAAGCTTCGCGAGGCATTGGTCCCCTATATCAAGGAGCAGGCGGACGCCTCAGTCGAGACCGATGTCCCGCTGCTGCGAGGGCTCTTCTTCGACTACCCGTCAGACGTAAGAATCTGGGAGCACGACACGCAGTATCTGTTCGGCGACGCCTTCCTCGTGAATCCCGTCCTCGAAGCAGGTGCAGGCACGCAGCCGGTCGCCACATACCTGCCGGAGGGCACCTGGGTGGACGTGTTCACCGGCGATGAGCACGAGGGCGGACAGGTGGTGTCGCGCACCTACACACTGCTTGAGGTGCCGGTGTTCGCCAAGGCGGCGCAGTGGCCAACGCTCCGAGGCATCTTCGGCCTCTAGGCGGGCATGACCTCACACGCCTGGACCGCGTAAACCGCGACCCAACCAGTCCCACACGAAAACGAGCCTGCCGCTGGAAAGCGGCAGGCTCGTCGTCAATGAGGAATCGTAGACCCGCGGTCATAGAGCGCGGTCCCATTCAACGCTGTGGCGCGCGGTTTGCCGACGAATTGGTTGCCTGGGGTGGGTCGGGTTGCTGTTCGATGGGGTCAGATCGCCCCAGAACCATGAACTCCGTGCGGGAGACGCCCCGACGACTATTTGGCGTCGAACCAGAGCCGTTCTTCGAGTTCCGCGATCGTGGCAGAGACGTTTTTGGCGGGCACTGCCGCCGAGAAGTAGTATCCTTGCGCGAGTTCACATCCGAGTTCCTGCGCGAAGATGAGTTCCTTGGCGTTCTCCACTCCTTCTGCTAGGAGTAGCGCGCCAGCCTTGCGTGACTCATACACGAGGCTTTCCACACGGTCGCGGGCCCAACTGTGGTGATGAGCACTCATAAGCACGAGGCGATCGAGTTTGACGATGGCCGGCTTGAGATCGTGGATGCGGAACTCATCGTTGTCGCCGACGCCCGCATCGTCGATGAGCATGAGACAGCCGAGTTCATTGATGCGTTCCCTGAACTCAAGGTCATCACGGATGGGACCAGAGCGTTCAAGCACCTCGATTCCCCAACGACGTTCCGGATGCGAGGAGAGTAGCCTCTCGACGGCATTATCGAATACGGTGTATGCGGACATGTTGAGAGTGCACCACAGTTGTGGTGGAAGCGCCGCAGCCTCACGCACGGCAATTTCGACGAGTGGAACCTCGAGTTGCTCATACCAGCCCTCATTCCGGGCGCGCATGAGCAGCGGCCATGGCGAATCGCCCACTGCAGAACGTGCGAGTGCCTCCACCCCGGTGACTCGCCAGTTCTCCAAGTCGACGATGGGTTGAAAGTGTGCGGTGAGCCGTGAAAGGTCTGTTCTAATCTCGGAAATTGCCATAACGGAATTTCACCCCCTTCCATGGGACTCTACCCTCGTTTCAACTCCTGTGCCACAGAACCATGGGGTAATCTGCGGTTCCTAGGTCCGTATGATCGTGGTGAACGATCAGTCTGTTTAGCGAGAGGATCGGTGTCGAACTGTCTGGTGCTGAGCGCTCACTCTTTCCTCTGAATAAACGTGCCTGGGATCGGTTTTATAAGGAAATGCAGGCGAAGAGCTCGACGTATTCGTCGGTTACCGCGCTTGTTGCGGGGCTTTTCGCGGTTTCCGTGGTGACCGATCTTGCTGGTATGCAGTTGGGGTGGGTAGACAAGACCGCCATTGTAGTGCTCCTAGTGGTATGCATCGTATTCGGAGTTTATGCTTTGGTGAAGGGGAAACGACTTTCCAGTTCCGCGGGCATCCTCATGGCCTGCGTGCATGGTGTTGTCTCCGCCGTGGTTCTGGGGTTTACCTCCGAGTATTTGCGAGCCGTGGCATTCCTGCAGGAGATGCCCCTCATAGCGCTTTACCTTGCTTGGTTTTATCCGCGTCGTGCAGCCCGTGCAACGATGATCGTGTACTTGGGCCTCGTGGTTTTGATTGGAACCGTGGGTCCCGCGGAGTATCTGCAGGGTCTTGGCACCTGGCACGAGGTATTGCGTCTGGTCCTATTTCTCCTGCTGGCCATGGAGGTTGGCTTCCTGTGGCGCCGTCGGGTAGACACGGACAGCCATATTGATCAACTCACCGGCGTGTATACGCGTGATGGCATGTATGCGCACGGCCCAAGGGAACTGTCGCGCGCGAAGCGCTATAACACTCCGCTGGTTTTTGTGATTGTTGACTTAGATGATTTCAAAGAGGTCAACGATACGGCTGGCCACAATGCCGGGGATCGGGTGCTTGCCAAGGTCGCCGAGGAACTCCGAATGAATGTGCGCAGCACGGACCTCGTGTTTCGGTTTGGTGGCGATGAGTTTTCGCTGCTTCTGCCGCACACGAATATCGATCAAGCTGGTCGGCTTATGGAGCGGCTCCGTTCGCAGTCCTCGCACCCCTGGTCTTGGGGCGCTTCCCAGCTGGAACCTGAGGACAGCCTTGAATCATTGGCGATTCGGGCGGATCAGTCCATGTATCTGGATAAGAAAAGGCGCCGTGGCGAGCCTCAGAACGGACAGTAAACTTCCGTAACCACTTGCCCGCATGGTGGTTTTCCGGGATTAGGGCGGTTCTTCTTGGTTGGTGATTCAGGAAAATCACCATGTTGGTGTGGGATTGATGGGCGTTCGGTTAGATTGACGACGATTCCTCTGGCTGGGGTAATGCCTGGCCCGACCCAGCATGGCTGGGCGGCTTAGGGGAGTGTCCGGGTTTCCTTGCTTGCGTTTGGTGCCGGAATGTTGATCGTGGGATGGGGAGGCTCGATCTGCCTTGGAGTGCCTGGCGCCGCAGGGGCGTCGGCGGCCTCTTCATCGGGTGCGATCTGCTCGCGGGCGGTCTTGGCCCAGGCGCGAGCACCGGTGAGCTGTCGGAACAGTGCCCGATACACAACCGGGTAGATGATCCACGAGTACATGAGATACACGTGTGCAAACAGAACATTGACCAAAAAGCCCTTGAGTCCACGCCGTCGCCGGGTGAACAGCACCCCAACTATGCTGGGTATGGCCGCGAACATGTACAGGATGATCGCGAACAGGATTGACCAGCGTGGCTCCACGACCCGCAGCGCCAAAAACGCTAGGGACATCACGAGCACCATGCCAAGCCAGGCCTGAACGAGAGGCGTCAGCAGATACCAGAACTGATCGAGCTTGGCGGAAAGCGGCAAGCTCTTGTTCCGTAGCGAGGGGCGGATCAGGTCGAACACCTGCCATGTCCCCTGAGACCAGCGGGTGCGCTGACGCATGAGCGCGCGCAGGGAGTTCAGTCCTTGCTGGTTGATGGTGACCTCGGTGGACTGTTCTCCGCGCCATCCGGCATGCATCATGCGCAGGCCGATGTCCTGGTCCTCGGTCAGGCGCCCCGCGGCCCAGGGGCCAACGCGTCCGTGCGGGTCAGGAATGGCAACGGAGTCGAGCGCCGCGAGCCGGTTGAACTGGCCGTTTCCGCCCATGTTGGCTGTGCCCCAGCCGGTGCGACCAAGCTGGAAGATCGTGCCGAACACCCCGAACTCGATGTCTTGGGCGAGGGTCAGCAGCGAGGTGCGGTTGTAGATGCGCACCTGGGATTGGACTCCACCCACGAGGGAATTCGTGAAATGCCTGGCCACGCGTCCTGCGGTCGGGTCGAGTCGGCCATCCGCATCGACGATCGTGACGATGACCTTGTGTGGGTCCCAGTCCTTGTAGACCCCCTCGGAGAGAACCTTCGAGTGTAGGAAGCGCCAGGCGTCGTTGAGTGCCTCGGATTTCCCCTGCCGTGCGTTTGGGTGCACGCGGGTCAGTACGGTGAGGCGTTCGATCTCGTTTTGTAGTGCGGCGAGGATTTCACCGGTGTCGTCATCGGAACCGTCGTTGATGACGAGGATGCGTGCGTGTGTGACGTCGACCTGGTTGAGTCGCTGCACGGAGTCCGCAATGGTCACGGCCTCGTTGAGTGCCGGGACCATGAAGACCCATAGGAAATCTGCTTCATGCTCTGCAGGGTCGATCTGTTTTCGCTTGAGGTTCAGCGCGTGGGCGAACTGCCTCTGGGTTTTGAAGAGGAGCACCCCGAGTGACACGAATGAGGTCAAGATCATGAACAGCGCAACCCAGAAGAGCGGGATCGCCCAGATGGGCAGCCCCGCGTAGAGTTCCGCCACGAACGCGAGTGCGGTGCGCAGCCAGGAAAGGCTATTCATGACTGAAATCTAACCCCAACCTGCGTGATACCGCAGTGCGTATCTCGCTGCTCTGGAAGTTCTCCGGCGGTGGACCGTCAAGGAAGATATGGTCGAGCGCTGCAACGATGCGCTGGGATGCAAGACCGTCTCCATAGGGGTTCTTGTGGCCGGACCTGCGAGCATACTCTGCCGGATCGTCGAGAAGCGTGCGTGCCTCGGCCACGATGGTGACCGGGTCAGTGCCGACGAGCAGTAGCGTCCCAGCCTCTACTCCCTCTTGGCGTTCGGTTGTGTTGCGTGCGACAAGGACCGGGGTGCCGAGTGCGGGAGCCTCTTCTTGGATGCCGCCGGAATCGGTGATGATGATGCGGGCGACCGACATGAGCTTCGCAAAGGAGAGATAGTCGCGTGGGCCCACGAGATACACGTTGGCCTGGGTGGAGAGGGTTTCGAGCATGGGTGCTCGTGCGATGGGGTTGGGGTGCATCGGAACCACGAAGTCGGCATCGGTGTAGATATCGGACAGTTCCCTGACTGCGTTCGCGATGTTTTGCAAACCCTCGCCCCAGTTTTCGCGGCGGTGCGCGGTCACAAGCACGAGCCGGCGCTCGGGGTTGGCTGCGGCGTGGCCCTCTGCATCGAGGTAGGTGGCCTCAAGAGATTCCAGGCCTTCACCGAACCCTCCGCCCTGTTCGGTCGCCCAGTGCAGCATATCGATGGAGGTGTTTCCGGTGACTAGGACGCGGTCGTAGTCCACGCCCTCGCGCACGAGATTCATCTTATTGGCCGTGGTCGGCGCAAGATGTAGGGCCGCGATGCGGGAGATGAGCTGGCGGTTGCCCTCCTCTGGGAATGGGGAGAGTAGGTTGGATGTGCGCAGCCCTGCCTCGACGTGCACCACTGGGATCTGCAGGTTGAATGCCGCAACTGCAGCGGCCATGGCGGAACTTGTGTCACCGTGGACGAGGCACACCTGGGCACCGTGCACTGAACGGCGTCCGGAGTCCTGGTATTCGGCAGGGAGGGTCTCGGAGGACCAGATGCGGTCGATGCCCACCATGATGCGCGCAACGACCTCGTTGAGCGAGGGGCGGCGGTCATCAATGGGTCCTGATGCGCGAAGGTTCACGTCGAGACGTAGTCCAGAAGCGGCGATGAGGTCTTCGACCATGTCTGTGTGCTGGCCTGTGCTGACCACGACGGGTCGGAACTTTCCTGAATCCTGTAGGGCGCGGATGACGGGGATCATCTTGATGGCCTCTGGCCGAGTGCCAAAGACGACGAGGACGCGGGTGCGATCTGCGTAGGGGATCATGGGTGCTCCTGGAGCGCATGCTCTTCCGATGGATGTACAGGTGCGGCAACTACCTACGCGCCCTTACCTATCCAATCGGTAACTTGTGGGGGTTCTTGAAGTTTAGAGCCAAAAAGTTAATGGTGCTTGTGGGTGCGTACTGATGATCGAGGGAGATTTTGCACAAGCGCACGAGGCTGTTGGGTCGATGGGGTCAAAATGGTCCTGGTGGGCTAAAAGATTTTGGGTATTCGGACGAAAAATGCCCCATCGATCGTGGGGTGCGGGTCACAGGGGTGCCATCTTGCATGAAATATACCCCTGGGGGTATTCTCGTTCTTAGTTGAGAACCACACACCAGCGGAAGGCGCAACCACATGAGAATCGTGATCGTAGGCGGAGTGGCAGGCGGCATGAGTGCAGCAGCCCGCGCCCGACGACTCAGTGAATCGGCCGAAATCATCGTGCTCGAACGCGGCCACCACCCGTCCTTCGCAAACTGCGGCCTGCCCTACTACGTGAGTGGAGAAATCGAGGACAAGGCCAAGCTCCTCGTGCAGACCCCGCAGTCGCTGCGCGCCTCACTCAACCTAGACGTGCGCATTGGTCACAACGTCACCGCCATTGACTCGGAAACGAAAACAGTCACCGCGCACACTGCAGACGGCCCGGTTGCGATCAGCTACGATGCGCTCATCCTCGCGCCAGGCGCGCGGGCGTTCACTCCGCCGATTCCGGGAATCGACTCACCACGCGTCACTACTTTGCGGACTGTCGACGATGCGGTCGCTCTCCGCGAACAGGTTACCTCCCAGATCAGTGCCGCTGGGCAGGGTGCCAACCATGCGCACGCAGTTGTCATCGGCGCCGGATTCATTGGGCTTGAGGCTGCGGAGGCCCTGGCGCTCGCAGGCTATAAGGTGTCCGTCATTGAACGTGCCCCACACGTATTGCCTCCCGCCGAGGTTGAGGTGGCAAGTCAGGTGCGGCTCGAACTCGAACGCCTGGGCATGGACGTGTATGAAGACGCCGAGATCACCTCGATCACCAACGGCGGCAGCAACGCCGATATGGTCAACCTTGGTACGGGCGAAACCATCCCCGCACACATCATCGTGCTCTCCGCTGGCGTTACCCCAGACACGGACTTCCTCGACGGATCGGGCGTTGAACTCGACAACCGGGCCATCGTGACCGACGCACACGGACGTACCAGTGTGCAGGGGATCTGGGCGGTCGGCGATGCAACCGTCCAGACCGACAAGGTCACCGGGGTCCGACGGCCAGTCATGCTCGCCGGTCCCGCCAATCGCGCCGGACGGCTCGTCGCAGATGACATCCTCAACCCCGACGCCGCCCGCGAGATTCCTGCAACCCTCGGAACCGCAATCGTGCGCGTTGGGGAACTGACCGCAGCCATGACCGGTGCCAATTCTCGCACTCTCACGGCGGCAGGCATCGCGTTCCATACCCTGCACCTGCATCCGAACAACCACGCCGGATACTTCCCCGGAGCCACCGGCCTGCACCTGACCGTACACGTACGCGAAGATGACGGGCTGCTGCTGGGTGCCCAGATCGTCGGTAATGATGGCGCTGACAAGCGCATCGACGTGCTCGCCACGGCGATGCGCGCGGGCCTGACAGCACCAGAACTCATCGACCTCGACCTCGCCTACGCGCCACCATATGGGTCCGCCAAGGACCCAGTGAACTTCGCGGGAATGGTTGCCGAGAACGTGCTGACCGATCAACTCGCCCTGTGGTATCCGCACGAATACTTAAGTTTCGGAGACGATGTGCTCGTACTCGACGTGCGCACCACCGCGGAGTGGGCAACCGGACATCTGCCAACCGCCCACCATGTCCCGCACACCGAACTGCGTGATCGCCTTGCCGAGGTGAGCGAGCTTGCACAGGGGCGGAGAATCCGGGTGACCTGCCAGTCCGGTGTGCGCTCCTACATCGCCCACCGCATACTCACCGAGGCCGGATTCGACAGCGCGTCCCTCTCGGGTGGCATGATCACCTATAAGGCGATCATGGGGATCGACCATCTGGTCACTGGTGACTGAGTCCTGGCAGGGAGCAACCGGCGGACACGGCTTGCGTGAGAACGAAAACGAGAGAGGGAAACATGTTTGAGGGACAAGAAGAGGCGCAGCGCAAAATCCTCAACCGACTCAAGCGGGCGCGCGGACAACTCGACGCGGTCATAGGCGCGGTCGAATCCGGTGCACCATGCCGAGACGTGGTCACTCAACTTTCGGCGACCTCGTCCGCCCTGGACCGTGCGGGATTCGCAATCGTGTCCACCGCGATGAAGCAATGCGTCGTCTCGGATGAGGTGCTCAAGGAAGCCGGAGACGACTCAGGCGAAAAGCTCACTATCGATGAACTCGAAAAACTATTCATGATGCTCGCCTGAGCGGCGTGCGTCACCCAACGAGAAAGAAGACTCCCCATGTGTCGACCAGTCAACTGCAAGGAATGCGGAAAGACCACCTGGGCGGGCTGCGGCCAGCACATTGACTCCGTCAAGGCTCAGGTGCCCGCAGGCCAGTGGTGCACCGGCCACGCGAGGACGGTGAAGACCGGGGCTCAGGGAGGAGACCCGCAGCAGCGGGGGTTCCTTGCACGCCTGTTTGGCCGCTGATCGCTGCAATCCGAACCTACTTGGCCGCTCAATCCTGGTCGTGGAAGAATGGCCGTGTGACTAAGAATCCAGCCGCAGACGCCGTAGATGAGTCCAAGGGCGAGGTGCCACCGGGATCCCGCAGACACGAGAGAGCGCAACCACCACGTCGTGGGCTTCGGCTCCTCGTGTGGGCGATCGCTACCCTTCTCGTGATTGTTCTGGGTACGGTGGGATGGTTTGCGCTGTCGCTTAACAGCAGCTTCAATAAGGCGGAGAAGCTCTCGAACGAGAACGTTTTCCCCGATGATGCGGACCGTCCCGCCGCATCTGAGACCGGCGCGCTGAACATCCTGTTGCTTGGCTCCGATACTCGCGGCGAGTTGGATGACGAGATAGACGACATTCGCGGTCAGCGTTCGGACACGATCATGGTCGCCCACATCTCAAGTGACCGCGAGTCAGTTCAGGTCATGTCGATCATGCGCGACAACTGGGTTGAGATTCCGGGGCATGGATATAACAAGATCAACGCTGCCATGGCATTTGGTGGCATCCCTCTCGTCATTCAGACGGTCGAGGGAATCATCGACTCCCGAATCGACCACGTCGCGATCATCGACTTTGAGGGATTCAAAGGTCTCACTGATGCACTCGGTGGTGTGACGGTGGAAAACCCGCGTGAGTTCACGTCGCGTCACGGTAAGACGCACTTTGCGCAGGGCACCATCGAGCTCAATGGAACCGAGGCGCTGGAGTTCGTACGTGAACGGTATGCGTTCCCTGATGGTGACTACAGCCGTGTGGCCAACCAGCAGTTGTTCGTGAAGGCGATGGTCAAAGAGGTCCTCTCGCGTGACACGCTGACGAGTCCCGCGAAGATCTTGGACTCGGTGGATGCCTTCGCCCCATACATGAAGGTTGACGAGGGGTTGTCCGCGACTGCGCTGTCCTCGCTTGGATACTCGATGCGCAACCTGCGCGCAGACGACATGTCGTTCTTCACGTCCCCGAACCTCGGCACGGGTCGCGAGGGCAGCGCATCTGTCGTGAAACCGGACTGGGATGAACTCGCGAAGGTTGCCGAGGCCTTCAAGTCGGATACCTTGGACGATTATTTGGCTAATCTGGACTGATTTACGCGTACGGGCGGGGCGCACACCTAGGGTGTGCGCCCCACTTTTGTATGCCCGGAGTCCGTGGTTGGCTGGAAGGCGGTAGGGCCACGATTCGTGGTGGTGAACGTATAGGAAATTACTTCACCGGGAGAGTTTTTGATGCTCACAGGGAAGTAAAAACCCGCACATTCAGCATGATTTAGCCTTAACGGATTTAAAAGTTCGGGCGCCCGAACTTTCTGATGTATGCTCGTGGAATCCGATCGTAGTTGCCGATGAGGAAGCGCCCCATGAGTCGCAAGATTTCCGACGAATCCCCACTTTCCCAGTCCGCTCACCACCCGCAGTGGCGTGCCCGGGTGCGTGGACTGCGGTTGGCCGGTCTCGCGCTGGCGCTTGCGGCTGGCCTGGTAGCCTGCACCGGTGGTGCAGGAAACAACGGTGCGGACGCGGAGCAAGATAACGATGTGCCATTCGTGCTGACCACCTTCACGGTCCTGGCCGACATCGCACAGAACGTTGGTGGAGAACACGTGCGAGTCGAGTCGCTGACCAAGCTCGGGGCCGAGATCCACGGCTATGAGCCAACTCCCGCCGACGTGCGCCGCGCTGTTGATGCCGACCTAGTGCTGGATAACGGGCTGAACCTAGAGGCCTGGTTTGAACGCTTCCTCGCCGACGTGAAAGTCCCACGGATCACCTTGTCGCAGGGGGTTGAACCAATCGACATCGCCGAGGACGCCTACGTGGGCAAGCCAAACCCCCACGCGTGGATGAGCCCACGGAACGTGGAGATCTACGTCGACAACATCGCTGACGCGTTCACGCAGTTACGGCCAGACAACGCAGAAGATTTCGAACGCAACGCAGCACACTATAAACAGGAACTGCGTGAGGTTGCGGGTCGACTCGACCAGATCGTCGCCAATCTGCCGGAAAACCAGCGGGCGCTGGTCACCTGCGAGGGAGCGTTCAGCTACCTCGCACGCGACGCAGGACTGACCGAGGCGTACATCTGGCCGGTCAATGCCGAACAGGAAGCCACGCCGGGGCAGATTACGCGGGCCATCGAGTTTGTGAAAGCCAACGAGGTACCCGCCGTGTTCTGCGAGAGCACGGTCTCGGACGCCCCAATGATGCAGGTGGTGGAGGCAACCGACGCTGAGTTCGGCGGAACGCTCTACGTGGATTCCCTCTCCGACCCCGATGGTCCCGTGCCCACCTACCTTGACCTCATCACATACGACGTGGACACCATCATCAGCGGACTCACCGGTGGTGCCTCGTGATCGAGGTGCTTGACGTACACGTACGGTACGGCGACAACATCGCCCTGAACGGCGCATCTGTGACCGTGGACCCGGGCACAGTCACCGGACTGATTGGCATGAACGGAGCCGGCAAATCGACTCTGTTCAACGCAATCATGGGCGAGGTGCCGCTGGCGCACGGCTCGATCCTGATCGATGGTCACACACCTGCCCAGGCCAGGAAGCAGAACCTGATCGCATACGTCCCACAGGCCGAGACCGTCGACTGGAGCTTCCCGGTATCAGTGCGCGATGTCGTGATGATGGGGCGTTACGGATACCTCGGCCAGGCCCGGCGTGCGCGCGCCGCTGACCGTATTGCAGTCGCGGACGCACTGGAACGCACCGGACTTTCAGAGTTGGCAGACCGGCAGATCGGCCAGTTGTCCGGTGGACAACGCAAGCGCGTGTTCGTCGCGCGCGGAATCGCTCAAGAGGCGCGCGTGATGCTTCTCGACGAGCCGTTTGCCGGGGTGGACACGACCACCTCACGCGCGCTCGGATCGGTTTTGAGTGAACTAGCGGATGAGGGGAGGACAGTGTTCGTGTCCACCCATGACTTGGCGGCGCTGCCCCAGTTGGCTAGCGAGGTGGTGCTGTTGTTCCGTCGTGTGGTTGCTTCAGGACCACCCGACCAGGTGTTGACACCTGAGAATCTTGCAGCGGCATTCGGCATGAAGCCTGGAGGTGAGGGGTGACTGGGAACTCTGGCGATAGGACTGCAGGCTCGGGCAGTGCGAGGTACGACATGGTGATTTTCCGGAATCAACAACCAAGAAAAACCACCCTGTTCACGGAAAAGCACCATGCTGGTTATTGGGTTCAGGAGGGGAAGGCATGATTGATTTCTTGACCCAACCGTTCGCGTTCGAGTTCATGCAGCGCGCCTTCCTCACATCAGTGGTCGCGGCAGTCCTGTGCGCAGTCCTGTCCTGCTGGTTGGTGCTCATGGGCTGGTCGCTCATGGGAGACGCCGTCTCACATGCAGTGCTCCCCGGGGTGGTGCTCGCCTACATTGTTGGCGCGCCCTTCTTCCTGGGCGCGCTCCTGTTCGGATTCCTCGCGGTTGCACTCATCGGCGTGGTGCGCGACGGAACCCGCGTGAAAGAGGACGCTGCAATGGGAGTCGTGTTTACCTCCCTGTTCGCGCTCGGCCTCGTGCTGATCTCCGTGACTCCAAGCCACGTGGACCTCAACCACATCGTGTTCGGAAACCTACTCGGTGTCTCCTGGGCGGACGCGGTCCAGATCATTGGCGTGGCACTGGTGGCGCTCGCGGCGCTGCTGATCAAACGACGGGATCTGACGTTGTTGGCCTTTGATGCGCGGCATGCACGGGCCATCGGGATCAATCCCCGGCTGCTCTCGGGCCTGTTGCTGGCTATCTTGGCGTTGACCAGTGTCGTTGCCCTCCAAGTGGTGGGCGTGGTGCTCGTTGTCGCGATGCTCATCATCCCGGGCGTCACCGCACGACTGCTCACTGACCGGTTTGGCAGGATGCTGTGGCTCGCCCCTGTGCTGGCTGCCGTGTGTGCCGTGGTCGGGGTGTACATCTCCTATTACCTCGACACCGCCACCGGTCCCACGATCGTGCTGTGCCAGGGTGCGCTGTTTGCGGTCGTGAAGATGGGTCGTATGGCCTCGCACTGGGTTCATGTATAGGCTTCAGTGGGGAGAAAACCCAAGTCGCACACGCGAGAGGACGCATGATGACCACTCCAACCTTCGTTGCCCACGACGGATTCACCGCGCCGCAGATCGGATTCGGCACCTACAAGATGAACGGCGTGCACGGTGCACGCAACATCGTGGAAGCCGCCAAGATCGGATACCGGCTCTTCGACTCCGCATTCAACTATGAAAACGAAGGTGCCGTGGGGCATGCCGCGAAGCTCATCGAGGAGGAGGGCATCGCAAGCCGCGAGGACATCATCATCGCCTCAAAACTCCCCGGCCGCCGCCACGAATACGATTCTGCGCTCGTCACCATCGAGGAATCACTGTTCCGTGCCGGACTTGACCACTACGATCTGTACCTGATCCACTGGCCCAACCCCATCGTCGACAAGTATGTGGAAGCGTGGAGCGCGCTCATCGAAGCGCAGAAGCGCGGCTATGTGAAACACATCGGCGTTTCCAACTTTCTGCCCGAACACCTCGAACGCCTCAAAAAAGAAACCGGCGTCATGCCCGTGGTAAACCAGATCGAACTGCACCCCCACTTCCCACAGCTCGACCAGCTCGCGTTTCACAAAGAGCACGGCATCATCACCCAGGCATGGAGTCCGCTCGCACGCATGGAATACCTGCTCAACTACGACGTGCTCCAGAAGCTTTCGCTCAAGCATCGCAAGACCCTTGCCCAGATCGTGCTGCGCTGGGAAACCCAGATCGGTGCCATGCCCATCCCGCGCTCAGGTTCAGCCGAACGCCAGGCTGAGAACTTCGACATCTTCGACTTTGAGCTTTCCGCCGAAGAGGTGGCTGCCATCAGCGCGCTTGGACGCCCAGACGGACGTATGAAGGGCCAAAACCCCGCCGAATACGAGGAGTTCTAGCAGTTCCTTGAACGAGTAGGGGATTGCTTGAGTGTGAGGGCCGCCTGTACTCACATTCAGCAGCCAACCACGGCGGGAGCACATCCCGCGGCACACCCTACGAGAGTGCGGGAACCCGCAGTTCCCTTGGGTGCGCTTGAAGTGTAGTTTGTGGGTGTACAACCATTCCCACAAGGAACAGCCATGCACGAAGTCACGGACACCACCGTTAGTCCGCCCAGCGCCTTTGCCCAGTTAGGGGCCTTCCTTCTCGACGCCGGATACGCAGTCACCGACGTTGACTTTGCACTGTATAAAGTTGCCGAGAAAGCGGGCTATCCAGACATGGCCTTCGTGGTCCTGCCCGCCACCGTGTTCGCGTCCGACCACCCAGGTGACGCCACAACCGTGGTCAATGCTACGGGCGTTGAACTCCCTCTGCTCATCACCGCCCGAGCGAACCTGCTCGTACGCAGGCTTCTCGCGGGGAAGGTCCCGTTCTGGCGCATCCCCGAGCACATCGCCAAGGTTCGTGCGTCGACCGCACACATCACCTGGTGGGAGCTACTGCTCGGCTCCTCCGGTCTGGCTGGAGGTCTCGGTGTTCTGTTTCGCATCCCCTGGTGGGCGGTCATCGCGACCTTCGTGCTCGGAGCACTCATTGGCGTAGCCATCCACCTCGGCTCCAAGGTCCGGGGAGCGGGAACGATCATCACGTTCCTCGTCGCCTTCGGAACCACGGCCGCAGTGGGATTGCTCGCATCCCACTTCGAGCTCGGGCCGATCCCACTGTTCGCGGTCTGCGCCCCTCTCGCCGTCCTCGTACCGGGAACCACGATCACAAACGCGCTACTGGAACTGAGCGCGACGGACATGATCACCGGCTCGTCGCGACTCATGTATGGCCTGCTGGTACTGGCCTTCATGACCGTCGGCATCGGCGCGGCCGCCATGGCGACCGGGCTGCGCATTGACGCTTCTGCTGCGCATCTGCTTGGCGACGTTACCCGCGTGAGCACCGAAATGGCCGGGTTGGCTGCCCTTCCACCGCTGTGGGGTTCGTGGATCGGCGTTGTGGTTATGGCTGCCGGGATCGGTCTGGCATTCAAGGCTGGGTGGCGGCTTACGCTGCTGTCGATTCCCGCGATGCTGCTCACCTACGCTGGGATCATGGTGCTCACTCCGCACATCGGTAGCATCGGCGCGACGGGCGTTGTGGGTGCGGTGTTCTTCTTCTTCGCACGAGTGGTCGAACGGTTTGAGCCGCGGGCGCCAGCCATCGTGACCTTCCGGCCCGCGTTCATCCTGCTGGTTCCCGGAATCGTTGGCCTCGTTGCGCTCACAACCTTTGACAACCAAACCGTGGTGACTGCGCTTGGCACGTTCCTGAGCCTGTCCATCGGCACTAAGGGTGGGGCTGTCGTGGCTGATCTGATCTTCCGGCATGAGCCAAATGCCGAGGAGCCATTCAACGACATGGCGGCGTGATACCGCGCTAGGTGTCACCATGCATGGATTCCCTGCCCACTCGATGGGCTGTTTTTGGTCCGGGTGTGCGGAAAAAGTATGCGCACCCGGTGCGTTTTCGGCCCACCGGCTTGTGGGTAACATCTGTTGTGTTTCAGGACATCGGTGACAAATCTGTGTCAAGCCGTCGGTAACACCTGATGCGAGTCCGCAACGTTCTGACAACCTGTCAGGCTATTCACACAACCTCTCCCATAAACCCGGCCAAAAGACAGATAAAACGCAGGGAATTCCAAGGTTCGGTCCCTACTGTTGAGTGTGTTGGATCGGTTAGAACAGACGGTTTCACTTCTCGGGGGAGAGTTGACAACCGGACATCACTTCAGTGCCTCGACACCACTGCGGCTAGCCTGATCAAACAAGGAGAAGCGAGTGCTCCACAGGGAAGGTGCCGACCTTCCTCGAAAGCTATACAGCCGGTTCCGTTCACCAGAACGGGACCGGCTTTCGCATGCACCCCGGTAGCAATTGGAACTTCAGGTCCGTCGGGCGAAAGTGACGGGATGCGACTATCGGCGGTTGAATGCGACCGTGGAGGATGGTCGCATTCAACCGCCGATAGTCGCATGACTGGCTCATCACCAGTGCGTGACTGACATGGCGGCAGGGGTATGGGATCAGGGAACTAGTACTTTCTTCTGGTTCAACAAGATGTAATCGTGAGCAGCGAGTCTGCGCTGTACTTCAGTTAAGAAAACATCCACTCGCGACATGGTCAGCCGACTCACTCGCAGGAAATCCCAGCCCTCGGCTCGGAGCGCATCTTCGCGAGCTTTCTCTTGCAGAAGGGCGTTACCGTTTGCCCGGTATTTGTCTTCTCCGTCGTACTCCACAATCAGTTTTGTGCCCTTGATTAGCATGTCCACACGGTAACGGCCGATAGTCACATTGATGGTGGTGGCTGGAGTGCTGCTCGGAGTGAGGGAACAGGACTACTGGTTCTTGGCGTACTCGTATCCCGCAGCCTCAGCATCATCACCGGTCACGAAGCACTGTTCGGGGTGCGTGATGTTGTACCAACGTCCACCGGGAATGTGGTACTTCCACCCGTTTGAGCCTTGGTTGCCCTTGACCGGCGCGTCATCGGGGCATTCGGTCTTGCTGGCGGGCGCGACACCGGCGCTGTGGTCCTTCGATGATTTCTTTTCTGTGCCCTTCGGCGCTTCGTTGGCCTTCTGTGAAGCCGCTGACGTGTCTTCAGCCCCCGCCTCCGATAGCGGCGGCACCTCAGTAAATGCGGGGATCTCCCCAGAACAGCCAGACAGGATGCGGGCAACCATATCCTTTTCGGCGATGGTGACCCACAGGTTGTATTTCGCTTTCACATCGACTTGGGTGGCGACGTACTGGCATCTAAACGAGCGGTTCGACGGTAGCCAGGTCGCAGCATCGCTGTCGCCCTTCTTCTGATTTTCTGAGCCCTTCACTGCCAGCAGGTTGAGTGGGTCGTTTGCGAAATCGGTGCGTTCACCCAGGCTGAGCTGTTGAGCACCCTTCTGCCACGCATCGGACAGAGCCACCACATGGTCGATCTGTACCCCGGCTGCGTCCTCCGCACGGTTGAACTCTATGCGTGAACCGGTGAATGGATCGTCGAGCACGCCCACGGTGATCACGCATTTGTTGGTGTTGGGTTTGTATTTACGGTCGCTGAGGTCGCGCCGCAGTATGTCGTTGCGGGTGTCGCAGCCGTTGCGGTCGCGGTCGTCCCAGCGCTTCCCAAACTCGTTCCGTGAATATCCGGTCTTTGGTGCCCGACCTTTGACTGCGAGGGTGTCGAGCTTGGCGAGTGCCGCCTCGTATGTGGCCGACTGCCCGGCAGCGGTGTCTGGGAGCGTGGCGAAGGCGGCTCGGGTTGCCGCAGTCCGAACCTGTTCCACCACGTCCAAGCCTTGACCGGCCCCAACTCCGATGGCCCCAAGCTCGCGCACGGGGGAGGCCACGCCGCTTGCGGCGTGGCCGGGTGCCGCAATCAGGGTGAGGAGCAGGGCGAACAGGGGGACTCGTCGGGAAGAGAAGCGCATAGATGTTGTATCGGCAGCCCTGTGGGTTAAGTACATGGTTGCGATGTTGGATTGACGACGATTCGGCTGGTTAGTTGTCCGTCCGTTGCGTCTTGGGGTGGTCATCTGAGTTGGGGGCGCCCGTCGGTGAAGTTATGGCGGGGACCTCGGGCATGATGGCAGGCGGCTTTGCCGCTCGCTGGCCGGGGCGCTTAGGGTGTGGCCACCGAACCTTCGGTAGATGGAAAGCGGGAGGTGAGGATTCAACCTCGAGGCCGTAATACTCGCCAATGTGATCGCGGAACGCCCTGCGCTGTGCCCTCTGGTAAGCGCGGATCTCACGGTTAAACGCGGTGACAAGGGACCAGCAGAGCAGGAGCATCACAAATGAGAACGGCAAGGCTATGAGTATCGCCGCAGTCTTGAGTGCATCGAGACCGCCCGCAAGGAGGAGAGCGATCGCAAGGAGGGAACTCATGCACGCGAAGGACACCTTGAGCCAGCGAGGTGGCTCCTCCTGGCCGCCGGAAGCGATCATCGCCATAACGAGCGCACCGGAATCTGCTGAGGTGACAAAGAAGATCGCGATCAGGACAACCACACCGATGGTCAGGAACGTGGTGCCTGGAAGATGGTTGAGCAACGCAAAGAGCGACTCCTCGACATTCACGGAACCGTCGGCGTTGATGAGTTCGGCGCGACCCGTGAGCTCAAAGTAGATGCCCGTTCCACCGAGCACGGAGAACCACAGGAAAGTCATGAGAGTGGGTACCAAGAGGACCCCGGTCACGAACTCCTTGACCGTTCGTCCCTTCGACACGCGGGCGATGAACACGCCAACAAAGGGAGCCCAAGACATCCACCAACCCCAATAGAACGTGGTCCAGGCACCCTGCCATTCCTCACCGGACTCGCCTTGGAAGGCCGAGACAGTGAAGGCCTGACCTATGAAGGTCTGCAGGTAACCACCGAGGGACTGGACAAACTCGCGCAACAAGAAGACGGTTGGGCCCGAGAACAGCACGAACATCAGAACTAAGGCTGCAAGAACGAGGTTGATGTTGGACAGGTACTTCATCCCCTTGGACACGCCCGACACGACCGAGTAGATGACGAAGCAGGTGATGATCGCGATCAGAACGATCTCGAGGGTGGTTGATGGTTCGGCTATGCCGATGTAACCCAGGCCAGAGGCAATCTGCATGACACCCAAACCGAGAGAGGTCGCCACACCGAAGATCGTACCCACCAGTGCGATGGCGTCGATGGTGTTTCCCCAACGGCCTTCAACGCGCCCCCTGCCGAGCAGAGGCTCAAGCGCCCAACGAATCGCGATGGGGCGCTTACGACGGTGAATCGCGTAGGCCAATGCGAGACCAACCACTACGTAGATTGCCCAGGCACTCACGCCCCAGTGCAGGTACGTCTGACGCAACGCATATCCCGCGAGTTCCTCCGATGTTCCCGTAACTCCTGGGCGAGGGCTTGCATAGTGGCTCAAGGGTTCCGAGACACCGTAGAACACGAGACCGATACCCATGCCGGCCGCGAACAGCAGGGCGAGCCAAGACATGTTGGAGAACTCAGGCTCATCATCATCATTGCCCAGTTTGATGTCACCGTACTTGGAGAACCCTATATAGAGGCAGAAGGCGACAAAGAACGCGGCAATGAGCACGTAGTACCAGGAGAACCAGCGGATCACGGTGTCTTGAATGTTCTGGAAGAGCGACTCCGCAGCGTCGGGCGCAATGATCGCGAACGTCACGAACACGAAGACCGTGACCGCTGCTGGCCAGAAGACCGCTCGTGCCACTGGAGACTTACTCGATGGGCGTGCGTGGGAACTCATGAGTACCAGACTAATTTGCCGCCAACTTCTTGTCTTCCCCACGTCCCGTCTCTCACCCGTAGTTAGTGCAGATCAGCGGAGTGACGACTATCACGAGGACGTTGTCCTCCGGCGCGACGGCTGAGGTTTTTTGCACCGTGCTTTCCAGATGGAATATTTTTGCCTTTCCAGATGGAAGGTCTGGTGTTAGCGTCCCGCTTTTCCGTTTGGGAAGTAGCCGTTATCGGCCACTGCTTCCCATCTGGGTGATATGTTTTTTCCCGTAAAACTTTCCAAGTGAAATGTTATGCGGTTTTTTGTGATGTGAATCACGCGGATGAAGTTAATGTGGTTTATCTGTGAGAATGCGCGGTTTCCGCGTAAGGGTGATCTATGCCCCTCTTTTATGGCATCCTGCCAGCCGATACTTTCTACATGGGTCTTTCTACCCATTTGCTTGTCAGTCCCCCGAAAACCACGAGGATTTACCGAATGACTAGATACAAGTTCAGAGGCGCTGCCACGAGAACACTCGCAACAATCATGGCAATGCTGCTTGTTGTTATGGGATTCCCGGTAACGGCTTCTGCCGCACCCGATCCGGAGGCGCTCACACCACTTCCTGTGGGATTTGAGTCTTATCCGAATGGTGCCCTGCAAACTGCTCTTGCGACTAATCCGGCTGTACTTACTCCCGATACCGAGTACGAAGTCGTTCTGCAATGGAACCTCCAGCAGATCCAAAGTGGCGGCGGAAGTTTCCCTCCATATCTAGACTTTGGTCTCGATTTAGGGGACAACATCGATATTGACTTCAGTAGTTTCCCAACGAGTCTGCTCGCAGTCAGCGACATCCAGGACCTGGGCAACGGAACCGTACGGGTCTCGTTCCACCCGGATGCTGCTGCTCGCATGGGGTCAACGCCGATCGAGACCCTGTCGTTGAAATTCCAACTGACAACTCATGAAGAGGGCGTCGAAGCCAGCCACATCAACTGGCGCGGCAAGGGCGGTGAGAGCCAGATCCTCTTGGTACCGGGCGATGCCACACTCATCACTGGATCCAATAGCCTTCAGAAGACACCAGGAGCGCCGACGCTAACGGGTGTCAACGCAGGTCGAACCGGTGCCACCTTCAACGATGCAACCCTTAATGTCACGGTTCCCTACACCATTACGGCATCAACCACCGCCGGTGGCGAAATGGTTATCGCAGACGCGTTCCGCGCACCCGAGAACGCATGGCTCGAATACCCCGCGGCTAGTGGCTTCACCGTGGAACTAACCACTTGGACTGACCTGGGCGAGGGGTACGGCAAACAGTCAACTCGAACCCTGTCCGGGGCGGAAGTGGCTGACGCGATCGAAGTCGCGGCAGATGGAAAGAGCTTTACCTTCACCGAGGAAGTGCCCGCGAACTCGACCGTCAAGATCTCCTACACTGCGTCATTGACCGACGAGCCATCCGGAATCCAAGCGTTCAAAGACGACTATGTGACGCGCTACAACGCGGCTAACGAAGGCGCTATGGTGTACGTTCCAGTCCGGAACGACGCGGCACGCACAGTGGATGGAGCCTCCCAACTCACGACCACTACGACGGCGCAGGTCGGCATCAGCAAGTATCAGCCAAATCGACCAGGCATTGGCACCGGTGACTTCTCCAAAGACGTCAACATCACGGCCCTTGGATTCCAGGATTTCACTGGTTCGATGGGTGCTCGAACCATGGAGAATCCCGTTGAACTGACATACACGATCCATGCCAGGCTGGGTAAGTTCGACCCCACCAGCAGCTCCGTCGGAAAAGACGAAAACGGTGACCGCGACGAGCGGTTCTTCACCCTCACCGAAGACGTACTCATCAAAGACGCCGCCCCTATTGGTGGTGAATGGGTCAAAGCCGCAGGCACTCCTGCCGGTGACCCCGGCCCACTGGACATCAGTTCCAGCCCAGCCCTGACCTACAAGGCCGCCACCGGAACGCTGAACACCGATGCACAACTCCGCGCTTTCCTGGCACCGGGAGAGTACACTGTCATCGGCGAGCAACTGGTTGCGAACATTGGCCAGAATAACGCCAGCAACTGGGAGATCACACCAAAGATTCTGGTTGATGCGGCTGGAATGACGCCAAACATCAACTCGACAACCGGATATGGGTATTACACCTACCGAAACACCGCCCAGATGGCATGGGTTACTGAGGGCGGTGGAAGCAGTTTCGACGACTCAGCAGACACGACCTTCACCGACCGCCGCGATGACGACGAACGCGAGGTTACCGATCCGACCGTGTTCGACAAGACCGTCGGCTCAAGTCTGGTGAGTACCACCCCAGGCCAGCCCGCAGAGGTTGACTACCAGATCACGGTGCGTGGCGGCACCACCAACGATGACCAGATCGACCTCTCGCAGACCGATGTCGTTGACCACGTTGACCGCAACATCTTTGATCTGGGTGACTACGACGCCGTAACCAAGCAGTTCAGCAACGTTGAACTCACCGCACGGTACACCGTTGGCTCCACGACGCGGAACTACACGGCCACTGACTTCGAACTGGTGTGGGATGACACTGAGGGCGGTCTTCGTATCACCCCGACGGGCGCGACCACTGCTGACATTGACTCCGCACGCGGTTCAAGCACCAGCGACAGCATCGTGTTCAACCTGAAGTTGAGGACCTTCCCGATTGAAGGTCGTCAGATCCTCCGCATCACCAACTCGGCAAGCTATCTCGGCGAATCGTCAATCGAGGGTAACTACCGTACGTCGATCACCTCAGCCGGATCGAGCCTTGGCTCGGCCATGACCCTGGTGAAGGCGGCTTACGATGAGGAGAACGACAAATTCAGCACGGGCGTCAGGATTCTTCCAGGAAGTCTGGACAGCGTCACCGACACCGCTGAGGCAGTGTTCAGGCTCAGTATGCTGGTGCCAGGAAACTTCAACGGACGCATCAACCTGAACGACGACCTCACGAACGCTGGACTTGTGTTCCAAGGTTTCGTCGATGGCCCAGAAGACACCAGTCCTTCCACGAGCCAGATTTCGCTCGGACGAAACATCGTCGTGCGAGCTTCAGGCAACGTCGTTGAGATCACGACGAACGGTTCGTCCACGACGACCCAGTCGGATGCGTCCGTCTACGAGGTCTTCTACCGGGTCACGATCCCAGACTGGTCCGAGCGTGAAGACGAACCGATCATCAACGTGGCCGGAACCTCCTCCGCGGTGGTGACCATCACCGACAAGTACCCGCTGAACATCACCAAGGTGGACAGCACGGCACTGTCCAAGGAGATCACCGACCCGGACGCACGCTTCACCGTACTCGACGCGGATGACAACGTTGTGGTCTCGGGAGCGAGCATTCAGAACAACAAGTTGGTGATCCGGGACGGCGGCGAGCTCAAGGCCGTTCTCGTGGACACCCCTGGAACGTACACGGTCCGTGAGGATCGTGCCCCAGATGGCTACCTCCGTACCCCAGACACGATTGAGGTCACGGTCAACAACGACGGAACAAGCAGCGAGGTGCTCTTCGAGAACGCCCCTGCCGTTACCGGTCAGGTCGCTATCACCAAGAGCGTTTCCGGTGTACTGCCAACCTCGGTGGGTACCGCTCACGACTTCGTCTTCGACTGGGAGGCAACCCCGCCAAGCGGCGTGGTGCTCAATGACGGTGACGAGGACGGCGAGGTAACTGTCAAGGGCGGCGAGACCGTGAACCTCGGCATCGATTTCCCAGAAGGAACGGTTGTCACATTCACGGAGCAGGCTACGAGTCAGTCAATCGCCGGACACCTCTTCAGCGGGGTAACTCCGACTACGTTGGCTGCCACCGTGGGTGAGAACAACACTCAGACTGTTGTCGCCACCAACACCTACCTCCCGATGGTCTCCGTTGGGGACTATGTATGGGTTGACCAGAACCGTAACGGCATCCAAGACGAGGATCCTGAGGACGGCATCAACGGCGTGAAGCTTGTGCTGACCGACCAGGATGGAAATCCTGTCACCGACGTTCATGGAAATATCGTTGGACCGGTGTGGACCGAAGACGATGAGGACGGTAACCCCGGCTACTACGTCTTCAAGGACCTTCCCGCACTGACCGATGGCGAAGAGTACGTGGTCACGATTGATCGCGATGATGATGACACCAAGGATGCTCTGGCGCCTTACGTCCCAACCCTGAGTACTCAGGGAGGCGACCGGTCCGTTGACTCGTCAACGTGGACGGCGACTGCCACCCACGTAGGGCTCACAAACGGTGGAGATCACAACCCGACGCTTGACTTTGGATTCGTGACCCCGTCGTTCGCAATCGGTGACATCGTCTGGATCGACCTTGACCGTAGCGGCGCCCAGGACAACGGTGAGCAGCCACTCGCTGGCGTGACTGTTACGTTGCTTGATGCGAGTGGTAACCCTGTTACCGAGGACATCGCGGGCAATCCGATCACCCCACAGGTGACTGGCATTGATGGTCGCTACCTGTTCGATAACCTGCCAGAGGGGACCTACAAGGTCCGCTTCGAGTTGACCGAGGAACAGGGCAAGCAGTACCAGTTCACCGAGTACCGTCACGAAGACGCGGATGCCGATAAGGACTCAGACGCGGAGGTCACTTCGAACCCGCTTATCGGCGAGACCGGTGACATCGTGTTGAATCGTGCGAACACGGCACTCGACCCGGATTACGGCGACCAGGCCTTTATCGCGACTCAGGGTGTTGACCCAACCTGGGATGCGGGAGTGTTCCCGAAGTCGGTTTCGGTGGGTGACCTGGTGTGGGTTGACTTCAACCGCGACGGTATCCAGGACGACGATGAGCAGGGTATCCCTGGCGTGGAGTTGATCCTCACCGACAAGAACGGAGATCCTGTCCGTGACATCTTCGGTGACCTAGTTGACGCAACTAGGACGGACGCTGATGGTAAGTACTCGTTCAACGACCTCCCTGCACTAAAGGAGGGCGAGCAGTACATCGTCACGATCAACCAAACGAATCAAGACACACTGGACGCCTTGGCTCCTTACGTTCCTACCACGGAAGGTACGAACGGCGGTTCGGGCGAGTTCGACTCTTCAACGTGGACGGCGATTGCTACCCACGATGGACACAATGGACTCACCGAGAATGGTGATCGCAACCCTACGCTCGACTTTGGTTTCGTCCTGAAGTCCTACGCGATCGGTGACAAGGTATGGATCGACACCGACCGTAATGGTGACCAGGGAGCAGATGAAGTGCCACTTGCTGGCACCAAGGTTGAACTACTGGTTAAGGACGGAAGCGGTAACTTCGTTCCTGCAAAGGACACCCAGGACCGCGATGTCCCTGCGACAACGACCGATGAGGAAGGCCGTTACCTCTTCGACAACCTGCCAGCAGGCACCTACAAGGTTCAGTTCACGCTCACCGAGAAGCAGGCTGAGATCTACGACTTCACCGACTCCCTGAAGAGCGGCGTGGACGCGGGCCTCAACTCTGATGCCGAGCCAACCGCGACCAAGCACATTGGTCTTACCGGTGAAATCGTCCTAGATGGAACTAACGGGGCGCTCACTAAGTCCTACGACCGTGGTATCACCGCAACCGAGGGCATCGACCCAACCTGGGATGCGGGTGTTGTGCTCAAGCGAGTCAGCATTGGTGACCTGGTATGGGTGGATGAGAACCGTGACGGCCTCCAGGACCCAGACGAAAAGGGCATTGAAGGTGTCAAGCTGATCGTCACCCTCGTGGACGAAGACGGTAACCCTGTCCTCGACGACGATGGCAAGCCAGTGGTGGTCAAGGATGTTTACGGCAACACCGTGGCTCCGCAGGTCACCGATGGGGACGGTAAGTACCTGTTCGAGGACCTGCCAGCACTCAACACCGGAACCCAGTACAAGGTAACGATCGACACCACGGATGCGGGAACCAAGAAGGCTCTCGAACCATACGTGCCGACCATTCCGGGCGCCGGTAATGATGAAGGTAACGACTCGTCGACAAGCAGCGAAGTCGCGCCGTGGCGCGGCCTCCAGGAAGACGGAGCCGACAACCTAACCCTCGACTTCGGATTTGTGACCCCGTCGTTCGCGATCGGTGACATCGTCTGGATTGATGTTGACCGCGACGGAATCCAGGGAGCAGACGAGAAGCCACTCGCTGGCGTGACCGTCACCCTGCTCGATGCGGTAACCGGCGAACCAGTCACCAAGGACATCGCAGGAAAAGACATCAAACCGATCGTCACCGGTAAGGACGGCAAGTACCTGTTCGACAACCTGCCAGCAGGCACGTACAAGGTACAGTTCGAACTCACTGAGGAACAGGGCAAAACCTACAAGTTCACGTCCAACGTTCCAAGCCAGAACTCGACCGACAACTCGGACGGACGGGTCACGAACAACCCACTCGTCGCGGTAACAGGCGAGATCGTTCTGGACCGCACCAACGCAGCGCTCGACACTGAATACGATGCTGACTTCGTCGCGACCCAGGGTGTTGACCCAACCTGGGATGCGGGTGTCGTGTTCAAGAGCGTCTCCGTGGGTGACTACGTCTGGTTCGACAAGAACGGCAACGGTAAGCAGGACAAGAACGAGAAGGGCATCGGTGATGTCAAGCTCGTGCTGACCGACAAGAACGGAAAGCCAGTCAAGGACGTCTTCGGCAACGAGGTTCCTGCGCTCTGGACGGACAAGGACGGTAAGTACACGTTCGAGAACCTGCCTCCGCTTGAGCCTGGTCAGGAGTACCACGTCAAGATCGACCGTAAGGACGCCAAGACCAAGAAGGCTTTGGAGACGTATCTGCCGACCCTTGAGGGGCAGGGAGACGCTGCGTTCGACTCGTCGACTTGGGTGGCCATCGCAACGTCCGAGGGGCTCACCGAGGATGGCGACCGCAATGACACTCTCGACTTTGGATTCATCCTCAACTCGGCCTGGAGCGGCACGGGTAACCAGAATCTCGAGGGTGGCGACGATGATCCGGCAGCATCAGAGATAACTGATGATGCAGACACCGAGGATAGGGAACTGCTCGAGGAGACCGGTTTCAGCGGCGCTCCAGTAGTGGTGCTCTCCGCAGTACTGCTTGCACTGGGTGGAGCGTTCCTCGCGATCCGCCGCCGTAAGGTCTGACCTTTGGTCTGACCTGGTAGCGAGTTATTGGCGGTCAAAGCCGCGCACAGGCTTAGCCTGTGCGCGGCTTTGTCGTGCTCAGGCGTTGGTGTGGAGTGGCCCGCATTGCCGACGAGCTCGCGGGGTGGGCGTTTTTTGGGGCCTGTCTTCATAGTGGTTGGCGTGGGCGACGAGGATAAAACCGTCGAAGTATGAGATGAATCCTGTGATGCTGATTACTTTACTTTCCACTTGGGTGGGTGAAAAATTTACGCATTACGTTAAGCGCTTTGCGGGTGAAAGTCTGCTGATTGAGTGCAGCTCATGTGAAATATAGGGAGAGTGTGATCGGGTTTCATCGTTGAAGGAATCCATAGAAATCCATTCACAAACCTTCCTTACAATTTGTTTCAGTAGAGAAGCGTCGCGGAATGGATCGTATTTAGGCAGTTCAAGTGCTCTTTGTGCTGCTTGGTTCTGTGTCACAGGGCTGGCTGTGTCCGCGTTCCCCAATGACTGTCAGGCGCGAGTGCCGCGGTGCAGAAGTGTTACGCCAAAATCGGGTGAAAGTCAGAAAATACGAAAAATTGAAAGTGTATACCGATCGGGTGATTACGCACGTTACGCTATTTATTTTTTGGACTCCGTTGTACTTTTTATACACTTGGTAAGTCTTGAAGGATACTTAATGCCCTCCGGTACAGGGCAAAGAAAACTTTCAAGGACTTACGGTCGCAATCGGCCTGGGTGCCACCGCGCAGGCATATGTTTCGCTCACGTATGCCGCGCGGCACCTACACCATGATTGAACACGCCCGACACCTAGACACCGCACAACGCTACGGATGTGCCCACATCCGCCGAACTCGCTTGTGAATTTTGGAGTACACGTCATGAAACGTACCGATGGTTTCCGCCTTCTCAAACGGCTCTTAGCGGCTGGGCTGGCATCACTTCTCGTGCTGACCGGCGCCGTCACAGCTCAGGCTACCGAAGGCCCCACCGCAGCCCCCGGAATCGGCTTTGACATCAACTACAACCTGGTCAATGGTCAACTTCCAAGTGGCACCAGCAACCATATGGTGACCATCAACTATGCCCCAGTCAGCACGCCAAACATTGACGGCGTACTGGCTCCGGGGACCACGTTTGAGATCAAGATTCCAAGCGGCATCACGATCGATCAGGCAGCAGTCACCGCCGCCCTCAACAAGAACAAACTCGTGGAAAAGTTGACCCTCGTGGGCGACAGAATTCACGTTGAGTTCCTGGACAGCTTCGAGGGCCACAAGCAGATCGTCGCAGGTCAACTTGAACTGCAGTTCACGGTGGACAAAGTTGAGGCCTCTGGAATTGATACCCACGAGTGGGAAATCGCAGGTACCAAGCAGGTCTTCGAGTTCACGGTCCTGCACGATGGTGACCAGCCACTCAATGGTGACGTGACCAAGCGTCGACACAAAGAAGGCCAGTCACGCAGCATTGCAAACCATGTTGAGTACGACCGCGAGACTGGAAAGATCACGCTGAAAGAGTCCATCGCGAACTACGCCATCACCTTCAAGCTGTACTTTGACACCCCAGAAGCACTGGACAACGTGACCATCTCGGACACGCTTCCGACTGAACTCAAGATGGTTGCCGACTCAGTGAAGATCAGCCAAGACTACTGGGATGAGAACGGCCTGAACAAGACCACTGAAACCGGCATCGTGCCAACGGACCTGGCCGTGCATAACGATGGGTTCTCATTCACGCTGCCATCAGTCCGCGCCAACTCAAAGACCGTCGTGGAATACCGTGCGGTCATCGCGGATCTCGAGGCGTTCCAGGCTGCTCTCCAAGCAAAGATCGATGCGGTTGCAGACTCCCCCAACAGCCAGAACGTGTCTTTGACCTACACGAACAACGCTTTCCTACACGACACCAACAAGACGGCCAACGGTACTTACTCCTACACGCGGCCCGCCGCACCAGTGGATCCAGGAACCGTTGCTCCGACCAACATGTTCGGCAAGTATGTCGACGTAGGCCGAGTTCAGGTAGATGTTGATGAATCCGGCAACCTCGCCACGCCTGTTGACGTCACCTACCGCCTGGGTGTGGACCTCACCAAGTACAAGGACAAGCCGCTCTTTGCACCAGCCCACAACGTCATCATCGTGGATGAACTGCCTGCGGGCATCGTGTGGAACATCGGCGCGGACTTCATCAACGTGACGGGCGCAGGCCCACTCACTGCACTGACCGAAGCGACTGGTGTTGCTGGAGACTCAGACGCAACCAGCGCATTCGCCTCAGACGAAAACGTCGGCAAGTATGTTGTCGAGGGAAACAAGCTCTACGTCAACGTCGGCAAGAACCTTGACACCAAGGTGGACATCGAGGCTAAGGCCCAGATCGTTTCCGTGACCGGCGCGGGTTCCGCGGCTCCCCAAGACATCAAACTCGGTGACCGTGAATGGACGGTCACCAACAAAGCCACCTTCCACACCGGAAACGGCGACGCGCACACTCACTGGGCAAGCTCGTACCCGCACACGCTCCGGGACCGAGACCCAGAGGGAGAAACCGACAACGAGTTCTTCCAGAAGAACATCGACTCCAAGGCAATCACCGTCAACGAGGAACGCTCCACCTCAACCGGAATCGTCTACGACATTCCAGTGAAACTCAGTACTGGGTGGTCGAGCGAACTGGACCTTAAAGACACCAAGATCGTTGACTACATTGACCACCGGGTATTCGACGTCTCGGACCTGAGTGCCATCAAGGTCGAGGGTACGTTCGGCTGGTACAGGGAACTCACAGAAGCCAACTTCAACCTCTCGCTTGACGATGACCGCAACCTCATCATCGAACCAAAGGCAGAAGGCTGGCCATTCGTGACCGAAGGATCATGGAAGGGACATCTCGACATCATCGTCACCATCCCGACCAAGCCACTCAACCCGGGACGCACCGTTCAAATCGTCAACCAGGCAACCCTGTTTGGGCAGGACGAGCAACCTTGGTACCGTGCCGAAACAACCGCACAGGCATCAAACGCCGGATCCGAGGCCGAGGTGCGCAAAAGCGTGGAGAACGGACGTGGTGGCTGGGGAGAAAGCCTGGTACTCAACTACGACGCTGACGGCAACCTGCTCAACACCGATGGCACGGTGTGCGACCTCGCCGATCCATGCAACGGTTTCATGTACATGATCGAGGTTATCGGCCACGACGGCTACAACGGTCCGGTCACCACTGTGAATGACGTACTTCCTGAGGAACTTGAGTTTGTTGGGTTCGCCAACGAAGACGGATCGCTCATTCCAGGGCTCGTCAATGGTGCTGGTGAGTTGATCCCCGGCTCCATCGACATCGGTCAGGGTATGCAGGCCACCCTGAGGGAGGATCTACGCACGATCGAAATCGGTTTCAAGAGTGGTGTCACCAAGTTCGGTGAGAACAACCGAGAGGGTGAACGCGTTGCAACAACGATCTTCAAGGTTCGCGTGAAGGATGATGCACAGCTCAAGATGAACCGACCAATCGTGAACGTGGCCCGCTCCAACAACGAGCCAATCTCCGAAGCGTACGTCACCCCATCGACGGATTACCCACTGCTGTTGAACAAGGTGGACGGCGATGACGCATCGGTGGTCATCACTGACAAGAACGCCCGTTTCACGGTTGTCGGCCCGCTGCCCTCGGCCGATGTGATCACTGAGAACGCTTACGTGTTGGACGGCGAAATCGTGGTCGACGTCAACGGAGAACCAACGGCAGTGACCGTTGAGGAATACGGGTTCTACAACGTCATCGAGGTTGTGGCGCCAAAGGGTTATGTCCTTCCCGGAAGTGCCTTTGAAGTGTACGTTCCACAGGACGGCATGACCCGCCCCGTTGCCCTTGAGAACTTTAAGGGTGACAACCCGGAAGAATCACCGGATCCGGAGGAAACGCCTGGTCCGGAGGAATCGCCTGATCCGGAGGAATCGCCTACGAGTGAGGAGCCTCCAGCCAGCGTGGATGTGGACAGCGACACTGAAGAGATCGATGAAGCTGAGGAAGACTCGAAATCTGAGACCACGCAGGACAGCGGCGTAGAGGGTGACGTGATCGAAGCTGACGATGATGCCGAGGACGGTAAGACATTGAGCAAGACCGGTACGAACGCTGGGCATCTCGCGCTCGGTGCTCTCATCACCGTTTTGCTCGGTGCATTGTTCCTCGGGCTTGCCCGTCGGCGACCACGCGAAGGATAGACGTTCAGTGTGGTGTGACCCCCGATGAGGCCACCCCACACTGACTCAGGGGCAGAGCCCCACCCCCAATGGTGGCGGCAGAATCCACATGGATTCTGCCGCCACTGCCGTTAAGCCATTGCCTTCTGGCTGACTCTCAACCCGAGCCCTGAACTTCAAACCTCGATGGGCTGAAATCGGTCCGGGTGCGCAACATAAAACTGTGCACGCGGACCTAAAACAGCCCATCGGTGAGGATGTTGGTCGATGGGTTGAAAAGGTTCCGGGTGTACGGATATTTTGTGGGTATTCGGGCCTAAAACAGCCCATCGAGTAGAAGGGCAGGCCATCAAGCTGAGGGGAGACTGAAGGGGAGAAGTTAAAGACTTACTACTTGACGGTGACCGTGATGGTCTTCGACTTCGCTGAGGTGTTCTTGGCCTTGGCCGGGACAAATACGCGGTATTTGTAGGTGCCCTTTGTCGCAGGAGCCTTGATCTTGATGGTGTGCGTGCCCTTCTTCAGAGACTTAACGGTGACCCACTTCTTGCCGTTGTGGCGTTGCAGTTTGGCCGCGTGCGACACCTTCACCTTCTTCCAGGTCACGGTCGACTTGGGAGTGACCGTGACGTTTTTGGTGAAGCCGGTGACCTTTGCCTTGGTTTTGGCTGTGACCTTTACGGTGGGCGATATCGCAGCCTTACGCTGACCACTCTTGGGGATGTAGATCCGGTACTTGGACGAGGCTCCGGCCTTGGAACCAGCCTTGATCTTGATGGTGTGCGTGCCCTTCTTCAAGGACGCGACGCTGACCCACTTCTTGCCGTTGTGGCGTTGCAGTTTGGCCGCGTGCGACACCTTCACCTTCTTCCAGGTCACGGTCGACTTGGGAGTGACCGTGACGTTTTTGGTGAAGCCGGTGACCTTTGCAGCGCTGACGCTGGTGCCCTTAACCCCTGATGACTTTGCGTTGATTGCGGCGCTTGCGGGGTAGGCGGCGAAAACCTGGGTGCCCCAGTGCTGGCCCTTGTCGTCGATGTACACGCCGATGCCGATGTGGGTGTAGGCGGATGTGAGGATGTTTTCGCGGTGTCCGTCGGATTTCATCCACGCGTAGTAGAGGGCGATTCCGGTGTTGTTGCTGGCTGCGCTGTTGTAGGCAACGTTTTCGCCGAAGCTTGTCCAGCCTGCTGGCACCTGATTCTTCGCGTTGGGATTGTGGTCAAGCACGTCATTGTTGGCCATCTTCTTTGCCCATGCCCGGGCGACCTTGTTGAGGTCAGCGTTGCGCTCAAGCGTGGAGACGCCTGCTCGTTGGCGGTCCTTGTTGAGTGTGGTGAAGATGGCGCTTTCGGACGCGGTGTCGGTGGCGGAACGTGCCTTGGTGAGTTTCGGATACGTGAGCGAACTGAGTTTCTTACTGTATTCCGTCTTTAGCGACGAACTGGTTGCTTTGGACGTGTTCGCCGCTTGTGCTGGAGCAGCGACGACTCCTGTGACCACGAGTCCAGCGGTCAGCGCGACCGCGAGTAGTTTCTTCACGTTTTCCCCCTGCGTGGAGACACTGTCCGATTACAGATCGTTAGGGTGTTGTCCTTGCTCGCCGGGGTTGTGTGGTGACCCGATGTGCTGTGACGCTCTGTTATCGGCAAGTATCTTCACAAAATAAACATTGTTTTACCGCCGAATTAAATATTTCACATAGAAAAAGGGTGTCAACCGCAACGTGGCGTTGAATGCCTGGGGCTAAAGTCCTTATTGGCGACGAGTTGGCAGGGCTATGTGGCTCACCTCCGCAGGTCGGAGGTCAAGTTGGGAGACTTCTGGAAACGGCATGTTTCCGCGGATCTTGACTGTTCGTGTGGGGCGTGACACGTGAGTGTTGTGTCACAGTTGCTTTAGTTTTGGGTGTGTTGAGCCGTCGCGTATCGAAACGTGGATGTTGGCTGAGTTCGATATGCGGAGTTAGGTGAAGAGCGCTCGGGTTACCTCGACGAACCGTGCAGCGGCGGTGGTGAGGGTCCGTTCGGCCGAGGTGACAAGTACAAGATCGCGCACTGCATCCTTGTGGGCGAATGGAATCAGTGTCACCTCGTGGCGGTAGGCGCGGCTCGGAACGATTGTGATGCCCAGCCCGGCGGCAACGAGGCCGAGAACGGTACTGATCTCCTGCCCTTCAAAGGTGACGCGCGGACTTATGCCCCAACGGCGAAGCAATGCATCCGTGGTGCGGCGCAGGCCTAATCCATGCCGGGTTGCAATGAGGTCTTGATTCGCGATGTCGTGACTGTGAATAGTGGATTTGGCTGCCAGTGGGTGGCTGTTGGGGACAGCGAGCACGAGTTGTTCCTGCATGAGGATCTGGCTTTCAAGGCGCATTGAATCTGGAATGATCGCGATGAATGCGGCATCTACTTTGCCTGCTTCGAGAGCCTCGAGACATTCGCTGCGCGATCCCTGTGTAAGAGTGAAGTCCACCTGCGGATGTTCGGGAACGAAGGCGCTGATTGCCTGTGGGACCACATGCTCACCCAGCGAGTGTTGGAATGCCAGGCGTACCGAGCCACGGACCTCTGAGCGTAGGTCGTTGAGGGTGTTCTCAAGGTTGGTGAGCGTGGCTTTGGCGGCCTCGCCCAGCCTAATTGCGTCCTTCGTGGGGCGAACCTCCCGGCCGTGTCGTTGCTTAAGCGTGAGCCCGGTGATCTCTTCTGCGCGTGCGAGCGAGCGGCTTACCTGGGGTTGGGGGACTGCGAGTATCTCGGCCGCCCCGGTAACCTGCCCCATTTCGGCGAAGGCTGCCAAGATCGGCAGATGTGGAAGGAGTGCCTGAAGGTCATCCATATGAAAAGTGTATGGATAACCACACTAAATATCTATTAGTGCTATACAAATGAACTGCGTATCGTGAATTGGGAAACCTTCACCGCATCGGAAGGAACCCATAGTCACCGTGACCCAGCCATCCGGGTATGCAGCCGAATCCACCCAATACCGCCGACTCGTCGCCAGTCTATTTCTCGGCGGAACTGCCGTGTTCGCGCAACTCTATGCACCACAGGCAGTCCTCCCGCTCATCGGGCGCGATCTCGGTCTCAGCGCTGGCCAAGCCGGGCTTGTGGTGTCCGTGGGAACCATCGGCCTGGCCCTCGGCGTGATCCCGTGGGCAGGTCTGTCTGGACGCTATGGGCGGGTCAACACGATGCGTGCTGCAATCCTCGCTGGAACTGGTCTGACTCTCTTGAGTTGCTTCGCAACCACCCTGCCGCTGCTGCTTGCGGCACGGTTCGTTGCGGGCTTCGTCATCGGCGCTGTCCCAGCCCTGGCCCTGTCATACCTCAACGCCGAAGTGCGCCGTGATGCTGCCGCGCGCGGAGCGGGAGTGTTCATCGCCGGCAACTCGATAGGTGGCCTACTGGGACGGATGCTTGCCGGAGTGGCTGCAGGCCACTGGGGGTGGCAGGGTGGAATGCTCGCGGTATCGCTTCTATCAGCAGCCGCTGCCGTGGGATTCGTGATGCTTGTGCAGCCTGATGCCTGCCCTGACAGTGCGCGCGACCACGTGCGCACAAATGTGACCAAAGGAGAGGGGCGCATTGATTCGCCGGTGGCCGAGCTCAGTGGACTCAAGCGCTATCTGGCCCTCCTGAGCGACCCGATGCAGCGACGAATCTATCTGATCGGGTTCTTATTGATGGGGGCGTTTGTGACCGTCTACAACTACCTCGGATACAGGCTTCAGGCAGCACCCTTCAATCTCCCGCCCTCGGTGACCTCGTTCCTGTTCGTGGGTCTCCTTGCGGGTACTGTGGCGTCAGTCTTAACTGGTGGCCTTGTCATCAGACACGGGCGAAAAGCCGTGATCGCAGTTTCCGGGGGTGTCCTTGCTGCGGGCGTGACGATCACGCTTGTTCCACAGATGTGGGCACAGGTCTGTGGACTCGTGCTCGTGACCCTTGGATTCTTTGGCGGGCAGTCCGTCGCGTCTGGCTGGGCATCGGCAGGGCCGACGGCGGATCGAACCCAAGCTGGCGCGCTCTACACGCTTGCCTACTATGCGGGTGGCTCGCTCGTGGGGTGGTGCGGGGGAGAAGTGCTTGAGCGCGCAGGCTGGTTGGGGCTTGTCATCATGGTGGCGGCACTCGGAGTGGCGGTCGCAGGTGCCGCCACGATGCCTCTATTACCTGCAAGATTACGTTCCTCTCTGGTGGCCGTCGCACGCGATGCGCAGGCCGAACATGACGCGGCCACCCACGGGTGAGGACAAAACGTCAGAAAAGTCTGGCCGAAAGTCCCAGCCGAACATGGGTAAAGAACTATTAAGGTCAACGTCAAAGGTGTTTAAGGAGGCGCCGTCTCGCGACAGCACGAGATGCGACTCGGCCAGTGGCATCCGTTACCCACAAGGAAAGGGATGCCACTGGTTTCCTGCTGCCAGGCGCACAACACGCGCTGCACCACGAGGAATGCAGCAGCGGCCAGCACGTCACACTTCGCACGGTGGATCTCATGCTGTGCACAACGAATGCCAGCAGACGTAAAACACCCGAGCAAGACGGATCAAACACCATCGCGATGAACTGCCAACCGACTCGCCGCACACGCACCCGGGGTTGGCCTGCCTGAGGAGAACCACATGTTGGAGCAACTAAACGGTGTCATCCTGCCACCCGCCGTGGCGGATGCACTCAAAAAGGCCCCAAAGATCATCACCCCGGCCACGCGCGCCGAACTCTACGAAATGTCTTTGGGTCCAAACGGCGCGAACACCTTTGAGGTGACGTACCCGATTGCAGGTCACGGCACCGTGAAGGAAGCGGACGTGGTCCGCTGCAAAAACGGCATCGCCGTCAACTATCCCGAGGACTACATGCGTCGCCGCGACCCCGACTGCATGCGTATCGCGGATGACCGTCCCACCGACAAGCCGCGCTTCTTTGACGTGTACGGCAAGAGCTTCGACCCGATCAAGCAGGAAACGCTCGACTGGCTGTCCACCCAAGAGCTCATCGTAGTGCCGTTCAAAGCCGGTGGTCTGACCTACGGTTCCGCCTCTCTCGCGATCGTGCCAGCCAACACCGCTTTCTTCGCCACGGCACTCGTGGACCTGCAAGGCTGGACCACCTTAGAGGAACTCGGTGAATTCGCACCACGTTCCATCCTGTACGCGGCACCGCCGTTCCGTCACACCCACTTTGAGGGCCGCCAGGTTGTGGTCCACGACCGCACCGAAGAACTGCACGAGATCTTCGCGTACAACCTCTACCCAGGGCCAAGCGCCAAGAAGGGCGTGTTCTCCGCGCTGCTCGACATCGGTGAGACCGAAGGCTGGTTGACCGCTCATGCCAGTTCCGTGCGCGTGACCACACCATACGACAACGAGACCATCATCATGCACGAGGGCGCCTCCGGCGGTGGAAAGTCCGAGATGTGCCAGGACATCCGCCGCCAAGATGATGGACGTATCCTGCTGGGCACCAACGTGGTCACCGAGGAACCGTACGTCATCACGCTCAACGAGTCCTCGAAGCTCGCACCTGTCACCGATGACATGACCCTGTGTCACAAGGACATCCAAAACGAATCCGGAAAACTTGTGGTCGCCGACGCCGAGGACGGCTGGTTCGTCCGTGTGGACAACATGAAGGAATATGGCGAGGACCCACACTTCGAGCGGGCCTGCATTCACCCGGACACCCCACTGGTGTTCTTCAACATCCAAGGCACCCCAAACGCGACCGCCCTACCGTGGGAGCACACCCCAGACTCGAACGGGAAGCCCTGCCCGAACCCACGCGTTGTCATCCCACGCGCGATGATGAAGGACGTCATCAACGAGCCAATGGAGATTGACGTACGCACCTTCGGTGTCCGTCAGCCAGCGTGTACCCGTAACAACCCGAGCTACGGAATCATGGGCATGATGCACGTGGTCCCACCGGCGCTCGCGTGGTTGTGGCGGTTGATCGCACCGCGCGGCGACAAGAACCCGTCGATCGGCGAAACCAAGGACGAGAAGAAGACCATCAAGTCCGGTGGCATGGTCTCCGAGGGCGTCGGCTCGTACTGGCCGTTCAGCACCGGAACCAAGGTTGCGGCCGCGAACCTACTGCTCAGGCAGATCATGGACTCTCCGAACACCCGCTATGTGTTGACCCCAAACCAGCACATTGGCGCGTACAGGGTGGGCTTCACCGCAGAGTGGCTGACCCGTGAATACCTGGCCCGCCGTGGTGGCGGCAAGATCAAGCGGGATCAACTCACTCCGGCTCGCTGCCCGCTGATGGGTTATGCGCTCAAGGAGGTCAAGATCGACGGCCAGCTGATCCGCCCAACCTTCCTGCAGCCCGAGAACCAGAGTCAGGTTGGCTTCGAGGCCTACGATGCAGGCGCGAAGATCGTGACCGATTTCTTCAAGTCCGAACTCCAGCAGTTCCTGACCGATGACCTTGACCCGCTGGGCCGCGAGATCATCGAGGTATGCCTGCGCGACGGTTCCATCGAAGAGTACGAGGCGTTGACGCCGCTCATGGCGTGATGCCGGTCTTGATGTAGCCGGCATCCTGTTTTGGGTAAGAGGAGAGCGGTCCCGCACTGGGTAGTTGCGGGGCCGCTTTTCTGCGTCCATTTTTTCCGTCCCCATTTTCGACGAGTCGGGCAGTTCCGCCTGCACATCCCGACCCAGCCGGGGTGAGTTGGGGAAGTAAGGGTATAAAGGGGTTGTGTCGATTCTTGAGGTAACCCGGGACAACCACCGCGAGGCCATCCCGGACAGGGGAGTCGTGGTACTGGATTTCTGGGCACCTTGGTGCATGCCCTGCGCACAGTTCGCGCCGATCTTTGAACGTGCCGCGACTCGCCACGAGGGCGTCCATTTTGCCAAGGTCAACACCGACGAGAACCAGGATCTGGCCCGAGCCTTCGGAGTGCAGTCGATTCCCACGGTGGTGATTCTGCGCGACGGCAAGGCCGCATATCACCGCGCAGGCGTTCTGAATGGCCGTGCGCTTGACGCCGTGATCAGGACAGTCGCCGCTCCATAGCGCCTGTATCGGTAGCTCCTACCCGATTTTCGCTATCCGAGCACCTGAGATAGCGGGTGAAGGAGCGGGTGAAATTCTTCCTAGGATGCTGGCTCTTCAGACCCTCACCCGCTGCATGATCCCTTGGTTGAAGCTGGAGAGACAAGGATTCATCTGGGAACATACCCCTCCAGCCTCCGTTCAGGATCCTATGAGGAACGAGCGGGAGAGGACCGCCCATGATCGGACCGTACTATCCCAGTGAGGCCAGGCTCTTCCCCAGATCCCCTAAGAGGGGCACAATAGCAACTACTCACCGGAAAAACGCTTGTCATGAGCGAATATTCTTGGTGGAACCGCCACATCACATGCCCGGCCTCTCATCGGATTCATTTCCGGTATGGGTTGGGCCTATACGACGGGCCGCCTCTGAGCACTGAGAAGCCCGTCGCCCCGCCCCCACACGTCCATGAACACTGAAACAGAGATGGACACATGTATGACCTGATACCCGTGCTCGATGCAGACATCGGCACGCCTTCACACTGGACCGTTCCCGCGCGCGAGGCAACCGTGCGCGCACTTGTGCATGCGGTCGAAGAATCCTCGCTCCACTATGTCGTGGGACCCCAGGGCGTCGGCAAGAGCCTGCACATCCATGCTGCCATCAGTGAACTCGCCGGCCAGGGACGTTTTGCCCAGGTGTTTCCGGCGACGTCTGGGCTTGTTCCCCAGGAACTCGAACGGGCGCTGCGCAGAGCGCACAGGGGAAACCGCCTACTCGTCGGTCTCGACAAACCAACGCACCTACGACCAACAGAGCTCAACCTGCTTGTCGAAAAGGCTCGCGAGGATGTGTGCGTCGTGTTCGTTGAGTGCACCTCCCGTGAGCGGCTCGCGGAGCCGCTGCTACGACTTGGCTTGGAGATCGGCGCGAAGACCCACACCATAGAGCCTCTTACTGAGACCGAGGTGCTCGACTTCCTCACTGCCGGGCTGGGAGCGCCCGTGGTCTTGGAGAGCGTACATCTCCTGTGGTACCGCACGGGAGGAAATCAGGAACTCATTGCGCGCTGGGTGTCTGAGTTGCTTGCGGCCGGTAGGCTCTCCAAAGGGCATTACGCCTGGTACTGGCCTGGCTGGGATGCGCCAACCCCGTCGGTTGTCCAATACGTTCGCGAAGAGTATGAGCGGCTCAGTTGGACGCAGCAACAACTGATGGCGCACCTCACGATCGCGGGTTCGATTCCGCACGATGATCTGGTGCATCTGGGCCATGAAGCGGATCTGACGTACCTTTGGGGATGCGGCCTCATCAAATATCAGGAGAGCCCCGGGCTCCCCGTGAGCGTGCGCCTGTCCGCGCCGGTGTGGGGCGATTCGCTCCGAGGCTTACTCCCACGAGGGCGGCGCCAGGAGATCTTCTCTGAGACTCGAAGACCGAGTGCGGGCCAGCGCGATCACGTCGCTGCCCTGAGTTGGGCCAGAACCGCACTCGAGGACGGCCACCCGATGACTGACAGCGAGTTGCTTGTCGCGATTAAGGCCGCCTCTGCGATGCGCCGTTGGCACCTCATCGAGGACTTCGTGGCCGTCCGGTTGCCCCACACGATGCCTCCGCATGAACTGATCGCGCAGGACGCTGAACGTGACCACGCCTCGCGCGCGGCACGAATCTCCATGCTCGTCGAACGCGCCATGGCTTATCAGCGACAGTCCAAGTTCCAGGCGGCCCTTACCGATTTGTATCTTGCTCGCGAGCTCGTGGCGCTCGATCCTGCGAGTCTCTCCGGACTCGTTGAGGAGATCCTGCTGGTTGAAAGTGCGATTCTGCGCTGGCTGCCTGAGGGAGAACGGGAACGGGCTGACACCGCCAACGACTCCACGGCTGATGTCCGACCTCCGCTGTTTCCTGCCCCCGGCACAGATCTTGCCGCCTATCTGGTCGAGTTGGAACAACTTCTCGAGCACGATGACGGTTATTCACAGGGGACGTTGTCGGTGTTGCCGCAGGTGATCTACCTGCTTGGGTTGTCGGGTCAGTTGGGGCAGGCCAGACGGTTGTGTGAGCATGCGCTCGAAGCCAGTTCACTCCAGGCGGCGGAGCCCACACATTCCTGGATTACCGCGGATATCGTGTCCGCCTGGTTCACGGTTTCACTGTGGTCTGGAGGTCTTGCGTCCGGGATGGGCGTCAAAGACGTCGAGAAGATGGCGCGGCTGTTTGACTCCGCGGCCTTGCACACCAGCCTCGGTCGAGTGTTCGCGGCCGCAGGACAGTGGGAGAACGCTTGGCGGCAGTACAGCGGGGCGTTGGAACGCTACACGGTGACAGACCCGTTTGGACAACGGAAACTCGCGCTCGCCGGATATGCACAGGCCCTTGCGGCGCTGGGACGGATCGCTGAGGCGGTCGAGGCAATCGGCGAATATGATCGAACGCCGTACCTGAACGTCGCAGCTCTCGCGTCTGATACGGACTATCTCGTGTTGATGGCCAGTTATGCGGTGGGATCGCCTGACTTTCCTGCTCGGCTTGAGGACTTCATGCGTGCCGCGCAGAGGGATGAACACTGGTTCAGCATGCTCCGTGGCGCGCACCTGGGGGTGGTTGTCTCCTCGGGGGCCACGCAGCGAGCCTATCTCCGGGTGCTTGAGCAGGCCGCGGGGTCTGTGGAGTCCGACGTGGGCAAGCCCTATATCCTCGACGCGTGGGCGCTCGTATCCGGCACGCCGACGGAGGTCGTGAGAACGCGTTCTGCCCTGGCACAACGCGGAGTGTGGGTTCCTGACCCGCAGGTATAGCGGGTGCGAGACCTGGCTCGTGGTGGTCCACGGCCTTCGGGCCGTGCTGATGGGCGACGATTCCCTCCTCCCAGCCCTGCCGTGCGCTGGGAGCGGATCCAGAGAATAGGATCGGGCGTGTTGGCTAGTGCGCCGCAGGTGTGAGTATCGAGCGGAGCACGAGAATGCGGGCGCGTTCGACCCGGTCGCGGTATTGGGGTTCGTTGTAGGTGGCGGTGACACCTTCGAACATCGCCCAACTGACCAGGAAATCACGCGCTGTGACATCGGGGTAGATGCGTCCTGCGTCAATGGCAGCACGGACGGGGGAGTGAAGTGATTCCTCAAGGCGGGTGGAATGCTGCGAGAGCTCTGTGAGCAGAGGTGACTGTGAGGACATGACCACCTGCGACAGACCTGGCGTTGCACGTTGAATGTCGAGGGTTTCGCGTAGTGCCCGTTCTGCCGCCAACTCTGGTGAGCTGGGGTCCTGGGCGATTGCGACGAGGTGATCGATTCGCTGCTCGAACAGGGCGACGATGAGGGCGGTGCGGTCCTCGAAGTGGCGATAGAGCGTTCCGCGCCCCACCCCGGCTGCCTCCGCGATGTGCTGCAGGGGAGCGTGCGCACCCTCCTGGCGGAAGACGGTTTCCGCGGCGGCGAGTAGTTTCTCGTGGTTTGCGCGGGCGTCGGCTCTCTTGTTCACTCGTTTATCTTAGGCATCCGTATGAGCTTGTCTTGCCTATCCGTTGGTGCCGTCCCTCCACCGGCGCTGGCCTTGCTACTGAACGTGGGGGAGAGATGGCGGAATCGGGACGGAAGGTCCTTGGAAATCGATACGGGCGATGATTAACTGGTTTAAACGGACAATGATGTCCGTTTCGTTGAATGCGTGGACGATTTCCAAGCAGGCTGGAGTGAAGCATGAACTACGACGTCATCGTTGTCGGGTCCGGTGCCGCGGCGCTGACCGCAGCCGTCACGGCGGCAGACAGCGGCAACAAAGTACTGGTGATCGAGAGCACCGATCAGTTCGGTGGCTCAACGGCCATGTCCGGTGGTGGGGCCTGGATACCCAACAACCACCTGATGCTTGCGGCGGGCGTCCACGACACCCCAGAACTGGCACGCACCTACATGGATCAGGTGATCGCGGACGTGGGCCCGGCAAGTTCCTCGCAGCGCCGCGATGCCTTTGTGGAGAACGCGCCAAAGATGGCAAGGTACCTCGAAGCGCTCGGATTCGAATGGAGTTACCAGACCGGGTACTCCGACTACCACCCCGAGGAACCAGGTGGAAACGCGATCGGCCGCAGTATCGAGGGCAAGATGTGGAACTTCAAGAAACTCGACCCGGAACTCCGCAAGAAGATCCGCGAGGGTGTTCCCATCCCGATGTACACGACCGAGGTGGGCACGTTCATGCGTGCCTTCCGATCCTTGAAGGGCTTCGCCAAGGCGGTGCAGATCATTGGCGTTCGCACCATCGGTGGACGCCTGACCGGAAAGCACTACCTCACCAACGGCCAGTCCATGATCGGCCAACTGCTCCACATCGCCCACGGGCAGGGAGTGGACCTACAGACCAATGCTCCTCTCGTGGACTACGTGGTTGAGGACGGGGCAGTGGTCGGTGTGGTGGTCGAGCGCAAGGGCGAACGCCGCGAGATCCGCGCAGCCAAGGGCGTCATCGTCGGCGCGGGTGGATTCGCCCACAACCAGGAGCGTCGGGAACAATACCTACCCAGCCCGAGTAACGAGGCGTGGTCGTCGGCAAACCCCGGAGACCAAGGGGACCCGATCTTCGCCGCAGTCAACATCGGCGCTGGCCTCGGAGTAATGGACGATGCCTGGTGGGGTCCGAGTTCTTTTGATCCCGAGACCGGTAAGCCATCGTTCCTGGTGTCCGAGCGCTCGTTCCCGCACTGCATCATCGTGGACGCAAACGGTCGGCGCTTCATGAATGAGTCCGCCTCCTACGTGGACTGCGGCCACTGGCAGTACGACCACAACAAGGAGGTTCCGGCCATCCCCGCCTGGTTGATCATGGAGTCCCGGCACCGTAACTCCTACCCGTTCGGCTTTGCCCTGCCGCGCATGACCCCGAAGAAGATGATCGATTCCGGGTACCTGGTCAAGGCAGACACCCTTGAGGAACTCGCCACCAAGATTGGCGTGGACCCCGCCGGGCTGGTCGATGAGGCCGCGAAGTTCTCCGGGTATGCTCGCACGGGCAAGGATGAGGAATTCAACCGAGGCGACTCCGCCTATGACCACGTGTACTCCGACCCACGGGTCACGCCAAACCCCAACCTCGGTGCCATCGAGAAGGGTCCGTTCTTCGCCACGAAGATCTACCCCGGCGACCTTGGCACAAAGGGCGGAATCCTGACCGATGAGTTCGCGCGTGCCATCCGTGAGGATGGGACCGTCATCCCCGGTCTGTATGCGGCGGGAAACTCGTCCGCCTCGGTTATGGGTAATCGTTACCCCGGCCCCGGTTCCACTATTGGCCCCGCAATGACGTTCGGATACGTTGCGGCCCAGCACGTTTCGGGCAACTAGGCACACCTAGACGACGAGCCCTCATCTGCCTGCGCAAGGTCCGCAGGCAGATGAGGGCTCGTCGTCAATAAATACTTGCTACGCCTGCGTGCCGCTGCCGTCGATGTTGACCATCCAACTGACACCGAAGCGATCCACAAACGAGCCGTACGTATCACCCCATGGTGCGCGTGCAAGTTGTTCGGTGATCGTGCCGCCCACGCTCAACTGCTCGTACAGATCGGTCAGGAGGGCTTCGTCGTCGCCCTCAAGCATGATCGACACCCCGCTGATCGGGGCCGAATCCATGAAGCTGGGTGTGTCTGCGGCCATGAGCCGGAAGCCGTGCTCTGTGATGATCGAGCCGTGCATGAGCTTGTCCGCATCCGCCGGATCGTCTGATGCCTGGAACTCGGCATACGTCACCACGGACAATTCCCCACCAAACACGGAGTGGTAAAAGGTCAGAGCCTCACGGGCTTGACCAGAAAAATTGATGTAGGTGCTCAGATGCGATGCCATGCGATTGCCTAACTCGTGAGTGCGAAACCGTACCCTTGAATTGTGGCGCGGAATGGGGGAATACGCGCGAGCAAAAAGGCGAGTTCGACTGCCCAAACTCTGACCTCATAAGGCCCGAATCATGGGATCTTCAGATTCTGCGAATCTGTTGTTGTACTCGTTTGTCGACCCCGGGATATCTCATGTCTTTCGCAGGTCTACTGCTCATCGCTCTCGCCGTGTCCGCAGATGCCTTTGCCGTTGCACTCACGATGGGCGTGAAGATGCGCACCTTCGCATGGCGCTACGTGCTGACGATTGCGCTTGTGTTTGGTGGGTTCCAGGCACTCATGCCGTTGATCGGTTGGTTCCTCGGCGACAACTTCCTTCAATACATGGAAGCGATCGACCATTGGATCGCGTTTGGTCTGCTGCTCGCCGTTGGTGGACACATGCTGTGGGCTGCCTTCCGTCCGGAGGAAGAAGAATGCGTACTGTGTGCGGGGGAGTGTGGGTGCGACAATGTGTTGGGCGAGGTCGGCACCGCTGACCCGACCGGGGTCGGAGTGAAAACTCAGGATACAACCGTTGACGAGTCAACCATCGGCAGCCAAAGCGTGGCCGCGGGTAGGGGTGCGACGGCGCAGGACACCGTTGTACGCACGGAGACTGCATACCCGAAACTCGCAATCGGCACCCTGCTGATGCTCGGCGTTGCAGAGTCAATTGACGCACTCGCGGTCGGGATCACCTTCCCAGTCGCCGGCGTGAACGTATGGGCGGGAATAGCTCTCATAGGTGTCGTGACGACCCTATTGAGTGCGCTCGCCGTCTGGTTGGGACATAAACTCGGAACGAAATTCTCCCAAGTGGCAGAAATTCTCGGAGGCTCCATTCTTATTGCCATTGGCATTCAGGTATTGATTCAACATATCGGGTGAAAAGCGGGGCTTTGGCCCCACCTTGAAGCTTGCTAGATCTTTACTCGTGAAACATCCTCAACCTCGACGTTTAGCGTTTATCCTGTGTTGTTAGGTAAGTGACACAATGTATAACGATGTAAAAAGTGCTGATGCACCAACTCAACTTTTTCTCTAGGCTGACGATAAGAACACTGAGACACAGGGAAAAAGAGCGAGTTTCGAGGGGGTCTCATGATTCTGCACCCCGCTGGACGACGTGCAGCCGAAGTGGTCGAAGGTGACATGTCAAGCCGACACAGAACTTCGGCAGTGCGCAGACGCGTATCCGGGTTAACGATCGCTGCTCTTGCGGCGGCGCTCATGGTTGCAGTACCGGCATCCTTGCCCGCACACGCTGTCACGCAGTCACAAGCCCAAAAGCACCATAAAGACATCAAGACCATATTTGATGGCACAAACGTCATCAGAAAAGCTGCCAGCGCTCCCGCACTGAAGTACGACGTACGCATTACCGTGGTATCTTACGACTGGTCCGCCTCCATGGCGCAAAAAAACCAGATGGCGCACAACCCGAACTACTCCAAGCAGATTCCAAGTAAATGGACACGAGCGGGTGAAAACGTTGCCTATGCGTGCGGTTACGGAAGCAAATCCGCACAGGTGATCGTCGACAACTGGAAGGCCTCCCCTGGACACTACAGCAACCTGATTGGGGACTTCACCTCGATCGGTATCGGCGTGTACTGGGACGGAAAGTGCATGTGGGCAACCCAAAACTTCGGTAAATATGCGAATGCCCCCGCGTACACCCTGCCCGCGAAGTCCGGTGCAACCTCCTCTTTGATCACCACGAAGAGCGTCGACCATTCAGCCAAGTACACGAAGGAAATCGCGTCAGCGAAGAAAGCCGCGGGAGCCGCTGAAAAGTCCAGAAAAGCCGCACACAAGGCACTCGCCACGGCAAAGAAGTCTCGTGACACCGCCAAAAAGTATGCGACCTCGACCCGGACCACAGCCAAGACTCGCGCAGAACACAAGAAGGCCGCAGCCGAGTACAACAGGGCACACGCTGACTACAAAGCAACCCGCACCCAAGCAAACCGAGCCAAGAACGCCTACGCAAAGGTTCGAACCCACGCCAAGGCAGGCAAGACCAAAAGCGTGAAGTCTGAACTAAAGAAGGCGCAGACAGCACAAAAGGCCGCGAAGACCTCCGAGAAGCGAACGATCACGCACCGCAAGAACGTTCAGAAGTTCACGGCCAACGCAAGTAAGTTCCGTAAGGCCTCGCGGGTCACAGTCTCCGCCGCCAACGCGACGGCCATGAGGAAAGACATGGTCGCTGCCGAGAAGGCTCGCAACGCTGCCGAGAAGTCCCGAAAGACTGCACACAAGGTGCTCGCCACGGCAAAGAAGTCTCGTGACACCGCCAAAAAGTACGCGAACTCCAACAAGGCAACCGCCCGCACCAAGTCTCAATACAAAAAGGCCGTTGCCGAGTTCAAGCGAGCAAACGCCGACTATAAGGCAACCAAAGCTGCAGCCAGTCGAGCCAAGAAAGCCTATAACGCTGCGGTACGGTCCGAAAATTCAGGCAATGTAAAGCGCGTGAAATCCGAACTGAAAAAGGCGAGAGCTGCTGCTAAATCCGCGAAAACCTCGCAGCAGCGCACGACCGTACACCGCGAGAACGTTCGGAAATTCACCGTAAGCGCCAAGCAGGCGCTGCGATAGAAGTCAGCTTTTTGGCGGATGGACATGCCGCTCGTGTTCGCGACGATGCGTTCACGGACATGAGTGGTTCCCAGGTTGAGGAAGTCTGTGTGGGGCTTGGCTCAGCCGACTGCTTCAGCCTTCCGGCGGGTTGCCCTGCTCGTGATATGTGCTGTTATGAGCGCTGTGATCGGAATTACGCAGGTGCGGGTTGGGCTATTTCCCTCCACTCCCGTAAACTTAACGAGTCGCATCGCCGGGAGGCGGAAGCATGGGGCTATGGCGCAATTGGTAGCGCACCTGCTTTGCAAGCAGGGGGTTAGGGGTTCGAGTCCCCTTAGCTCCACCATTTCAGACGTACTAGAACACCTGACATCAACAGATGTCAGGTGTTTGTGTAAGGGCGATGGTGGGTTCTATGAACTGATTCGCCACCATTGCCCCAACCTATTCCTGACGAGATGCAGACGGCACTCAATAGACGTCAAACACTCATCGAAGCCCGCGCCCTGTGGCTCAGGTACGATGCGCGGGGCGCCGAGGCCCCGTGGACCAGAGCACTGCAGCGATGAGGGGGATTTGGAACGGGAGTCGCAGGAGCCGTTTGGTATTGGTGTCGAGCCCGAAGCCATCGCGTTGGTTCTTCCACTGTGAGATGTTGCCGGGGAAGACTGCGACGAAGAACGCCGCGACCACCTTGCCGACGGTCTGCTTCCTCCACCCGCTTATGAGTGCGGTGCCGAGTCCAATCTCCACGATGCCGGAGGTGAGGACGGTGGTGTCCTCTTTGATCGGCAACCACGGCGGCACCTGAGCGCGGAACTCTTCACGAGCGAAGGTTAGGTGACTGAGGCCGGCGAGAGCCAGCGTGCTGCCCAGGATCAATCGGACGGCGGTTCGCCCTGGGTGCCGCGCTCCAGCAGGCTGCGAGGTTTGCAGAGAACGGTCAGTCATGGTTGCTCACAGTCCAGTCTTCAATTGCGGCGAGGATATCGGGTGCGTCAGGTTTCGTGCGCGGACGGAAACGCTTGACTCGACCGTCGGGGTGGATCAGGAATTTCTCGAAGTTCCACGACACCTTTCCAGCTTTGCCGTCCCCGTCCGGCACAGTGGTCAGTTGCTGGTACAAGGGATGGGCTTTCTTGCCGTTGACTTTCACCTTCTCCGTCATGGGAAAGGTGACGCCCCAGGTGGTCGAACAGTACTCCGCAATCGATTCGGACGAGCCGAGTTCTTGGAGGAACTGGTTGCTGGGGAATCCGATCACGGTGAACCCGCGGTCGGCGTACTGGCGCTGTAGTGCTTCAAGTTGCTCGTACTGCGGGGCGAGTCCGCACCGCGAGGCAACGTTCACCACGAGGGCGACCTTCCCTGCGGTGAGTGCGCCGAACGTGGTCGTGGTTCCGTCGAGGGTGGTTACTGGGATGTCCGAGAGTTCCATGGTTGTTCTTCTCCTTCGATTGGTGCGGTGCGGTTCGTCTGTGCCGCCGCATCGACGAGTCCGGCCGTCAGTGGACGCTCCCGGGCAAAGCCTTGCACGTTGCTGCGCAGCGACCTCAGCCGTTCGGCCAGGTCTTGCGCCTCCGGTACGCTCACCCCGAGGGCCTGGGTAACGCATGATTCGAGCCAGTCAAGTTCTCCACGTAGACGCACCGCCTTCGCAGTGGCGCGTACCTGGATGCGTCTGCGATCCGTTGGATCGATGGCGCGTTCGATCAGCCCGGCACTCTGCATGCGTCCCAGCAGGCCGGCGACGCTGCTGGAGTCTAGACTCAATGCCTCGGCGATCCCACCAGGGGTCTGTTCGCCATCGCGCCACAGCACGCCGAGAACCATGAGTTGCTGAAAACTCACCCCCCACGGCGCGAGGAGGTCGCGGTAGAGCTGAACGGTGGCCTGCGCCGTCGAATACAGGGCATGGCATAACACGTCGTCGATGTTGTGCTCGTTCGCATCCATACACTAAAGAATGGCACACGAATATCTTGGATGCAAGATACTTTTGACTGCGACGCCGACCAGTGGGCCGCGTTGTGGAAGGCTCTCGGTTCTGCTCGAAATCGCAGGAAGGGCAACTCATGAAGGCTCCCGGATCTCTCGTCTTTTCTCAAGAGGTTCACAGGAATGGCAAAGCCAGTCCATAGACCGCCTCTTTACTGTTGGGGCATCGCAACGCTTCCATCGAGACGAGAGGGACTGAGGGCAATGAACCCGAAAACAAAAATGATGAGGACAGCCGTGGCGTTGGCTGCAGCGCTCACGCTTTCACTGGCCGCATGCACGGCATCGACCACGTCCACTGATGCAGGTACTACTCAGGCCGCGGCATCTGCTTCATCGAGTACACCGGCAACCACCGAGAGTGCAACGGAAACGACAACTGCCACGACGACCGAAACTGCAACCACCACCGCTTCTGCGGCGAATGTTGACTGGGACAGCCTGCCGACCACGGATGTGACGTTGACGGATGAGGGCCTCGCAATCACTGAGGCGGGAACCTATGTTCTGACGGGTGAGTCGACCGGTCAGGTCACGGTAGACGTGGACGGCAATGTGCGAATCATTCTTGCTGGGGCGACCATCAACGCCAGCGAGGGCGCCGCGATCCAGATCGATAACGCCGAGTTGACCGTGTTGGAACTGCAGGATGACACAACCAATACCGTTTCTGACGCATCCACGCGCAGCGATGAAGACATTGACGGCGCGATTTACTCGTCGGATGATCTGCTCATCACCGGTTCGGGAACGCTCAACGTCACGGCGAACTTCGCTGACGGCATTGTGGGTAAGGACGACCTGTGGATTGAATCGGGAACGATAACGGTCACAAGCGTCGATGACGGTATCCGCGGTAAGGACTCGCTGACCATCTCAGGCGGAACGATCACGATTGATGCTGCAGGCGATGGTCTGAAATCCAGCAATGACACCGATTTGGGCAAGGGCCAACTCACGATCACGGATGGCTCGATCACGGTGACGTCAGGGGACGATGCGATCAAGGCTGAGCAATACCTGTTGATTTCAGGTGGGACGATCAACATCGTTCAGTCCGTGGAGGGGATCGAGGCGCCGGTCATCGTGATCGACGGTGGTGAGATCAGCATCAACGCATCAGATGACGGAATCAACGCATCGGCCTCAGAGATCATCACATCTGGTCTGGGCATCACGTTCAATGGCGGTGACATCACGATTGTGATGGGTTCGGGGGACACGGATGCGATTGACAGCAATGGCGACCTGACGATCAATGGTGGCACGTTCACCATCACCGCGCAGTCTGCATTCGACTTCGACGGCACGGGAACTCTCAACGGCGGCTCGATCACCGTGAACGGTGAGCAGGTCACTGAACTCACGAATCAGATGATGGGCGGCGGTCCGGGCGGTACTCGTGAAGAGGGCCAGATGGGTGGCGGTCGCGGGGGACGCTGACTGATTTCCAAACTGAACTCGGCGCTTTGTGTACAAAGCGCCGAGTTCGTTGTTTATTGCCGACGAGTCGGACAGTTCCCCAGTCGCCATCTGGCCCAGCTGGGCCGGGCTGGGAGGCGAGAAGTTTTCGGGAACTATCCGACTCGTCGCCAAGCAGTTTTTGAAAATAACTGAAAACGGGTTGCAAGTATCTGAAACAAAACCTTGATCGCCTGCGCGTAATCAAGAGGAGAAGGGGTGCGCGCAGTAAGACGATTCATCCCATGTTGAAAAATGCAGAAGACATCCCGCAAGAAATAGCCCTTTTGTGGCCCCGAGCCCTAGGCGAAGGGTCGCTGAAAGTTTCTGCAATCCATTGCAACAAAACCTCCCTGAGTGTTAGTGTCGCGACAAACAAAGTTGGGCACAGCGCTGTGCCCCAGCACCAGGGAGAGCACTTGTCGAAGAAGACACGTCTGCTGAAAGATGCTGCCCACAGTTCGGTTGCCACCGACGTGTACGGGCGCACACGAACGACAACCCATTCGCGACTCCGGCGGGTGGCAGGAGTCATCGCAACAACCGCCGTCGCACTCACCACAGGCCTCGTGACGAGCGTGCCCTCGATGGCCGATGAACCCCTCGTGACGGTTCCCGGCAGCCACAACTCTGAAATGGGATGCTCGGAAGACTGGCAGGCAGATTGCGCAGATGCGGAACTCACACTACGCGCAGACGGGATCTACGAGGGCACGTTCACCCTTCCCGAGGGCAACTACGAGTACAAGGTCGCAATCGGCGGGACATGGGATGAGAACTACGGTGCGAACGGGGTGGCAGGCGGACCCAACGTCACCTACAGCCACGACGGCGGAGCGATCAGATTCTTCTACGACCCGCGCTCGAACATATTCTCCAACACTGCGGCAGGCCCGGTCATCACTCTCCCTGGCAGTTTCCAAGCCGCGCTCGGCTGCTCGGGAGACTGGCAACCAGACTGCCTCGCTACCCTCATGCAGGATGGAGACGGAGACGGGATCTACGAGTTCTCAACGGATCAGTTACCAGAAGGGAACTACGAGGTAAAAGCTGCACACGGCGAGAACTGGGATGAAAGTTACGGCCCCGCCGACAACCGGGGAGGCAACTACACCTTCGCTGTCGCGCAAGGCGAACTCGTGAGTTTTAGTTACGACATAGCCACTCACATCCTTGATATCGATGTGGCAAACCCACCGCTGGCTGGAACCGGGCAACTTGGTGCGCAATGGGTGAGCGCCAACACCATCGCGTGGCCACGCACTCTCCTTTCCGGTGGTGATCCCGCCGCACTCAAATGGACACTGTACGCGGCTGAGACTCCCGGACTGCCACTCGACGATGACGACATCACCGAGATCCCGCTGACCTATCGTTCATCAGGCTTGAGCGCCGATGAACTGGCCAGGTTCCCGCACCTTGCAGGGTCAATCGCCCTGACCGTGGACGACGGGCAGAACCGGGCGGCACTACGGTCGCTCGTGACCCAGCAACTCCAGATTCAGCAGGTAAACGGTGGCGAACCCACTGCACTGACGGGCGTGCAACTCCCCGGAATCCTTGACGACCTCTACGCGGATGCACTCGCGTCCGAAACCCTCGGTGTCACCTGGAAGAACAACGGCGATGAGCGCTTCGCGCTCTGGGCGCCAACCGCACGCAACGTGACGCTGCTGCTGTGGCCACCCGGCGGTAGCGGTCAACCAACTCGCGTGAACGCGACCTTCGATGACACATCCGGTGTGTGGTCCGCCCAAACCGATGTTGCTCAAGGCGCAGAATACCTATGGGAAGTTGAGGTGTACGCACACTCGACCCGCACCGTAGAAACCAATGTGGTCACCGACCCGTATTCGCACGCACTGACAATGGATTCACAGCGTTCGGTCGCAATCGATCTGTCCTCCGATCAGTGGATGCCTGACCAGTGGGTTGAAACCCCGCAGCCAAAGATTGAAAAGGCAGTCGACCGGGCAATCTACGAACTCCACATCCGTGACTTCTCCATAGGCGACGAATCCGTCCCAGCGGCAGAACGCGGAACCTACCGGGCCTTCACCCGTGATGGCGCGGGTGCGAGGCAACTGCGTGAACTCGCAGAAGCAGGCATCACCACCGTGCACCTCCTGCCAAGCTTCGACATCGCAACCATCGGCGAGGACCGAACAGCGCACGCCACCCCTAACTGCGACCTCGCCTCGTTCGCGCCGAACTCCGAGCAGCAGCAGGCCTGCGTTGGTGCCATCCGTGGTGCCGACGGATTCAACTGGGGTTACGACCCGTTCCACTACACAACCCCTGAGGGCTCCTACGCGGTAGACCCCAACGGCGGAGCACGTGTGGCCGAATACCGGGAAATGGTGGGCGCACTGCACAACATGGGCCTCGAGGTGGTACTTGACCAAGTGTTCAACCACACCGCCCAGTCCGGACAGAGTGACAAGAGCGTCCTCGACCGGATCGTCCCCGGCTACTACCACCGCCTGAGCGGCACCGGTAGTGTTGAAACCTCAACCTGCTGCGAAAATATTGCAACCGAGTTCGCCGCAGCCGAGAAACTCATGATCGACTCAGTGGTCACATGGGCGCGCGACTACAAGATCGATGGATTCCGATTCGATCTGATGGGTCACCACTCACGCGACAACATGCTCGCTGTCCGCTCTGCTTTGGATGAACTCACCCTTGCCAAGGATGGCGTTGATGGTTCAGCGATCTACCTCTATGGCGAAGGCTGGGACTTCGGTGAGGTCGCAGGAGATGCCCGATTCGTGCAGGCCCGCCAGGGCAACCTCGGTGGGACGGGGATCGGCACGTTCAACGACCGACTGCGCGATGGTGTGCACGGTGGCAGTCCTGTCGCCTCGAACACGATTCAGCAGCAGGGCTACGGCACCGGGCTGGGCACTGATCCGAACGGCGCCCCGATCAACGGGTCAACGGAGGATGCGCTCGCAGCCCTCGGCCCTGCCACCGACCTGGTCAAGGTGGGGCTTGCCGGAAACCTGAAGGACTTCACCTTCCTGGCCTCCGACGGTGAACTACGACGAGGCAGCGAGATCGACTACAACGGCTCACCGGCAGGTTACGCTGAGCAGCCAGACGAGATCGTCAACTACGTTGACGCACACGACAACGAGACGCTGTATGACCTCGCAGTGCTCAAACTTCCGCAGGAAACCTCAATGCCTGACCGGGTCCGCATGAACACCCTCATGTTGGGCACCGCGACCCTCTCACAGGGTGTGTCATTCTGGCATGCAGGCACCGAACTCCTGCGGTCAAAGTCGCTCGACCGCAACAGCTACGACTCGGGGGACTGGTTTAACCGAATCGACTGGACCGGACAGGAATCCACCTTCGGTTCAGGGCTGCCGATGGCCGCAGACAACCAGGACAAGTGGTCCATCATGGCGCCACTGCTTGCCGACCCGGCGCTCAAGCCAACTGCGGCAGACATCGCACAGGCTGAGGGCGCTGCCCTTGACCTACTGCGAGTCCGCGCCGAGGTTGAACTCCTGCGCCTCGGCGACGCCGACCTGATCAAGCAGAAGGTCTCCTTCCCCAACGGTGGGCCTGACGCCACGCCGGGCGTTATCGTCATGCTGATTGATGACCTGATCGGGGCAGATGTCGATCCTGGGCTTGCCGGAGCGCTCGTGGTGTTCAACGCATCGCCAGAGGGCATAACCGAGACCCTGCCAGACCTCGCGGGCCGTAACTTCGCGCTCACGCCAGCGTTGGCCAACGGCTCGGATTCCGTGGTCAGGCAGACATCATGGAACGTGCAGGCCGGTTCAGTCACGGTACCTGCCCGCACCGTTGCGGTTCTCGTGGAGCCCCAGCAGCAGTCAGGCGGAAACACCGACCTCGATGAGGAAGACAACACGACCCCAGACTCAGGCACACGCCCAGATGTGGATGATTCAGATGAACCATCCGATACAACTCAACAGACCGGGGATGAAGCAACCGACAGTGTGGAGGCGCCCGACGAGGCAGCAGACAGGCTCTCGGATACGGGCATGAGCCCTGCAACGTGGGGAGCGGCCGTGTTCTCGACCCTGTTGATTGCGTTCGGTGGCGCGTTCCTTGTGCTTCGCAGGCGTCATACGGTTGAGTAAGACTGTTCAAGCAAGTGCCCGGGGTGTTGAACGCACCCCGGGCACCGTTGTTTCCAGTCAGTTCATACCGTGGTCTGATCTTTGTGCTGACTGAGCATACTCTGGGAGGATTATGTTTCCCGCCTATGTAAGTTAGCCTTGTTGGGTGCTGGGTTCCTTCGTTCGCCGTGCGCACGAGGTGCTCGCCTCCGTGCGCGACGCCTTCCTGCCTCGACCACACGGCGTTTTCACTTCAGAAACCATCGCTGAACTGCCTTTGGACCCGGCGAAGGTGCGCAAGACCGCTGGTGTGCTTCGACTCTCGGAACTGGGTGCACGCCAAGTGCAGGTGATCTCGCCGGACCTGTTCGATGACCATAATGCGTTGGCCACATCGCTGCGACAGGCACTCGAATCTGGAAGTAGACTCTGGGTCGTCACGACTGCTGACAGCGCCATCCACGCAAGGTTGGATGCAAAGTTCGGCCGGCACCTTGTCGCCCTTGGACCACAGTCCGCCGATGGGCGCAGAGCCTACGGGATCACCCCCGAGCATGTTGCGAGTTGGCTGCTGATCGAGTTCCCCGGATATGCCTGGCTGTTCGAGGGCATTGATGCCGCCAGCCTGTCGCATCGGATACTCGCACGTTTGGCTGAGCTGATGGTTCCTGTGCGTCAACGCTCCAAGATCGCGCGGCTCCTGCGCAACCCTAGAACCTACGTATACCTGGCGGTCTTCGTCTACTCCTCGCTGCGGGCTCTGCCAGTGATGTTCGTTAAGGAATTCCACGGCAGCCTTCTGATGCTGTGGTCAATCGACGTCATCACGGCGATTCCGTATACGTGGGGCATCATCGCGATGATTTCCGGAGCCACACGACGCATCCGAATGGCCGGAACGCTCGTCACAATGGCCACGTTTATGGCGCCATACGTGTATTTCGGTATGTGTGGGCGCAACTATCCGCCATTCGTCATCCTGATCATCGCACTGCTCATCGCAGGCAGCCTGGGGATTGAATGGGCGAACTACCGCCAGGAACGGTCGCTCGAGCGCCGCTATGCAGCGGAGGTCCCGCGCACCTTTGCGTGATGTGGACTCGAACATTCTAGGTGGGTGGCATGGACGTCGACCTAGCCGGATGGTGGTTTCCCGGGATCAAGACTTAAGAAAAACCATCCTGATCCCGGAAAACCACTAGGTTGCCTACTGGTTGCCTACGACGGCCTTGCTGCGGGCACGAATCTCCTGCACGGTTCGGTATGCGCTCAGACCCATGAGCCAGGCTCCGCACGCCCACCAGATCACCTCGACGACAAGCGCGCGGTCAGGGTGTTGGACGAGCAGAATCGCAGTGGTCACGATCCAGCCGAAGGCCGTTGCGATGTTCATCGGCATCAACCGCGCGACTCGGAATGGGTGCACGAAAGTCAACGGCGCAACCGTCAGGAGCGCCAGCACGATGGTTACGGTGACGTTGAGAGCCGAGCCAGAACCGACGATCCACATGACCACGGCCACGATGTTCCATGCGGCGGGGAAACCCATGAAGTAGTAGTCGTGGGTTTTGAGTTTCACGTTGCAGTAGGTGAACACCGAGGACGTGCAGATGAGCGCGAACATGGCCGCGGATGTCCACGGGCCACCGAGTGGCAGGTGAATGTACATGAACAGCGCGGGGATGAAAGTCCACGTCAGATAGTCGACCATGATGTCGAGGACGGTGCCGTCAAAGTTCGGCGCATACTTTTTGACGTCTGCCTTTCGTGCGAGGTTGCCGTCGAGCCCGTCGACGATGAGCGCGATTCCGAGCCACATCCACATCTGCAGGATCTCGCCCTGGAACAGTGCGGCGATTGCCAGGCAGGCCCAGATCACTCCGGTCATGGTGAAGATGTGCACGAGCCAGGCATAGGTGACGCGTTGGCGTTGGAGGGGCTGCGATGTGGAACTCATTTTCCTTCTCGTTTGCTTCAGTTGTGTGTGGCTGTATGTGGTGGGGTGGTGGCAATTGTCGACGAGTCGGCGACGTGTTCTTCCGGCATACTGCCCGCTACTTCCGTGGTCAGAGCACGGGCCCGGGCACTGACTGGGGCCTCTGCCTGGTCTGTGCGGTCTGGCGCATCACCTGTTGTGCCGCCTGCGGCTGCGTCACCAGGTGATGTGTCGACCGTGCTCTGAAGGGACCGGTAGAAGGACACCATGACCATGATGAGCACAACCGAGAACGGTAGCCCGATAATCACGGTGGCTTGCTGAAGCGTGCTCACACCACCAACGATCAGCATCGCGAGGGTGAGCACACCGGTTGCAACGGACCAGACGAGGCGCAGCGGTTTGCCGCCGTCTTGGCTGTTGTTCTCGATCTTGGAGGACAGCCCGGACAACACGAGGGCGCCGGAGTCGGCAGAGGTCACGTAGAGCAGGAGGCCAGCGGCGAGCGCGACGGCGAGGAGCATCGAGGAGCCGGGGTAGGTGCCCAGCAGGTCGAAGAAGGCCCGCTCGGGCAGATTGACGGCGGTGTCGGCGAATGCCAGGTCACCGCCGATGACCAGTTCGAGGGCGGAATTCCCCAGAACCACCACGAACAGGGCGATGTAGAGGAACGGGATCACCATGACGCCGACCACGAACTCACGCAGGGTGCGGCCACGCGAGATACGGGCGAGGAAGAGGCCCACGAACGGAGCCCAGGCGATCCACCAGGCCCAGAAGAACAGGGTCCATCCCTGGGACCATTCGTCTGGGCGATCCCAGGCGTGGGTCTCGAGGAGCAGGGAGGGGAACGTGGTGAGGAAGTCGCCGATGTTCATGACGAATGCTTCAAGGATGCGTCGGGTCTCGCCCCACAGCACGATCCACGCAAGCATGACGATCACGACGATCACGTTTACCTCGGACAGACGCCGGATGCCCTTTTCCACACCGGATACCGTGGATGCGGTGGCCATGGCGACTGAGAAAACGATCAGCCAGACATAGGTGGCGATGTTCTCTGGTACGCCAGCGAGCACGTGGAGGCCGTAGGCGAGTTGCACCACACCAATGCCAAGGGACGTCGCGATACCGAAGATGGTTCCCAGCACGGCGATGGTATCGATCAGGTTGCCGAGCCAGCCGTCGGCGCGTTTCTTGAGGATGGGACGCATGAGGGAACGGATGGAGAGCGGCTGGTTCTTGCGGTAGGCAAAGAAGGCGAATGCCCCACCCATCACCGCATACATCGCCCAGCCAACAGGGCCATAGTGGAACAGCGTCCACACGATTGCCTGCTTTGCCGCAGCGGTGTCCATGCCCTCGCCGACCGGTGGGTAGAGGTATTGCGCCACGGGTTCGGAGACGGAGAAGAACATCAGGTCGATGCCGATGCCCGCTGCGAACAACATCGCGGTCCAGGTGAACAGGTTGAAGGTTGGCTTCGAGTCATCGGGGCCGAGTTTGATGCGGCCCGCACGGGAGAGCAACAGATAGGCGACGAACGCAACCACGACACCGGCGATGGCAACGTAGTACCAACCAAAGTGGGAGGCAACCCAAGCAACCATCGCACCGATGACCTCGTCTGCACGTTCCGGGGCGACGACGGCCCAGACGGCGAGGGCGACGATGAGAGTCACCGAACTGATCAGAACCGGCCAGTTTGCCCGTGGCGCTGATGCTGGGGTTGTGTGCAGTTGTCGCGCAGCCCTCGTGGGCCCGGCCGGTTTTGGCGCGTTCACCGAATCTCGCTCTCGCGCTGAAGCGCTTTGGGTTTTCTGTGCAGGAGATCTTCAGCCCTACTCCGCGTGCGGGTGGTGCCACTGAACCAGTGATCCCATCGCTGATGATGCGTGAACCCAGGCGGAACCCTGCGCGCCGCGGGTGCGGAGCGGATGAACAGGTTCCAGCGTTGGTGGGTTTGGTTCCCCGCTGCACAGGTACGTCGTTGACGTGCGCCCTCTAGAATAGCAGTGCGGAGATTGCCGGTGTGCCCACGTCAGACACCTTTTCCGGCTCTTTTTCGGGTTTCGCGCCGCGAACTGGGGCTTTGAGTTTGCTTTGAGGCGGCTTTGCGCCACCTTTGAACCGATTCCCGACGATTTAGTGCGATCCGAGCCCCGCTCATCTATGTGGGGATGGGCGGTTCTGCCCTATAAAGGGGTCTTTTCGAGGCTGCGGTCGAACGGCTAGTTCTTCACCTTGATGGTGACGGTTTTGCTGGTCTTGCCGGTGACGGTCGAACTGGAAGCGATCTTGACGCGATACCTGATGGGCTTCGCTTTGGCTTTGGCGGTGTGCTTGAGCACGTGGGTTCCGGCCTTGAGCTTTTTCACAGTCTTCCAGGTGGAACCGGTGCGAGTTTGCAGCACAGCGGCATGATTGACCTTGAAGGTGTCCTTGTATACCTTGCCAGCCGCGATCGTCTTGGTTCCGGACGCAAAACCCGAGATGGTGCCACGCTTCTTCGCAACCGTCACAGACTTCTTTGCGGTTGCCTTGTTGTAGTTCTTGGAGGCGTGGAACTCCACGCGGAACGAATGCCTGCCCTTGGACAGAGGCTTCTTGAGCGTGAAGGTGGTCTTGCCCTTCGACACCTTCTTGGTGGCTGTCTTCTTTCCATCCACGTACAGGGTTGCATTACCGGACGGAGCCCGGCCCGAGGTCAAAGCGAGCGTGACGGAGGGCTTGTATTTGAGGTAGGCGTTCTTGACGGTGATCTTGGCCTTCGGAGTGGCCTTCTTAACGGTGAGCGTGCGAGTGTGCGTGGACGACTTGGTCGCGGCATTGCCCGAGTACTTGAACTTCACCTTGTGTTTGCCCACCGCCAGGTTCCTGGAGAGCTTTACCGTGACTTTCCGCGTACCGGGTTTTGCTGCAACCTTGGCGGACCCAACCTTCTTACCGTTGACGGTCGCCGTGATCGTGCCTCCGGCGGGCGCATTCGACCCAAGTCGGACCGTGAACTTGGGCTGCGTGCCGTATCGGGTGCTCACGTTCTTCGAGGTGAGGCTGCTTGATGCTTTGGGGACCGAAAGGCGGACCGTGGCCTGGGTTGCGGTGAGTTGGGAGACGGTGATCGTGTAGCCCGACAGCGGATGCTGGAGCCTTTCGCCTTGCCGCAGAGTAGTCCGAAACTGGGAACGTGAGATCGGTTCAGCAAGCGTGCCGGTGTCGTTCCACGTGCGCGGGTCATCCTGATCAAGGGTGTACACGCGTACGCCAGCGCCGTATCGGAACTGCGAGACATAGACCGATAACGCGTTGGTGTTGGTGTAGAACGAGGGCGTGTCAAACCCCGTCCCGCTGCGGTACTCCAGATACGTCTTCTGCCCAGTGGTGGGGTCATAGAACAGCGCGCCACGAGTACCTTTGGCGTTGCTCACGGGCGCAAGCTTGACGGTTGCGCTGCCCACCACTGTCTTCAACTGACCCGACGGAAGCACACCGAGTTCGTGCTGGTATGCGACATCGAGGGAAGGGACAGTTCCGATGGCTGCGTCGACGGTTGCCGACATAGGGCTGAATAGCGCCATGTAGTCCCACACCCAGTCGCGCGCTACCGACTCGAGGTTTGCGTGACCGAGCGAGAAGTTGTGCCCGAACTCGTGGATGACGGTGTGCTCGGAAGGATCGTTGACCACGATTCGGCCACCGGTTCGTAATCCCTCACCAACCTCGGCCACCCCGAGCGCACCATTTGGGTTACACGGCTCGGTGAGAACCAAGAGATGCTTTCGAGCGCCCTCCCGGTATGAGGACTGGCGGGCGGCCTCCCGCCAGATGCGTTCAATTGAGTGTGTGGACGATAGGTCGCAGATCTGATTTTTGGTCAGACTGGTCGTGTAGGTGCGAGTCTGCGCGACCGTAAACCCTGACACCTTCCCAAAGGTCTGGGAACTCCAGTACTGGCCCGCACCCTCAACGAGTGTTTTTGCGGTGCTCTCAGAAGGTGCCAGATTCGCTGCGCCGGGACGTGTGGCAATGACCACGTAAACCTGATGGTATGCGCTACCCGTAACTTTCGTCGTCGGCGCCGTGACCGAATGCGCGGAGAGGACATCGATGACGGTCATCGGGCCGTTTGCCGCGGTTGCGGCGTTGGCCGCCTGCGTCTCTGACAGGATCGGCCCATCACCGCTGGCCGGAGTTGCCGCCGCCACGGCCGTGTCAGGCAGTTCTACGGTGAGTGTGACCTCCGCACCGGTAGGGACCTGCTCAAGGTGACCAGACTCGTCGGAAATAGGCACTGACGTGTCTCCAACGCGCACCGCAAGGTGCGTGTCGGCAGGGTGATCGTCATCTGAATGTGCGCCGAAATCGACATCGTCGTGCGCAGGATAATCGACGATCAGTTTGACCAGTTGGCCGCGCAGTTGCGCTTCGCCCGGGTCGGTGGCCGAAGACGTGGCGAGTGCCGGGGCTGCCATGCCGGTTGCGGTTACCAGTGCGACCGCAACCGCCACCGCGTATGAACGCGCGAAACGCATATAAACATCCTCTTAAATGCATGAATATCGCAACCGCGGCTTTCCACAACGATTACGTCCACTTAGATTGTGTCAAAGCGGCGACGATAAGTCTCTAGTGTGTGGCGCCTAGTTCTTCACAGGACGAATCGTGAGGGTCTTGCTCGTGGCCTGAACGTTCAACCGTTCGGACAGCAACCCGACTTCGGCCTCATCCAAAACATCGCCCGTGTTGGTCAGCGCTGCTGGAACCGTGTCGGCTGGAACAGCGACCTCAATGATGACGGGATCGCCGGAAGCCACCGAAGCGAAGGTGCCCGGCTCGTCGGAAATCGAGATGCTCTCACCGAACGAGGTCAGGAAATGCGGAGCGAATATGAGGCCGCATCCAGGATCGCCGACCGCACGGTCTCAAGGGGGAGGCTCGATACCTTCCACTGCTGCCAGTACAGCGTGACATCCGTGTGACCGCCGAGGTGGACCGCAGCTCCCGATTCGATGAGGGGCCGAGCCCATAGTTCCGGAACCATGCCCCACCCGAGATCCTGCAGGATGGCCTCGCGGAACGACTGGTTCGTGGGAATGTAATTCGTTGGTGGGCGGGCATCGCTCGCCCCATGCAACTCCATGAACTGCCGCTGTAGGTTGTCCTTGCGGTCGAACTCGACAACCGGTGCCTGAGTCAGTGCCTCGGACGTGGGGCCTTGCGGGAACCATTGGGCGACAAAATCCGGTGAACCCAACGCCAGATAACGCATCACCCCCAATCTGGTTGACTCGCAGCCCTGGACTGCGGTCTCCTGCGACGTGATTCCTGCCATAACCCGGCCGGACCGGAGCAGGTCCGCTGTGTGCTCCTGGTCCTCGCGAAACAGGTGGAACGTGGCGATGTCTCGGATCGATGCGAGGGCCTCAATCACCCAGGTATCGAGTGAGTCCGCATTGATCGCCAGTGGGATCGAGGGGAGCGGAGCCGCGGGGTCCAATGCTGGTTGCAGGGTCTGGTCGACAACTGCCTTGATCTGCCGTGCTGCCTGTAGGTAGGGGATTGCCGCGTCCGTTGGAGTCACCGGTTTTGTGCGTTGGAGGAGCACCTTGCCAGCCTGATGCTCAAGCGCGCGAATGCGTTGGCTCACCGCTGAGGGCGTGACCCGCAGAACCACTGCGGCAGCCTCAAACGTGCCCTCCTCAACGACTGCAAGGAGTACCTCGAGGTGTCCCAGATCTACCTTCAATTAAGCAATCCTTAAGTAAGCCAAGAATAGTTAACTGGTCTTAGTCTAGCCGGTCGTCGTACCTTTCTAGACGTGTCAAGTACTGCCATCTTCGCATCAGGTTTTGGAATCGCCTTCGGACTCATCGTCGCGATCGGCGCCCAATCCGCCTTTGTGCTGCGCCAAGCAATCATGCGCAACCACATCGTGCCGGTAGTGCTGGTCTGTGCCTTCTCAGACATGCTGTTCATGAGCATCGGGATCGCCGGATTCGGATCAATCGTTGAGAACGCACCGTGGCTCATCACAGGTATGCGCCTATTTGGGGGTGCCTTCCTCGTCTACTACGGCTTCCTCGCGTTGCGTCGCGCGATGAAACCAAGCGCGATGGCAACCGAGACCGGGCCTGCGAGGAAATCCCTGCTGCCGGTACTCGGGGCGACACTCGCCGTAACCTACCTCAACCCTCATTTCTATCTGGACACGGTCGTGCTGCTCGGCTCCATCGCCAACAGCCACGGTGACGCCAAGTGGGTATTCGGATTTGGTGCCATGCTCGCATCCATCGTGTGGTTTACGCTGCTTGGATTTGGTGCCCGATTCCTACAGCCACTCTTTGAAAAGCCGCGATCCTGGCAGTTCCTCGATGGAGTCATCGCGATCATCATGTTCACGATTGCGGTCAACGTGCTTTCACCGCTGGTCTGATCGCCAGAAGACAGAAACAGAGGCGTCCGCCGCCCCCTTGGGAGTCAGGGCGGCGGACACAGTTTGAGGTGACTAGAATTCGGGAAGAGTGGGATTCTCTTGGTAAGCCACTCAAGTGGTCACACCAGCAGATGCCTGAACCCTAAGGGCGCGTGAAACTGTTCGCCTCGCCCTTTACGGAGGTCTCCTGGGAGATGCCTCCGGTCCATGCAACGTCGTTGTTGGAGCCTTCCACGGTGATCGACTCGCTCACGGTGTCTGCGACAACCTTGTTCTTGACTCCTGCAACCGCGATCGACGTTGCATCACCCGTTGTGACGTCGATGCCCTCACCGGAGAGCAGGACTGTCCGGGAAAGCTTGGAAGTGAACTTCACGTCCTTGCCGTTGACATCGATCGTGTCGGCGGACGCGGCATCTGCCGTGATGTTGAGACCCTGAATGACCACGACATCCCAGTCTGCGCCGGAAACCGTATTGTTCTCACCGCGGATGGCAACGGTGTTGGCGTTCTCAAGTGCGATCTTCAGGTTAGCTCCCTCGATCTCAATGGTTCCGCACGTACCCGAGAGCGTCACCTCGAGATCGAGGCCTTTGATAAACCCATCCTCGCCGTTCGCACAGGCACCGCCTGCTGAGAAATCAATGCCATCAGCGTCAGACGACTTCTGTTGCCCTGCCTTCTCCTCAGCCTTCTCGGATTCTGCCTGCTCTTGGTCCTCGGCGGCGGCCTCGTCATCCTCTACGCCCGATACTCCGTCCGTGACCGATGATTCAGCGGCACGTTCCGTCTCCGCGTGGTTGACGTCGCCGCGCATGACACAGGCGGACAGGGTCAGGGAAAGGGTAGCGATGCCCGCCACTCCGACAACTCCGCGCAATACATCCGTTGCGGTGAGATTGCGGGCGGTTTTGATGGAACGCAAGATGAAACTCCTCATACGAGTTGTGAAGGACCCCGCTACACGTTCTCACTCCCGTATGGGTTTTCACCACCCTAGGAGGTGGTGAGAAGTCCACAGACGTGGTAATGGGGAGCAGTCACCTTTTAGGTTTCTTTCCACATGAAAAGTACTAATGTGGCGGCTGTATACATGGAGCGAAAACTTGCCGCTGCTTGAAACAATGACCCACCCCCGCCACTGGAACGGTCTACAAGCCAAGGGAAGTTAAGCGCCTTAGGGATTGATTGTTCGAGGAAGGCAGACCATGAGTGGGGTCTATCCCAATCAACTACTGGCAGGCCCCAGAGGCCGACGCCTGCTCTTGGAAATTGCGTGCGCGCGCAATCCAAAACTCGAAGAGCTGATGTTCTCAAATCTGATCGAGCCACTCGACTCCACGGGCAGAGCCCGAGTCGTCGTTGAGTTCGCTCGGTCCACTGCTCTGCTTGAGAAGGAACCAACCACGCAGTTGGAACTCCTGCTTGCGCTGCGCGAGAGTGTGGATCGCGCAATGTACTGGCAGGCACCTGACGCCGAAGACAAACTCTTGGCACAACCCCAAGTCGCTTCCGCGCTCCGCCCGCTCGCGGTCGCGGTCTCGCCGTACTGCCCCGACTGGTGGGTTGACGCTATGGCTCCCGGTCAGCAGCGGGTCCAACCAGCCAATTCGCCGTCAATCGAGTACCAGGAGGCATGGCAGGCGGGCGCTGGGGTGCGGCAGTGGTACAGCCAGGCCATCGCCGATGAGACCGCCGCCCAAACCTATATCCCAGACCCCGCCGCCAACTACACCGGCATGTGGTGGTCAACCCCCGCACACTACTCGGTTCCGGCCACAACCCGAGTTCTTGACGGGTTGGGACCGGTTGCATTGTGGGCTCAGGAAGACACCCAGACTCCGCAGTACGCGGTGTCCTATCCGATCTCTTTGATTGGCCCCTGCCGAGTACTTGAGATTACGAGTGCCCACGACTACGCACGCCTCGTGGAAAAGTATCCGATGCGTATGACGCGATCGCGTTTCCATGACTGGTATCGCGTGACCGGTTCGGTTGATGAATGGTACATCCCGCACTGGGGTCTGATCGCCAAGGATTATGAGGCGGTACATCTGACCACTGCCGCCTACCTTGAGGGTGCAACGAAGCGGATACCGATTTCCGGTGGCTCCACGCTCATGGCCGGTTGGTCACCGGACGTGACCTACTGGATTGGCAACTGTGCGGTCCTCGGTGGGCGTCCCGAAGAATGGCAGCTTGCCGCTCAGGGCTCGAACAACCTCTGGCTCGCCGCGTAAGACAAAACATGTGAGCGCTTACCGATGCGCTGTAAGCGGACTTCACGCATCCTAAAGAAAAGGGGAGCCTGCTGCACATCACAGAACCACATGACTGTGGCCGGAGGATCAATGATCCTCCGGCCACAGTCTCGTTTGGGGAAGGTCCTCAGGAGTCCTTGTCCGTTGCGTCCTCGACGGCATCTGCCGCGTCTTCTACGGCGTCGGCAACTGCGTCAGTTGCCTTGGCGGCAGTCCTCTTGGTGGTGGTACGAGCGCGAGATGTTGCCTTCTTGGCGCTCTCCTTGGCCTCCTCGATCTTCTCGGAGGCCTTCTCCTTGAGTTCCTCAGCCTTTTCCTTGAGGTCCTCGGTACCTTCTTTGATGTCCTCGGTTGCGTCCTTGGCCGCATCGGCAAGCTTCTCACCCAGTTCACGGCCCTTGACCACGGTCGTGCCCGCTGCTTCGCCAAGGGATTCAGCGGCATCGCCGAGGGCTACCTTGGCGTCGCTGACCACATCGGAGAAACGCAGCGACTGGTCTTCCTGCTCCCACGGCTCAGCCCACGGGTCGGTGGTTGGCTGCGAACGACGCCATAGAACGTAAGCGCCACCCGCTGCGACAGCGCCACCGACAAGCCACCACCCCTTGCTGGAGCGCTTTGAGGACTTCTCTGCGGCCTTGGCTGCGTCGGACAGCTTAATCGGGGCTTTCTTGGATGCCTTCTCGATGGACTTCGCCAACTTGTCAGCCTGCTTCGCTGCCTTCTTCGTGGCGCGCTTCGACTGCTTCTTAGCAGTGCCAACCGCTGCCGCCGTCGCAGCGGTTGCGGTAGCCGCGGCACCAGAAATGGCCGCGGGAACGCTTACGTTTTCGGCTGCGTCGCTAACCTTTCCAGCGACATCGGATGCGGCCTGACCTGCCTTCTCCGCCGCTTCGTTGAAAGTGGCAACGAGTTTTGGCAGAAGCTCGTCTACGAGTTTGTCATGAGCCGTATCAATTGCGGGAGTCACCTTCTCCGCGGCCTTTTCCACGCGAGGTGCTGTTGCCTTGACGGTCTCGTTCCACGCCTGCTCGATGCGTGGGGAAGCCCACTCGACGAAAGCCTCGACCTTTGGGGTGCCCCAGTCCTTTGCCTGCAACGCAGCCTCGCGCGCCTTTGCGGCAAACTCCTTGGTGTAATCCGTTGCGATGGAGGCTCCCTCGGAAAGAACCGCCGCCACCTCGGACGCCTGGTCCTTGATCTTGTCGGTGTCGATCTTCTCTGCGGCCTTCGCAAACTTACGGTCAGACATTGCGGTCTCCTAAGCGGTTTTTGATTCCTCCTCCCTACTCTGCCACTTCACATGCGAGATTGCATTAGCAATCACCCGCACCTTCACGAATATTTCAACAATGCGGGTGGAATATGCCCGACCCACCCGAGATATCGGGGTTCGTCGCGGTCGGGTGTGAGAGCAACCCACGCTCTTCCCTGCGAGACGGAGGCTCAGAACGTCGGTCTCGCGGAGAAGACCCCAGCCATCGGTGCAGGGACGAACCGTGAACGAGAGCCCGAGGAAAGCAACCCAGGCCATGGCTCTCAGGCTCTCGTCGTGGCGTCACGCTATGCAGATACCGCGCGGCTAATCACATCAACCAGCGGCGTGACCGGACGGCCGATCAGCCTAACCAACGTTGAATCGGTGACATCGAGATCGCCAGCGGCGATTCCGGTGTTCAGGGCTGTGACAAACCCAGCCGTTCCCTCATCGAGGCCGGCACTCTGCAGCACAGCCGTGAACTCGTCGGCAGGAAGGGCGCGGTGAGTGACCTCCTTGCCCAGAACTGCACTGAAGGCGTCAGCGATTTCGTCGTAAGTGTGCGGTTCGCCCGCCAACTCGTATACCTGACCACTGTGGTCGTCGCCGATCAGGACGGCGGCCGCAGCCTCAGCGAAGTCAACCCGGCTCGCGAGCGATACCCGTGCGTCGCCAGTGGCTGAGAGCAGGACTCCGGTCTCGGACACCTGCTGCAACTCGGCAAGATAGTTTTCCGCATACCAGTTGTTGCGCAGGATCACCGCGGGAAGGCCTGAGGCTGCGATTGCCTGCTCAGTTGCCAGATGTTCAGGAGCCAGAGGTAGTGAACTGAGATCTGCCTTGGCAATGCTGGTGTACACGAGCAGGGACACACCTGCGGTTGTCGCGGCGTCAATGACGGCTTGATGCTGTGCGGTCCGCTTGCCAACCTCTGAACCAGAGATGAGCAGTACCCGGTCGATTCCCTCCAGCGCTGCGGTGATCGTCGCGGGATCGTCGTAGTCCAGCGGGACGACCCTGATGCCCTTTTCAGAGATCGAGGTTGCCTTGGCAGGTGTGCGTGCCCCGGCGACGATGTCACTAGGGTGTGCGCCGCGAGCCAGCAAGCTGTCAATGACGAGTTTGCCGAGTTCTCCGTTGGCCGCAGTCACAAGAATGGTCATGATGGTCCTTTCGTGGGTGGTCTGTGCAACTAGAGGAACGAAGTGGCGAACAAAGACATTCCACAAACGGGGTACCCACTTTGCAGTAAGGTACTGTCATTATGGTTAGTTTTGCGGAATTGAAGGGAACCGGTGCCTTCTCGCCGGGCTGTTCCACACGCGTTGTCCTCGACCATGTCATGAGCCGTTGGGGCGTGCTCGTCCTGTGGGCGCTCACTGACGGGACGCGTCGGTGGGGTGAGCTGCGCCGAGACGTAGACGGCATCAGCGAGAAGATGCTCGGCTCAACGCTGAGGCAACTCGTTGCCGATGGTCTCGTGCGCCGCGAGTCGTACCCCACAGTCCCGCCTCATGTGGAGTATCAACTCACCGAGCGAGGGGAGGACCTCATGGACAGGATGCTGCCGCTCATCGAGTGGATCGCCGCAAACGCTGACGACATCGTCACCACTCCGTAGCCGACTAGTCCGCCAAGCCTCCGTTCCGTGTGGTTGGCCTTAGCCAGGAGCGTGACTCGGGCATGTGCTTGTCGCCGCAACTCGTGGGAGAATAGAGGACATGTTTGCAACTCTGCACACCACAGCTGGTGACATTCGAATCGAACTGTTCCCCAACCACGCACCCAAGACGGTCGACAACTTTGTGGGCCTCGCACGGGGAACCAAGACCTGGACCGACCCAAAGACTGGTGAGGAAAGCAACGCACCGTTCTACGACGGCCTGATCTTCCACCGCGTGATCCCGAACTTCATGGTCCAGGGCGGTTGCCCACTTGGAACCGGAACCGGTGGCCCAGGCTACACCTTCGATGACGAGATCCACCCAGAACTCACCTTCAACAAGCCCTACCTGCTCGCCATGGCGAACGCAGGCAAGCGCATCAGCCCGATCACCGGTCAGCCTGCTGGCACCAACGGCTCGCAGTTCTTCGTAACCGTCGACGCGACGACTTGGCTTAACGGTAAGCACACCATCTTCGGCGAGGTGGCTGACGAGGCGTCGAAGGCTATCGTTGACGCGATCTCGACCACGCAGACCCGCCCAGGCGATCGCCCCCTGGAAGACATCGTCATCAACTCCGTCACCATCGAGGACTGAGAATTTCCCTGTGGCCGGGCACCTTGGTGCCCGGCCATTCGTTTACCCAAACGTGCTCGCCTCCGTCACCGCAACCAGGGCCGTGGCACTCCCCGACACAGCCATACGTGACGCGGTGACGTGGGGTGACGTATCGTCGTAAAGCGAAAAACCAATAATCCCAGGAGATGCCTTGAGCGAACCGCAGTTCGGTAGCGCGAATCAACCGCCACAACCATCGGTGTGCAAGAACCACCCCGAGACCACTGCATACGTGCGGTGCCAGCGTTGCGGTGAACCGATCTGCGCGCGCTGCATGAACGAGGCCGTTGTAGGCGTGCAATGCCCGCAGTGCGTGAAAGCAGGCGCGAAGGCGGTGCGCGCGCCCAAGACGATCACCGGTGCGAAGCAGGTGCAGGGGCGGCCATATGTCACGTACACCCTGATCGGGGTGAACGCGGTGGTGTGGTTGCTCCAACTGACCATCGGCTGGCAAGCGTTCTCCTCATGGTTTGTGTTTGCTCCGTTCCTCGGGGTCGAGGAGCCGTGGCGGTTCTTGACCTCTTCCTTCCTGCACTCCCAGACCGCGCTCTATCACATCCTGTTCAACATGTTTGCGCTGTATTCGGTGGGTACGCAGTTCGAGTACATCCTTGGTCGCTGGCACTACCTGACGCTCTATCTGTTGTCGGCGTTTGGTGGTTCGGCTGCGGTGCTGCTGCTTGCGCAGCCCGGTGGCGACAGTTGGGTTACCCCGGTGTTGGGCGCATCCGGCGCGATCTTCGGCCTGTTCGGTGCGCTCATCCCGTACTACCGCAGTATCGGTAGTGACCTGCGCGGCCTGGCCGGGTTGTTCGCGATCAACCTCGCCATTCCGTTCTTCGTGCCGCAGGTGTCGTGGCAGGGTCACCTGGGTGGACTGGTCGTCGGTGTGCTGGTCGGCTACCTGTTCATGTGGGCTCCACGCGACAGGCGTTTGATGGTCTCGATCGGCGGCAGCGTGGTTGTCGCACTAGGCTTGGTTGGTTTGATCGCGCTCAAGTACTCGCAGCTAGATGCAGCTTTGTACCTGTTCTAGCGGCGTTGGGGCGGTAGGCCGTCGCGCCTACCTTGTGCTTGACTGCGTATCGTGATTGACGACGAGGGACTCGCCCAGTAGAGCGAGTCCCTCTAGTCTGTGGCTGGGCGTGGCTCCCTGGAACGCGTTATGGAATTACACGTCTGTAGTTATGCACACCTGTGGAAACCGCTGTGCATAACTGTGGATTTCTATGTGGAAAACAGGGTGCACGGTGTTGAAAAGATCGATCAACTTGTGCACAGGCTGTCGATATTCCAGCACTTGTAGACGGCAGGACTAGTTATCCCCAATGGGCGGTGGATAACTCAAACTTATCCACAAGGACTTGGTGGACAAGTTCGAGTGGGAACGCCACCACATCAATGTTTCGGTTCTGTCGGTGATGTAACCAAACCATGTGGTTACATCACCGACAGAACCGAAACACCGGAGGATTGGGCAGCCTTTGAGGAGAAACCAGTGAGAAGCACAGCAAGCACAAAAAGGGTTGGGTCCCACCACTTCGTGGTGGGACCCAACCCCAAAAACAAGCCACCCCAAAGGTGTGCCAATGCTGGAACAAGCCGGCTCGTCGGCAATATGCGGCGCTAAGGTGCGTTAGAACATGCCGCTGCACGGCCTACTGCCAGCGGGTAGCCAGACCCAAGCCAGCCAAGATCATGCCGAAGCCGATAGCCAGGTTCCAGTCGCGCAGCGGAGGGATCGGCAAACCCCAACGCGAGGATGTCAGGTAGTACACGACAACCCACAATGCGCCCACAACAAAAAGGGTCAACATGGTGGGAACGAGCCACGCGGGGTTACCAACGCGCACAGGGGTCGGAGTGGAGCTCTCCTCAACCTCGGTAGCTTTGGCCTTCTTCTTACGGGACCGTGACTCTGGCACTTGTTTACTCCTGTCAATGTAAAAATAAAGGTTTGTGCACTAGCCTAGTGGCAGACTGAACAGACAAGAAATACTGTGGACTGGATTATGGCAGAAAAAGCTGTGCACAGGCGATCACGCCTCAAAAGCAACGTTTCAGTTGCGATCGTCCTCATGCTCGCGGCCGCCATGTTCTCCATCTCCGCGAAACTCAACTCGGGCAACCAGCACCGACACCCCGAAGACCTCGTCAGCCTGCTGCGGGTCGAAACCGAACGCAACCAGGCACTCGAAGAACGCACGCTTGAACTCCAAGAACAGGCCGACAGACTCACCGAGGAAGAAGGCACCAGCAGGCCAACCTCAGCACCCCAGGTGTCACTGTCATCCCAAATCGGTTCCGGGGCGCTCGCCGTATCCGGGCCCGGAATGCGCGTAACCCTGTCCGACGCCCCTCCAGGACAGATCATCGAGCCACCCATCACCGTCGACGACCTGGTAGTCCACCAGCAAGACCTGCAGGCGGTCATCAGTGCGCTATGGGCCGGTGGCGCCGAAGCGATGACGCTGCAAGGCCAACGCGTGACACCCCTCACCGCATTCAAGTGCGTGGGCAACGTGCTCCTGCTGCACGGTCGGGTGTTCTCGCCACCCTATGTCGTTGAAGTGATCGGCGACCCCGAAACCCTGAACGCGGCACTCGGCGAATCGGAGTCCATCGCGATCTACAAGCAGTACGTCGCCGCGGTTGGGCTGGGCTGGCAGGCGGAGAAGGTCAACGAAATCTCCCTCCCCGCTGCATCCAACATCAGCTCGCTTCACTACGCCGGTGTACCCGAGGGAACTGACATCTGGCAGTAGGGCGATCCGTCGAGGATGATGGGCGGCTGGCGCGTCAGGCCCACGGCGTGGCCGGGGAGCGATGCACGCTAGGGCAATGCACAACCGAACGGACCTGCAATACCAGACCTGCGATGCCACTGTATGCGGGCACACGATGCCCAGCCCACCGCACACGTTCACGAAACGGAACCCCACTGACGCAGAGCGGGCAAAAGCGGTATCGTGGAGCCACTCAAGAACCACCGAACGCTCGTCCCACAGGCGGCGTCCGCCCACCCAAAGCATGACGACACCCTCATGCGAGACCGCACTGGCAGGAACCATGACCAAGATCCTCGTCATCGACAACTACGACTCATTCGTCTACACAATCGTCGGCTACCTCAACCAGTTGGGCGCCGAGACCGTTGTGGTCCGAAACGACAATGTCCCGCCGGTCAGCGAGTGGTCCGAATACGACGGTGTCCTTGTGTCCCCAGGGCCCGGAACCCCGGCAGAAGCGGGGGAATCCATGCAGGTGATCCGCGACTGCGCAGAGATTGGCAAGCCAATGCTCGGTGTGTGCCTCGGACACCAAGCGCTCGCGGAAGTGTACGGCGCAACCGTGACGCATGCTCCGGAACTGATGCACGGCAAGACCTCATCCGTTGTGCACGGCGAGACGGACGTATTCGCAGGACTACCGTCACCGTTCACTGCAACCCGCTACCACTCGCTCGCCGTTGTCAACGACACCGTCACCGACGACCTCGTGGTGACCGCAAAGGTTGATGCAACGGTCGGTGAGATCATCATGGGTTTGCGCCACAAGGAGCTACCGCTGTTCGGCGTGCAATTCCATCCGGAATCCGTACTCACCGAGGGTGGGCACCGCCTGTTTGCGAACTGGCTTAAGGAGTGCGGCGCCGATGACGCGGTGGCAAAGTCTGTGGGTCTTGCGCCCCTGATTCGCGCTTAACAACCACACCTACGGGGCCGGAACAACCACGAATCCGTAGAAGTGGCTGCTATGCCGCCTATAAACGCCTGTGGGGCTCCAGACGTAAGGTCTGGTGCCCCACAGGCGTTTGGCGCTTGAGAGGTTCCTCAGTGGCGTTCACGTTGCCGCGTGGAGGTAAGGCGTTGAACGTCCCGTCATGAGGTGTCCAACGCCTCGAAGTCCCAACCTAGGCGACGTGAGATCTGGCCTTAACCCTCTTCTTGGTCTTCGCCACCGTCGTCACCGTTATCGCCGTTATCGCCGTTACCTGGATCGGGTTGCGTAGGGTCCGGGCTTGGCTCTGGGCCAGCGGAGATCTGGATATCGACGCGCTCACCCAGGTTCAGGCGTGCACCTGCGCGTGGGTTGGTTGAGATGACGGTACCCGGAGGTTCGTTGGAGTACACGGGGTCCCCGAAGATCGGAACCAATCCCTCGGCGATGATCAGGCTCTCGGCATCGGCTTGGGATCTTCCAACGACATCGGGAACGACAACGTACTCGATCTCGACCTCAACCGCGACCGTTAGCGTCACCTCTGAACCCTGCTCGACGGCACCGGCTCCTGGAAGTTGTGCGAGGACCGTGTCGGCGTCAAGGTCGCCGTCGTTGACTCGATCGTCTTCTCGCGGATCGATCTTCACCGTGAGTCCGAGAGCTCGCAGTGCCGCTTCGGCTTCGCTACGGGGCTTGTCGGTGTAGTCTTCGATTTCCACGAATCCATCGGATACGAAGATCACGACCGTGCCTCCGACGGCAATTGGTTCGCGGGCACCAGGCTCAGTACGGATGACGTGGTTGCGCGCTACGTCCGCAGAATGCTCCTGGTCACCGAACTGGACCTTGAGGTTGGCGGCTTCAATGATGCGCTGTGCCTCGTCCTGTGGCAGGTCCTTGACGTCTGGAACCTGTGTCGCGTTCGGGCCCGTGGAGAAGGTCAGATCAATTTCGCCCGTGATTTCAAGGTCTGCGCCCTCTGCCGGATCAGACGAGACGAACTTTCCTTCCTCGACGTTGTCATCGAGAACGTTGAGGATGTTGATCTTCCCCTCGAAGCCTGCAGTTTCGAGCTCGTCACGCGCCTCTTCCTCGGTCATTCCTACGAAGGATGGGACCGGTATGGTTTCCGGCGTGTCATCGTCACCGCCCAACATCCAGATTGCGATGATCGCGAGGATGGCGACAACACCGACGGCCACGAGGGTCCAGATGAGTCGCTTCTTGCTGCTGACCTCTTCCTCGTCGTCTTCCTCGAAGAGGTCGGGTTCGTTGGTCGGCTGTTGCCAAGGCAATCCGGCTTCGGCGGGAGCGGAGAAAGCCTGGGTTGCGGGGCTGTGCGCGGGGCTCGCCGCGACAGGGGTGATGACCTGGGTTGCGAATGGGTCGACTGCTGCCGCTGCGGGGTACACCGAGGTTGCCTCGATGGACTCGCCGCGGGCTGCCGCCTCAAGGGCGGCACGGAACTCGGACGCGCTTGAGTAGCGGTCGTTACGGTCCTTGGCAAGCGCCTTGAGCGCGATCTGGTCGAGTACCGGCGGCACGTCGGGCGCGATGGTGCTTGGAGGCGCGGCGAGCTCGCGGACGTGCTGGTAGGCAACCGCGACCGGGGAGTCCCCGGTGAAGGGCGGGCGTCCGGTCAACAGCTCGTAGAGGAGGCAGCCGGTTGAGTACAGGTCTGAGCGGGTGTCCACGGATTCACCGCGTGCCTGCTCGGGTGAGAGATACTGCGCGGTTCCGATGACCGAGTGCGTCTGGGTCATGGTGGCGGCAGAGTCGGCGACTGCGCGGGCGATACCGAAGTCCATGACCTTGACCGCACCCGTTGGGGTGAGCATCACGTTGGCTGGCTTGATGTCGCGGTGCACGATGCCTGCGTGGTGCGAGTACTCGAGTGCTGACAGGACACCAGCGGTGATCTCGATGGCCTCTTCGATTGGCAAGGCATTGCCGTCGCGGAGAATGTCACGGACGGTGTGGCCCTCAACGTATTCCATGACGATGAACGGTACGTGCGAGACTGCGCCGGTCGCCGGGTCAGTGAATGTGTCCTCACCGGTGTCGTAGACGGCAACGATGGCCGGGTGGTTCAGCGAGGCTGCGGCTTGGGCTTCACGGCGGAAGCGTGCCTGGAACGAGGGGTCGCGTGCCAAGTCGGAGCGGAGGATCTTAATCGCGACGGTGCGTCCGAGACGATTGTCGTGACCGATGTGTACTTCGGCCATGCCTCCACGGCCAATGAGTTCACCGACCTCGTAACGACCCGCTAGCGTGCGGGGGACGGGGTTAACCACTACGCGTCCTTAATTGCTTGGGCGGGGAATGCCGGGTAGGCATCGTTCCCGCGATTTTCTCGCACTTCGATGCCGTTTGGGGCACCAGAAGTGAATTCTACTGATGAAAAGTTTTCAGCGACAGTGCCACTTGGTGTGTGAGACCCCACTGCGCCGATCATTCCTTTGATGGCAGTTGCGAGGATGATCAGTGCGATCACACCCAACATCGTCATCCCGACTACTCCGAGCGCTTTGACGCGCTCAAGAAAACCCTGTGGTTCTGCGGTGGTTCTGTGCGCTTCCTGGCGACGATCCGGTCTACCCCCAGCGCCACCGTGCGCGGTGTGGGTTGTTGCGCGGCGGCTGCCCCCACCGCTGTCGGTGGCACGGCGAGTCGTATCTGCCCGATAGGTTGGAGCTGCGGCCGCGTGTGACTCTTGACGTAGGGAAGGGGCGCTTGTGGGTCCCTGCTCTGCACGGTATGAGCGGGGCCGGACTGTCGCGTGTGGATTACTTGCCGCTTCCGGTGGGGGTGGACTCGTGGCTGCGCGGCTTCCAACGGCACCACCCGATGGCTGCCACGTGGTGTGCGGAGCCGCTGAACTCGCCGATTGCGCGGAACGCAACTGCGGTCCAAGATCTTCGACGGCCTTATCGCGGGAGGGCGCTAGGCCATGGCTCACGGGTGCGACCGTAGAGGTACGTGCGGTGCTCTTCCAGGGGTTGGCAGCGATCTCTTGGGCGAGGCCTTCGAAAGTATGCGCGAGTGCTGCACCCGAGCGGGGACGCTCCAGGGGGTCCTTTGAGAGCATCCGCATGACGAGGTTCGCCAATTCCGCGTGCGTCGTACGCGGGAGCGGCGGAACTGGTTCATTGACGTGTGCCACCGCAATGTCCACTGGAGTCTTGCCGGTGAACGGCCTGTTGCCCGCGATCGCCTCATAGGCGACGATTCCAAGGGCGTAGATGTCCGAGGCGCCCGTCGCCGGACGTCCGATCGCCTGTTCAGGGGAGAGATACTGTGCCGTGCCCATGACCATTCCTGCGGCGGTCATCGGCACTTGGTTGGCGGCCAGGGAGACACCGAAGTCGGTGATCTTCACATCGCCTGAGTGCTCGATGATGATGTTGCCGGGCTTGATGTCGCGGTGCACCACGCCCCCCACGTGAGCCGCATGAAGTGCACGCGAGGTTTGGGAGAGGATCGTGAGCAGTCTGCCCAACGGCAGAACCGGTTCGCGTTCGAGCAGGTCTGACATCGGCTCACCGTGCACGAGTTCCATCACCAGGTAGGCGGAACCGTCCTGTTCACCGTAATCGTAGAGTTGTGCGATGTGGGCGTGCGACAGCGATGCCGCGTTGCGGGCTTCGACACGGAACCGGTTGAGGAAGTCTGCATTGCCCACAAACTCTTGCTTGAGGACCTTGACCGCGATGTCTCGGGCGAGAGACTCATCCTTGGCAACCCACACCTCGCCCATTCCCCCGACTGCGATCTGGCGGATCAGCCGGTAGCGTCCTCCTAGGGCAAGTCCTGCCTGGGGCTTCACTGGTCCAACACCGCCTTGATGACGGCGCGGGCGATTGGTGCCGCGACGCGACCACCGGTTGCCTCGCTTCCGGCGGTACCGCCGTTCTCGACGACTACCGCCACAGCGATCTCAGGATCATCCGCCGGGGCAAACGCGGTGAACCAGGCGTGTGGCGCGGCGTCGCCCCCGGTTTCCGCGGTTCCCGTCTTTCCTGCCACCTGGATTCCAGACAGTTGCGCAGATGTTCCCGTACCGTTCTCAACGACCCCGACCATCATCTCGGTCAGTTGGCGTGCTGTCGTGGAGGACACCGCACGGCCCAGGTCCTGAGGCTCGGCCTCGGAAACAACTGACAGGTCAGCGGTGCGAACCCGGTCCACGAGGTAAGGCTGCATGAGCACGCCGTCGTTGGCGATGGCAGCACTCATCATCGCAACCTGCAACGGGGTCACGCGTACATCCTGCTGGCCGATCGCCGAAATCGCGACCTGTGCGTCATTCTGCCCGGTGGGGTAGCGGCTGATCGCTGCTGACATCGGCACCTGAATCTCCTGCTCAAATCCGAAGGCCTGGGCCTGCTTGGCCAGTTCCTCCTCGCCAAGCTCGTTGCCAAGAGCCGCGAATGCGGTATTGCATGAGATCCGCAGAGCATTTGCCAAAGACATGTGGCCCGATGCGGCACACTGGGAACCACCGAAGTTGCGCAGGTCAGTTGTGGTGCCTGGTAGGCGGTAGGTGTCCGGAGCATCGATCTCGGTCTCGGCGCTCATGCCGTTTTCGAGTGCCGCTGCCGTGGTCACGAGCTTGAATACCGAACCGGGCGGATAGGTGTCACCAGCGAGTGCGCGGTTCACAAGCGGTTTTCCTGGATCGGCCAGTAGCTTCTCGTAGGCTTCCACAACCTCCTTGGAGGAGTGTCCCGCAAGGTCGCTCGGATCGAATGACGGCTTCGAAACAAGCGCCAGGATGCGTCCAGTCTTCACCTCGATTGCGACTGCCGCACCGCGTTGATCTCCCAACGCATCGTATGCAGCCCGCTGAGCCTTCTCGTCGATAGTCAGTTCCACCGCAGACCCTTGGGGATCTGCGCCCGTGATCAAGTGCTCGATGCGGTTCAACCACAGCGAATCCGAGGTCCCGTTCAGGTACTCGTTCGAGGCTCGTTCAATACCGGTCGGGCTGTACACGATCGAGTAGTAGCCGGTGACCGGTGCGTATAGTGCACCGTACGGGTACTCGCGTTGATACTTAAAGGCATCGTTGACAGGCGTGGATGCCACGATCTCCTTGCCAGCGACCACGATCGGGCCGCGGTTTGTACCGTATTCGCGGTATAGGCTCCGCGTATTGCGCGAGTCCGCATTCAACTCGGCAGCGTTGAAGAACTGCGTCCAGGTCACCGAGCCGAACAGTCCGACAAACATGACGAGCGAAATCACCCACAGGCGGCGTAGCGGTTTGTTCACTGCTCGCTCCTCTCGTCGTCTTCGGGCTGCGGTACAGGTGGAACGGGAGACGTTGGCTCCGGCGGGGCCGGAGGCGCTGGTGGTATTGGTGGAACAGACTGGGTCGCGGGGCCGCCTACGCGGTGTACCTCGGTGTGCTGGGCATCGGACCCCGCAAACGGAGCGGCGGAGCTATCGCTGTTCGCGTACGACTTGGTGCTACGGCGCACGAACACCCCGGTGTTCTGGGTTGATACGCCACCAACCTCGCCCAGATACTGTACGGACTCACCGGGAACCCGGCGCTCAAGTGGTGAGTCGGAGGTATCCGGTTCAACGATCGCCGGTTCCTCGGGTTCCTCCGCCGAAGAGTGACCGCGTAGCGGAAGCGGGACTGGACGGCGGGCGTTATCTGAGATACGGAGCAAGATCGCGATGATGATCCAGTTGGCCAGTAGGGATGAGCCCCCGTAGGCCAAGAACGGAGTGGTCAGACCCGTCAGCGGGATCAGGCGGGTGACGCCGCCGATCACCACGAAGCACTGCCATGCCAAAACGAACGCGAGTCCTCCCGCGAGCAATTTGCCGAACCCATCCCGAGTTGACAGGGCAATACGGAAGCCGCGCTGAATGATCAGCATGTAGATCACGAAGATCGCGAACAGACCGACAAGCCCAAGTTCCTCGCCGAGGGACGGAATGATGAAGTCCGAGTAGGAGAAGGTCGTCGTGGCCGGATAGCCTTGACCCCACCCAGTTCCAAAGATGCCGCCACTCGCCATGCCAAACAGGCCGCGCACCAACTGGCCAGATCCACCCCACGCGTTGTAGACCTCGGGGTCCATCGCGTTGAGCCAGCCATTGAACCGGTTCTGAACGTGGGAGAAGTTTGCGAGCACCACGGATGCGCCTGCTCCAAACAACAGGCCACCGATGATGATCCAACTGGTGCGTTCCGTTGCCGCATAGAGCATTGCCACGAACAGGCCGAAGAACAGCAATGACGTACCGAGGTCACGCTGGAAGATGAGGATGCCGAGCGAGGCGACCCAGACCAGGATGATTGGTCCGAAATCGCGCATGCGCGGTAGGTGTAGCCCAAGGAATCGCGGTCCACCGATTGCGAGCCGGTCGCGGTTGTCCACCAGGTAGGCGGCGAAGAAGATAGCCAGGAAGATCTTGGAGAGTTCAGCAGGCTGGAGCGAGAACGGCCCGATCCTGATCCAGATGTTCGCTCCGTAGATCGACCATCCCAAGCCGGGGATCAGTGGTGATACCGCAAGTAGCAGACCAATGACCATCGAGATGTAGGAGTACCGTCGCAGCAGACGATGATCCCGCATGAGGATCAGGAAGAAGCAGGCGGATGCGACCCCAACGCCAGTCCACATGACCTGCCTCGTTGCCAAGGAGGTGTCTGAACTTAGGTCAATGCGGTAGATCATCGCCAAGCCGATGAAGTTCAGCACCAACACGAGCGGGATGAGTAGTGGGTCGGCGAACTTGGCGGTACGGCGCACAACCACGTGCAGTATCAGCGCGATCCCTGCGATGGCACCCGAATACAGGTAGAACTGCTCAGGCAGTTTCCCCTCGCGTGCGAACCCGATGTTGGCATACGCGAACATCCCAATGGCCAGTGCCATCAGGATCAAGAAGAACTCGCTGCCGCGGCGGGCGCGGAGTTGCGGGGTTTCGGCGGTCGACATCACAACTTATCTTGGTCAGGATGCAGGGTCGGTTACGTCTGGGGATGGGGTTTCAGTTGGATCGGTGCTGGGTGTCTCAGTCTCATTGGGGGTGACTGAGATGTCCGTGGCATTGTCCGAGGAATCAGGGTCTGCCTGACCCTCCTGCTGTGCTTCGTCCTGTGCCTTTTCCTGCTCAGCAAGTTTTTCCTGCTTGGCCCGGTCAGCGATCTCAGTTCCGAAGTGTTCAATGCGAGCTCGGGCATCGGTGAGTGACGTCGCGCGGATCGTGGAGTAGATCTGGCGGCTCATATATGGATCAAGATCGTCTGGGTCAAGAACGGAACTCTCGACCACTGAGGACAGATTAACTGGGCCCACCGACTGCGGGAAGCCGTTGAAGATCGCGATCTTGCCGTCATGGACGCCGACGAAGTACTGCTGTGAGCCCCAGTAGTAGGCGCCATATCCGAGCCCTCCAAGCAGTAGGAGGGACAGACAGGTGTTCACGAAACCACGCCAGAAACTGCGCTTTCTGGGTTCGGCGGCGGCCCCGGAGGAGATTGCGGCAAGAACCTCTTCATCGTCATCGTTGATGGGAGCGGCACTGGAGCCGGGGCTTGATGCGCTGTCTTGTGAGGTTTCGTCGCTGGATTGCGCTGGTAGGACGAGACTTCCGGTCTGCGGCTGTGGTTCGCTGATCGGTTCGCCGGACTTACGTGCGATGGCTTGGGCGATGACGGCGTTGACGCGTTCGTTCGCGCCCACGAGCAACTTTGAGGAGTCGGAGAGCGTGGACGCCTGGTCGATCATGACCGGAACATCGTCACCGAGAGCCACGGAGCCAACCGCGGTGGCGATGGCCTGTTTGCGTTCGGGTCCGCTCTGCGTGGGGATGACGTTGGTCGCGTCATCATCGAGTTCCACGACATCCGCGACGATGCAGGTGATGTTGTCGCTTCCACCGCCGCGCAGTGCGAGCTGGATGAGGTATTCGGAGCAGAGCTCGATATCCGCGACATCGCGCAGCGTCTGTTCAAGCGTCTCAAAGCGAACGAATCCGCTCAGTCCGTCCGAGCATAGGAGCCAGCGATCTCCTGGGCGGGCCTCGCGGATCGAAAGGTCGGGGATCAGGTCGAGTTCGAAGTCGCCGAGCACCCGCATCACGACGGAGCGCTGCGGATGGGTCTCCGCCTCCTCGGGAGTGATCTTCCCGGTGTCCACGAGGTGTTGGACGAACGTGTGGTCCTTTGTGACCTGGGTGAGCTGACCGTCACGCAGGAGGTACCCGCGCGAGTCGCCCATGTGCGCCATTGCGAGCTTGTTCTCACAGAGCAGTAGCGCTGTGACGGTCGTTCCCATACCGGAGAGCGTGATGTGGGAGCGGGCCTGTTGGACCAGGTCGATACGTGCTCGCTCGACTGCGTCTCCGAGGCGTTCGAGCATGTCTGAGGTGGAGAAGGTCTCATTGTTGAGCGGTGCCATGGACGCCACACAGAGTGCCGAGGCCACTTCCCCGCCCGCATGCCCACCCATGCCATCGGCAACGAGTAGGAGTTGTTCGCCCGCGAACGCGGAGTCTTGGTTGTTTGCACGAACCAAGCCCACGTCAGACCGCGTGGAGAACCGGATACCAATTGTCACGAGTTCACCTCTGCAACTCGATGGTGCTTTGGCCAACCCGCACGGGTATGCCAATTGGAACATTCGTGGGTTGGTGAATCCGCTCGCCATTCACGAACGTGCCGTTGGTTGAGCCGAGGTCTTCCACGAGCCAGTTGTCGCCCTGCGGGAAGATGCGGGCGTGACGCGAGGATGAGTAGTCATCGTCAAGAACAAGCGTGCAACTTGGCGACCGCCCAATCAGGATCGCGGAGGACGCGAGCGGGATGGACGTGCCAAGGAGCGGTCCCTCAACCACCACCAGGCGCACGGGACGCTGTGTCCGTACGGCTGGAATCGGATCGATGGGGTCTTGCACTCGAGCAATCGGTGCCTGCTGTCTAACGGAGGCATCGAGCCGCGTGCCGTAGAGGTCACTCTTCAAAACGCGCACCACAAAATAGACGAACGCCCACAGAAGTACTAGGAATCCGAACCTAAAGAGGGTCATCGCGAGTGCGCTCATGTTGGGTGAATCACCAATCTCCACGCTGTGTGTCATCGGCAACTCCGGTCCAGAACATGATCCGGGTGCGGCCGATTGTCAAAGAATTTCCATCGAGAAGCGTGGCAGCCGGTACCTGGTGTCCCTCAACGTACAGTCCGTTGGTGGAGCCGAGGTCGGTTGCAATCACACCGTTTGAGGTCACCTTGATTTCGAGGTGCTTACGCGAGACGCCAGGGTCATCGACCACGATGTCCGCCTCGGTGCCGCGTCCGATCACGGTGACGGGGCCGGTCAGCAGGTAGCGTTGCCCGTCGATGTCGAGCAGTGGGTGCCGGGAGCTGGGAGTGTTCGTGGTTGCGGGTGCCACATTGCCGCGCACGGACGCTGAACGTATCTGGAAGCGGCCTGCGTCGAGCGTGTCCACCAGTTCAAAGCTGACTACGACGGGGCCAACGAACGCGTAGTGCTGCGATGCCGCATAGTCGGTGACGTTGATTGCGAGTTCATCTGCAAGGGTCTCGGCACCCCAGCTCTCGATCTGTGCGAAGTCCGCTTCAGACAGTTCGATGGTGAAGTCGTTGGGGACGACGGTGCGGGTGCGGTCCACGGACGCGGCTCGGTCGTCGACTTCGCGGCGTAGGGCGCTCGCGAGGTCCACCGGCTTGATTTCGCTGCGGAACACCTTCGAGAACGTGCTGTTCACGGCGCGTTCTACGCTTTGTTCAAACTTGTCGAGGAAACCCACGGTACCTCCTTTCGCTCTCATTCGCGGTCCTGCTGAGTTACTTCATGTTTCTAAGCACCGGGAGTGTGAACCCTCACACGTCAGCGCTGTAAATAACTGCAACGTAGATCAAAGACTACGGTGTTTCCACCTTAGACACTAAGTAGAACCGCTGGATTAGGCCAAAGAAAGGCCACACGTAATGTTATCTGTGCCGCAGTGAAGTATCACGATGTAAAGTGTGCAGGAATTGCGTGGTACAGTTTTAGTCGTTCGCGTGTGTGGCGGAATGGCAGACGCGCTGGCTTCAGGTGCCAGTGCCCGCAAGGGCGTGGGGGTTCAAGTCCCCCCACACGCACGATATAAAGCACGATCTTGGATGGCCGGGGTCGTGCTTTTTGTTTATCACCGTGTGTCCGGAATGTCGGTTTAGCGCAAGAACGGGTTAGTGGCGGCTGGAATATCGGTGGGATGTTTTTATCCCGGGTGCGTGGTTTTTATGAGCGCATCTGGATTAATCTCGTCCCACAGAGTCAGTTGTAGGACCGGGCGCCCACTGGTTCGGATTGGCGACGAATTGGTTGCGCTGAGTGCTCCACTCTCGTTTTGCTTCACCCAACCTCTCGCTATGTTTCGGGTCTGTCGGCACTGTTGCCAAACAAAACCAGAACACCGCCGACCGCACCGCAACGGCGTTAGGCGGAGGAAGCGCGAGGCAGTGAACGAACATCCTGGGACCATCAAATGACGGGGAGCCTTGGTGCTTAGGGGAGTCGTATCCGTCACATCGGCTGGAGTATCGTGGCTGAATTACTTGCCTTTTCATGAAAAATCTTCCCATATGGGTGGTTGTTCCCATGCACTTGCTCTTGATCTATAACCTGCGCTAACGCACCGTAGGGGGTGAAGTTCACCGAACACACTTCACGCGTATCCCCAGGAGCCCCCATGCACGTGAGAGTTGCGTCGCCTTCGCAGCCTTCTGACCCGTCACGTGCTGTCCCGCGCCCGAAAACATCAAGCAGGATATTGGTCGAGGGTGACAGGAATCCACAGCGTTCGGGTTGGCACTATGGCCATGCCACGGATGACACGACCTTGTCTCGCCGCGACGACTTGGTGCCACCACGCAACGTTCCGGTCCTGTCAGCCATGGACCAATCACCGTGGGCCCCTCCGGCAATGCCAGCGCAACACACCGAACCGCCGGTTGAACCGCAAGGGCCAGTCGCGGATGCCCATATCGGTGCCTCAACGCTCACCATCAACCGCAAGACACTCGAACGAGTGCGCAAACAGCGTCAGGAACGACTCACACTCACTGCTCCGAGCATGACACTCGCGCGCAGCAGCGCGAACCGCAACGCCCCGGTTCCGCCGCCTCCCCCCGAGGCGACCTCGGCCAACCTGGGAGCAGTCAGGCAGCAGGGCGTCAGTCAACTTGCCACCCACCAGACGGAGGACGAGGGTAGGGGTGGGGACTCGTCGGCAATCAAGTGGGAGGTCACAGGGGCCCACCCAACGGACGCTGGCGCGGTCCCACCCGTGCGCAAAGCGTATGTCTCCACGGTGGAGACCAGTTCACCGCGGATCGTTGACCGATTCGCCTTTGACGGGGTCATCGAGGAGACAGTTCGGCTCGTGAGTTCTTATGTGCCGTCGCGTTCGGTGTTGCGCCAACCACGGCAGCGCGCCACGCGACGGACCACCATCCAACACGTACCGGGAAATCGCGCGCTGCGCGAAGCGGCTCGTCGCGCGATCAACGGCGAGGCAGAGCAGACAGTGAGTCCAGCGGAGACCGCGAGCGCGCCAACGATGCAGATGCGCGCCGTGACCGCGACAGACCTTATCAGGACGGATGCAACAACCGAGCCAGCCCTCGCCGTCACGAACACGCCGCAGCACGGCGAACAAGCAAGCACGCCTGAGCCGGCGCAGGATGAGCACGCCCTCCCAGCGCAGGATGCCCCACGGGCCGCGGGCACACAGTCTGCTCTGAGGGGCACGCCTTCAGTCCCGCCGCCGCCCGGTTCTGCACCGGTACCCCCGCCCCCCGTACCACAGCAGGTTCCAGTCGTTATTGAGGACCCAGCCGTCACAACAGCCCCTTCAACTCGGGTCAGCCGGGCGCGTCACAGCCGTCTTGACCCCGAGAGCCAGCGCCTACGAGCGCTGCTCGGCATGTTAACCGTGACTGTGTTGCTCGCATTCGGGGTCGTCGTTTGGCAGAGTCACACCCAATACGGGCCTGCCCTCACAGCGCAGCATGTTGCCGATCGGTACGTCACCGCACTCGCGGAGGGGCGTGCAGAGAGCGCCTATGAGCTTGAGCCACACAAGGGGCTGCCGATCCTCACCGATGCCACCTACCGCGATATCACGGGGCGTCCGACGCAATACACGCTGGGCATACTCAAGAAGGAAGGCGACACTGCAACCGTGTCGGTCACTTGGCGCGACATGGATGGAACCAAGCGCAGTTCGATCTCACTGGTGCGCGATGAAGCAGGCCCGTTCGGCCTGATACCGCAATGGCGCATCACCAAGGGACTGTCCGTGCCGGTTACGCTCACGGTCCAGTCCTCAAGCATCCATGACTCAGTTGCGCAGATCGACATCAGCGACAGTGGCACGTACGTTCGGGCCACCGATTCGCGCGAGGGAACCGTGGTCTCGCTGTTCCCAGGAACGTATTCGTTTGAGGTCTCCCACTCCGCGAGGTATGCGGACTTTGGCGAGGCGCAGGATCTCGTGGTGGCTGCGGAGCCGAATCGGCCGGTCGTCGTCTCGTTCAGTGAGCGCCCAAGTGAACTGCTCCTTCAAGACGCTCGGGAGGTGGCACAGGATTATCTGCGTGACTGCATGAATGAACTCAGCGAACTCGGGTGCCCCAACCGTGTCGAGGAATTGGGACTGAGTGCGGATCAGGTCTCTGAGTTCCGATGGACGACGGACTCCCTGCGGTTTGTCCTTGCGGAGGACGGCGCACGGCTGAACTTCTCGGGAACGTTCGTGCTGGACTATACGTATGCGTGGCGTGGTGGGGTAATCGGCGGTGCTCAGGTGTGGGCAGGATCAGACGACGAACCGATCTGGGATCAGCAGCGCGAGATCGAGGTGAATGGCTCCTGGCGAATCAATACGCTGGGCGAGAAGGTCGCGCTTGTGTTTGAGTGATTATTACCTACGATGCGAGGTGCGCCCCTGTCCCTCCAATCGCGGCGGCATTGATCAGTCAAGCTAAGGAGCCCCGAAGTGTTTAAGGTCATGATGGTGTGCACGGGAAACATCTGCCGTTCCCCCATGGCGGAGATCGTGCTGCGTGAGAAGTTGCGCGAGAAGGGCCTTGAGGGACTGGTTCAGGTCGATTCGACTGGAATCTCGAATGAGGAAGTCGGCAACGGTCTTGATCGCCGGGCGCGCAAGGTCCTCGTTGAGGCTGGATATGGCGATGCTGCCCTTGACGCACATACTGCCCGACAGCTTTCTGGTGCGATGCTCGCACAATGCAACCTGGTCCTGGTGATGACCGCGCGTCATGCTTCGGCGGCGCGCAGGCTTGCGGAACGAGCGGGGGCTGATGGTGGTGTGATCCAGATGTTTCGTATCTTCGATCCCGCCGCTCCGTCGTTGGATGAAAATCCCGAGCACGTCCTCGATGTCGATGATCCCTGGTATGGCGGGATGAGAGACTTCGAGGTGTGTCTGGAACAGATTGAGGCAGCGGTTGCCGGCCTCGTTGAGCACCTTGAGCGCGAAGTCAGCGCTTAGCATTCCTGTGGCGGGATCCCATGGGGACAAGAGCCTACGTGTGTACCCGTAGTGTGTTGGTCGGTATTCTCAACCCGACTACCTACGTGTGATTTAGATCACATTAATTCCTTCTCGTCTTGTAAAAATCACCCTAAAACCGGGCAAATCAGGCGCTCTCCGGTTCCATTACGAAATATCTCAGGGAAACCTCCGAGTTTCTGCGTAATGATTCTTCATAGGAGCACTCTCATCAAATGGGAGAACCAAACCGGCGGGGGGCTCGGCCGCATCACCGAGCGCCGGCAAACAGATGGAGGAACAATGAGCACCACTGACACACTTGAGCAAGCAGTAGAGGTCAAGGACCTGACAAGGCGCGAGCGCGTAGTGCTTGCAAACCTTTCCGAAGAGGCAACGCTCGAGCAGATCGCTGCAAAGCTTTTCGTCACCCGCAACACCGTCAAATCTCAGGTGCGGTCGGTCTACCGTAAGATCGGCGTATCCACCCGAGCAGACGCTGTCCGCTGGGCACGCGAAGCAGGTATTCAAGCCTGATTCGTTCCACAGACTTCTCAAGGGCCGCGTTCTAGGATGAGCGCGGCCCTTGTGTTTTCTCAGGGATGGTTCTCGGGTCATAGCCCCAAACGCGGTTAGTGGCGAGAGGGTCTGGCGTTCGGATCTATCGGTGGATGATGCTGGACTCGATGGGGCCAAAAAGATCCGGGTGCACACACAAAGTACGTATATCCGGACCCAAAACAGCCCATCCGACAAGGAGAGCCATCAGGTTTTTGTCTGAACCTGTGTGCCAGCGGGCCAAATTAGTCCCATCGAATTATCTTCGCCTATGACCTACTGCCGGAATAAAATAAGCCCGACCACGCTTTATACCAGCAGTAACAAAACAACGAAAAGGAGTTAAGACATGACAGAACTCAGACTCGTTGTTGCAGCAGCACTTGTTGATGACCTCGAAACCCCAACCCGCATGCTCGCAGCACGTCGATCGAAGCCGGCTCAGATCGCCGGACGGTGGGAGTTCCCAGGAGGCAAAGTCGAGTCAGGCGAAAGCCCTGAACGAGCGTTGCACCGCGAGCTGCATGAAGAACTCGGCATAAAGGTTGCACTCGGCAAGGAGATCGTCGGCCCAGACAACGGCGGCTGGATCATCACCGACCGCCACATCATGCGCCTGTGGTACGCCCGCATCACCGAAGGCGAACCTCGCCCTCTCGTCGAACACGATCTCCTCGAATGGGCGGACCCCACGAATCTCCGCGGATACAACTGGCTTGATGGAGACGTGCGGATCATCGAGCATATAGAACGGGAACACTCCCAGTTTCAACCCGTTCCCGCGTGATCGCAGATCCATCCAGCCCTACTCGGGTGACTTGGCCTTAGCCTCAGATGATCGCGTCCGTTGGCTGAGGTCTTACCAGTTGCTCGGCGCGTAATCCTTGAGGAAGCAACCGAACAGATCCTCACCGTCTTCACCGCGCACAATCGGATCGTACACGCGCGCTGCCCCATCGATCAGATCGAGCGGCGCGTGGAAACCCTCCTGAGCAAGCCGGACCTTGGTGGTGTGCGGGCGTTCATCCGTGATCCAGCCGGTGTCCACTGATGTCATGAGGATCGAGTCGGACTCGAACATCTCGCGGGCGCTCGTGCGGGTCAGCATGTTGAGCGCTGCCTTTGCCATGTTGGTGTGTGGGTGCCCTGGTCCCTTGTAGCCTCGATTGAACACACCCTCCATCGCGGAGACGTTCACGACATAGGCTCGGCGCGCACCTGCCTGGACCGCCGCGCGCATGGCTGGACGCAGACGGCTGATCAGGATGAACGGTGCCGTCGAGTTGCACAGTTGAACTTCGAGTAACTCGAGTGGGTCAATCTCGTCGACGCCCTGAACCCAGGAGTTCGTGTGCACCAGATCTGGCACCAGGCCACCTGCGTCGATTGCGGTTCCGGTTTCGATGCGCTCAAACGAGGCTGATCCTGCACTGAGCGCGAGTTTTGTGATGAGTTCTGGGGTGGTGACCGCGGGTGATACGCGTACTGGCGATGCCCCAGCCTGAGGCGTTGCAGCAGAACCGCTATCGGTCGTGACATCTCCTCCCTCAATGCGACCCTGTACCTGGCCTTCGAGGGTGGCCGGGTGTGTATCGAACGAACGCCCCAGTCTTAGTATCTGTGGAAGTACACCGGAGGGGAGTGGCGCAGACTCGGCTTCAGCAAGCGGCGCATAGGCGCCGGCAGAGCGTCGAACCGTCTGCGCGGCGTTGTTGATCAGGATGTCCAGTGGCCCGTCGCTTGCAACCTCCTCGGCGAGCGCAACGACTTGCGCGGGGTCACGTAGATCGATGCCTACGATTTTCAGCCGGGCGATCCAGTCCGACGAGTCCTTGATGGCCTTGAATCTGCGTACGGCATCGTTGGGGAATCGGGTTGTAATGGTCAGGTGTGCTCCGTCGCGTAGCAGCCGCAATGCTATGTGCATGCCGATCTTCGCGCGCCCACCGGTCAACAGTGCGCGTTTGCCCCGTAGATCGGTGCGAGCATCTCGTTTCGAGTGATTCAGCAGTGAACACTCCGGACACAACTGGTGATAGAAGTAGTCGACATCCACGTAGTGCCGCTTGCAGACGTAGCATGCCTGCGGACGGCTCAACTGCCCCGCGAACCGTGACGTGGTGGGGGAGATGAGGTCGAGTCCCTCGGTCTCATCGTCGAGACGGCTAGGGGCTCCGGTTGCTGTGGCTTCGATGACGGCTGTGTCGGCGGCGCGCACCTTCTGCTTGGCGTTGTTCCGGCGAACCTTTTTGAGGGTTTTGAACAGTTTCGAGGTAGCGTGCATGAGTTGCACGCGGTCAGGATGATCTGCGGGAAGATTATTCGCCTCGTCGAGTACACGCAGCGCGATTGTCAGTGCCTCTGGGTCGAGTGGGGCGTACTGTTCGGTTGGATTCTGGGCAGACACGTCCTCCATTATGCGGTCTGCGGCGGTTGGCGGGCGGCATTGGTGGTCAGCCTCACGATAGGTTGCGGCACGCACGTGCTGCTTTACGACGATTCCCTCCTCCCAGCGCAATCGTGCGCTGAGAGGAGGGAATCGTCGCCAATCTGGAAAAACGCCTCACGCCGGAGATGCGTGGTTACTGTGCAGCCGTGGATTCGCGGTATACGAGCTTGCAGGGCAGTGTCTCGATACCGCTGGCAGTCTCGCCGTCAAGGATGCTGAACAGTTTGCGAGCGGCGAGGTTCCCGAGTTTCTCAAGTTGCATGTCGATGCTCGTGAGTTGCGGGCGTGAGTTGGCGGCAAATGCCTCCCAGTTGTCAAACCCAATCACGGCGATATCCTCTGGAACCCTACGTCCAGCCTCGCGAAGCGTGTCGAGTACTCCTCGCGCGATCTGGTCGCTTCCGCAGAAGATGCCGTCGATGTCGTGGCCCTGGCTCAGGAGCATGTGCGCCGCGCCCCGTCCCCATGATTCACTCCAGCTTCCCTCAAGAGGATGCTCCGAAACAAAGTCGAGCCCGTTTTCAGTGAGTGCGGCGCGGGCTCCTGCAGCACGCTCGTGGGTCGCACCGTAGGAGGGGTCACCGGTGATGTGCGCGATTTTCGTGCGACCACATGCGAGAAGGTGCTCGATCGCCATCCTGCCTGCTCCGTAGTTATCAACGACAACCGAGTAGTCATCCTCGTGGAGTGACGGGGAATAGGCATAGACGACAGGCACATCAATATTGCGTCCGAGTGTCTGTCGTGGATCGGGACGAGAGCCCACGACAATGATGCCGTCAACGCGGCGAGAAAGCAGTGCGCGCAGGTGGTGACGTTCGCGGATAGCGTCGTCGCGGGCGTCACAGAGGAAGACCGAGACAGCTCCTGCGCCGAAAGCGTCTTCGGCCCCGAGGAGGATTGGTATCGAGAAACGTCCTTCGAGGTCAGAGGTTATCAGACCAACGGTTCCCGTGCGTTGCTGATGCAGGGACTGCGCAAGGATATTGGGTAGGAACGAAAGTTGTTCGGCAGCGGCTTTCACACGAGCTCGGGTTTCGGCGCGCACCTGTGGTTTGTCGTTGAGAGCCTTCGACGCGGTGGCGACCGAAACACCAGCAAGGCGCGCAACATCGGCAAGGGTCGACTGCGACTTGGGTAACAGCGTGGGTTCGTTCATTTTTCGGTGCTCCTAGCATGTCCTAGAGATGACGATATCATTATCGAGCGGCGAGTTTATGCGGGATATCGGGCGAGTTCTCCATTATTTCCGCGGCTCTCTTGACGCGCGGTCTGGCTTTCAGATAGATTCAGAAAACGATTTCGGTTGGTTTCAGCAAGCCGATTCCATGCCTAGACCCGACGGAACACACATGGTGGTGAAGTTCCTTCGGCCCGGGCTATCAACTCAATGACGAGAAAGAAGGAATGCTGTGAAGGTTTCACCATTTGCGCGTCGGGGCAAGGCGGTCGCGGCTGCTTTTGTTGCGAGCACTCTCGCGCTGACACTTGCGGCGTGTTCGTCCGGCGACGACAAGCCAGCAGAACCTAGCGGCGCGGAGGTGCCCGCAGCCGGCGTAGACGATGGCACCGAATTGACCATGTGGACCCGTGCGCCACTGGAACGTCAGGCCAAGAACCTCGTGGCCGCCTACAACGCCGCACACAAGAACCAGGTCAAGCTCGAGATCATCCCCAACGACGACATGGAGGGAAAGATCGGTGGTGCTGCCGGAAATGGCGATCTGCCAGACCTGCTCGCCGGTGACGTCGTGCGCCTTCCAAACTGGGTGAGCAATGGATTGTTCACCGACATCACAGCCAACATCGATGGTCTCGACTTTGCGGATGACATCTCATCTGGACACATTGACGCTGGAACAGTCGATGGCAAGAAGCACACCGTGCCCTTCGTGATCGACTCCTCCGCGTTCTTCTGGAATAAGGACCTGTACCGTGAGGCTGGCCTGGACCCAGAACAAGGCCCGACCACCCTCCAAGAGTTCAAGGAGCATGCGCTCGCAATCCAGAACCTCAACAAGGATGGCGTCTCTGGTACCTATTACGGTGGCAACTGCGGTGGCTGCCTCGTGTTCACCTGGTTCCCGCACGTATGGGCATCCGGCGAAGAGGTCATCTCCGAAGATGGCACCACCTCGCTCATGGCAAGCGACACCGCCAAGGCTGTGTACGACACCTACCGCGAGCTGAACGAGGCCGGAGCTGTTGGAAGCGGCTCCAAGGAAGAGACCGGTGCCACCTGGACCGCGCCATTCCAAGAGGGAAAGGTCGGCGTCATGGCGTACCCAAGCACAATGCTCTCAACCGCTAGGGACGCGGGCATCGACGTAGGCGTTGGCGGAATTCCCGGTGTTGACGGTGGGGTGTCCACCTTCCTCGGCGGCGATGCGATGGGAATCTCGAAGGACTCCAAGAACGTAGCTCAGGCCTGGCACTTCCTGACCTGGATGCTCTCCGAGGAGACCCAACTTGAGGTGGTCGCCAAGGAAGGCGATGTGGTCACCCGCAACTCGTTGCTCAACAACGAATACACCTCAGCGGACCCGAACGCCCTGGTGCTCAGCGAACTCGTGGCACACGGGCGTACCCCAGTAGCCCCATACTTCTCCGAGGGATTCAACGCCCCCGGCTCACCATGGACGGTCCTGTTCCGCAATGCCACGTTCGGCGACGGAACAACAGTGGATGCTGACAACGACGCGCTGACCGACGTACTCAGCCAGTAACCAATCCGGGCGGCGCTGCGGACACGCGCCGGAGCGCCGCCCACTTTCAGGCTCTTTACGGCCGCTCACGACACACCTTGCCCTTGGAGTTTTCATGTCAGCGCAGACAGCGAATGAACTCGCTGGACGAATGGGAGAAATCCCCTCTCGACCACATAAACGGTTCAACAAGCGGGCCCTTCTCGGAATGGCCTATGCGACCCCTACCGCCCTCTTCGTGGTGATCTTCTTCCTGATCCCACTCATCCTCGTCTTCGTGATGTCCGGATCGGACTGGTCACTGCTGGGCGGGCAGAAGGACACCAACTTCCCAGAGAACTTCAGGGAGGTCGTGGATCACCGCTGGTTCTGGCAATCGATCATCTTCACCTTCAAGTACACGGCGATCGTGACCGTGCTGCTGATTGGGCTCGGTCTTGGCCTTGCCATGCTGGTTCAGGAAAGCACCCGATGGAAGGGAGTGCTGCGTACCGCGATTCTCGTGCCATCGGCACTGGGGCTGGCCTCGGCATCGCTCCTGTTCTATGCGCTCTACTCACCGCAGGTCGGGCCAATCAATCCAATCCTGTCCTCGCTTGGGCTCATGGATCGCAACTCCGCAATACTCGGCACACCTGATGGCGCACTGTGGGCGACCGTGTTCCTGATCGTGTGGCGTTTCTCCGGGTTCTACATGCTGCTGCTGCTCGTGGGCCTACAGGGGATTCCGCATGACGTATACGAGGCCGCCCGCATGGATGGCGCCAAACCGTTCACCATCTTCCGGCGGATCACGATCCCGCTGCTTCGGCCATCAATCGCGCTGTCCACGATCATGTGTGTGACCGGATCGCTTCTGGCATTCGACCAGTTCTACATCCTGACCAAGGGCGGACCGGACGCCTCCACCATGACAGTTGTCCAGTTGATCTACAACATCGCCTTCGAGTCCAAGAAGGACCTCGGCATGGCGGCGGCACTTTCGGTCATCGTGCTCGCTGCGCTGATCGTCATCAACATCTTCCAAATGAAGGTCCTTCGGGACCCGGACGCGAACTGAGGAGTCGAGAAGTGAAGAAGGCTTTCGGCTGGCTTCCCACCAGCTCCTATTACGTACTCACCGCGGGTCTCGCAATTATCTTCCTGGCCCCGCTCGTGTGGACCGTCATCGCATCCGTGTCACCCCAGGCCGGATCCGCCCAGACGGATGGTTGGGGTTTCGGCAACTATGAAACCCTCGCCAACTATCAACTCGGAATCGGTACCTACACCTGGAACTCGGTCGTCATCACGGTGCTGACCGTACTGTTTACCCTCGTGATCTCCCTGTTCGGCGGTTACGCGTTCGCACGCTTCGTGTTCCCAGGAAAGAACATGCTGTTCCTGCTCACGCTTTCGATCCTCATGGTGCCGTACGCAACGCTGTTGATCCCGCTCATGGTGTCGCTCAAGGCGATGGGCCTGAACAACACCCTGGTCGGCGTGGCGCTTGTCCTCGCCATGTTCCAGTTGCCGTTCGCGACCTTCATGATGCGTATCTCGTTCGAGTCGGTTCCCAAGGAACTTGAGGAGTCCGCACTCATGGATGGCTGCGGAACCTTCGGAGCGTTGTTCCGAATCCTGTTGCCCGCAGTCAAACCAGGACTCATCACGGTTGGCCTGTTCGCCTTCTTGGCGGCATGGAACGACTTCATGGTCCCGCTCTACCTTCTTGGAAGCGATAACCAGCCGCTCCCACTGGCGCTCGTCAACATGCGTCAGCAGGTTATGGGCGTCATCGACTACGGGGCCACCCAGGCAGGCGTCACCGTGCTCGCGATCCCCTGTGTTGTCCTCTTCCTCGTCCTCCAACGTCAATATGTGGCCGGCTTTATGTCTGGTGCTTTGAAAGGCTAGGTGTCCAATGTCCACCTTGGTGCAATCTGTTAAAGGTATTCCAGTGGCACCCTCGCAGGCTCGATTCATGCCTGTCAGCCTCAACGATGTCACGATCGATGAGGGCTTCTGGAAGGACTATCAAGACCTCAACCACGAGGTGACGCTCGCGCACATCGACAAGTGGCTTGAACGTACGGGCTGGCTCAAGAACTTCGAGCTGGTCGTCTCGGGGAACATCGCCCAGGAACGTAAAGGTCGAGAGTTCTCCGACTCGGAGATATACAAGTACCTGGAAGCGCTCAGTTGGGAGTATGGTCGTACCGGCGATCCCGCACTCAACGAGCGAATCGAGGCCATTGCCCGCACACTGGAGGCCGCTCAGGATGAGGACGGCTACCTCAACACCAGGTTCGGGCATCCAGGGCTTGAACCACGCTACTCAGACTTCGAGTGGGGTCACGAACTCTACTGCTTCGGACATCTCATCCAAGCTGCTGTGGCACGCCTGCGCACCTTTGGCGAGGATCGGCTCACGGCCGTGGCCCGCCGGGTGGCTGACCACGTGTGCGAGACCTTCGGTCCAGACGGACTCGACGCAATCTGTGGCCACGCCGAGATCGAGGTGGCGCTCGCGGAATTTGGCCGTGCCACGGGGGAGCGAAAGTACATCGAGCAGGCCAAACTCTTCATAGACAGGCACGGCAAGCAGAGCCTCGCCGACATCGAGTTCTCGCGTGCATACTTCCAAGACGATGTGCCGGTGCGTGAGGCTGACAACATGCGAGGGCACGCGGTGCGCGCAATGTACCTGTCTGCTGGTGCGCTCGATGTGGCGCACGAGTCCAACGACCAGGGGCTTGCAGAGGCGGTGCGCAACCAATGGGATCGAGCTCTTGCCCGACGCACCTACGTCACCGGCGGCATGGGGTCGCACCACCAAGATGAGGCCTTTGGTGAGGACTTCGAACTTCCGTCAGATCGTGCATACTCAGAGACCTGCGCGGGAATCGGTTCCATCATGGTGGCGTGGCGGCTCCTGCTCGCAGACGGCCAGGCGCAGGAGGCTGACCACATCGAACGCGTGCTGTTCAACGTGTTGGCCACGGCGCTCGCGGATTCTGGTGACGCCTTCTTCTACACGAACAGTCTGCACCAGCGGGTTCGTGGACACGAGGCCCATCCGGACGAGATCAGTCCGCGCGCACACGCTTCATTGCGGGCACCCTGGTTCGAGGTCTCATGCTGCCCCACGAACATCTCGCGCACGATCGCGTCGCTCGGCGCCTACGTGGCGACGACCTCTCAGAACGCGCTACAGATTCATCAGTATCCTTCGGGTAGCCTAGACACCCGTGTCGGCGAGAGCGGACGTGCCCAGGTGCGAGTGCGCAGCGAGTTTCCGCGTCGCGGACGCCTCCGGATTGAGGTGGGCGCCGAATCGCGAGGTGCTTGGGACCTGCAGCTTCGGGTTCCGGCCTGGGCTGCGGATGCCCGCGTCACGGTCAATGGCGATTCCTGGGCGGTGACGCCTGGATACGCGACGCTCACGGAGGCGAGTGCACCGGGCACGATCATCGACGTTGACTTTGGCTCGCAGCCGCGCATCCTGGAACCGGACCCACGCATTGATGCGGTCCGCGGTTGCGTTGCCGTGCAGGTCGGCCCGCAGGTTTACTGTGTCGAGTCGGTTGATCTACCCGACGATCTGGATGTTGACGTCCTGACATTCACGCGTGATGTGCGGTGGGAGGACGGCCTGTTGGTGGGGGACTTCCTCGTGTCCGTCCCTGAGGATTCGGCGTGGCCGTATTCGGCTGACTCCTCGGGGGCGACCCCACATAAGATCAGCATCCCGCTGC
>DALZEF010000001.1:0-31786 GCA_031979385.1 Timonella sp. | reverse complement strand
CCGTACAACTCGTGGGGGAACCGCGGGCCGGCAACTATGCGGGTGTGGCTGCCAGTCCTGTGAGCTAGGCACATCTCGTGTGCTCGTACGATCCGTACACATACCCATTGGCGACGATGCCCTCCTGCCAGCGCGGCTTGCGCTGGCAGGAGGGCATCGTCGTGACGATTTAATCAAGCAGGATCACGCGGTGATGTTGAACCCACCGGTCCAGTTGATTTTCTCAGAAACGGCCAAGGTGAGTTGCAGGAAGCCGATAGCTTCGAGTTCACGTGCACGCTTAAGTGAACCTGCGTCGATGGCGTTGATGCCGCCAGCGGTTACGGCACCGATCAGGGCGTCCTTTGCGGCAGTGTCGTCACCTGCTACGAGCACTGTGGTTGTGTTTTCAACCTTCTTGGAGAAGAGGCCCGATTTTGCTTCACCGACAGATTTGTTCGCCAAAGTTGCAGCGAAGTTGGTGTTGAACGCCTTGAGTACTTTGGACTGGGGAAGTTTGGCTGCGATTTCTTGTGCTGCTGAACCATCGCTCGGGACTACCAGCGAGTCAAAGGTTTCGAAGTTGAGCGGGTTGGTGATGTCAACGACTGTCTTGCCTTCCAACTGCGAGCCGAGGCGCGAGGCGATGTCGTCTACAGCCGGAAATGGGACGGCGAGGATTACGATGTCGCCATTGATGGTGGTTGCTTCTCGGGAAACGAAGTCGACTGCCGCGCCGCCATCTGTGAGTACTGAAGCGATTGCTTGGCCCATACTGCCCTGACCGATGATGCTGAAGTTTGCCATGAGAGTCTCCTTGACTGCGATATCTTCCGTACCGAAGACGGTTGCGGAACGAATAATTACTTGACGCTTCAAGCAATTGATACTTCTAACTTACGCCTTAATAGTTGAAGCATCAAGTAATTTAAATGACTTGCGCATCACACTTGAGTGGGCTGTTAGGGGTGGGTTGAGGGCGCTTTGTGGGTAACGGAAAGGCCCTTCTTTCAGCGCAACCGTGTGCTGGAAGAAGGGCCTCGTCGGAAAGCAGGAAGCGGCCTGGAAGCCGCTTTTCACGCGTGGAATTAATTGGCAGTGTTGTTCGCGATGGCGGTGAGGAATTCGTGTGCCTCTGCGCGTCGCTCGGCGGAGGTGAAGTTGCCGGACTCGTCGAAGGTGCCCTCAGCAACGTGTACGTTCAACTGAGTCTCAAGCACCTTGGCCTGCCCGAACGCGAGGACTGCAGCAAGGAAGCCGCCAGCCTTCGATCCGCCATGAGGTGCGATCGACGCGGTGGCAACCGCAGTGGGCTTACCGCTGAACGAGTGCTGCCCCCAAGGGCGCGAGGACCAGTCAATGGCGTTCTTGACGGCGCCCGAGAACGAGTCGTTGTACTGCGGGGTGGAGACGATGACGGCGTCTGCAGCCTCAATCGCAGTCTTGAAATCGCGGGCGGCCTGTGGGTAGTCCGCATCGAAGTCGGGGGAGTAGACCGGCAGATCGGCGATTGGGATCTCAGTGAGTTCAACACCCTCGGGGGAGTTGAGTTTGAGGGCCTCGAAGACCGAGCGGTTGATCGAGGTGGATGAGATGGAACCGACGATGTAGCCGATGCGTGCCATGTTTACTCCTGGAAATCTGAGGTTCGTGTGGGTTGCGTTAGCAGGCGCAACTAAATGCTTGAACCCTCAACTATTTAAGTTCATTCCGAAGCGGAGGGTGAGGCCGATCACTGTGTGCTCTGGGCCGCTTGTGATGCGACCACAGGCGGTCCAATGTGACCATGCCCAATGGTCACATTGGGCCGCTGGCCGTCACATTGCATTGTCTATGGGTTAATGCCACGCGTCAGTTGGGCGGCTGTGCTCGGTCTCGAACTGAGCAACCGGCATCGGCGGTGGGGTGGCACCCTTGATGGCAGAACGAGCGAACTCCAGAGCCTCACACACCATCGCCTCCCGGTGATCGGCGTTATCTGCCTTACGGGTACCGATCTCGACGCATAAATCGCCGGACCAATCCCGGTGCACGAGATGCTCGATCACCTGGCGCACGGGTTGGGTGCCAAGCCCTGGGACCAGATGCTCATCGTGATTGCCGCCCTTGCCATCGGCGAGGTGAATGTGACGCACGGTGTCACCAAGTTCTTGGACGAGGGAGAGCGAATCCTGTCGCGATGTCGAGGCATGGGAGAGATCCACTGTGACGGCATCGTAGTTTTGTGTCCGTAGATCCCAGTGGGGCAGGTAGGCGAGACGTTCGCGTTCCTTGTACCGCCATGGATACATGTTCTCCACCGCGATGGTGATGTCAGTCTCCGCCATCAGACGTTTCACATGGGTCTGAAAGACAGCCGCATAGCGAGGCTGCCACATGAAGGGCGGATGCACGACAACCGTGGGAGCACCAACCTGTTCGGCCAATTCAACAGACTTCTCGAGCTTGCGCGCTGGGAACGCCCCCCACACGTTTTGGCTCACCACAAGCGATGGTGCGTGAATGGAGGTGATGGGTAGGCCGTAACGATCAGAGAGGCTGCGAAGCTTGGTCGCATTCTGTGTGACCGTGTCCGTCCACACCATGACCTCCATCCCGTCATACCCTGCGCGTGACGCCAACTCGAACGCATAGGCGGTGCGTCGTGGGAACACGGATGCGGTGGATAGAGTCACCTTTATTGAATCGCCGACCATATTTCTAGCGTATGCAGATTCCCGCGCAGATCAACTGGAAGATCCTGTGAACATTGGGTTTTACGTGACACACGTGGGGGTAGGCCTGTGATGCTACGCCGTGGGAGAAAGTGGTTGAACATGGGCAGAATGCCTTCTGCTCATGCGAAAACCGAGGGCCACTCACCAGGTGAGCGGCCCTCGGCATGCACTTGGGATGCGTCTTATGCCTGCTGCCAGATTGACGCGAACGGCGCGTTCGACTCGACTCGGTTCTTGATGCCCTCGGTGACCAGTTTCTTCGCTACGGACACCGCCGACTTGATGTCTGAACCCTTGGCGAGTTCAGCGGTGATCGCGGCTGCGAAGGTGCAGCCAGCCCCGGATACGCGTTCCTCGCCGATCTTAGGCTCTGAGTAGATGGTGACCTCTTCACCGTCGAACAGGACATCGACCGCGTATTCGCCAGGAAGTTCGGTGCCGCCCTTAACCACCACGTAGCGTGGTCCCTGAGCGTGGATGAGCCGTGCCGCTTCGATGAGGTCATCGACTGTGTTGAGTTCAACCAGCCCGGACAGGGTGCGGGCCTCAAAGTGGTTTGGGGTGACGACGGTCGCGAGCGGAAGGATCTTCTCGCGTAGGGCGGTATCCGTGTCGAGTGCAGCCCCAGGTTCCTGACCCTTGCAGATCAACACCGGGTCAAGCACGATGTTGTCCCACTGCTGCTTCTTGAGGGACTCCTCGACGGCATCGATGGTCGCTGGAGTTCCGAGCATCCCGATCTTGACGGTCTTCTGCTCGTGGATGGCCGTTGCGGCCTCGATCTGATCCTTGATGACCTGAGGGTCGACTGGCACGAATCGGTGAGCCCATTTGTTCTTCGGATCAAAGGAGACGATGCAGGTGAGAGCGCCGGAACCGTAGACCCCGAGTTCCTGGAAGGTCTTGAGGTCGGTTTGGATTCCAGCACCTCCGGTGGCCTCTGAACCGGCGATAACGTATGCGAAATTGACCATGAGGGTTCCTCGTGCGTGTCATGAAGTGAATGCGAATGAATTACTGATGAGATTACGCTTGTCCTCAACGTGTTTGGACCTCGGGTTCATTGAGTGAAACGGAGAGTCTGTCACCGCAGACAACCGCGATCCGTCGAAGGCGCATGCGAAGGACTGCGAACTTGCCTACTAGTCCGGCCGCGCGCACAGCGAAAGAAGCCCAGATGAGCAACAACTACAGGCGTCAATCAACAGCAAAACCGAAGAAGCCAGTCCCTTGGAAAAACGCCGATGCGATGACGACACTGTCCAACGATGCTGCTGACATTGGCAAAGAACAGCATCTCGAAGCGCTCGAAAGGATATTTCGAGAAGTATTCACAAAGTCCCTGCCTCAAGCAACGTACGATGTTGTACCGCAAGATGGTGGACTGCTCTTCAATATAACTGTTGAGGAGAGCGCCGAATTTGGGATTTACTGCCGGATCCCATTCGTTGACCTATGGCTTCGTGATGAATGGACCCACATGGGACAAATGGATGACATCTTCGAGAGTTACATGGAGGACCTTCCAGAGGACATTGACGGACTACTAGAAATTGTGGCCCGTTACTATGCGAGTAGATTCGACATAAAGGAATCCGAATCCAGATTCCTGAAACGCAAATCCTTGAGTTTCATTGATATGGAAACTGGCGAAACCTATCACTTCAGAAAACTTAATAAGTAGCTTGACGTGGAATTATGCTCCCGCAGCGCGTGCGTTGGCCACGAATGACCGGATCTTGTCCAAGTCCTTGATGCCGGGCGCTGACTCCACACCACTCGACACGTCCACGCCCCACGGCTGCGCCGTCGCGGTGGCGTCGGCGACGTTATCCGGGTTCAAACCACCTGCAAGGAGCCACTTCCCGTCAGGGCGATTGCCGACGAGTTGGCTCACGTCCCAGCGTTCGCCTGAGCCCGCGTTGGGTGCGTCGAGCAGGAGAAGTTCCTCCCCGTGAGCGCCAACGTGAAGATTAGGGTCCTGCGCTAGAGAGGTCGCACGCCAGATCCGCGGAAAAATGCGTCCCGCAGACGCAAAGTCTGCGGCGCTATACGCCCCATGTAACTGAAGCACAGACACACCGAGGTCTAGAGCGAGACGGGCCGCATCGTCGGCAGGCATCTTGGCAACCACCAGCACGGTGTCGACCGAGCAGCCGGCGGCTGCGAGCACCTCGCGGGCCTGCTCAGGCTCAAGGTGGCGGGGACTTCCCGGTGCGTGGACCACGCCGATCGCATCCACACCGGCATCGATGGCGGTGCGCACGGTCTCGACGGTGCTCAGACCGCAAACCTTCACATACATGGATGCTCCTTACGTGGGTGCGTACTGGTTGCGAACGGCTCTCGTTTCGCTCCGGCAGGTATTCGCTACGCGAAATCCCGACACTACTTTGTCCGTAACGGGTGTCCTCATTGTCTCGCAGCAGCGAGGCACCCTTCTATTAGAGTGGATGGATGCGTCTTCACGGTCCCGAGTATCAGCTGCCGAACCACATCACGCGCATCATCGTGATCGGGGTGACCGGCTCGGGGAAGACCACTCTGTGTCAACGTATCGCGGAGGCCCGCGGGATTGAACACACAGAACTCGACTCGCTGTTCCACGGTGAGAACTGGGAGCCACGTCCCACGTTCGTGGATGATGTTCGCGATCTGGTAGCACGTGACAGATGGGTCACCGAATACCAGTACAAGGCTGCACGTCCTTTCATCATCGAGCGCACGCAAGCTGCAATCTGGCTTGATCTGCCCACCCGTACCGCCTTCTCGCAGTTGCTGAGCCGTACCTGGCGACGCTGGCGTCACAACCAAGAACTGTGGAACGGAAACCGCGAACCCGGCCCGTCCACCTGGTTCACCCGCAGCGATGAGAACATCCTGTGGTGGGGCTGGACCACGCGGAATAAATTCCGCCACACGGATCATCACCTCGCGGCGTATGACATTGATGTGATTCGGCTGCGAAGCCGACGCGAAGTGCGCGAATGGTGCGCACGCAACCTCGATCAGGCATAGGGTGAACTGCAACTCAGAGTCGGTTTCGGGACCATTCTACGGGTAAGTGTCAGGAGACATCGGTAGGATCGAAGTGCCGATGCGATAAATGGATTGAGTTTGGCTACCTCCCTCTATGTCCTTTCAAAGCTGGTGGTCGTGACGTCTCACGAACACTGTCGCATGCTCTGCCAGATGACGTGTCACGAGGAGAAAAGACTATGACGATGCCTGGCCCACCTTCGGAACACGACGCGGGAACCGCCATCAAGAGACCTCAGGGCCCGCGAGGAGACGAATCCGCCGAGTTACGTGAAGACGCGCTGATCTTCGCCGAGAATCCAGCTCATGCGCGAGACCTCTCTGACATCTTCGACGTCACGGGCACTTCCTTGGATGGTCTCGGTACCGCTGACGCGCAAGCACGCTTGGCAGACTTTGGGCCAAACTCGACACCAGCTGCCCCACGCCCCGGCCTGATGGCACGGATTCTGGAACACGTCTCAGATGTTCTCGTCATCATCCTGCTGGTGGCCGCGGTACTCAAGGCGATTGTCGGGGACTGGGTCGACTTCGCAATCATCCTCGTGGTTGCGGTTGTCAACGTTGCCGTGGGACTCATTCAGGAAGGCAAGGCAGAGAAGGCCCTCGACTCGATTAAGTCGATGCTCGCGCTCACCGCAGAGGTCAAACGTGGTGGACGTTGGGAGACGGTTGACGCAGAAACCCTCGTGGTCGGCGACGTGGTGCGGGTGCGCTCAGGCGCCCGAATCCCAGCGGACATGCGACTGATCGAAGCCGTGAACCTACAGGCCGACGAATCGGTTCTCACCGGTGAATCTGATGCGGTCGTCAAAACCGTGGGAACGGTTGCCGCTGATGCCGGTACCGGTGACCGCTCGAACATGCTGCACTCCGGAACGCTCGTCACCGCGGGAACGGGTAGCGCCATCGTCACGGCCACCGGCCCCAACACCGAGATCGGGCGGATCCAGACGCTCATGGCTCAGGTTGAGCCACTTGAGACCCCGCTTTCTCGGCAACTCGACAGGCTCGGCAAAACGCTCGCGATCATTGTTGGCGTCATGGCCGTTGTCATGGTTGTACTGGGTCTTTTCGTCCATGACTATTCGGCCTCGGAGACTCTCTCCGCAACCATCGGTTTCGCCGTGGCGGCTATCCCTGAAGGCCTTCCAGCTCTCGTCACGATCACGCTCGCGATGGGCGTGCAGCAAATGGCTCGACGCCATGCGATCACCCGGCGCCTGACCTCCGTCGAAGCACTGGGTTCAGTCACGACGATCTGCTCGGACAAGACCGGCACGCTGACCAAGAACGAGATGACGGCCCGCGTTGTCGTCCTCGCGAATGAGCGCTTCAAGGTTGAGGGTGAGGGCTACGATCCAACGGGGGCGCTGCGAATGAACGGTGCGCGGGTTGAGTTCGACTACTCGCGTGACCTCGCGCATCTCATCGCCGCGGGTTCCATGTGCAATGACGCGCAGATTGTTTCGGAGCGAGGACGGTGGGAACTCGTGGGTGCCCCTACCGAGGGCGCAATCCGGGTGCTCGCGGACAAGGCGAACTTCCACATCCCTCACATCCGTCATGCGGTGTTGCCGTTCGAGTCGAGCCACAAGTTCATGGCTACGATTGACGAGTTCTCCTTCCTGAGCAACGAGGGTTCCTTTGAAGCCCGTGAAACGGGTGGTGGACGTACCCTGCACGCCGTAGGCGCGCCAGATCGGCTGCTACGCCGCTGTGCGTTCCAGTTCAGCCCTTCAGGCGAGACTGTCACGATTGACAGAAAGTACTGGGAGGGGATTGTCGACGAGTTGGGTGCGCAGGGCCTACGGGTGCTGGCGATCTGCGGTCGAGACCTGTCGGGTACGCCATTGGAGGGTGCGACAGAACTCGGCCTCGACGACGCGGTCGGTTTGGTCATGTATGGACTCGTTGGAATCGTGGACCCGCCGCGCCCAGAAGCCATCACCGCTATCGCCGAGTGTCAGCGCGCTGGAATCGACGTGGTCATGATTACGGGCGATCACTCGGGAACCGCGACCGCCATCGCATCCGAACTGGGCATCATTCAGGATCAGGCTCTCCAGAACGCCGACGGTGAACCGCAGGTTATGGTGGGCGCGGACCTCGATCACATGAGCGCAACGGAGTTGCAGCAGGCAGTCCGTACGGTGCGCGTGTTCGCTCGTACGAGTCCTGAACATAAGCTGCGGATCGTCGAGGCGCTCCAAAAGAACGATCATGTCGTAGCGATGACCGGCGATGGTGTCAACGATGCCCCCGCGCTGCAGAAGGCAGATGTCGGCGTTGCCATGGGCATCAAGGGAACGGAGGCAACGAAGGAGGCCGCTGACATCGTCCTTACCGACGATAACTTCGCGACCATCGAGGGTGCGGTTGAGGAAGGTCGCAGGATCTTTGACAACATCCGAAAGTCGGTCATCTTCCTGCTTCCCACCAATGGCGCGCAGTCGCTCGTGATTCTCATTGCCGTCCTGTTCGGTTGGGCCTTGCCGCTCACACCAGCGCAGATCCTGTGGGTCAACATGATCACGGCGATCACGTTGTCACTTGCCCTCGCCTATGAGCCTGCAGAACCGGGACTTATGGACAGGAAGCCGCGTGACCCCCGTGAAGGAGTGCTCTCCAAGGGTGCACTCGTGCACGTATTGCTCGTGTCCCTGCTGATCGGCGTGGCCACACTGTTCGTGGTCTGGCTCGAACGTCACCTCGGATCAACCGTGGCCGAGGCTCAGACCGCCGCGGTGACCACGCTGACCCTCGCTCAACTCGCCTACCTGTTCAATTGCCGATTCCTGCACCGATCATCGATCACAGCAGACGTGTTCAAGGGCAACAAGGTCGTCTGGATAGCTGCCCTCAGCCTTGTAGTACTGCAGGTCGCGTTCACGCTGTTGCCGTTCATCAACTCGTGGTTCGGGTCGGCTCCCATCGGGGTCGCGAAGTGGGCTGCCTCGATAGGGTTGGCCGTTGCCGTGTTCTTTGTCATTGAGATTGGCAAGAAGGTTCAACGGTCCCGGACCCACCCTTAACGCTCGGTGCCGAACTCAACCGTTTATGTCCGAGTTCACCCAAAATCCGGTTGAACTCGGACGTAAACGGTTGAGTTCGATGAACAGGAGCTGTCTCAACGTGACGGAGAACGCCGCGTCAACCTCGTCACACGTAGGCTGCCCGACCCGGCCACAAACGGCTTAAGAAGCCGATGCTGGAAGGTGGGGAATCGTCGGCAATCAGCAAGCGTGACCATGGCCATAAGCCAGCGAGCCAAATGTGCCCTAGCATGGAATCTCCCGCCGAAAATCGGCGCTCTCCCACGTGACGCTCCCAGGCAAAGGACACCATGACGCTACTCGCGCAGCCAGCATTCCGCCCGACTGACGTGGCACCGGCGGATTTCATCGAGTTGGACGAGTGCTTCCCTCAAACACCCCGAGCAGGGGTCACCGTCACCGTGGACCTCTCCGGGCAGCGGGCGATCCACGCCCAGATCAGTGAATGGGCCCAGTCCCTGAACGGGTCATTCGAGGCCTGCTCAGACCTCTGAGCGCTACGCCGCTTTCTAACCCCGGCACCTTGACTGGTGCACATGAAAAGGTGGAGACCGACGGTTTCCCGCCGGCCTCCACCGAACACATCAACTACAGCGCGTGACCCTCAACCATGTCAGGCCACGAATGGTGCCCAATCAGCCAAGCTGTGCGCGCACGTTCAACGTGGCCGCAGCAAGGTTCTTGAGCGAAGCGGTCGTCTCCTCGTAGCCACGAGTCTTCAGACCACAGTCGGGGTTGACCCACAGCAGGTTCGGGTCGACAGACTTGACTGCGAGTTCGAGCAGTTCCTGAATCTCCTCGGTGGATGGCACGCGAGGGGAGTGGATGTCGTACACGCCAGGGCCAACGCCGCGCGAGAAGCCAGCGTCAGCGAGCTCGGGCAGGATCTCCATGCGGGAGCGAGCCGCCTCAATGGAGGTGACATCAGCGTTCAGGGCGTCAATCGCGTCGATGACCTCACCGAACTCGGAGTAGCACAGGTGGGTGTGGATCTGGGTGTCCACGCGCACGCCTGAGGTGGACAGGCGGAACGAGTTGACCGACCAGTCGAGGTAGTCCGCGTGGTCCTTCTTCTTCAGTGGGAGAAGTTCACGCAGTGCTGGCTCGTCCACCTGAATCGTGGCGATGCCCGCAGCCTCAAGGTCGTTGACCTCATCGCGTAGGGCCAAGCCGATCTGGTTGGCGGTTTCGCGCAGCGACACGTCGTCGCGTACGAACGACCACGCCATGATGGTGACTGGACCGGTGAGCATGCCCTTGACCGGCTTGCGGGTCAGGGACTGAGCGAACTTAGCCCAGCGAACCGTCATCGGCTCTGGACGGGAAACGTCACCCCACTGGATCGATGGGCGAGTGCAGCGCGAACCGTAGGACTGAACCCAGCCATTCTCGGTGACAGCGAAACCGTCCAGAAGTTCAGCGAAGTACTGAACCATGTCGTTACGCTCAGCCTCACCGTGGACCAGAACATCCAGGCCGATTTCTTCCTGGAGGGCGATGACCTGGGCGATCTCGTCGCGCATAGCCTGCTCGTAGCCCTCGGTAACCAGCTCACCCTTGGCGTGGGCAGCGCGAGCCTTACGGATTGAGGTGGTCTGTGGGAACGAACCGATCGTGGTGGTCGGCAGCGCTGGCAGGCCAAGGCGTTCAGCCTGAGCCGCCCGGCGTGCTTCGGCGTCCTCACGGTCGAAGTCGGACGGCTTGAGAGCGGCAGTGGCCTCGCGGACGGCCAGAACGTTCACGCCAGCGGCACCTGCACGGCGAGCCAACGCATCCTTCGAGTCCTGCACCTGCTCGGCGATTGCCGCAGCGCCCTCGGTCAGGCCCTGAGCGAGGGTGACGACTTCCTGGGCCTTCTCCTCAGCGAATGCAAGCCACGACTTCAGTTCGGTGTCGAGCTTGGACTCGTTGCGCAGGGTGTACGGCACGTGCTGCAACGAGGTCGAGGTGGTGACCGTGACCGACTTCGCGCCCAGCGATTCCACGCGCTCCAGCAGGGCGAGCTTGTCTGAGAGGTTTGCCCGCCAGATGTTGTGTCCGTCAATCACACCGGCTGCGATGGTCACGCCGGACAGGTCAACGCCCTCGGTTGCTGGAAGGCCGCCCTTCACCAGGTCAATCGCAATTGCCTCAGCACCGGTGGCAACAACGGCGGGGAACAGCGAGTCCAAGCCGCCGTACGCCGCAGCAATGGCGACCTGTGGACGCTGCGGAACAGCCAACAGGACCTCGTAGGCGGTCGCAAGAGCGCCGCGCAGTTCGTCGGCGGATGCGGACAGGTTCTCGTTGACCAGGGCGGCTTCCTCAAACTGAACCCACGGAGCACCAGCCTCAGCCAACTGCTCAAGCAGTGCAACATACGCTGGCAGAATCTGCGGCAGCAGCGTGAGCGGGTTGAAGTCCGCGGCAACGCCATCGGCAGGCTTGGACAGTGCCAGGTAGGTGACCGGGCCAACAACAACCGGACGGGTCACAAAACCCTGCTCCTTAGCCTCAAGGAACTGGTCCACAAACTGGCTGCCCACCAACTTGAACGTGGTGTCTGGACCAAGCTCTGGCACGAGGTAGTGGTAGTTGGTGTCGAACCACTTGGTCATCTCAAGCGGTAGGTTCTCACCCTGACCACGCGCAACGGTGAAGTAGCCCGCAAGGTCGAGGCCACCCTCAGCGTTACGCAGCGACTCAAAGCGCGCCGGCACAACGCCAAACGCTGCCGAGACGTCCGCTACCTGGTCGTAGTAGGAGAACGACTCTGGGATGGAGGCGTCGTCCCGGCCCAAGCCGAGTTCGGCAAGGCGCTCGCGGGTGGACTTACGCAGCTCGGCTGCGGTTGCCTCGAGTTCTTCGACCGTGGTCTTGCCTGCCCAGAAGGCCTCGACAGCGCGCTTGAGTTCGCGGCGTTCACCGATACGCGGGTATCCGAGAACGGAGGCCTTTGGGAATGGAATTGCAGAGGTGGACATGTTTCCTTGCCTTTGATGGTTGCAGATGGCTGGTTGATGTGGTGGTGAGCGATGTGGCTCTGAGTGCAGTCAGACGATCACAGGGAGACGGGAAGCGCCCCGACCTGTGCTCCTGTGGTCAGGCCTGCATCGCTGGGTGCGAGCAGACTGCCGAGTTGTAGGCCTTCGAGCAGATCGAGTGCGGGCTCGTATTTGTTGAAGGTGTAGATGTGCAGACCGGGGGCCCCGGCCTCGAGCACTGCCCGAGCCAGTTCCACCGACGCTTCGATTCCGCGTGAGTGGCGCAGGTGAGGGCTCTCGATGGATTCGAGGTCTCGGAGTAAAGCGGTGGGCGCAGCGACTCCGGTGAGTTGTTCCACGCGGTGCAGCCTGTTGGGGTCCGTTGTGGGCAAGATGCCCGCGAGGATTGGGATCGTGACGCCTTCACGGCGCGCCAACTCGACGAACTGAGTGTAGGAGTCTGCCTCGTAGAACAGTTGGGTGATTGCGAAGTGGGCTCCGGCTTCCTGCTTTTCCAGCAGACGCAGAACCTCCTGTTCGCGGGTAGTGCCCGCGTCGCGGTTGCCGTCGCAGAAGGTCGCCACAGCGATGGTCAGTGGCTTGGCTGCTCCTCGCAGTGCCGCAGGTGCGTCTGCGTGGCATCGGTTGGTTTCGACCTCACGGATGAGCTCGATCAGTTCTGCCGACGAGTGCACGCCGTCAGCCGGTGGTTGCCAGTCCGGTTGATCCTTTGGCGGGTCTCCGCGCAGTGCGAGGAAGGTGCGTGCGCCGATGGAGAGGAAGTCGTCGATCGTGTCCGCGACGTTGTCCCGGGTCGCTCCCACGCAGGTCAGGTGCGCGATGGGGAGAACATTGGTGTGCTTGACGAGTCGTTCCACGACCGTGCGGGCGGTGTTGCGATCGTTCCCCGCAGCCCCGTAGGTCACGGAAATGAAGTCTGGGTGCGCCTCCACGAGTTTGCGGGCAGCGTTCCAGAATTTTGGCGCAGCGTCGGGGTTGCGCGGAGGCATGAGTTCGAACGACAGTGTCGGTCGAGCGAAGCCGCGTGCAGCCGCAGATACGTCAAAGGAAGCCATTGGTATTACTCCATCGAATCTGGCGTTAGCACCCTTCTCCCGTTGGAGGCTTCCGTTGGGAGGGGGTTGCTGCGGTGTCATCGAGCCAGGACTCTCGACCGCTCTGGATGGATCTGGTGTTCTTAAGTCTGCGATGCGTTCGACGTTTGAGCAACTTCCCGTCCACTATGCGGGCAACGCTATGGTCGCATAGTGACTCATGAAAACCGCATGTTCATGCGTCTCCTCTGGCTTATTCTGGCCTTAAGTGGTTGGAAAAGGTGTTTACGCGACGGCCATTATGTCCGCTATGCGGACATTCTCTCGTCTGATTGCCGACGATTCGGAGTCTTGGTGGACCGCCTCGCAACCCAGCCGCGCTGGGTCCGCTAGACCAGCAGTTCGCCGTCTGCGACAACCACTTTGCCTCCCGCAACCACAAACTCGCGTGCAGGAGTGCGAGTCAAGGCATCCATCGTGTTCTCAGCGTCGAGTAGAACGATGTCCGCACGGTCGCCGACCTGTAGATTGTGCGAGGCCACGCCAGCAAAAGCAGCACCGCGTGAAGACGCGAGTTCGACTGCGAGGGTAAGGTCCTCGTCGTACCGCAGGCCGCACACCTGGGCGGTCTTGAGCGCGACCTTCAACATGTCGCCATCCCCATATGGTCCCCACAAATCGCGGAAACCGTCGGTGCCAAGACCAACGGCTACACCGGCCTCAAGCAGTTCGCGTAGCGGAAGCGGTGCGACCCGGATGGGCGAAACGGACGTGACCGACACGCCGGCCTCGGCCATCCCCGCAATCAAATCGGCCTGACGTGAGGCGGAAAGCTGGCCGAGCGCAAGACCGTGCGCCACGTTGACCTTGCCCTGCAGACCGTGGTGAATCGTGCGATCAATCATCAACTCGATCTGGAAGGCTCCAAGTTCGCCACCATCGTGTAGGTGAACGTCGATGCCGCAGCCGCGTCGCTCAGCAATCGCGAAGATCCCATCGAGTTGGCCCACGGGGTCGCGATCAATGGAGGCCGGATCGAGGCCGCCGATATAGTCCGCACCGGCCGCCGCGGCCTGATCCAGAAGTTCCAGCACCCCAGGACGGCGCAGCACGCCGTCTTGGGGGAAAGCGACGATCTGCGTGACGATGGTTTCTCCAAGGGCTTGGTTCGCCTCCCGGATCGCTTCGATGCCGCGCAGGCCAACCCCGGTGTCTACGTCAACGTGCGTGCGCTGAACCGTGGTGCCGTGGCGTAGGTATTCCCGCATGACCTGTGTCGAGGTCTGAATGCCTGGAATTCCGAGACGCTCACGATGCTCTCGCTCATGTTCGATGCGTCCCTGAGTGGTCGCCACCCCTCCGTATGGCTGCCATGGTTTGCCCCACCATGACTTGTCGGAGTGGGCGTGGACATTGGCGAATCCTGGCAACGCCAGCAAACTGCGGCCATTGATGATTCGATCTGCTTGCGTTGTTGCGGAATCGGATCCGCCAGAGGCGTGAGCCGCATGTGGCGTGATCGCGGTGATTGTGCCGTCCGCAACCGTCAGGTCCACGGCATCGCCACCCCACGGGCGAACATTGCGCACTTCGAGCGGGCGTGCGTCGGCGACATGTTTCCCAACGGGTCGTGCTGCTGGGGCATGTGGTGTAACTGGACGGGGTGAGGATGCCGAGATACTCATTGCATAAGGCTAGTACTGGATGTGCGTTCAGGCGCGAGCGGCACGCACCTTCGGTCCGATTTGGTATACCAAAAACTTCATGGCGTTTCGGGTGACTTTTGCCCACCGAAGATGCGCGTTGGGCCGGGCGGAGGCAACATGGAAGAACCATTCCGCGGGGGAGACCCCAGAACCTAAGGAGATTGCCTATGGGAATCGGCGATAAGATCAGCAACGCTGCTGAAGAACTCAAGGGCAAGGCCAAGGAAACGGCCGGGAATGCGACTGACAACGAAGAGTTGGAAGCGGACGGCAAACTTGACCAGGCCAAGGCAAACCTGAAGCAAGCTGGCGAGAAGGCCAAGGACGCCCTAGGCGGAAACTGACTGGCCTGTCCTCGCCCTGATAGGGATCTAGGAATTCGCGGAGGCTCGCACCCAGCGGTGCGAGCCTCTGTCTGTGCAGGGGATTCTGCTAGCGGGTCCTGCGTCGGGAGAACGCAACCACCGCTGGGAGAAGGCCGCCCACGTATGCGATGAACACGAGGACTCCGCTCAAGGTCAAGAACACGGGCCAGTCCACAACAATGAGTACACGCCCCAGCAAGCCCCATGAACTCGCGATAATCGACGGGACGACCGTAAGCACCCCGATAGCCCAAGCGCTCAGTGCCACCAACAGCGCCTCAATGCCGAGTATTGCGAGGACCTGTCTCCTTGAGGTGCCGATGGTGCGAAGCAATGCCAGTTCAGGATGCCGTGCACCAGAGAGCATCATGAGGGTGTTCAATGCGGCGACTGCGATGAAGGATACGAGCACCAGTATGAGGATCCGGGAGAGATCCGACTGCGACTGCGCAGAGGAGGAAACAGCTTCGAGATGCTGTGTGCCGGTTTGCACCCGCCAGCCTGTCGTGGGCAATTCATCTACCAGATCAGTGGCAGCGAACCCTTCCTCGGTGATGGCGAACACTTCCGTCTGAACGTCTTCGGTGCGCATCCCGGAGAGATCAGCGCTCGTCATGATGTCGCCGAGTCCCAAACCGCGCTCGTAGATCGCGACGATACGAGCCGTGACCTCATCCTGACCACTGAATCGCACCGCCAACGTGGAGCCTATGCCCTTGCCTGTGGCAAAGAGAAGGTCTGCGCTGACTGCGACCGTGTTGGGATCATCTAGGCCGTCGAGCGAACCCGAGCGTACCTGGGGATCAACAAGAGCGGATATATCGCCGTTCACCACCCTGATGACCGTAGGTTCCCACAGAAGACGTTCCAGGAAGGGGAGGTCGTCGTCATCGTCAGTTCTGACCGAGGCCGGGACGAGGGTGCTGGAAGCCGCTGTGGTGACGCCCTCAACGGCCTGGACTCTCGTCAACATGTCGTGCGTGTCAATGGCCGCTCCCGTGATCACGACGTCAGCCTTCAGGCTGTCGGCGTATTGTTCGGTTGCGGCGGTGGAGACGATGGCGTCAGAACTTGTCTGAATGGTTCCCATCGCGATGACAAGCGCCAGAGGAATGATCGCGGTTGTGAGCCTTTTGCCGTGTCCGCGGGCATTGGTGGCTACGATCAACGACAATCCGCTGCGATGCCGGGAAAGAACGAGCGTAGCCTTCTGCGCGATGCCTCGAATCAGGGTGGGTGCCCCCAACGCGGCTGCGGTGATCAACAGAAATGCTGCGCTCGCACCGGAGGCAACTCCCATGAGGCCGCCAAACCCGAAGGGAGCGGTGGCGGCCAGTACCCCCAGGCATAGAAATACCAGGGCAACTCGCAACCTCGTGCGGGGCACAGTGTGGTCCTCAACTGAAGTTTCCACGAGGGACTGCGCCGCGACTCCGGTTGCTACCCTTCGGGCGGCCAAGCGACCAGAAATCAGTGCGCTGGGCACTAGAACGAGAAGGGAACCCAGGGCCGCAAACGGTGAATGGGATGCTGCGAAGCCCTCCGCGATGACACCGGAAGAACGCAGTGCAGGGGTCAGGGCGTTGGCACCCACATGTCCCAACGCCACGCCCAGGGGCGCGGCTACGGCAAAGACAACGAGGACCTCCGCGGTTACCAGACTCCTGATCTGCTGTGGGGTAGCACCTGTCAGGCGCAACAATGCGAATTCCTCAGCACGTTGCCGTAGTGCGGCTCCGAACATGGATGCCACGATCAAGACGACAATCAACAGGGTGGTCCCGGCAAAGGACGCGACCACTGGGACGAGCATGGGCGCACTGTCGGAGCCGATCGGGGTTCGAGCCCCGGATTCAAGCCACACGGCACACGAGACGAGCATCGCCGTGGCCAACATCGCCACCATCAACGGCCCGATCATGTGGGCGAGCCGACTTCTGATCGAGGAAACAGCCCAGTTCAACATGCCGCTCACCGGTCCAACCCGACAAGAGCCGTGGAGATCTGCGCGGCATTGCCGCCGGGCATGTCTCCGGCGATCTGACCGTCAGCGAGGAACACGACGCGGTCAGCGAATGACGCTGCGTGTGGATCGTGGGTCACCATCACCAAAGTCTGGTCGAGCGTGTTGCTTGCTTCACGCAATACATTGAGGATGTTGTCCCCGGTGCGTCGGTCGAGGGCCCCGGTGGGTTCATCGGCCAGCACAATGGCCGGGCGAGCCACCAGCGCTCGGGCAATGCCGACTCGTTGCGCCTGTCCACCCGAAAGTTCCGCGGGACGCCGATCCTGAACACCTTCCAAGCCCACTGCGGACAGCAGATACGCGATCCACGCGGGGTCAATGGGCTGACCATCGAGCCAGAGCGGCAATTGGATGTTCTCCTTGACGCTCAAGTGCTTGATGAGATTGTAGGACTGGAAGACGAATCCGATCCTGCGGCGGCGAAACTCGGTGGTTTGACTCTCCGAGAGCGACGACACGTCGGTTCCGGCCACGATGACTCGCCCGCCAGTCGGCTGATCAAGTCCGGACGCACAGTGGAGCAACGTTGACTTCCCAGAGCCCGATGGCCCCATGATCGCGGTGAAGCTGCCGTGCGGGATTGTGAGCGTCACGTCGCGCAATGCGATAACGGGGGCGGCCAGAAGCGAATGGACCCGGCTCACGTGATCGAAATGGAGCGCGGTGTGAGAAACGGTCATGATGATTTCTCTTCGTTGTGAAGGGTTGATTACCTCTACAACGCTAGAAATCCTAGGGCCGAGTAACTAGACGATTTCTATGGAACTCACGCGGTTACAACTTTAGGAGGAGGGAACGTTGGTTGGCGGCGGAACATCCACAATATGGTTTTGATAGGCCCACACAACGGCTTGTAGGCGCGACCTCACTCCGATCTTTGGAAGCATCCGAGCGATGTGGGATTTGACTGTGGAGAGTTCCACGACGAGTTCAACGCCGATCTCCTCATTCGACATTCCCTGGGCAAGGAGCAGGAGGATGTCGTGTTCACGTGGGGTCAGGACACTGGAGGCGGCTGTCCCACTGACTGGCTGCAACCTACGCCGCTGCACGAACTCGTGCATGATTCTGCGGGTCAAGGACTGATCGATGGTGCCGAGCCCTGCCGCAACCTGCCGCACCGCGTGAACGATCACCGCCGGATCGGCATCTTTGAGGAGAAAGCCTGAGGCACCTGCCTCAAGCGCCCCGAAGACGTAGTCGTCGATATCGAAAGTGGTCAATATCAGTACGGGGGTTTCCCTCCCCGCTGCGTTGAGTTCTCTGGTCAAAGAGATGCCGTCCATGTGCGGCATGCGAATATCGACGCAGGCCACGTCAGGTTCTAGTGTCTCCACCAGGCCGAGGGCTTCCCGTCCGTCGCTGGCCTGCCCGACCACCTCGATATCCGCCTCGGCGTTGAGGAGGGCTGACAGACCGGCACGGACGAGTGGTTGGTCATCTGCGACGAGGACCCGGATGCTGCCATCCTCGCTTGTGAGTGGATGGGTCATATGGTCTCCCGGTTGAGTCTCAGGTCCACGATCCATCCACCATCTGGCAGCGGGCCGGTGACTAGTTGTCCGCCGACCAGTTCGGCGCGTTCTCGCATGCCCAAGAGTCCGAAGCCGGTCGTCTCCGAGGGCATTGATCGCGCGGGGCCATCATTGACGACACGGATCGTCAGCATCCCGGCATCACTTGGGTCGAACTCGACACGGCAGGCTGCACCCGGCGCATGCCGTGCCGCATTCGAGAGTGCCTCTTGGACCATGCGGTAGGCGACCATCTGTGCGAGTGGGCCAACGCCCTGCCCGAGGGCGTGTATGTCTTCCGGTGGGAGGAACTCGATCTTTTGGCCCGAGGTACGTCGCTCGGCGATCAGGTCCTCGATGGAGACGAGCGATTCAACGGAGCGGGTGCTTGGGGCTTCCTCTCGCAGTAGGCCGACCAGCTTACGCAAGTCAGCAAGCACTGCTGTGCTTTGTTCGCGGATGTGGCGCGCAGAGCTGATGGCCGCTTCGGGATCGGTGGTGACGAGGTGTTCCATCGCCGCTGATATCATCGCGATGCCGGACAGGTGGTGTGCGGCTATGTCGTGCAGTTCCCTGCTGATGGCGGTTCTCTCCCGCGCCACCGTCGCATCAATGATGGCTCCTCGTTCGCGTTTGAGTGCGGACAATTCGTTGGCGTGAGCCACTTTGCTCTCGCGGCGAGCGGCGACAAACTGTGCGATGAGAACGGGGATGACAACGGATGACACCGCCTGCATGAGCGCAAGCAGGCCGACAGGCACCAGGTCCTGCTGCGGGTCAACGCGCAGATCGTTGATTGTTTGGCTGGCCAGAAGCGAGGCGATGCCCAGCACAAGGTAGTTCCAGGTGCGCCTCGCCGGAAGGCGCAACGCCAGATGGAAACTGGCCACCAGCACCGCCAGCGTGGAGGCGTTGAACAGTGCGCTGGGTGCTACGAGACAGATCAGCCAGGGAAGAAGGAAGACGACCATGAAAGTTGTCTCTGGTCGCCGTACGCACAGGAGGAACGCGCCTGATTGCAGGGTGACGACCGTGCAGACGACGATGAGCTGCCAAGGCTGGAGGTTGTCGTAGAGGCCGCCAGCCTCGTGGTCGATCTGATCCAGTAGAGGCACCACGGCGATGATCAGGGCTGACAGAACCCACACTGCGATAGCGTTGAGCAGTTCGGTGGTGCTGGGTTGTCGAGAAGAAGGCCTCGGTGCGAGGTTGGACGCCATTGGGCCGTGCATGGAAACAGTCTACGGTAGTGGCGGTTTCACGTTTTGCTGGATAGGGCACTAATCCAAATAGCACTGGCATGGGGTAACCAGGCCCCTACAGACTCCAGCACAGTGCAGCGGGAACGTAGACACAACAAGGGCCGCCGACCAATGGCCGGCGACCCTTGCCCCCGTAGGCATGGGATTAAGGAGTCCCCTACCTAAGTGTTATCCAAACAGACCTAGCCTTGGACGACAAAACCGGCGCGCAGCAGGTCGCGGTCTCGGGACGATGGTCCTACGAGGAGTTCGAACTGTCCAGGCTCGACGATGCGGCGTCCGCGGGCGTCAACGATCGTGCAGTAGGACACCGGGATCGAGATCTGGGCGATGACGCTCTCACCTGGTGCAACGGCGACTTGGGTGAAGCCCTTGAGTTCCTTGTCGGTCCACGACACCGAGGTCACCACGTCGGACACGTAGGCCTGCACGGTCTCGATGGTGGGGCGGGAACCGGTGTTCGTCAGGGTCACCGAGGCAACGATGGTGTCCTCGACGCCAGCCTCGGTGTGGGACAGGCTGAGGTTCGAGTATTCCACGCTCGTGTAGGACAGGCCGTAGCCGAATGCCCACTGAGGGTCTTGGGTCAGATCGGCGTAGCGGTCGCCGTGTTGGCCGCGGATCTGGTTGTAATAGGTTGGCTGCTGGCCGACGTGGCGGGCGAACGAGATGGGCAGGCGGCCGGTGGGTTCGATGCTGCCGAGGATCAGTTCGGCCAGTGCCTGTCCGCCGCGCATGCCTGGGTTGGCGGCCCAGATGACGGCGTTGGCTCCCGTTGCCGATTCGGGCATGACCTGTGGCTTCGAAGCGAGGAGCACCACGATCACGGGCTTGCCGGTTGCCGCGAGCGCATCGAGCAGCGCCTCTTGGCCTCCCAGCAGGTTGAGCGTTGCGGTTGAGCGTCCCTCGCCAACGAGTGGGATCGCGTCGCCGACCACCGCGACAACGTAGTCTGCTTCGGAGGCCACCGCGACCGCCTCGTCGAGAAGTTCCTGGTCCACGGGTGCGGGTACCGCGACCTGTGGGCGCGGCTGACCGTCGGGGAAGAACTGGCCCGCTGGGTCGTCGGCGAGTTCCACGACGTTCGCGCCGCGCGCGTATTCGACCGACCAACCGGCGGGGACTGCGTCGCGCAGGCCTTCGAAGACGGTCGTGATCTGCTGGGTGTTGTGTCCGTCCGGCATCCAGCCCGCCTGGCCGGAGTTGCCCGCCCAATCGCCGAGCTGGTACTGGTGGTCGTGCGCGTTCGGGCCGACGACGGCGATCTTCTTGGCCTGCGGCGCGCTTGGCGACGAGTCAGCGAGTGGCAGCACACCGTCGTTTTCCAGCAGCACGAGTGAGCGGCGTGCGATCTCGAGGTTGATCGCGGTGTGCTCTTGGGTGCCCAAGTCTGATTCGATGCGGGCCGGGTCTGGTCGGCGTGGGTTTTCGAACAGGCCGAGTTCGAACTTGACGGTGAGGATGCGAGCGACGGCTGCATCGAGGTCTGCGTCGCTCAGCATGCCCTTGTCGAGCGCATCGAGTGCGCCCTCGTAGAACAGCGGCGTGGTCATGACCATGTCGTTTCCGGCCTTGACGGCTGCTGCGGCTGCGTGGGTGTAGTCCGGCATGACCTTCTGCTCCCACACCATGCGACCCACGTTGTCCCAGTCGGTGATGAGCATTCCGGTGTAGCCCCACTCGCCGCGCAGGACGTCGCTGAGCAGCCAGTCGTTGATCGTGATGGGTACGCCGTCGGTGGTCTGGTAGCCGAGCATGAACGTGCGGCAGCCTTCCTTGGCCACGCGCTCGAATGGGGGGAGGAACCAGGAGCGCATCTTGCGCTGGGATACGTCTGCCTCGGAGGCGTCGCGGCCACCCTGGGTTTCGGAGTAGGCGGCGAAGTGCTTCGCGGTTGCCAGGATCGCGGTCTCGTCCTTGAGGCCTTCGCCCTGGTACCCCTTGACCATCGCGGAGGCGAGTTCGCCGATGAGGTGGGGGTCCTCGCCGAAGGTTTCGTTGACGCGGCCCCAGCGCAGGTCACGCGCAATGCACAGGACGGGGGAGAAGGTCCAGTGGATGCCGGTTGCGGCGGCCTCGATTGCGGTGACCCGGGCGGCCTTCTCGGTCAGTTCGTAGTTCCACGACGCTGCCATGCCGAGTTGGGTGGGGAAGATCGTGGTGCCCGGGAAGAACGAGTGGCCGTGAATGCAGTCCTCACCCACGATCAGTGGAATGGCCAGCCGGGTCCTCTCGTTGAGTGCGTGCGCCTCGATCAGATTCTCTGGGGAGGTGTGCAGGATCGAACCGACGTGGCGCTCGTTGATGAGGTGCTTGAGGTCGCCGCGCGCGTCAAGCTGTAGCATCTGTCCAACCTTCTCCTCACGGGTCATACGTGAGATCAGGTCGGATACGCGTTCGGCGATGGGGAGGGAGGCGTCGCGGTAGGGGATGCCGGTGACGTCGGTCATAATTCAACTCCACGGTGAGGTCGGCTGGGTGTTTCCCAGGGGCGGTGAGGCAGCCAGACGGACGCACCACCTAGTTTATGGTAGCGCTCCCACGTCTCCCAGCGGCAGGTTTAGAGTTGCCGTGAGCCGATGTCACTATTCCGTCGGCACTGTGACCATGTTTTACGGTCACAGTGCCAACCCAACGGTAACAACGGCTGGGGAAACGGGGCGAGCACTAAGGTCGAGGTAGGTGGTGGACCGCATACGCGGCCCACGAAGTTTGCGATCGAGGCCCTGGTGTCACAGGCGCTCGGAGAGCCGTGGTCCTCCTCCTGAAACTTGCGCAGGCGCCACTTCGGGCACAATATATGGTGCGGCGTTCTAATAGATGAGACATATCTAGTGTTTAGGTGTGTCTCCGTATCGAATGTCAGAGGCTCGATATATAACTGCCAGTGTGATGAACCAACACCCACTTTCGCGCGTAACTGTTTTCACCGGATCGGCCAATGGGAGCGTACCTGGGTATCGTAAGGCTGCTCAGGAGGCTGCCGCGCAGTTGGCTCAAGCGGGCATCGAGATCGTCTACGGTGGAGGCCGGGCAGGACTGATGGGTGCCGTGGCCGACGCGGCGCTTGCAGCCGGAGGGCGAGTGCATGGCGTCATGCCCAAGGTTCTTGTGGACGCCGAGGTCGCCCATCCGAATCTCACCTCGTTGGAGGTCGTTGAGGACATGCACGCACGGAAACTCGCGATGTCCCGCAAAGGAGACGCGTTTATCGCTTTCCCCGGTGGCTCTGGAACCCTCGAGGAGTTCTTTGAGGTATGGACGTGGCAGCAGTTGGGTATCCACGCCAAGCCTGTTGCACTGTTGAACATCAACGGATTTTGGGACGGGCTGCTCAAGGCGATCGACGGCATGATCGTGGGCGGTTTCCTCAAACCCCACTACCGAGACTCATTGATTGTGGAATCGACCATGCCGCAGTTACTGGCTCGAATGGCCAATTGGGAACAGCCGAACGTCAAGTGGGCGAGGGCGTCCTGACGCGAGGAACTTCTGCAGTCGTCGAACAGCGGAGATTCTTCCCACTCGGGCAGTTTTTGTTGCAATTACATTGAACGTATAGTTATGCGTTAGCGGTGAGCGGGGTTAAGTGAGCCCCGGTCATCGCCTTTTTCGTCGTCGATGTGGTGCAGGCAACGGTGTATACCTAGTCACAACTGCGATGCTCAGAGGTGAAAAAGTTTGCAAGAAGCGCTACATTACACGGTGCTCATGCCGTACGGCTTGTCTGTCCTGTTGGATCTGCAGCCGGTATGGGAGACAAAGAACATCAACAGTCTGACTGCCACGGGTCACCCGTAGATGCCTTGGTGGCAAGACGAGAAATTCTTATAGCGCTGAGTATTAATTCACGCTTTAAGGCAGGGGGCACAGTGGGTACCGGTTACAAGAAGAGCTCAGCAACTAAGGAAAGAGTGCTCAAAGCGGCATACGAGCAGTTCTCGACCTATGGCTATCACGGTGCATCCCTCAGGGAGATCGCCGCGCTCTGCGGGATCTCCCATCCGGGTATCCGGCACCACTTTCCAACCAAGGAAGATCTGTTCATCGAAGTCCTTCGCGAGCGCGATAGCCGAGTCCGCAGTAGTGTGGAGACATGGATAACTGAAAAGGGCGTTTCGATTGAGGGCGTGGTCGAAATTGCCTGCCAGAACATGACCACTCCCGGCATTCTCGAACTGTTCACCATAACGGCAGCTCAGGGTGGAAGTCCGGATCGCCCCGCGCATGACTTCGTCGTCATGACGTACGCCGAACGCCGTAGGCTCTACGCGAAGTATCCGCGCATCGGACAGGAACAAGCCACGGTGCGCCGGAACATAGACCTTGAGGACACGGCCTCGACAGACAATGGTGGTGCTCTTGGACGGCATTGGCATCCAGTGGATGATGGGCCCGGAGGAAGTCTGCTTGGAGAGCGTGCTCGAAAAGGCTTTCGCGGAGATCTTTGCCTCCCCAAGCGAAGCGAACAAATTTGCAGCACACAAGAGTCGCGACTGACCCGCGACATCGGGTGAGGCGTTGGGGGAGGATCGTTGCGACCCCACAAAGAAGAGCCAGGCGGCCCTCATCGGCGGCCCCGCTGAGCGATGAACAACAAGATCTCACAGCCATGGAAAGCAGTACCTCAGTGAACGCTGGCTACAAGAAAAGCGAAGCGACCAAGAAAAGAATCCTCAACGCGGCATACAAGCAGTTTGCAACCTACGGGTTTCACGGTGCATCGCTGAGAGACATCGCCACGCTGTGCGGGATATCCCATCCGGGTATCCGGCACCACTTCCCAACCAAGGAAGACCTCTTCATCGAAGTACTGCGCGAGCGGGACGCACGCGTTGAGGCCCTCATTAAAGAGCGCATTGCGGAACGTGGCATGTCCATAGACGTAGCAATCGAGATCACGCGGCACAACATGACCACGCCTGGACTCGTTGAACTGTTCGCGGCAACCGCCGCGCAGGCTGGCAACCCCAAACACCCAGCGCACGACTACTTTGTCCAACGATACGAGCAGATCCACGCGATGTACGTCGAGTACCTGAAGTTGGCCAAGGCCCAGGGACAGACACGCCCGGACCTAGATCCCGATAGGGCCGCCTCGCTCCTGATGGCGGTGCTTGACGGCCTGCAGATCCAATGGATGCTTATCCCCGACAAGACGAAGATGGATGCCCTGTTCGAGGAGAGCCTGCGCTCAATCATCGAGTAACTCAACGGATCGTGTGCGTGCAGGTTGGTTGGACGAGAGAACTCGGACGCGACCGCGGAGAGGTCGGTTGCGGTCGCGCCCGAGGGGTATGGTGTCACGAGAGATCTATCGCGGGGTTACTTCCACAGTCGTGCTGAGGCGATCTCCGCGCCGCGTGCCAGCGACTCAAGTTTTGCAAATGCGATATCCGCGTGAATGCGTCCACCAAGACCACAGTCTGTCGAGGCAACCACGTTCTCGCGCCCTACTCGCTCCGCGAACCGCTCAATGCGCTGGGCAACCAACTCTGGGTGCTCAACAACATTGGTTGCGTGTGAGACGACACCTGGAATGATGTACTTTCCTTCTGGCAGTTTTACGTTGTCCCACACCGTGTACTCGTGTTCGTGACGCACGTTTGCGGCCTCGAACGTAAAACCAGACGCGCGTACCTGCAGCATGAGGTCAACGATGTGCGTGAACTCGAGGTCAGTCGTATGTGGTCCGTGCCAGGAACCCCAGCACAGGTGATACCGAATGCGATCTTCAGGTAAGTCACGCAGTGCATGGTTGAGGGCCTCGATGCGGATTTGGGAGAAGCGAAGGTAGTCCGAGACGCTTGGCTCGGGAGTGATTTGATCCCAGTTCTCCGCGAGTGATGGATCGTCGATTTGAAGGATCAACCCGGCATCGATGATCGCCTTGTACTCCTCGCGCATGACATCGGCCCACGCGTAGACGAGTTCCTCGTCAGTCCGGTAGTGGTCATTGCCGATTCGCATTGCCGAGCCGGGGGCGATCGAGGTGATGAAGCCGTCTGTGACTCCAGCCGCGTCGAGCGCACGGCGCAGGTTGGTGGTGTCCTGCGCGATTGCGTCGTGTCCGATGTAGGCGATGGGGCCGGCAACCTTGGGAAAGGGTTTCGGCTCCGCGTTTTGGTTTGAGGTGAAGATGCCCGAGTCTGGGTCGTTGTAGGCGTCTGAGAAGGTGGCTCGATCGCGCCGGTTGAGGAAACCCGTGATCTTGACGTCATCGGCTACAGATTGCACGTCATTGAGTAGCCAACTCGCATCATGGTCCAACTCTAGGCCTGAGGTTCGCTGGAACGAGTAACTCCACCAAGCGCCGTAGTCCACGGTCGAAGACATGGATTTTCCGAATTCACCGTCGCCAGGGATGGTGATCCCGATGGCCTTCTGTCGCTGCACGAGGTCCGCCACGGCCGTTGATAACTTTTGGTTGAAGGCGGTGGTTTCATGCCCATTCTCACGCGCTGCGTATGCGGCTATCAACTCTGGGGTGCGGGGCAGGGAACCTGCATGCGAAACCTGGATGAAGTCTTTACTGACAGGCATGTGTGTTTCTTCCAAGGGTAGGGATGGAACGCATAAATGAAACGGTGCTTGCCGAATAGTGTAAGCGCTGACTATCCACTTTGTGGACAGCGTGACCGTAGGCTGAGACGTGGCGCCGTGCGAGGTCAGCCCGAAACGATGGGCATGGGGAGAGGTGCCCATTCAGGTGGATGGGGCGGATGTTCTCTGAGATCGGGCACAGGGGGGCCGGGCTGCGGTTTTGTGAGGATCGCGCCGGTGTTCCCTGGGGTGTGGCACATGATGCGGACTTTTACCAACATTACCGAAAATACCGAAAACGCTTGCGGTTAACTTTCTGTACTGATTCACTGGCACAATCCGAATACCACTCAAAGAAGAGAGGCTCAGTGTGAGAACTCCGGGAAACCGCAGCAACGCACAACGTCGTCGGGTTGTCTTGGCCACCACTTTGTCCGCCGCGTTGACGGCAACAATGTGCGCGGCGCCGGCAGCCGCTGACGAGGCACCACTTGCCAAACCCAATGCGGGGATTGGCTATCCAACATTCGCTGGTAGTGACAACCCTGTTCCAGGTCTTATCTCTGATCAGTCCATACATGGGCGACTGCAGAAGGAGTTTGAAGCCGATCTGGAAAACGGGGCGGGAAAAGACACCGACACCGACTTCTGGATGGACAAGATGCTTGTCCGCACCGGAACCACAGGCGGTTCGGGGGAAACCAACCAGTACCTGTTCTCTCGCGGACGTGCTGCATACATGTTCACCCATCAGCCAGGAACGCTGGGATTCGCTGGATCGCTGGCCTACTGGCACGAAACCGGTTTCAACAGCGCCTACACGATTACGCTCAATGACGGCGAACAAGCCATCACGCTCACTGAGGACGGCGCGCAGCGTAAGCAAACGCCAAGTTACTGGAAATCAGTGCACAAGAACGAGGCGGCCGGCTTGACCGTCACCCAAACCAAATTCATGACGAACGAGAATGTGCTCGTCGCCAATCTGGACATCACGGGTGGGCAGGCAGGAAAGACCTACACCATAAGAGTGGCATCGCCACTCATCAGCGGCGCAGATGGGGACGAACTCACCGGAACGTTCACCGCCCGCAACAACATCACCACCGTGTTCCCACGGTTGAGTGCACAGGGATTCGTGGTCACCGAAAACAACACGCTGACCCGCACATACACCCCAGAAGCAGGACAAACCGCCAGCTTTAAGGTGCAAATGGGTTTGACCACCATCGAACTCCCCGAGTCCAACGCGGAATACGAGAAGTATGCGGCATTTGACCCACAAGAGGCGTACACCGAACACGTGACGGCCTACAACAAGTGGTGGGGCGACAACATTCCGTACATCGACACCCCAGAGGACAACATCGACAAGACGTTGTTCTACCGCTGGTGGCTGATGCGTTTCAACACTCTGGACGCAAACGTCGCCGGAAACGACTACCAGTTCCCCACCGCCATCGAAGGTGTGTTGGGGTACAACAACGCCATTGTGCTCACCACGGGTATGTTCATCGACGACCAAAAGTATCTGCGCGACCCAAGCTATGCGTACGGTTCATGGGTGAGCGCTGGTGAAGTCGCACGCAGTGGAAAATTCGTGGACAACCCCGGATCCCCGGCCAACTGGTCCAACAGTTACACCCAGTACATTACTGAAGCAGGCTGGCGTTCCTACCTGCTACATGGTGGCCCCAGCGGCATTGCCGAAAACCTCGCCCGCTACGGCGAGAACGACGTCACCGGACTCATCGATGCCTACGATTCCAACAACAATTACCTGTTGGAATACGACTGGGGTGCGATGACCGGCAACGACGCAGACGCAGTGTCATTTGACTGGGCTGCACACAACGGCAACAAAAACAACAACATGGACCGTGCCGAAAGCGCCTACCTATACTCCAACGCGCACGCGGCCGCAGCGGCGTACCGAGTGGCAGGCAACGACGCGAAGGCCGACGAAATGGAGGAGTTTGCGCAAAACGTCAAAACATCCCTCATGGACACCCTCTGGGATGAAGACGACAAACTCATCAAGCACAAGCAGGTGGACCGGGCTGGCGCCAGCGGTTCACTCGTCGACTGGAAGGAAATCAACAACTACTACCCCTTCTCGGTAGGGTTGGTGCCAAAACCAGGGGACGCAGACTACAAGGACGACTACGTTGAGGCACTGCGGCTGTGGGAAGACAGCGAGCAGTACCCGATCTTCCCGTTCTACACCGCAAACCAGGCAGACGCGGCAGAACGCGGCAGCGGAGGCTCCAACAACTTCTCCGTCATCAACTCCACCGTGACCTTCCGGATGCTTTCCTCGGTGCTGCGTGACTACGAAAACGAGTATGTCACCGCGGACTACTACAAGAAGCTCCTGTACTGGAACGCTTGGGCGCACTACATCAACGGGGACAATCGTCTGCCAGATCAAAATGAGTTCTGGAACAGCGCAAAGGCCAATACCGACTGGGGCGACGAGCAGGCTATCGGTTACCGTTCGTGGATTCACCACACCATGTTGGGTACCACGAACTTCACCGTGATCGAGGATGTTGCGGGCCTGCGAACCCGAGAAGACAACAAGATCGAGCTTGACCCCATTAACATCGACTTCGATCACTTCATGGTCGACAACATTCGCTACCGCGATAAGGACCTCACCATTGTGTGGGACAAGGTGGACGGCACCCAGCACTACGGCAGCGAGGTTCCCGAGGGATATTCCGTATTCCTCGACGGCGAACTGGCTTTCACCGTGTCAGATCTCGGACGAGTCGTCTACGACCCGGCCACTGGTGAGATCGTGGAGAAAGACGACAACGTCACCGTGACCACCGTCAATGAGAACAGTGTTGCTGCCGTTGCTGCTGTACGTTTCGCCGATGAAGACCGGGTAGTTGACCTGTTTGCCAAGGCGGGTCAAGACCTACGCACCAATGCCCTTGACGCCGCAAACCTGGCTGAAGGCAAAGACGTCACCACCTCCTTTGCCACGAGCGGATTCACCGGGACCGGTGCAGTAGACGGCACCACCATTAACGAACCATTCTGGGGAACCGTTGGTTCACCCAACGCCACGGACTCCATTGAAATTGATCTTGGATCAGCACAGACATTCGACGATGTGCGGGTTTACTTCTATCGCACCTCATCTTCTGACCTGCCGCAGGGTGGACGGCAAGCTGGAACCCGTCAGGGTTACGCGGCACCGTCCATGTACCAGATCGAATACCTTGACGGGTCTACCTGGAAGACCATCGCCGACCAGCGGCGCACACCATCGTCGCCGGCCGGAAACCTCAACGTGGCAGAATTCGCTCCGGTTACCGGAAGTAAGATTCGAGTAACCGTCACGCACGCTGCCGGAGCAAAGACCGGTGTGAAGGAAGTGCAGGTACGCAACACAGGGCTTGGCACTCCACTTGCAGAGAATCAGGCCCCAACCGTACAGGCCTGGGTAGACCAGAGCGGAACCTCGGGCGGCACGGTCAAACTGGTCGGTCAGGTTGGCGACGATGCAAAACCCAATGCAACCCTCACCGCACGGTGGTCTGTCATCGCACCAGAAGACGCGACTGTCATCTTTGACAATCCGAACTCGGCCAGCACCACTGCCCGCTTCACCGAATCCGGCACCTACACGCTCGCACTGAACGCCTCAGACGGCGATCAGACTGCTCAAGCCACCGTGCACGTTACCGTGGACGTTGGCGCAGCGGGAACGAACGTAGCCACGACCGCCACGTCATCCACCGATTTTGTGGCAGGTTGGAACAATATCAACGCCATCAATGACGGCAAGGGCGAGTTCTACACCGGCGGCAACAACTCAGAGATCTGGGCTACCTGGCCAGGCGGTTCGGCTACCCGCTGGATTCAATACGACTGGGATTCGCCGGTACGCGTGAACTCGTCGTCAATTGACTTCTGGTCAGACCAGCCGGCCGGTGCCTCAGAGGGAGTGGCACCACCCACGGCCTGGAAGATCCAGTACTGGGATGGCGAGAAGTTCGTTGACGTAAAAAACACCAGCGAATACACGGTGGAACGCACCAAGACCAACTCGGTTGACTTTGAGGCAGTAACCACCACGCGGCTGAGGGCTACCCTGACCGCAAGCCCGGGCGCTGCGGTGGGTGCCACCGAATGGCGCGTTTTCGCGCCGGCAGTCACCTCCGTTGAAGCCATTGACGTACGCACCTCGGTGGGAGAACTGCCACAGTTGCCTGAGCAACTGGAGGTGATTTACGACGATGGTGCCCGTGCGCTCGCCGGCATCACCTGGGCGGAGGTCTCTGAGGCGCAGGTTTCCGCAGATGGCTCGTTTGAGGTCGTGGGTGTGGTGACCGGAACCTCGGTGAGGGTGAAGGCTACTGTCTGGGTCCGCTCGACACCTCCAGGTCAGATCAACACCATTGACCCGGTTGAACGTACGACGACGGTTGGTGTGTCACCGGCATTGCCACAGTTTGTGACCGTGCAGTACAACGACGGTTCACGTGAGCAGTTAACTGTCACTTGGGCGCCGATCAGCGACGAATCACTTGCGACTCCCGGACAGTTTGAGGTTTCGGGAACCGTTGAAGGCACCGGCACCACCACTGCGGTGGCAACCGTCACCGTTCTGGAGGGCGCACCCGAACCGGAGGTGCCTGATACGACGGCGCCGGTTGTTTCGGTGAGCGTGAGTCCGCAGGAACCGGAATCTGGGTGGTTCACCAGCCAGAATGTGACCGTCACAGCAACGGCAACCGATGATGTCACTGCCGCGCCAACTCTCGAATATCGGTTGGATGATGGTGACTGGATTGAGTTTGATGGTTCGTTTGGTATCAGTGGTGAAGGGGCGCACACATTCCAAGTGCGTGCAACTGATGAGGCTGGCAACAGTGCGCTGAACGAACAGCAGACACTCAAAATCGATTCCATTGCACCGGTCTCGAGTGCTTCCCTTCAGGAGAAGGACAGGACGGTCACGCTCAGAGCCGCTGATGAAGGTTCTGGAGTTGCTCGTGTTGAGTACAAAACCACGGGAGGTTATCTTCCATATGACTCTGTCATCAAGGCAGGTCAAGGCGAGACACGCATCGTTTATCGTGCGATTGACAAAGCCGGAAACGTGGAGGCGGAACAGGTCATTGTTGTTCCTAAAGCCGGAGTGACTCTTGCCGATACTGCTCTAGCAGCTTCTGGACCTGACCAAGTTTCTGCTGGTCAGAGCGTAGCAATCAAGGTGAGTGTGACTTCTGCGAAGGGCAAACCTACCGGCCGAGTCGAGGTCAGGGATGGAAACGTTTCGTTGGGAACCGCGCAACTTTCGCAGGGCAAAGCCACTGTGACTGCGAAGGGCCTCTCGGTTGGGTCGCGCGAACTTACGGTTCTGTACCCGGGGGACAAAACCTTTGCGGCTTCATCCGACACCATCACCGTCGATGTGGTTAAGGCTGTCGCGACAGTGAAGATCACTGCGAAGAACAACCAGAGGGTAGGAAATGCCTCTGCAACTGTGGTTGTGACGGTGCCGAAGGCATCTTCGAGTCTCGCGGTTGATGGTGAAGTGA